>CAZXJP010000004.1:0-91369 GCA_964641025.1 uncultured Candidatus Saccharibacteria bacterium
AACTCCAGACCCTTATGCCACATGATGTTTTATGCCTTTTTCTGTTTTGGATTTTCCGGCACGACAAACCACAGCACGATATATGGCAATAGTCCTGGCAATCCACCAGGAATTAACAATAACACCGCGACCAAACGCACTATCACGGGGTCAATGCCAAAGTATTCGGCAATACCGCCACACACGCCCGCTATCATGCGATCTTTTTTTGATCTAAATAATCTTTTTGGCTGTTTACTCATGGCTATATTATATCCCTATTTATCCAATCTGGCGCGCAAAATATCACGCAAATCCATCAATTCCATATCTGACATAACGGCATCTTCGGCACGTTCTTTTACCATCTCAAAAGACCCCCTCGCCTGCAGGCTTCGACGGCGCAATTCATCAACGCACTCCTTTGCCTCGTCGGCATTGTCAAAAGATCTCGTTAATTCTATCTGTATATGCTCTAGTAGTGATTCCAAGCCATCCTCTGGCACTGCACCGTGCGATACATATTCCAGTAGTAAACTCGCCCTAACGGAAAGCTGTTCATGAATACGCGCGTAAAAACCGTCATCCGGAAACTCCATCCCCTGTATCGCCGTGGTCTCGCCATTCTCGTCGACAAACACGTCATACAGTCTCAATACGCCATCATCTATCCAGCTCGTACTACCATACCTCGATACGCCACCGTCTATAGATTCTGCGGTCACTACCATATAAAAAGGCTCGCTATTAAAAATAGTGTCATGCGGCCATGCAGTGTCCACTTTTACGGATACAACACATGGCTCATCATTTGGATTACTTCGGCTAGACAACCAATACCGCTGCAAAGCACTCATCACGCTTCTGTGATCTTTTTCGAATTTTTTCTTTTCTTTTTTATATATACCTTCTGGCAATCCTAGATTTGGCAAACCGGTATCGTAATGTATCTTGCCGGAATCAGCCAGTATAATTTCATGCATTGCATCCACGGCCTCATTAGCCGTAGTGCGACGCAATTCCTTTTCCAAATCACCGCTCTGAATCTCTGTCATACTTATATTATAACATATTTATATATAAATTTCTAGTGTTAGTCGTCTATTGGTGATCGCAACAAAAACCTACCCTCGTATGGTGCAGGTACGTGACTTTTTCTGTGTATTGTCGGGTCTGGCATACGAACAATTTTTCCTTCCAATGGCTCATCTGCCGTATATAGCCATGCATCACCCTTTTCCAGCGATCTATTCACCGCCAACTGCCCGCGCCGTGAGATCAAATGATTCTGCAGATCCATTTCGTTGACCGGAAAATAATCGAGCTGCACGTCTCCGCAGACGATCTCTGACGGCAATGACGAAGCACCCAAATCAAACGGCAAAATGCCTTTGTAGTCATGATCAAAGTGCCATTTGCTCTCATTTTCATCTGGATCAGCTTGGCGCAGATGCACGTTTTCTACCCAAGTATGCGCGTTCTCCCAAAAGATTTGACTATCATCATTACTCTGGCCAATCAAGCGAGCACCAAATCTTATCAAATGATCCCTGGCTTTTTCGTGCTTAAACACACGGTATTTGCGCGAATCATCTAGCAAACGCACATATTCGTTGGCAAATGCCTGTGCCTCTTGGGCATCAAACTCTCCGACTATATATGGATTCCGAACGCTATACACAAACTCCGTCATTACCGCTCCAATACTCCACGGTTCACCAACGCGCGCAACGCTATCTGCCTAGACGCTCCCGTTAAATGATGATCTCCATTTTCGATATCAATAAACTTCGCGCCGGGTATTTCGCCGGTATCGACGACACGCACCACTTCGTCCTTCATGCCCCTGACAATATATAGCTCGGCAGATGGATTACGTGCTATTGATCGGCACTTATCTAGGGTATCAAAACCATCCACCTCATCTAAATAATCGTTTTCTACGACATATCTTTTACTGCCAGTCGCGTCACGCGGAATATACCAGGTCCCGCCATCGCCCACAGGACCACCACCCCATCCATGAATCATCTTTTCTACGCCCAGTCTGTTACCCTTCCATGGCGGTATATTGATCAAAGCGATTCGCTCGGTTCTGGCTATATGTTCTTCGTCCATAGATACGACCACCCTTGATCCGCCACACTTGCCAATGACCGTTATCTCGCCGTCTAGGCTATCCATATACGCCTGAAGTATACTTACGTGCTCGCCTATCGAGCGAACCACCCTGTCACCATCTGTGTTTTGCTCGTAAAAAGGAAGTATATGAACATTATAATTACCGCCATTTTTACAGTCATGCAATCCTTCTAGGTCGGTATATAGACCCTTCGCGTCTTTACCCTCGGCGAATCCCGGATATGTTATCAAATGTCTCTCTTTCATTATTCGCATATTGTACAATAATTTTACTCACTTCGATAGATTTGCTGTATACGGCAACATATGTGAAAACATAGTTTTTTAAATGTCGAACCCGCCACAATGGCGGGCCGACTTTTGTTAGTTGGCTAGGCCGTGGCGGGTTATACGGGCAGTAGGTATTCGATCGATGGGTACCAGTCGCCCGTTGCGCGCAACTGCACGGCGGCCAGCCCCCTTCCGCCGCTGGAGTGAACAAAGGCGAAGCTCGAAAACGCGTTCACTGCATTTCTTTTGCAAACATGCTCGTGATACAGATCCTCGGGAAGCGATATCACGATGTGACGCAGTGGCTTCTCCATCTCGGCCCACGATATGCAGGGCGCGATGTAGATGCCGACTTCTCCCTCGAATGGGCTATCCACGATCTCGCACCGGTGTGCGATGAAACGATCTCTGCTGTTTTCGAACGCCAAACACAGAAAATGGTGTCCGTTGCACGAAAAACGCAGATAGTCATCCTGTCCAGAACGACTCATCGTCAGTCGATTCCTCACTGCTAGGTCGGACATAAAAACTCCTTCAGTAGTCCTATTCGTCCTAACTATATTATACCATCTTTTCATAAATAATGGAATGTTTTCATTGAAATATTCGGTATTTTATTGTATAGTACTGTTATGTTTTACGTGAGTATGGAGAGTCGAAGTTTGTCGTCTGCTTTTGATAGCTTTGTCGAGTCCACGGACAAGGCACTGCGCAACCCCCTAGTCGCCACAAAGCTGGGTAGCCTGACGTCGGAATTGCTAGAAATAAACCAGACGGTTTTCTTGCCCAATCTTAAAAATGACGCTTTCCATATACCTCGCAGTCAAAAAAATTCAGACAACGTAGCCCTCGTACCCCTAACAGATCAGCAGGCTAATCAAACGGATGTCGTTATGGCGCCAATGACCGACGACAGACAAGTACGATATTTTACGCCCGAACAATCTACCAGATCAGCAACATACGGTCTCGATATGCCTCTATCCGAAATAGATTCGTTTTTCGATGCCTCTCCAGCTCCAGAAGCATCCGGTGAAACGTCAGATAGCAACACCCCTCCTCCAAAACAGTACCTCAACGCCGAATACAGGCCCAACACGCTCGCAAAAACCTCAACGACAGTCCATAGGTACAAAGGCGTCAAAGACCCCAGTTTCAGGGAATATAGCGTCAGTCGGCCTTTGATTACGGTCCGACGTTCAATACTCTCCGAAGGCGACGCCACTTGCGGTTCGTTAATCGCGCACGAATACGTACATGCTATAGATGCCGTAGCGGACGGGCCTATGTATTTGACTCAGAGGCACGATGTAGCCAGCGAATCACGCGGCTATCATATAACTGCCGTGGTTCTACGGGCGTTTGGCATAGACACGCCCATGGCAAGGTCTTTTATAGAATTAGATGACTTCCGAGCAAGTCAGGTCAGCGACGCTAGATACCCATTCCTGCCAAATCAGCCCATTACCGATAGACTTATTGGCGATGGCCGAGTCGCATTCTAGTAATCGTTAAGCTGATCATTATAGGACGCGAGCACCCCTCGCCATGTACATACCGAGGGCACGACTACATCAAGCCTTTTATTTTTTCTTTCAAAACCGCGAAATTATCATTGATGGACAGTTCACCATCGAGCACCACGTCGGCCTTTCGTTCGAAATGATCCCTGTGCGGTGCGTACTCAGGAAAAGTAACCTCCTCGTACCACGCACGATTCTCGTCGCTACCATCCCTTTGCATACGCCTTTTTAGCCCTACTCTATCGGGAATATCCAAATATACCGTCAGGTCCATCTTTTTGAGTATTTCGTCGTCATGCAATAGCAAAAAGCCCTCGATTATCATCATTGGTTTTACCTTTTGCTCCGACTCCGTATACGTATTATCATCAAAGATAAATTTCCGAACCGTTACACTATCTTTGCCAGATGCTATCTCGTCCACTAATTTCTCGACTGCGGGCCAGTCTACGTTCTCTGGTAATTCCCAGTTTTTGCCGTCATCATCGTACTTTTTATATATCGGATTGGGCAAAAAGTAATTGTCTAGTTTTATTACCTTACCACCAAACTCATCGGCCAACATTTCTGCCAATGTTGATTTGCCCGACGCGCTAGGACCACATATTCCGATTATCATTTATCGCGCCTTCGGATTGCTATCATTTCCTTTGCGTCATCGTTTGGTGATGCCCATGCAGCTTCAAAATCTGCATGACTGACTTTTTGATTAGGTAACGGGGGCGGTCCGGGATTGTGTAGCTCAATATCACTACCACCAACACCCAGAATAACCACCCTGTGCCCCACATAACCACCTAGACCTTTCAATTTTCTAGAATTGATATTACAGGCCACTAGATAACCATCGTCTATGTATCTCTTTACGTCATCCATCGTTGGTATGCGAGTCTGAATATCCGCTTTGGTTTCAAACAATTCTACATAATCACGCTGTTCCTTCGGTATGTCACCGTTCGCTATTTGCCACTCGGCAGTTGCGCCACCAAATGCATCACGCAAATAGTCCGCACCACGCGCTATAAAATTATGACCGTCAAAGCCTTCAATCATTACAACGTCAAAACCCATCTTGTCCAGTTCTATCAACATTCGTGATGGCCATGTTGACATGCCTGGCACAGAGCCAGAGATCTTTACCAATTCGTCTATGGTAAACTCTCGTTCAGGCATAAAATAGCCTAGTATCATCTGCATAGACGCTTGAAAACAGTGCATCTCCGTCTCATCATTAGGGTAAAAGGGGACCTTTATCATAGATTTATTCTATCAGACCCCCCAGAGCCAGTGATACAAACAAAAGAGGCGCCACATGGACGCCCCTTTCCGGGTGTCAGTGGCGCCAAAGGTATGGCGACTAGAATCACTTGTTTGTTCGTTGGCCCACTATTATCTAGGCTTTTGTTCAGCCGTACAACTGGAGGTCGAGGATCTTTTGGACGACATCGCTATGCCCTGCGGTATTCGCGACCTCAACTTTCATTTTCATACCCGGCTCGATCAGCCAGCATTCGTGCTCACGCTCGATGTAGCAACGATACGTCACGGTCTGGCTCTCGAACTGGAACTCCATGTAGCTATCGCTACCGACGCTCTTTGGGTTATTGACCGAAGCGACGATTCCGCTAATCTCACGAAGATTCCAGACAGATTCCTCATCGTCACATGCGGATAAACCCAGCGCGAGTGGCGCGCACAAAAACACAGCCGAGGCTGTTTTGTGATTCATGTCTCTACCCTTCTACGGCCTCCACTGGGTAGCGGGAGGATTATCATTACTATAGTACTTTTTTAAACTTATGTCAATATAATAGCTCGGCTCTCTGCCCTACTCTATATGTAATTCACAACTGTTATCTTAGATTTATTATATAACTTTTTATATAATAAATTATATAATACTTTTTTCCTGCATTGATGTTTGACTGTATAATTAATACATGAAAGCAAAAACAGCCGAACAAGCACGTATACTCACCGATATACCGAACATTGGACCTGCGATGGTGCGCGATTTTACCAAAATTGGTATCAACTCCCCTACCGATTTAGTAGGCGCGGACAGCTACACCTCCGAGCGCAAACGGAAGTATCCAAATATTTAGTGTTCTGGAGTGACCCATCCGCCAGCCGGCGGACCAGGTCACCGCATTTGAGGTCAAACGCGGGCAAACCCCCGGGGTGGCTTCGACTCGCCATGAACTACCGAACAAAAATACCGGTCGTGGATTGTCGACCCGTAAAGGGTCGTCCCAAAATATAAAAACTAGTTAACGATTTTGGGCAGAAATCCACGAACTATTCCGGTATCTTTATTTGCTAGTTCTTGGGCGTCTGCAGAGACCCCGGACCCCGTCGGCTACGCGCGTTTTTTTTGGTCCAGCGAGTTGGCAAGTTTATAAAAATCAACGACCAACATCTCCAATACTGGTTCAAGGGCAATTATTGCAATAAACCACATCCAAAATCCCTCAAGTTGCAAATTATAGAAGAACACAACGTAAAGAGGTGTAGCTATATATGCGAAAATCCTAAAAATCCACATGGCATAACCAACTTTTTTAAGATAGACGGTTCCAGTAACGGCAAAAAGCAGCACGGCACAGAATAATAGTATATTCAAGTTAGCAGCTCGGGAATCAAGAGTCAGTATTAATACCGCAGCGGCGAGCACACTGACAACTTCGACATAGCGGTAGTAACTATACTCAACAAATTTTTGGATTTTGGAATGTTTTTTATTAGGATTATAGCCGGGAATCCAGTTCGCGACTAAATTTTGTGACCAAATTTCACTACCGTTGTCCACGTTTTTTTTATAGACAGATTTAGTTAATGGCGAATCTAAATCCAGAAACGGTTTTCTATTAGAAGCGTTTACCTCCAATGACAACGGTACAAATTGCTCTAGTAATTTAGTGTCGATTCTTACCTGATCTATCTCAAACTTATTTCTGTGAATCTTTGTCGAATAATTTGCGTCATCGTGTTTACTCTTTTTATCGAAATAAGCAAAAGTTCGTAATACATTGAATAGCTTTGCGTTTTTCTGCTGGTACAATACCTCGGTTGCCTGAACGTCATCGTCTATTAGAGTTGCCAATATCAAGATTTGTCCATTCGCCAAACCTGTAACCATACCTATCAGCGCATCGGCAAGTTTTTCTTCGTCAATGTTTAATGCGTCATACGGAACCTCAAACGGAAACTGCTGATCAATACTCATGATAAATGATTTGTCATATAGCTCCAGGCTAAACAGCAAGTCATCAAATGATTGAGGTCGATCCATTACCAAAGATGCAAACGGATAAAAGAACTCAGTGTCTTCTTCGCCTAGCATCTTTACCAAATCTTGATGAATATTCAGATTCTCTGTCGATATCGGAAACGTATTTATCTTCTTTACACGCTTTTGAAATGCATCAAAGAATTTTACCAGAGAAAATTCTTTTTCTTCTTTATCCATGACATTATTTTACATCATCATACTAGTAATATCTCGATTTCCATACCACTATTACCAAAAGCCATAATTCTTGATTGACAATAGGTTCCCTGTTTTTTTCAGTTAGGGCCCCGGAGTCAATCTAGCTCAACGCAACAGCCAAAAACAGCACTGCTAGCATCGCGACTATAGGCGTCATCGTATAGCGTTCGTGTTTACTACGTGATATGCCATTCATCGCAACACCTATAAACAAATAACCGGCAATCGCCCATATCGCCACATCTACTACTCCATCGTTGAGTACATCTACAGCACCAGCCTTATCCAGCGCGACTATCGCAAAAAGCGCATACAATACTATCGATATGACGCTACCTATACGTAACTTCGCAGGCAACACGGCCTTGTGCTGACCGCCCCAGGCATATCTGCCCAACGGCGCACCCAGCGCCAACGCCAACTGGAAAACACCCAACCCGGCCAAAATTATCGTTGCCACAATCGCTAGCGTTATAGTCATATGTTTATTCTACCAGATACTTCACACCCCGTTCGGCTTTGCGCGAAATTACACGATTCTACACTTTTAAAGGATAGGCCTTTATTCTCGAAGTATCACCTTATCGTTATTGGTCTAATCGTCAACATTATTTAATTGAACTATCTTTTTTGATTTTCCCTTACGAGAAAGTTCGTTCTCAATTTCCTTTTTTTGCTCTTGTAGTGAGCTTTTTTCTATTCGATCATTCCAACATCTATATAACTCTATTGAATTCTGATAATAGTGTTTGTCGTGCTCTGTTATTGTGGCGATTATTGGCATGCATTTTTCTGTAATACTGCAATATGCCTTTCCGATAGTCTTAAACGCCACTTTTTCGTCGGCAAGACCCGATACAAATACCGTAGATAGAATTTCAAGATTATTTATAATTGCCAATACATGTTCTCCTATCATATTAAACTGCTTGGCACCTTGTGCGCCATTGGGCCTTAGAGCTACCTCTATTCTGTCATCTTTAATTTCAAAGCTTGACTCATCCAGTAGTGTAATGTTATTTTTTGCGATGTATGTGTCCATTTTATTTACAAGGGGAATTATAGTTTCACCAAAATATCGTATTTGTTCATTTGCCGCCTTAATCGAATCGCGTTTCGCAGTTGCATTAGCAGCTTTCTTACTGATACTCAGCTGCTTTAGGCCTATCGCTGCAACAATGAGTAACCCGACAGTTGCTATATGGCTGGCGCCCTGAAGTGTATTTATTATGACATCCCAGTTCATCACTTTCTCTATTCTATCGCAATCCAGTGATATGCTACATGTCTCCGGAAGATATAACACTTTTTATTGTAATTCGCCTCTGTTCTGTCGTGTCACGGTCACGGATTGTTACCGTGTCGTTTTCCAGAGTGTCAAAGTCTATAACCACGCAATATGGCGTGCCGATTTCGTCCTGGCGTCGGTAGCGCTTGCCTATATTTCCATTGTCGTCCCACATGACGTTGCCGTGCTTTTTCTTTAGCATTTGGTATACTTCGCGAGCTTTTTCTACCAGTTCTGGCTTGTTCTTGAGCAGTGGCGATACGCAGTATTTTACTGGTGCTAGATGTTCTGGAAATTTCATGACGATGCGCTTTTCGCCGTTTACTTCGTCCTCTGTATACGCCGCGGACATTACGGCCATTAGCGCGCGCTCGACGCCAAACGACGGCTCGATGACATGCGGGACGAAACGATCGTTCGTTCCCTTTATCGTGTATTCCATCGATTTACCGCTATTGTTCTGGATATTCATCAGGTCAAAGTCCGTGCGATACGCCAATCCCAGCAATTCTTCCTTGCCAATTGGAAAGTCATATTCGATGTCGATTGTTCGTTTGCTATAGTGCGCGCGGTCTTCTTCTGACACTTCTAATTCGTGGATTTTATCAGCGGGTAGTCCCAGTGAATCTAGGAACGATTTGATATCTGTCAACAGATTATCAAACGATTCCTGCCATTTATCTGGATGGACGAAGTATTCGATTTCCATTTGTTCGAACTCGCGGCTACGGAACACGAAGTCGCGTGGACTGATTTCATTTCGAAATGCCTTGCCCTGCTGTGCAATGCCGAACGGCAAATCCGGATAAAAACTATCAACGACGTTTTTGAAATTCGTAAATATACCCTGCGCTGTTTCTGGGCGCAGATAACTGATAGAATCATCATCGGCAAAAGGCCCAACGTTTGTTTTGAACATCATATTGAACTGTTTTTCCTCGCCAAAGGTTCCTTCTTTGCCACAAGTTGGACATTTGTTTCGATCTTCCAACTTGTCCGCGCGGTGACGCGAATTACAATTGCCACACTCTACCAATGGATCGCTAAATGTAGCAGTATGACCACTGGCCTCCCACACTTTTTTATTCATCAAAATAGCCGCGTCGACACCATACATATCGTCACGATCCTCGACGAAAGTCTTCCACCATAGATCCATAATGTTGCGCTTCAGCGCGACGCCCAGTGGACCATAATCCCACGTACCAGACAGTCCACCGTAAACATCAGACCCGTTATAAATAAACCCTCGGCGCTTGGCCAAGCTAACTATATTTTCCAATTCTTGATTCTTCTCTGTCATTACTCTGGTAATTATAACACGAGTCACCGATAGTGGCTTAGTTGGTAGCTGGTAAATGGTATTTTGTAGTTCTTCTGCAGTCTACGGGGTCCGGGGTGCCTACAAACTCCTTGCCGTTTTGCTGTTTTCGCGCGTAGCCGGAATGTGACATCTACAGACACCGGATGAAGCAGTATTAATCATTCATGGCGTGGCGAGGATGTTTGAGCCTGACCCGATAGCCAGTGCGAGTTCCGCAGACACCCAGAGAATGATTAATACTGTTTCTTACCGCGGGGCGAGGCCGTCACGAGTTTTTATCCACCTTTTGTCGGTACAAAAGGTGGGGTCTTGGTTCTTGGACCCACAAGAACTAATTGCAAAATATACCATTTTGCCTTACTATCATCCAGACGTTTTACGAATGGAGTAACATTGCTGAAACGAGCACGCCAGCGCCGAATGGCGAAACTAACTGGCGACTACATCTGGAATCCGATTCCCGACGTCGTACTACTGGTGTTCGAGCTGGCGAAAAGCGCCGGCCGACGAGTACTATCACCCATCCGGGTGTTCCGTGGAAGGAGCTGACATGGTCATGAGACCCGACGCCAAGTTGGATCGCAGAATCGAAAGGTTCGCCGAGACACATCAACGCGTCACCTACGCGCGACTGATCATCACCGACGCCCTGCGCCCCGCGATCAATGTCGTCGACACCGCAGTGGCAAAGGTCGCGCGCGCCAGACGTCGTGCCGGCCAGCGCCTGTTGTCACGCATCGTCAGGAAAATCAGCGAATAGAAAGGAGCGGCCATGCCATTTTTCCATTTGCTGGTTCAGATCTTTACGTGGCCCGCCAGCGCAATGCGCTTTGTCAGAAGCATGTACCGCGAAAACATCCGTGGACTGCCCAGCAGACTGCGAATGAAACGCCAGCTGAGCGAATGGGAAGATCTGTTCGCCGAATGTGACGGAGAACCCACCGCTGACCAACTTTTCCAGGCAGCCAATGCCGAACAACAGTTCGGTCAAGATCCACTGGTGCGAATCGTCAACACGGCGATGCGGACCCAGCACCGAGCGCAACGAATTCGCAAGGTTCTGACGTCGCGGTTCGAGTTCAAACGATTCATCGGACACCCGATGTGACACCCCATTTCGAGTAGATGCGCCCCGCGTCCTCGGCGTGGGGTGTATCTATCTACAGCGCGGCATGACGTCGAGCAACATCTAAACAATCCGATAAATACTCGCCGATTCCCCCTACTTGCAGAATCGTATTCAAATCCTTTGCCCCGACCAATCGCAGTATCTTTATATGTTCAGCCGTTATATACCCAGCCTCGTCGGCTACTAGGCCTTTTTCCGTCGTGTCATAACGATATTTTTTATCACTATCCAACTTGCTACCACTAGTATCACGCTGGGTATTCAAATCGTCGCCCAGCATGCTGGCGATACGCACGTAAAACCACGTTTGCACCAATTCTATCGGCACGCTCGTCACGTCTAGCGCCGCCAGTACTTCCGCCACGATGTCATACCACTCAGGTTCGTCCAGGCTACTACTCGCCTTGGCCACCTGTGCCAGTACTTCATATGCGAAGTTCATACGGTCATAATCATCCAAGACATGTCGATAAAAACTAACCATCCGCGCCGAAGTCAGCACGCCCAAATCTCCCTTACCCCGCCCTAGTACTACGTCGCAAACCGCGAAAAGCTCTATCCCACCCGCCAGTTTTGACTTTTCTTTGCGTACCCCGCGCGCCATAACGCTAAACCGCCCAGTGGGCGTCAATAAATCCAATACTCTATCGGCCTCGCCGTAGTTAGTTCGACGCAATACAATTGCCCTCGTTCGCGTAGCGTTCATATTGACATCCTTTTCATACGCTCGCGGTCACGCTCCTGACGGCATGGACTACGTCGCCAGGTCGCATAGTGACGCTGTTGATAATCCTATGTACGCCATAAGGTTCCAGATCTTCTAGAGTTAGGTCGTCTATACTAGTACACACTATGACCGGTATGTCAGCGGTATCGCTATAACTCTGCAATTCGTGAAGCAAATTTAACGCCCCGGGACCATTCAAAAGCAAACTCATAATTATCGCGACTGGCGATTCCTCGTCAACACGATCGATAGCGTCATACGCGTGCGACGCGCGTGCGACTTTGAATCCCTGTGACTCTAATTGCCTCTGGTAATGGTCGCCCAGCCACGGCTCGCTTTCAATGACCAATACAGTAGCGCTCATAGCAGACTTGTTTGCCTAGATACGTTTAGATCAATATAAAAGGTCGCGCCGTCACGATGTCGCACTATTCCCACGACGCTATTCATCCTCTCTGCCAAACGTCGAACGGCCATCAAACTAACACCGCTGGCATGAGGACGATTGCTGAGCGGCGCGCGTGCTCGCCTAGACACGCGGTCTTCTAGTTTGTTCCATATATCCGTCGGTACCGCAGGGCCACGATCACGGATACCTATACGTACGGTATCGCCATGACCAGTTATGGCCATGGATATAGGATGTTCGTCAGAACCATAATGCAAAGCATTGTCGCCAAAAGCCAAGAGTATCCTTTGCAGGACATTTCTATTCGCGACCGTTAGTGGCACGCGACTGCGCGATTGTAGTGTAATCTTTTGCCCGTGTGCCATGAACATCGGTGACAGTTCATGTACCACCTCCCTGCACACGGTCATAGGATTGACAGGCTCTAGTGGTAACATCTGCTGGCTGGACGAAATCATGCTCAAACTAGTCACCATTCGTAGCGCCCTTTCGCTAGTCAAGGCCATCTGCTCGCCTAGCAGTTTTTGTTGTTCGGGATCTAACCCTTTTTCGCTAGCGGACAACCCTAATTGTCGCAGTAGCACTAGTGGAGAAATAAGCTCTTGGGCAGCGCTGGCAGGCAGAATAGACTCGTCAAATAAGCGACTAGAAATACCCCCGATATTACGTTCTCCCTCCACACTCATCGTTATATCCAGTTTATCACGCACGCATCGCAAAAAATGCTGTAAAAAAGTGCGATTACCCCTGTAAAGCTAGTGGTTACTCGTTGTAATCTAGAGTAGATACAATCGACTGAAAATCTGTTTTGAACGTATCTAGAACATCGGTTTGAACCGTGATGGTCAACGATCGACA
Organism: uncultured Candidatus Saccharibacteria bacterium; assembly: GCA_964641025.1. Classification (GTDB taxonomy): domain Bacteria; phylum Patescibacteriota; class Saccharimonadia; order Saccharimonadales; family Saccharimonadaceae; genus UBA2112. The sequence continues at coordinate 13,140 of CAZXJP010000004.1, forward strand.
TCGATACAAAACGGCGTCGCCACGAATATTCTTGCTAAAATTGCCCGTCAACCGTACACCCTGATGCCCCTGTGAACTCGATGAACTTTGCTTTAAATCACCTTTTGCGATTAGGTTGTCGTACCTCTTTAGTACGTCGTCAAAATCACGCGCCTCGATAGTTACGCGCAGGGCGAATTGTTCCGAATTGTGAATTGGAGGTACATAGTCTGGGTTCAAATATGCCTGGAAATCACCACCGTTAGTGATTCTCTCTGACCAATGCGCGCTCCAGGTTTTTGGATACTGGAATCGTAGTCCGCAATAGTCATCTGGGGCACGAAACGTCTTGGTAGGTTCTTTCTCGCGTTGCGCGAAATCCTCTTCGTCCTTTTCAGCCTGTTCCTGAGCCGCCTCAATACGTGCGATTCGCAACTTTTGATCCACGTCGTCTTGTGCTTCGGTATACGCGACAAAAGCCCAAATGCTAAAAACGCCTAGACCCAAAACTAGTACGCTCAACCCAATAACGGCGACGAGCATTCCCGAAATGGCACCGCGTTCACTACTGCGTGGATTCTTCATACCCACTATTATACTTGTGCTTATCTGTGCTGTAAAGTACTGGGCGCTACTTTATACAGATAAAAGCTCTTGTCTTTTTTGTGCTCTTTTACACCCGGAACGTGAAAGCCAAAACTTATAAAATAAAGTGTTTTATTATGACGAGTTGCCGCCTGTTCGACCTTTTTGTACATTTTTTTGATATCTCGCGAATCTCCAAAAGTATAAACAACCGTCGTTTCTGGTGGCAGCGTAACCATCCAGAAATCAGCCAAGCGTACAGATACTAACGAACTTCGTGACAACATCCTCGAAACTATCACTAGCACAGGGTTTAACTCGTACCCTATCGCCCGGGCCCCGCGCCGTGCCGCCGCGCGTAACACCACACCATCACCACTACCAATATCTACCAGTACATCGTTTTTATCTAGTTTGTATAATTTTTTGAACGCGTTATCTATCAGCTTGCGCCTAGTTGGTACATATGGAGCGCCACGAACCACGACCAATCCAAAAATCAGCAATAACGCAAACCCTATCCAAGCAATAGTTGTCATTCGTCACTAGCAAACGACTTTTTTACCTGCTGTACGTCGTTTGATATTTCGCTCAGATCTTTTTCGATTTCGTTCGCTAGTTTCGCAGCCTGTTTTAGCTTTTCCGTTGCTTGTTCTAGCTGAAAGTCATCGCCATCAAACCAAGCCACTAGTTTGTCTAGCTCGTCTATTTTTTCCTGAATTGTCGGATTACTTTTTGTCATACTCTATAGCCAGCGTAATACAAAGCCTGCATTTAATCCAGATGCATGCGCGAGCAATAATTTTTTATGGACGACAAAACATAGTTTATAACTATATTGCGAAGTCCAGGGAAAATTATGGCCGCTCAGGCGCTGAAGGAGATGTAGGTTTTTGTGTTTCGATGGCTATTGCCTTTGCTTTTATTATAGCCTGCGCTGTTTCTAGTTCAAAAATCTGTCCAACTGATAGTTTGCCGCGAACCAGTGCATACCCTCTTTCTAGCACCCTCGCCGGATCCAGCTGCGACAATACGTGTCGTACGTGTATTAAGTGTTCCTGGTATCTGCGGTGCTCGTATTCCACTTTTTCCACCGCGTCCTCTACCGTACCGTCGATTCGCGCCTTTAGTCCGTCGATTGTATTGATGACTTGGGGTACGCACGCACCCACCTGTAGCCGAATACCGTGAATGACATCGTGCCTGTCTGGGACCAATAGTTGCGCGGCATTACTAGGTGTTGCAGCGCGAACGTCAGCAGCCAAATCACATAGTGATGTATCGACCTCGTGACCGATTCCCGTCAACACTGGCGTTCTACTGGATGCCACTGCCCTCACTAGCTTTTCGTCGTTAAAAGCAGACAGGTCATCAGCGCTACCGCCACCCCTAATCAACACGATCACATCCGGTAACTCTTCTTGAGTATTAAAATAGTTCAGTGCCCTAATAATCTGGTCGGGTGCCGCCTCGCCCTGCACCTGCACGGATGCCACGTCGACAGATAATCCGCCCCATCTGTCATTCAGGATTTTTATAAAGTCAGCATATCCTGCGGCTTGATTACTACTGATGACAGCGATGTTCTGTGGTATTTTCGGCAATATTCTTTTTTTATCAACGGCGAATAGACCTTCGTGTTCAAGTTTTTTACGCAACAGCTCGAAACTTTTCTTTATACTGCCTTCGCCGCTAGGACGAATGGCTTTTACCGTCAGACTGAACTTGCCCCACTGGGTCAATTTTGGCGTAGCGGTTACCACTACTTTCATGCCGTCTTCTATCGGTACGCGCAACTGAAAAACCATCATGAAACACCCGACACTACCGCCGTCGTCTTTTATATCAAAGAATACGAACTTGCCCTGATTTACCTTGAAACTCGCGACCTCTCCCTCTACCTCGATGAGGGGATACGCGTATTCCAGCGTCTGATTAGTCGAAGCAATAAAGTCACTGACGCTGAGGCGGGGGTGCATTGTTGTCTCCTCCGTGAGTTGCGAGCGCATGTTGATAGAATATATACCCAAACGCAATCGTACCCAGCAGTATTATTACCCTTGCTAGCAATATACCAGCGATTGCCACGCCTCCTGCTATACCGGCAAAGGCCAGGAACGTAACCATGACAGCTTCGTACGCGCCAGCACCACCAGGGGTCAGCACAAAGAACCCGACGAGCGTAGCCACGCCGTACGCTATCAATACCGGCGCGGGGTTAAATACCTCGCCAAGTGCCCAAAACGCGATCATGAACATACCAGCATCACCTAGCGTATAGACTATCCCCCATAGGAAGGGTTTTTTGAGTAACCTTTTGTCAGCGCGCAGTTCCAAAAAATCATGATGCATATCATCTAGAAATGTTTGAATTGTCGATTCATTCACTAGTTTTCGCCTCTTGCCAAAGGTGACTCGTCTAACTACTAGATTCAACAGCCTATAGATCCACGACGAAAACTTGTCTATGCGGTGTTTGCTACTCAACAGATAAACACCCGATAATATTGTTATCGTCATCAATCCAAACAACATTGCGCTAGCTAGAATAATCCAACGGTTTAGCGTGCCGTCTAGAGTGACTAGAAACAACGACAGAAGCAACAATACCCCAAACGCAAAGAATCCTGACGCATGACGAACAACCTGCGCCATAGTCGCGCGCCCTGGAGGAACGTTCAGATAACCAAGCCTCCATGTAAGATACGATACGCCACTCACGCCACCGCTGGGTAAAATATGATTTACAAAGTTACCCTCTAGTGCGATGCGAATTAACTCCTGCCTTTTAGTATTCAGCATTTGACCCTTACCTTTTAGATAAGAAAATATCATCTCGCCACCCGCGTAATAAACTAAAATCTGCAGAGGTATCATCAATAACAAAACCCACAGATTAACCTGTGACAACAGTTCCCACGCATGCAATAATTCGTGTCGCGACAAAAATAGAATGCCCACCAGCAAGATTACTGTAATAAGACTGAGCCAAGCTCTAAATGACATACATACTAGTATACCGTATATACGATTTCGTTTAACGTATTCGCAAAGATTATCCTATCTATAATATACTTATAGTATGCAGTTTATAGCGATGCTCGGACGACAACCCGCTATCGGAATAGCCGAACTCGAGAGAGTCCATGGTGACGTTCATTGGTTTGGTCATGATTCAGCTATCGTGAACTGCGAATCATTCGATATAGAAAGACTGGGCGGAACTATAAAAGCTGGCATGGTCGTCAGTGAACTAACCGGATCCGATTGGCGAAAAACGAGCATGGAACTGGTGCGAACATATGCGCGCAAGTGGAGAGGATCGTCAGGAAAGATTACTGTCGGAATTAGCGCGTATGGTTTTACTATAACCGTCCAAGAAGTGAAACGGACTGGCCATATTCTAAAATCAAAGCTTAAAGAATCTGGAGTTAGTCTACGCGTGGTGCCCAACGAACACACCGCTATCAGCAGTGCTTCTTCACACCACAACAAACTAGGTTTATCACCAAACAAGGTAGAATTGATGATCATAAGAGGCCATAACGGCAAGGTAGTCATCGCCGAAAGCACCGGTTCGCAAAACATTACCGCCCTAGCCCGCCGAGACCAGGCTCGTCCCGCGCGCGACGCTTTCGTTGGTATGCTACCACCCAAATTGGCTCAAATAGTTATAAACTTAGCTGTGGGCAATAAGGAAAAACCATTAACTCTGCTGGACCCATTTTGCGGAACAGGCGTCCTGTTGCAGGAATCGGTACTGATGGGATATGACGTAATCGGAACAGATCTATCGGAAAAAATGGTTAGTTACAGCAATAAAAATCTAGAATGGCTACAAGGGTATCATCATATCAATACCAAATGGAGATTATTTGCTGGCGACGCTACCGACACCAAGTGGCCAGGCATGATAGACGCTGTCGCCGCCGAATCATACTTGGGCCAACCATTCAGCGCCCCGCCAAGTGACAAGAAATTAGCCGAGGTGAGGAATACTTGCGACACCGTTGTCGGTAAATTTTTGCAAAATATCGCGGGCCAAATAGAATCTGGTACGCCCCTGTGTATTGCCGTTCCCGCCTGGAACGATGGCAATGATCGTTTCACTCACCTACATCTCGTAAAGAAATTAGATACTTACGGATACAAACAGATTGAATTCAAAAACGTCAACGCCAGAGATTTACTCTACTTTCGTCCAGGCCAGGTCGTAGCCCGTGAACTATTAGTGTTTGAAAAGCAATAAAAAAAAGACCCCTTATAGGTCCGGTTCAAACATGGGCTTTGGCAGGCCAGCAACTAATGTCACTGGCCCACCATTCCCCTATTCATTGTTAGCGTAACCTGATGTCACCGCCTGAAATCGCATGATTCACGATTGTCCATCTGATTAGCCATATCCTCGACAAGGCGGTTCAGCGGAAACTGTCCGTTCTCGCCGAAGTTATCAGGGTCGGCTAGTTGCATCCAGTACAACCGAGTCTCTTCGTTATATCTCTCTGCGAACAGATCTCTTTCCCAGTCGGCTAGATGGTCAGGGCGATCGGCCTTGATCTCGCGCTCGGTATCACACACGGTAGTCCAAAAGGCCTCGTGTTTCTCCTCGGGCGAGTTCGCCAATTCGACGTTGTCGTGCAAACGCTCCACGTAACGCGCCATCAGCGACTGCGGTTCACCGGCGACAGTACTTGCACATCCGACTGCCGTCAACAGCGCAGCACACGCCGTGGCAACGGCTACGGATGGCCGTATTCGCGACATTGGCATATCCTTCCTTTGCTAATTTCAGTTAGGACAACGTGGCTGCGGGTTTTCCCCAAAGGCACGATCCATCTCGTTCTGCAGATACCCTGCGAGGTCGTACGGCATCTTTCCCTCATCGATGAGACCGAGGAGGACTATCCCCGCTTCTTTGAATGTGAGGTAGTCCCAGAACACATTACCATCGAACGGCAACGGTTCGCCGTTTTCCGACCAGATGTCGCAGGTCGTTCCCCAGAACGCATCGTGTCGCTCTACTGGGGTCTGCGCGTTGTTCAAGGAAGAATGCAAACGATTCATGTATGCATCTACTTGAAACTCGCGAGTGAATCGATAGCCCAGTACGGTTTCATCGGGATCCTGAACCTGATTATCATTGACGATGGTCAGATCCTCCGACAGCACGTCCGTCGATGACCGCGAGACAGCTTTCGAGTCATTGTTCATCGAGAACAGGGACACGATAACCACCACGCATGCCACGCATACGGCCGCGACCACGGCGGCCACGACCTTGCCATTGTTTGATACTCTGGCGTCAAACGCGATCAAACGCTTCAACATTATCACCACTCCCTCCATGTAAATCGGTAGCATAATGTTGGGTATATTCTAGTATTTTTGCTGTATTTTGTCAATGTGACGAAAGGCTCTGTCAGGGGTTGACGTATGTCAAATAATCAGTTACAATGGTTTAGATTTTTGATAATAATTAAGGAGTTACCAAGTGTCACACGTCAAAGCTGGCGGTTCCAGTAAAAACGTCAAAGATAGCCCCGGTCAACGACTGGGCGTCAAACGATTCGGCGGCCAAAAGGTTCGTGCTGGTGAAGTATTGGTACGCCAAACAGGCGCCACCAAAGTTGCTGGCAATGGTACTTACATGAGCCGTAACTTCACTATTCACGCCGCAGTTGACGGAGTTGTAAACTTCGCCCGCGTAAAGAAAAGCCGATTTACCGGTAAATCAGTTGCTCGTACTAGAGTCGAAGTTCAATAGTTTGATGATATATAAAAAATGGCCCGTTAGGGCCGTTTTTTATTCCATGTTCAAATGATGTTTCACGCGGTCAACTACATCGCCTATGACTACTTGTGATTTGACCAAATAGTCATCAACTCCTAGTGATTCGGCGCGCTCTTTATCCTTTGGTTGGCTAAGCGCGGTCAGCATAACTACCTTGATGTTGGTTGTCTCTGGTGTATTACGTAATATGTCCAATACATCAAAGCCACTAATCTTTGGCATCATGGCATCCAATAATATCAAATCTGGTTGGAACTCTTTCGCGGCCGCCAAAGCCTGCTCGCCATCATTTACTTCACGGAGATTAAAGCCTTCCAACTCTAAACGGGACCTATATACTGACGCCAAGGCAACGTCATCTTCAACTAACAGAATCTTTGCACCCTTTGGCTCTTCTGTCGCAGGAGTAGCCGGTGCTGGTGCCTCGCTCGGTTTTTCATCTGCAGATGGAGTTTGCGAAGTAACCGGAGGAGCAACGGTTTCTTCCGTGGTCGGTTCCGGGGATACATCTGTAGATGCGGGTTGATTATTTGTTTGTTCTGTTGATTCTTCTTGCATATGCTTATACTACTACACGGTTAAAATTTCGTCTACTTTTTTAGGTAGTTTATAGCCCTGTCCAGCTGCGGGTCACGACCCGCGTTAGCGTCCTCTGCCGTGAAGTCGACTTCTATCTTTGGTTTTATGCCATCTTTGTCTATATTCTTGCCATTTGGCGTATACCATTTAGCAATAGTAACCTTTAATACGGCTCCGCCCTGCAAGTTTATCAACTGTTGTACACTACCTTTCCCAAAAGTCTTTTTGCCTATCAGTGTGGCTACATCGTAGTCGCTCAGTGCTCCCGCAACTATCTCGCTAGCACTAGCACTGGATTCGTTAATTAACACTGCCGTTGGAATACCGTTCAAGACTGCGTCAGAATCCGTGCGAAGCTCGTCTTTTACTCTATCGCCCGTCTTTTCTATCACTACCACCTTATCATTCAACCAGATTCCTGCGATTTTACGCGCCGAATCCAATAATCCACCGCCATTTCCACGCATATCCAATACAACGCCCCTTACGCCCGCGGACACGAACTGTTTGGCAGCCTTTCTGGCGTCATCCACGACTTTTTCGTCAAACCGGTTCAGCGTCAATATACCTATTCCATCACGAATTTCACTATCGACACCTGGAGCGATTATTTCTGCCCGCGTGATAGAAAATTCCTTTGACGCTAGGCCTCGAAGAACTGTTATTTTTACTGTCGTGCCTATTTTTCCGCGTATCATACTGACGACGTCGTTTAATGTTAGTCCACCAACCGCAACATCATTAACCGCCACGATGGTATCGCCAGGACGCAGGCCCGACTTTCCAGCAGGAGTTCCGTCCAAAGTTCGTATGACCGTAGGTTTAAAATCACGACCACCTATCTCTGCACCAATTCCGCCACCTATATCACCCGTCAGATCTTTGTTAAAAGCCTCTGCCTCTTCGCGATCCAAATACATCGTGTACTCATCGCCGGCGGCTGCTACCAAGCCTCTGCTAGCGCCATTGATCAAATCTTGGGTATCTATTTCACCGTCAAAATTAGCCTTTAGTAGTCTGTACGTTTGTTGCACACTGTCAAAATCCAAAGTACCCGTGAGTGGCTTAACCCCAAAAACAGGCGCAACTAGATTGACTATGCTGTCGTTTCGCATACCACCCGCGTACCCGACGATAACGGCACACGCCAAAACTAGCACGAATGTGCTAGGCGTAAAGCTCCATTTTTTTGGTTTACCCTCTTCTGTCACTTCATATAATTATAGCGTTTTTGCTTAGAAATAGATATACGTATCGTAGGTGCTGGCGTTTACCTGCATTTCGCTGTAATGGCCCCAGCCCGAACCGCCGGCGTTGAAATAATTATACTGACTAACGTTTATCGTTCCATCGCCATTAACTTTTTCAACCCACACGACGTGACCATATTGACCCGCGGATATGACGCCCACGGAGTTTTCAGCGGGCGTGCTACCCGTGGTAAATCCAGCGGCACTAGCACTAGCTGGCCACATATTCGCATTACCCCAATAATAAGGGAACTGACCCGTGCGCTGACCGACTTTCCATGCCGTATAGCTGACACATTGACGGCAACCATATCCTAGCGGATCACTACCGTCACCATTCACGCCACCATGTGACCAAGCCCATGCGTCTACCCAGCAACCAGACTCCCAAGGGTAGCCACCCTTATTTGGATCTCCTGGCAGAATATTCGCCAAGCCACCTGCAGCCTGTAGTGCAGCCTCAATTGCTTCCTGCTGTTCTTTTTGTAGTTTCAGCTTTTGACGTTCGCGTTCACCTACCAACTTGTTGTATGCAGATTCCTGCCCGCGAGTTTCGTTCACCAGTGCTAGACGTTCGTTTTCTTTGGCCACCAACGCATCGCGCGCAAACTCTTGTTCGGCTATGACACGTTCGACGTCTTTCTTTTGTTGCTCTAATTCGGCTTTGACTCGCTTGATAGTGGCGATAGCGATGACTAGATTGTCACGTATACTGTTTTGATACGTTTCTTTGTCTACGTATTCAGCGATGCTTTGACTACTAGCCAACATTTCTAGTGGCGTGATATCGCCCGACAGATATAATTCGGCTATTGTCTCGCCCAGCACATCCTGAGTATTCAAAATTTTTTGCTCATTCTCGGCTATACGTACTTCTAGGCGTTTATGCTCGGCCTCTTTTAGAGCTATTCTCTTTTGAATTACCTTTTTTTGGTTATTTAGCGCATCAATCTCTTTTTGTAACGAATCAGCCTTATCGCTCAATTTTTTCGCTTCTTTTTGATATTGCTCGATTTCTTTTTCTATCGCGGCAATTTGATCATCGAACTGATCCGCGTATGAAACGTCAACGAGCGCAAAAGGCAAAGTCGCCACTAGCGCAATACTGGCCGTGGCGATCATGATGTTTTTTGCGGCTTTTTTGTATTTTTGGACCGGTATGGTGGACAGTCGTTTCATTTACATGCTCATTATAGCATAAGCATGTTGATTTGTCTAGAGGTGTAGCCATTAGAAATAAATGTAAGTATCATATGTGGCAGCGGAAACCCGCATCTTGCTATAATGGCCCCATCCAACACCGTTCAAATAGTAGTTATACTGGCTTACGGTCACGGTGCCGTCCCCATGAACTTGTTCAACCCAAACAACATGACCATATGCGCCCGCAGATATCACACCGACGGAGTTTGCTCGTGGTGAATGACCAGTTGTATAGCCAGCAGCGCGTGCACTGCCCGGCCACATGTTTGCATTGCCCCAATATCGCGGAAAGTTGCCGGTCCGTTGTCCAACCTTCCATGCCGTATAGCTAACACATTGACGGCAACCATACCCTAGCGGATCCGTACCATTCCCATTAGGGCCGCCGTGCGACCATGCATTTGCGTCGACCCAGCAACCAGCTTCCCATGGGTAGCCACCCTTGGATGGATCCGATATAAAGTTAAACCCGCCAGACGCAAGCAATCTAGCTTCTATAGCGGCCTGTTGTGCTTTCTGGACCTCCAGCTTATCTTTTTCCCTTTTATTAACAAGCTTCTTATATTCAGCCTCCTCTCCACGTGTTTTTGCGACAAGGTAAGCTCTCTCCTGCTCCTTTTTCGCCAACTCATTGCGGGCAAGCTTTTGCTCGGCTAATAGAAGCGTGACTTCCTTTTTTTGTTCCTCTAATTCCTTTTTGAGTCGTTTTGTGGACTCGATTGTTGTCACTACTGTATCTTTTATAGTGCTATAGTACGCCTCTTGATCTAGATAATCCGCTACACTGTTGCTACTTGCCAGCATCTCCAGTGAAGTTATATCCCCAGACAAATATAATTCAACTATAGCCTCTCCCAGGACATCTTGGTTCTCTGCAATCTTGTCTTTATTTTCTTGTATCTTTTTTGCCAGCCGATCATGTTTAGCATTATTTAAATCAATTCTTTTTTGTATAATCCTTTTCTGACCATTAAGAGCATTGACTTCCCTCTGCAGCGAATTGGCCTTGCTATTGAGTTTATTTACCTCGGACTGATACGCATCGATCTCGGCCTGTATTTCAGCAATCTTTCTATCGAACTCATCAGCAGATACATCCTGTATCATTGCAACAGGTACGCTAAAGCTCAAGATAACAGCTAAAAATACCAGGCAGACCCTGATAATCAATTTTTTTTGCATTTGTGTGGCAGAATACTTCATACTATGTTTATCTTAGTATACTTTTCATAGCAACGTCAATACGCTTAAGCTTGTAACACTGCAATCAGATTCTTAAATATTTCCTAGTAGCTAGCAGGGACGAGATTACCCCAATTACTGATCCAACTAATATCATCGCCAGAAGTATCAATCCCAGATAAGCGGTGACTAGGTCTATTGTTCCGCTTATCGTTACCCATTCGTTGATTCTATCCTTGAGCGCATAAAGCGCACCGATACCCAGACCTGTCGCTATCAAGGCGGCAATAAACCCATAGACTATTGCCTCGACGACGAAAGGCCCTCTGATAAAACTACGATCCGCGCCTATTAGCTTCATCATCTGGATTTCTTCTTTTCGGTTAAATATTGCCATGCGTATCGTATTGAATACTATCAGTGCCGAAATTATCATGAACACAACGCTCGCTATCAGTCCGCCACGTTCCGCGAATTCCACCCATCGCCCGATAGTCTCTATCGCCGTCCTTCTATCTCCCTGGAAGGAAGGTTCACGATCAGGATCCTTGTGTTCTTGGTATAGTTCGTTATTGTTAACAAATTTGTTCAACTCGGCCGGATCGTTGATGTCCACGATTTTTATTCGAAATATACCTGGTAGCTTGTTAGTCGCCTCGTTCAGTGCATCTAGCGTCTGTATGTCGCCTTTGTTCTGTTTGGCGAAGTCTTCGCGACCCTGTTCGGGACTTATATACACAACGCTCGTTACCGTTGGCAACTTGCTGATCGCATCCCTGATAGCCGCGGCCTGATCTGCAGTGGTGTCAGTATCGACATATATAGACATGTCGACCTTGTCCTTGATTTCGTTAACAGTGTCTATCAGCACCTGACGGGCTACGAGAGTCATGAACATTATCAACAATGTTATCGTCATAACCGCAGTAGCGGCGACGGTCAGCCACATGTTTCGACTAAAGTTATTTACTCCGTATCGGCACATGCGCACAAAAGTCAACCAACGACGGCGCGTCTTGCGACCCTGCGTTAATGCCTTTGGCTCTTGGTTTTTCTTTTTACCCATTATTGCCTATAACTCCCTTGCGCTTGATCACTAGTAATCTTGCCGTGTTCCAGCGTGATCACTCGCCTTTTCAGCTTGTTCACTATTTCAACGTTGTGGGTAGTGAGCAAAACAGTCGTGCCATACTTGTTAATCTTTTCTAGCAATCGAACAATATCCCAACTATGTTTTGGATCCAGATTTCCAGTAGGCTCGTCAGCGATCAATATCTTTGGCTGTCGTACGACCGCCCGCGCTATCGCGACCCGCTGACGTTCACCGCCTGACAACTGGTGAGGAAACTGTTTTTCTTTGCCAGTCAGACCTACGAGCTCTATGACCTTGGGTACGGTGTTTTTGATTTCCTTGCCAGTCATACCGGCTATTTCTAACGCGAAGGCCACATTTTCGTAAACAGTTCGTTGTGGTAGCAATTTAAAGTCCTGAAAAACCACGCCAATCTTGCGACGCAGTAATGGTATATGTTTATCCTTTAGCTGATCGTAATCAATACCACCAATGACTATCTTGCCACTTGTGGGTTTTTCTTCGCGAGTTAATAGTTTTAGAAGCGTTGATTTACCCGCCCCGCTCGTACCAACAATTATCACGAATTCTTTGGGCTCGACATGCAAACTAATCCGGTTTAACGCCGGTTTGTCATCGCGCCCGTATGATTTAGTTACCCTATCTAACAGAATCATTCTATACATTATTATAGCATAATTACTGTAGTAAACTTTAGCTTTTTACAGTTGTTTTACGGTGTTTATTTCGTGAGATATGATTTTATCGTTCTTGTCCAAGGTAAAGTTGGCTACTATCTTGTCGCCCGCTAAAACTTGTGGCAGCCAGAACGGATCATCTGGCCACATGTCTTTGTATGGCACGGAATCTACATCGAACCACTTCGGCCGCATCTCCTCGCTTTCGGTTGGTTCACCTTCCCACTTCGTGCACGAATACACGTGAACGTGCATGATGGTGGGCCGTCCTTTGAAATACTCGTTGAATTTTATATCCGCGCTTTTTTCATAATGTATTGGATCCACGTCTATTTCTTCCCTAGATTCGCGAACCAACGCTTGGTCTAAAGTCTCGCCCATTTCTATCTTGCCACCGACGCCATTCCAGCGGTTGACGCCAAATCCACGCTTTTTCATAGCCAATAAGACCTGACCATCACGACGAAGGAACACCAGCGTCAATGTTAATTTATTCACCCAACTGGCTTTCCAGGTACGCTTCTATAAAGCCGTTTATTTTACCGTCCAAGACAGATTGCGGATCTTTCTCCTCATATTTTGTCCTGGTGTCTTTTACTAGAGTATAAGGATGTAGAACATAGTTTCGTATCTGACTACCCCAATTGGCCGACTCGCCAGCGCGCAAATCGGCGATTGATTCCGCATGCTGTTCAATCTGTAATTGTGCTAGCTTAGAACGCAAAATCTTCATAGCAGTCTCTTTGTTTTGTAATTGCGACCGCTCGTTCTGTATAGCAACAACTATTCCTGTAGGTTCGTGCGTTACGCGCACCGCACTATCAGTCGTGTTAACCGATTGCCCACCATGTCCACCGGCACGATATACGTCTATCTTTAGGTCTTTTTCATCTATCTGTACGTCATCCGGCGTGTCTATTTGGGGCAATATTTCTACTAATGCAAAGCTTGTCTGACGTAGGTTGTCGCTATTAAATGGGCTGAGTCGTACTAACCTGTGAACACCATTCTCACTACGTAACTTTCCATAGGCATACGGACCGTTTATTTCAATAACTACCGTCTTTATGCCAGCCTCCTCACCAGCTGAGCGCTCGTGCACGGTTGTTTGCATATCAGAGCTTTCCGCCCAGCGCAGATACATTCTCTCCAGCATTTCCGCGAAATCCTGTGCATCAGTGCCGCCCACACCCGCGCTAATACGCATGATTGCGCCTAGATTGTCATATTTTTTGTTAAACAATAGTTCTTTTTTTCGTTCGGCTAGCTCTTTTTCCATCGCACTAATCTGTCCGTCAAACTCACCGGCCAAGCTATCATCACCCAAATCCATTAACTCTTTTAGGTCTTCAACTTGAGTTTTCAAAGTCTGCCACGGCTGAACGGTCGCCGAAAGTGCCGCTTGCTGCTTGCTCTTTGCCTGTGCGTCAGATGGATTATTCCAAACCTCAGGCACCGCCAACTCTTCGTCCAGAGCAGCTAGTTGTTTAGCCTTGTCGTCAATTGACAGCTGTTCATACGCAGCCGCAACATCACTCGCAAGGGCCTGGATTCTTTTTTCCAGAGGTTGCATAGATACGATTATACATTACTGCCTCGTGTTACACTGTATCTATGACCAAAATTGGAGTATTCGATTCGGGCAAAGGTGGCAAATCCGTAGCCGACAAACTAAAAAAACTATTTCCAAAAGTAGAGATCGTTCTAGTGGACGACAGCGAAAACATGCCTTACGGTTCTGGACGACCATCCGAGATTTTTGCGAAGACTGACCGTGCTATTCAACCATTATTAGAGGCTGAATGCGACGCTATCGTCATTGCTTGTAATACCGCTACGACAAACGCTATCGTAGATCTTCGCAAAAAGTATCCGTCTACTAACTTCGTGGGGATAGAGCCCATGATAAAGCCTGCTTCAAAAATGACGCGGACAGGCGTAGTCGCGGTGCTCGCAACACCAAGCACACTCAAAAGTCATCGATATCAAAGACTGAAACGACAATGGGCATCCAGGCTGACCGTCGTAGAGCCGGATTGCAGCCAGTGGGCAAGATTAATAGAAATTGGCGAATCAAAAAGAATTGACATTCATTCCACTATACGAGAGGTAAAACGCTGGGAGGCCGACGTAATCGTTTTGGGCTGCACCCATTATCATCACATCAAGGGTCGAATAGAAAAGGAAGCCGGACCACACGTGCGCGTGCTAGAGCCTTCAGACGCTATTGGAGCTAGACTGGACGCTATACTGCGCCTAAATTCTGTACTGCCTGAATAAACTGATCTCCTCGATCAGCATAACTTTGATACATGTCAAAGCTCGCGCATGCGGGACTCAAGATAACTACATCCCCCGCTTCGGCGGTATTAGCAACGGATTTTACAATGTCCGGCATAGTCACAGAATGACCAAGGTTGGTATACCTAGCAAACATTACGTCTTTTAGAGCCTGCTCTATGCGAGGAGCCTCGGCGCCAACCAGAAACACCCTTCGGATATCCGTGCTCTCTTTCAGCTTTTTTGCTAGTTTGCTAAAGTCAGCACCTTTGCTCGAACCGCCTAATATCAAAAGTTTTGGCACGTCAAATGCGTCAATAGCGGCAATCGTGCTACCCGGTGTAGTACCGATACTATCGTCAAAATACTGAACGTTATTAACCGTTCCCACTAGTTTCAGTCTGTGTGGCAAGCCCTCAAACGTTTCTATGCCTCTCTCCATGTCAAATCCGTCCTGAACCCACTTCCAAACGGCCGATATAGCCGCGCAGGCATTATCACGATTGTGTTTTCCAGCAATCCTAAGCGCCGCGACGGAAAATAACTCGCTATCACCGTACATAAACCTGCCATTTTCGACATGAGCATATTCCGAATCTTGATACGGCACTTTGTTTGCGCTGGGTGAAACCTTGCTAACCCATTCGGAGTACGGATTATCGCCCTTATACACTAGTATGTCATCTGGTTTTTGGTACTTTGCTATGTTGCCTTTCGCGAACAAATAGTCGTTGAAATCTTTGTGTATATCCAGGTGTTCCGGTTCTATCCCCAAGACAACTGCCACATGTGGACTGACGTCACAATCCCACAGCTGAAAACTGCTCATTTCGTATACGACAATGTCATTGGGCTGTATCTGCGCCAACACGTCCAAGGCGGCGACTCCAATATTTCCAACCAGCCATGTCTTTTTACCCGTGGCATCAAATATGGCTTTTATCAAACTACATGTCGTTCCCTTGCCTTTGGTGCCAGTGACGCCTATAACTTTCGCGGGACAGTGCCTCAGGAAATATCTAGTGACGGAAGTTAGCTCCCCGGATACCTGAACTTTTGAGGGAGGAATGGACGGCGATCTAAACGCCAAATCAGCAGTAATACCCTTGAAATCTTGTAGGCCTCCGACGAATTTTACACCTCCTGGCAGATTGGCCGGTGGCGCAGTCGCGCCGTCATATACCGTAAATGTCGCGCCCGGATGCGCGCCCTGAAGATAATTGTAAGCACTCTGGCCTTCTACGCCATAGCCTAAAATCGCGATATTCATAGCATTAGTATAACAACTTATTTAGTTTCGTTTTCAAACAACGCTTCAAGCTTGTCGTGTAGTTTTACAAATTCTTTTCGTTCGCCACTACCGACGCCCGCCAGAACATTGATATTATGCTGAATAAATTCACTAGCCGTGGCAATAATTCTATCTCGTGTTGTTTTTCGTATAGAATCAGGTACTTTTTCATAATCTTTCACTACGTCATCCGCGAAATATCGGTTAGTATAAAAATTACTTATTTGTGACACGGTTTGCGCGCCCATCTGGTGCCTGCCTAGTGCGTATGATTTTGCCGCGTCTATTTCAGCTTCTGTAATTTTTCCCTCTAAAACAGCCTTGAGTTCGCCCAAGATTATATCGAAAAGCTGATCGGCGGTTTCCAAGTTAACCTGCCCGCCAAAATCCCATGACGAATCATGGAAGCCAACTGATGTATCACTAAATATATGATAGGCCAATCCACGCTTTCTAGCAGCTCCATATATCCTAGAGTGGTTTGTTCCCGACAGAATGTGATCCAGACAATCCATAGCATCCGACTCCTCGTCAGATAGCTCGCGTGGAACAATCATAGACCATGCAAAGGTTAGATTTGACGCCTCCTTTCTGCGAATCAGGGTAGGACGCGCAGAATGAAAATCATCTTGCGGAGCCGGGAATCTCTCGCCCTCTGGCAACTCCCACTCCTCTAGTTGACGCCGGATTTCAGCCTTTCTCCCATGCAATTTTCCCGCGATGACAAACCGCATATTAGCGGCCGTATGCGTTCTCGCATGATGTTCCTTGATGTGCCTAAGTTTTACTCGCGGAATAGTCTTGAGGCGCTGATTAAAAGTCAACACGTCTTCGCCAAGTAGCTGTTGGACTTTTGGCCACAATAACCGATTATGATTATTTAGGTATCCGGTTAGCTCGCTTCGAACATTTCCTTTTTCTGCTTCTAACTCTTCATTATTGAACTTTGGCTGGCAAATAGATACACGCTGTAAATCTAGAATCCTTTCCCACTCGAAATCGGCACAGTCCGCAATATACACCATAGACATATCGCTGGTGTACGCATTATGATACGCGCCATTTTTGGTAAACTCAGCTTCAAATTCATGCTCGTTCTTGAATCTTGCATTGGCGCCAAAAGCCATATGCTCCATAATGTGCGCCGTTTCATATACGTTCTTGCTTTTTACGTATCTATTGCCCGCGCGAAACTGGAACTGAAAGCTCATCACTGTCGCCCCTGGCACGTCTATCAATAATCCTCTCGCGCCATTCTTGAGCCTAACTTCTTCGACCGCGTGCTTCACTATTTCCTGCCTTTTTTGCGATTTTGCCTCTGCTTTTTCTTCTTTTTACGTGCGTCGTTCTTTGCTCGAGTCTCACCTTTTGGCTTTTTTGAGACCGTAAAATCATCGTCGCGATTTCTCTCGCCTTCCAGTATTTCGTTTACGCCACGCTCGACCGAATTCTCGGCTAGTCGTGTCAGCTCTGTTTCATGATCTTCCTCGACTACAGCGCGAACGTCACTGGGTCGAACCCGCATGATCGCGCCTATTACCTCGTCACGCAAGGTAGCCTGCAAACTATCAAACAATTTCGAGCTTTCGGAACGGTATTCTACCAATGGGTCGCGTTGACCTACGCTACGCCAGTGTATGCCTTCTCGTAGATGTTGCATATTCTCTAAATGTTGCATCCATAATGTATCCAGTACCTGCAGATACACGTCACGCTCTACTTTTCGCATTATCTCGGGCGTCATTTCTTTTTCTTTTTGACTATACAGTTTCTTTACCGCTTCCATAGCCATTTCTGCTCGCCTGCGGTCACGTTTTTCTACGCCAATCTTTGTTAATTCCTTGTCTGGTATAGGAAAAATAACTGTAAATTCATCGGCGAACTTTGGATTATTCTTTGCAGGCAATTCCGACAATACATTTACCTTGTCTTTCAGTAGACGCTCGATTTCCGGCTTGATAACCTCACCTTCCAGAATCTTGCGTCGCATTGTGTAAACGACCTTACGATGCTTGTTAATAACATTGTCATACTGCACGACGTTCTTTCGAATATCGTAGTTATATCCCTCGACTCGCTTTTGCGCCGCCTCGAGAGTCTTTGTCACGGCTCTATTCTGAATCGCTTCGTCCTCGCTGACGCCCAATCGAGTCATCAATTTCGCTATTCTCTCTCCTTGGAAAATACGCATCAGATCATCTTCCGTAGAAACATAGAACTGTGTTTCGCCTGGATCACCCTGACGTCCACCACGACCACGCAGCTGATTATCGATTCGCCTTGCTTCATGACGTTCGCTACCGATGACAACAAGACCACCTAGTTCACGCACACCCTCTCCCAACTTGATATCGGTACCTCGACCGGCGATATTGGTAGCCAGAGTAATAGCACCTTTCTCGCCAGCCTTTTCAATGATAGCCGCCTCGCGCTCATTGTTCTTAGCATTCAATATCTCGTACTTGATGCCTTCTTTTTTTAGATAGGCCGCGATGAGCTCGTTTTTAGTAATTGACGCGCTACCTACTAGAACCGGCCTACCAGCTTTGTGATGCTCTTTGATAGCATCTGCGACAGCCTTTAGTTTGCCCTTTTCGGTCTTGAAGATTAGATCATCTTTGTCGACGCGAGCAATTGGTTTGTTCGATGGAATTACCACTACGTCCAAGCTATAAATCTGCTGGAACTCCTCCGCTTCCGTAAAAGCCGTACCCGTCATACCAGAAAGCTTGTCATATAGACGGAAGTAATTCTGGAACGAAACCGTAGCCAAAGTCATACTCTCCTGCAATACCGGCACACCCTCTTTAGCCTCGATTGCCTGATGTAGACCCTCGTTATAGCGACGGCCTTGCATTAAACGACCAGTATGTTCGTCAACAATCACGACTTCGCCATTGTTGGTGACGACGTAATCTTTGTCACGATGAAATATAGTCTGAGCTTTTAGAGCTTGGTCCATGTGATACACGGACTGCACGTATCCAGGAGTGTACAAATTCTTTATTCCCAACACTCGCTGTACTTTTTCTACGCCCTGATCACTCAATGAAACAGTACGGCGCTTTTCGTCCAACACGTAATCATCCGGTACCAACTTCGCGGCCACCTTTGCGAACTGATAATAGTTGTCGGGATTTTCGGCAGCTGGAGCACTGATGATCAGAGGGGTCCTAGCCTCATCAATCAAGATACTGTCCACCTCGTCCACGATCGCGAAGTGTAACTCACGCTGACGAAGCTCTTCGACGTCATTGACCATGTTGTCTCGCAGGTAATCAAAACCAAACTCATTGTTTGTGCCGTAGGTTACGTCAGCCGCGTACGCTTCTTTGCGCGTACAAGGGCGGAGTCTGCGCATTCTGGGGTCATCATGTTTTTCGTTGTTATAATCTGGATCGTACAAAAACGATGCGTCATTTATGATTACGCCCGTTTGCAAACCTAGAAAATGATAGATTTCACCCATCCAGCCAGCATCACGCTGCGCCAAATAATCATTGACCGTGACCACGTGAACACCCTTGCCAGTCAGGGCGTTTAGATAGACAGGCAGAGTCGCCACTAGTGTTTTTCCCTCACCGGTCTTCATCTCGGCAACGTTACCCTCGTGAAGTGCCATACCTCCTATCAACTGTACGTCGAAGTGCCTCTGACCAAGCGTACGATCACCCACCTCTCGCACCAACGCGAACGCGTCAGGTAGCAAATCGTCCAACTTCGTGCTCTTTTTTTCTAATCGCTTCTTTAAAACTTCCGTCTGTTTTTTCAGATCGGACTTTGACATCTTGTGATACTTTTCGGCCAACGCGTTGATTGCACCAACCTTTTTTTCCAAACCCTTAAGAATCCGCTTTTGCGGGTCTCCAAATACTTTCATTAAAAATGCTTGTCTACTAACCATAAATAGCCCTGCTCCTACTGTCTAGCCTGAAATAATCTGTCTATAGTATAGCGTGATTTTTCGTAAAAATACAGGTGTTTTTGACGACATTATTCGGATTTTCGCCTGCGCAGACTATTCAATATCTTTCCTGTCTTTTTTCGCCTGCGCAATACGGTTTTATACCGACGCAATCCGCTAGCAAGTTTTGCCTCTACTATGTCCACGGCAGCTAGTATATTCAATGTAGAATCTTTGGCGACCAGTGTTTTACCAGGTAACTTCAAGATTACTTCCGCCTCGTATTTGTTGCCTCGCGCACGGTTAACCTCTCGCAAAAATACCTCGGCGCTGGCACTTTCACGAGCATGTCTGGGTATGTATTTTTCCAGTTTACTAATCTTGCGTACGACATACCTTTTCGTCGCGTCGTCGGCACTGTATCGCTCGGTATTGATGGTAACTAGACTAATCATGACAAACCACACCAATCTTTAGATAATTTGGCACGCTAGCCCCCTATATCACCTCTCGCCCACCTAGATACTGTCTCAATACTTCTGGTACGCGAACATCGCCTTCGGGAGTCTGAAAGTTTTCGATGATTCCTATAATAGGCCTCTGCGAAAATGCGGTCGCGTCATTCGTATGCGCAAGTTCGACGCTACCGCCACCTCTTCGCACCCTAGTCTTCATCGCTCGAGTTTGGTAGTCAGTGATTAAATCGGCCGTATGAGTTTCTCGATATTGTCCCTGAGACGGCAACCAGACATCCAAATCAACACCTTTTGCGTTGGGACGACCTATATCGGCGGTACACTTTTCCAAAACCCTATATGGCAAACCTAACTTTTGCATCAGATATTCTTGTATTGCAACCATAAACTTATGCTCTTCCAGAGACATATCGGCAGTCGTAAAACTTTCCATTTCTAATTTATTGAACTGATGCAGACGAAAAATACCTTCGGTATCTTTGCCGTATGTGCCTGCTTCTCGCCTAAAAGCCGTCGTATATCCAACAAGCCTGACCGGGGTCTCGGCTTCTGGCAAAATTTCATCCATGTACATCGGCGCCATCGTGTGTTCGGCGCTGGCATTCAGCCACAAATCTTCGTCCTCTATTTTGTAGGTTTGCTCTTGCTTGTTTAGCCTGCCCGTAGCCTCGAATACCTCAGTTTTTGCCACGGCTGGCGGCAAAACCATAGTAAAGGCCTTGTCGCTAACGTCAAGATTATTATCCTCGGCAATCTGTCGCAAAGTATCCGAATTCGTTAACGTCTCTATACCAAATTGCCACAGGGCAAATTCTAGTCTAGCCATATCGCCCTTTATATATACAAACCGTGAACCTGCAATCTTGACGGCTCGTGGAGTATCTAGCCAGCCCTTAGCCTCGGCGATTTGTGCATGATTTTTTGGTTTGAAGTCAAATTGGGGCTTTTCACCCACCTCACGCACAACTACATTTTCGTCCTCTGTTGCTCCAACAGGTACATCTGGTAGTGACATATTCGGAATCTCTTTGAACAACTTCCAGAACATGACCTCAGAGTTTTCTAGATAGCCTTCGCGCTCGGCTAGCTCTATTTTTATTTGCTTGCCTTCGTCTATTAGCACTTGATCAGGTTTGCCACCTCCTGCGACCGCGGATTTCATCTTGTCGGCGTTTTGATTACGTTTTTCGCGTAGGTCATCTACCTGTTGTTGTAGAGTTCGTCGCTCTTCATCCAGTGCAACAATTTTATTCACATCAATATCGTACCCTTTGTTTCGGGCATTTTCGGCAACAAAATCAGGTTGCTCACGCAATAAGCGAATATCAATCATAGGGTCATTATAGCATGCAAATCGCCGTAGAGGCAGAGCCTCTACTCTGTTCTTAATGCTTCGATTGGATCCAGTCTGGCGGCTTTACGTGATGGAAAATATCCAGCAACGACTGCTATTATCATCAAGCCAACAATCAGACCAACAATTGGGAGCGGTTCAAAGACCAACAAATGATTTCCCTCGCCCAGATCCAGTTGTTCCGTAATCCATGGGTTCAATGCGACACCCGAAACCAACGCGACCATAGAACCAATCACACCGCCCAAAAATCCAATCCATGCCGCCTCGTATCGAAATAGCTTCGCCACGTCTTTGTTATGGGCACCCAACGCCTTCATCAAACCTATTTGCTGCGTCCTTTCCAATACGCTGATGTACTGCGTATTGATGATACCAAACACGCTAGCTATCAATGCCAACACACCAAAGCCAGCTACTATTCCCTGTAGTATGTTGACTATCGTGAATAGAAGGTTTTGCAAATCCTCTGCCGTTTGTGATGGGTAGCCGTCTTTTT
This sequence comes from uncultured Candidatus Saccharibacteria bacterium, assembly GCA_964641025.1. Taxonomy (GTDB): domain Bacteria; phylum Patescibacteriota; class Saccharimonadia; order Saccharimonadales; family Saccharimonadaceae; genus UBA2112. The sequence goes on from CAZXJP010000004.1 coordinate 35,283, forward strand.
TTAATGCCTCTTTCACGTCAACAGGATCATTGCCTTCGACGGCAAGAGCGGTCACTGCTATGTATTTTCTATACTGATCGGTTCCTTCCGTGGTGTAGTCAAACAAATCCTGAGCCTTGGCTGGTGATATTTGGATAGCGGAGGTAAACGATAATGAAGTTGAGGATTCTTTCGTGAGGGCCCGCACAGTCAAGGCAACCTCTTTCGATTCGGTTTCGGTAAGCGCACGAATCGCTTCCACGCCACCACCAGATAGCAATGCCTTACTTATTTCCTCTTCTGTAGGCTGTTGAGTTGGTTTTGTGACGGTTAGCGTTATTGACTTGCCAACGATATCGGCTTTTTTCTGAATGACTTTACTCTTGACCAAAGTACTCGCGAAAGATTCCGGCATCACCAGCTCGTCATCATCAATTGAAACGCCAAGTTTAGGTAGACTACCGACTGAAGTCTCGTTACGTATCGTGGAATCATACTGTGACACGTCAGCTGTAAATTTTTTGTCGCTATCCTCTACGGAAAGGTATTCTATTGATAACTGATACCGCGGACGTACGTCTTCTATGTCATCACGGCTTTCTAGCCTTTCTATATCCTTTTGAGTGAGCTGTTTTATGGTTGTTTGACCACCCTGAATAGTCGTCGAATCAGGATCATACTCCCGTAAACCACTCTGATTTTGTCCGCCCTCAAAAAGTGCTTTGTCCTTGACTATAAACAACGCTCTAGGATTAACATTGGATCCAATTAACTTATCGGCATACTGGCGTGAACCCTCGCCGGCGGCGATCGCAATCGTCAAAGTGAATGCCCCCACCGCGATAGCCAAGCTCGTTAATAATGTTCTGGCTTTTGCTTGTTTTAGACTGCGCCCCGCGCGTCGTATGATATATCGCCTTTTCATTTTTTCGCCACCTTCTTCTTTGACGCGGATTTCTTTTTTGGTTTTTTTTCATTGATAGAAACTATCCGACCATCGCGAATCTGTATATTTATGTCACACCTGCTGGCCAAATCATCGTCATGCGTGACGATTATCAATGTCACGCCTTTTTCTTTGTTGTATCTAAACAGCAAGTCTTCGATAATCTCACCAGTTGACGAATCTAGGTTTCCAGTAGGCTCGTCGGCGAACAAAATAGTTGGGTCGTTGACTATAGCGCGCGCTATGGCTAGGCGCTGTTTTTGGCCTCCCGACAAATCGCGGGCTCTCGACTTCTTTTTTTCCAATAATTCTACGGCCTCTAGGGCTTTTTCGATCTTTCGTCTATGCTCGTTCGATGGCACGCCGGCGATTTCACACACCATGCCAACATTGTTATAACAAGTCTCGTTCGCTTCCACGAAAAAACTTTGAAAGATAAAACTCATTTTTCTAGAGCGAAATCTATCAACCTCTTTGGACTTCAATTTCAAAATATCCTGCCCATCGATTATCACTTCACCTGTCTGTGGTCGATCTAGTCCACTCATCGCGTGCATCAATGTACTTTTACCACTGCCGCTCTTTCCGACAATCGCCACACTAGCACCGTCTGGTATCGAAAAATTGACGTCTGAAAGCGCCGTGAACACATTGTTTTTCTTGCCGTACGTTTTTGTAACGCCTCGGACTTCTATCATTTTCCCTCCGACTTTTACTTGTATTAGTATACCACTAATACGTTACGAAAACTTGCTGACATGGGATACGAACTTATCGATATAGTTTTGTAACTTTTCCTCATACTCCGGCTTTACTTTGTTATTTTCGTCAAATTTAGTATCAGCTAAATTGAAGTACAGTTCCGGCTGCCCCATCAGGTGCATTCCTAGATAACCAACCGTGTGTCGCAACGTCGACTGCGCCACCGCAGTTCCATACGGGCTAATAGTAGCCCCGACGATTCCAGCCGGCTTCCCACGAAAAGTATTTCCGGGATGGCTACACCAGTCTATGGCATTTTTTAAAACCCCGGGCACGCCGCGATTATACTCTGGCGTCACAAACAATACCGCGTCAGCGTCCTCCACAACGGACCTCATTTCACGCACCTCTTCTGGCAACTCTTTTATATCCTGGTTCAACAGTGGCACGTTGATGTTTACATACTCAAATTCGACATTATCGGGTGACAGCTCCTCTAGGCTTCGTGCGAGTTTTTTATTCAGCGAGTCTTCTCTCAGACTACCTACAAATACTGCTATTTTCATCTTTTCCTCCATTACTATACATAGTATAGCACACGTATTTTTGTCGTCCTCATACATCATGATAGTAACTTATTGACTTTTTATCAAGCTTATGCTAGTATAAAAACATAACGTAACAAAACAAAAATGTCAGAAAAACTAACACCACCACAACCAGAAAATAAAATGACCGACGAAGAGGTCGCCGCTAAATTTGGCGACATCGAAAGTAACTTTGATAACGATACTACAGACCATCCTCTGGGTGACAATGAAACAAATATAGACACACCTAAGTACAGTGGTGAAGAAGGTGCCCTATTCGACGAAAGTGGCGTATTAAATCCTGACGCCGTAGCAGAAGAGGCAACAGCCAAACCAGAAAATACCACTAAACCACTCAGCGAATATACGGCCGACGAACTACGTGCCGCCCTAATAGACGCGGAAAAACGTGAAGGCAAAGAATCCCCCTATGAACTTGGCCAGGAAGTAATCATCCGTCGCCACGCCTACACAGCTAGTGGCGAACGTGATCATACGAAATTGGGTGACCTGGAATCAGGATGGAAGATCGAGAACATAAACGAAGACGGCACTTACCTACTTGGCAAGGAAAACGGACGTTTACACGACGGACGCGAAGGTCACGTAAAGCGTGACGGCGTAACTGCCCTCGAACTTCAAGAATGGCAGAGCGCCTTTGATGAAATAGAAAAAACAGAACCAGAAATAACGGTAGAATCCGCCCCAGCTGAATATGACACTATGGTTGGTCGAGCCGGTAACCGTATCAGTAACGCCCTCGGCGAACGAATCAATAAATGGGAACGTATAGGTGGCGTAAAGGGCATCATGCGAAAACTTGGTCGCCTAGCCTACCGGAAGTCTGGCCTAGAAGCTAGCGTCAATGGAGTAAAGCGCGGCGCCGAAGCCGTTGGTAACGGTATAGATCGAACAGTTTTGGCGGTTGACCGCGCCAAAACAGCAACCGGCAACAAGATTTCCGACACCCGCGAAAGCCTAAAGGAAAAACGTGAAGCATTAAAAAAGCGTGGCGACGAGGCTAAAAAGCGTCGCGAAATACGCGCCCGCGCCTACCGAGTACGCAAAGAGCAACAAAAGCAAGACCGCACGAAACGCGAACAGGAACGACGCGAAAAAGAAGTCATGGACTATGTGGAATCACAAAAGTCCGGCAAACACCGCAAGGAACGCAATATGGGCCGTGTAGGCGTGCGATCGCCTTTCTATATGAAAGAATCGAGAAAGTAGTTAGGGATAATAATATGACAGATGAATATGTAACTAGACAAATGCTAATTGACTTCGGTATCGAAGTCAGTGATGAAGATGCCGAATCACTGCTCACCCACCTGAATGAAAAGATCGAAGAAATGATCGGTGCCGAGCTAACCGAGGCACTAACAGACGCGGAACTAGACGAACTAATGACTATCCAAGAGAACGGCACCGACGACGAGATCGGCGACTGGATTGCCAGCCACGTACTAGATTATGAACAAATAGTCAGCGACAATATCGACATAGCCATAGATGAGCTCGCCGACAAAGCATACAGCATCAACCAGGCAGTTGCGTTCGCCTAGAACGCCCAGGAGGGAGCTCGTATATGTTAAATCCCGGCAACACTGCCGGGATTTAACTCTTTGTTATCTCACCTATCTACCAATATTAGTATACGCTCTTTATATCGTCTATCGCCTGACCAATGGTACGCAATATAATCGAATTGTCGATGCTACGCAATTCTTTTCTTAGACTAGTCAGATGCGAATACACTATGGTCATTTTATCCGCCATCTCTGTGTCCTTCATATTCAAAGGAATTGAGCCTAGAGCCTCATCCAAGCTTCTTTCTATATGACTCATCATTTCCTCGTGATTCAAAGGCATAGAGTTCGGATCTGGATCTATATACTCTTTAACTATTCCTTCTAGGACATTAACTGCATTGAGTGCTCCCGGGTTAATTTCCCGTGTCTCGGCATCGTCATATCCTGAATCAGCAGTAAAATGTCGCTTGCCCTCGACTTGTATAATTGGCTGTGTTCGATCGTGCACCGAAGGATCCGCAACCACATTTGCGACCGCATTGAATCCCCTACGTGCAATACGTGGTAGACGCGCGATTCTAGGTGAAGCTAGTTCACCGTTTGGATTTATAGCAGGCATCATGCCGGCAGGAAAGTCGGATTCCCAACGAGGTACATTACCATTATGGCTATGAATTCGTTGCTTTAGTTTATCGGCCATAGGGTTCATGTTTTCAGGCAACCGCCGACCGGGAACATTTCTTTCACTGTTCATGCTTTCATTATAGCACAAGCTTTACATTTTGTAAAGTAGGTGTCGATTTCAATACTACAGTACTTGACCGCTACGAATCAGCTCATCATGATGTGACGCTATGCTTTTCGTAACCGGATTAGGTCCGTCTATTTTTCGTCCGTCTATCTCTGATACGCTCGCCAAAAACGCCGAGGTACCGCACACAAAAACCTCATCGGCAACGTACAACTCGGTCAAATCAACCGTACGCTCCAGTGTCGGAATGCCTAGTTTTGCCGCCTGATCCAGTACCGCTTGCCTGTTTATCCCCTCCAACAAGTCAGTACTAGCATCGGGCGTAATCAGTACGCCGTCACGTACTAGAAATATATTAGCCGCCGCCAGCTCGCAAACGTGACCTGCCTGATCCAGAAATATGCAATCGTCATATCCAGCATCCAGCGCGTCTTGATGCGCCAGGACAGAATTTACATATGCCCCGTTGACCTTGGCGCGAGATGGAATACTGTTGTCGGGTATCCTGCGCCACTGACTGGTTTTTAGTCGCACGTCACTGGACTTGTGTATGGAAACGGCTGTATATACAAATGCAGAAAGTTGCGTATGAACACCTTTGGTTTTCGTGCCAGGAACCTTCTCGTCTGCATGTAGCGTTGCCCGTACAAAGACCGGCTCCGTAGGCTTGTTCGTGTCTATCAACTCTTTTACGATGGACAAAAACTTAGCGAAATCCAAATCAGTAGGCCAATCAAGCCCAATTATTTTCGCCGAAGACCGTAGCCTTTTATAGTGTTTTTCCGGACGAAAGACTCTGTATTTATCTCCGTCTGGTACGACATAAAATACTGTGTAAACGCTCAGTCCGTACAATACCGCCGAACTGGCTATTGAAAGTTTGGCGTCCTGAAAAAACCCAACTTTCCCGTCGAAATATGCATATTTATGTATGTCTGCCACCTTATTCTCCTAGTTTAATGTCCGAATAGATAGACTTGGTCGTTTCGTCGACCTCTCGTCGAAGCTGAGGAAAAGGCACGCCTTCACGAGCAGTTATGCCCTCAAGGCTCCAAAAGACTCGCTCGCTGTAACCCAAACCACAAGCCGGTGGCATACCATATTCCAATGCCTCCACGTAATCAATATCGAGCATCTGCGCCTCTTCATCACCTTGATCGCGCATAGCCTGCTGCTCCTTGAAACGATCAAGCTGATCAACGGGATCGTTCAACTCACTGAAAGCCTTGCACATTTCACTGCCACCAAATACCAAGTTAAATTGTTCAGTTAGCCGCGGATCCTTTGTGTTAACTTTGGCTAGTGGCTGCATAAATACGGGTATATCCACCAGAAATACCGGACCAGCCAATGTTTTGCGGTGTTTTTTCCATAACTTATCTAGACTACGAATACGATTATCGACTTCTTCGACTTCTAGGTTGTTCTCCTTGAGTTTTACTTGAATCTCGTTCATCGGAGAATCAAAAACATCAATTCCATACTGCTCTTTTAGTACGTCAACAAAACTAATGCGCGAAAAATGCTCGCCATCCGGACCAAAATCAACGTTTTGACCATTGGCTAACGTAAACTGTCGCGTACCCCAAGTTTGGTCGCATACGTACCGAATCATTCGCTCGGTTAGCTCCATTCCCATTTCCCAGTCGGCATATGCCCAGTACCATTCCATGGCATTGTGCTCGGGCAAGTGTTCTTCGGTGTAATTTTCGTTGCGGAAACGCGGACCCAGATCAAATACTTTTTCAAAACCAGCGACCAGCAGTCGTTTCAACGGTAATTCGTGACTGATGCGCAAGTAAAAATCTTGATCCAAGGCATCCATATGAGTGACGAAAGGATTGGCGTCGGCACCACCCGCCGTGGATTCTAGGACAGTGTTGTTTACCTCCACGAAATGCTCATCCTCCAAGAATCTGCGAGTTGCCTGCCAAAATCTACTACGTCGAATAAAGCGCTGCTTGACGTCTGTATTCACATTCATATCGACGTAGCGCCTCCGTAGACGCTGTTCTTTGTCGGTCAATTCCGTCGGCATTGGACGCAAGCTCTTCGTGAGTAAACGAAGTGTTCTGACTCCAACCGATATTTCACCGGTTTTCGTCTTGATTACTTCGCCTGTCGCCTCGATAAAATCACCAGTATCGAGTAGCGGTAGTTGCTCCATGCCTACGACGCTATTCGGCGCGTCTATCGTGGCTACGTCTGGCGCATGCAAGAATAACTGTACCTGACCCGTCTTGTCGCGTACGACGATAAATGCTAACTTACCAAACTTACGCAATCCGACCACGCGCCCCGTAACGGTAACCGTTTGACCTTCTAGTTCATCGAATTTTTCTACTACGTCATTCGTGAAATGCGTTCGGTTAGCCCTTGCCGGATATGGATTCACGCCCAGTTCTTTTAGCTGGGTCAATTTACGCAGTCGTTCATCGCGGTAGTCCTGAAGTGTTGCCATACAGAAATATTGTACACTATCAGAGGTGTTTTTACACATTTTTTAGCATAAGCGTATTGCTTTTGTATAACGTTTATGCTATTATATAGAAGAGTTGATTTAAGCAAAAATGAAAACAGAACACTCACCTATTCAAACCCCCGAAGAATCGACATCCGCCGCGACAATGAATGATGTCTATACTGCCGAAGCGGCCGAAGAGATAGCAAAAATAGAGGTAATGGATTTACGCGACGTAACGCGCATGATAGATATATGCTCACATCGCATACTACACCCCCACGAGGATGACACAGACGCCCATGTAGATTACTTCAAAGAGCAATTACAGCGGGCAGCCGAAGACCTAGCCGGTCACGTTTTGTCCAAAGAAGCGTGTGCGAAACTAGGGATTCACACTGAAATCCTAGATAATCAAAGTTTTAACCATCCTCCTATCCGTGAGGATGTATTTAGATTAGCCCTCGCGTCTGAAATATTAGAAAACGACACCCTACGCGATGCGTACGAGACAGCCATCGATGAGCTACCCGACAACCTGCAGGTAGTAAGGCGTCGCGCCCAAAGGGCCCTAAGCCTAATAAAATCAGACCGTAGCGATAATTTCTTGCATGCGTACGAACAAATAGAGCTGGCTGATGCGAATAACGATACTGACGCTCTATCGTACGGAAACAGCCACGCGAACAGGTTTCTGGACTACGGAGAATTGGATCCAGGCGTAGACTACAACGAGCTAAGTATTAATGACGAGCGCTTGGAGCGCCTTGTCACCCCTGTACCTACGTCATTCGAGGGCAAATACGGTTCGCGCGACGAACTTCGCGTAGAGTTCTATGTGCCCCCTGCCAAAAAGAAACTAGCCGACAAAGCCATAGATAGTGCCAGCAAACACTAGCCTACTCTTACAACTTCGTACTTTATTTTGCCTTTTGGCGTAGTGATCTCTGCTGTGTCACCGACTTTTTTGCCCATCAATGCCGAACCGATAGGTGATTGATCGCTGATTTTTCCGGCCATAGGATCGGCCTCTACGGGGCCAACAACGTGGTATACGACGGTCTTTTTACCGGTCTTTAGCTCTACTTCGCTCCCCAACTTTACCTTCGTACTCTTGGTCGCGCTGATAATCGTAGCGTTCAGTAAAATATCCTCGATTTCAGCAATGCGACTCTCTACAAGCCCCTGTTCCTCGCGAGCCGAGTCATATTCGGCGTTTTCACTCAAATCACCGTATCCACGAGCATCCGCAATCTTATCAGCTATGGCGCCACGACGGCTTTTCAGCTCTACTAATTCTTTTTCCAGTTCTTTTTTGCCGTCACTGGTAATTTGAAACATTTTCTTCATATATTTATCCTTTGTCGTTGATTTCAAAAAGTGCTGTATCTCAGCACTGCCCCTCCCTGTGTAACTAATGTCACAGTTTAGCAAACAGGTCGGAGCGTGTCAATTCGCTTGTTTCCCCTGTTTTTCGAGTAGTAAATTCGTATTTCTCGGACTCTATAAGCCTATCGCTCACGGTAACACGATAAGGAATACCCATCAGTTCGCTATCAGCAAACTTCTCGCCCGGCCTGGCGTCACGATCATCATATAACACCTCGACGCCTTTGCTTTTCAGCTCTTCGTACAGCTCATCTGCGTGACGAACAGCTTCTTCGCCGCCAATACGAACTAAATATATTTTCGCAGGCGCTATTTCTTCCGGCCAAACCAGGCCCTTGTCATCACTAAACAGTTCGGCTATGACGCCCATAAGCCTACTGACACCTATTCCATAACACCCCATTATGATAGAGCGGCGCTCTCCTTGTTCATTCGTGTAATACACGTCTAGAGCATCGGTATATTTGGACTCCAAATGAAACGTGTTGCCTACTTCTACGCCTCTTTTTTCTACCAGTTCATCCCTGTTTAATCCTAGTTTTGCCAAATTCTCGTCGGTCATTATCTCTTCGTTTATGGCCACTTGTTTTGCCTCGTCAACGAATATCTTGTCCTCGCCTACGTCACTCAGTGTCTGAAACTCATCGCTAAACCTACTTGTGAATATACCCCCATCGGCGTAGGTTCGATACGTTCGATCACCCACTCCTAAACGGTCGTAAACCCTATGGTATGCCTCTATGGCCTTTTCGTACATCTGTTCGTGCTCTTCCTGTGAGCGAGCGAGGCTGTACATATCCTTCATCAAGAATTCGCGCCCACGTAGCAAACCACTCTTTGCTCGCAGTTCGTTTCGAAACTTGTTTCCTATCTGATATACGTAGTACGGTAAATCCTTGTACGAGTTCACGTAGTTACCGCTGGCATCTACTATTGGCTCTTCGTGCGTCAAGCCCACGCCTAGTTCTGTACCATTTGCAAGCTTTGTCTTGAACCAGTTATCAACCTTTTTTTCATCCCAACGATCGGTTTTTTCCCAAATATCCCTAGGCTGCAAGGTGGTCATCAGTACTTCCTGGCCACCGATACTGTTCATTTCCTCGCGAACAACGCCCTTTATGTTTTCCAAAACCCTTAGACCAAGAGGCATGTACGCATACACGCCAGCCATTTCCTTATGAATATAACCCGCCTGAATCAATAGCTGAGCATTGCGCGCCGTCTCGTCAGCCGGCACATTTTTCGTGGTACGTGTAAATAATTGTGATAATCTCATCTGATTCTAAGCTCCAAGCACTGGGTTCATTAGTATGTAATATGCCACCCCGTTTTTTAACATGTGCACAAGTATGCTGGCCCACAGGCTTCCCGTGAGGCTTCGTAGTCCACACAGGAACATGCTAAGTATAAATACGTCTATCGCCACGTTCCACTGCAGATGAACTGCGGCAAAAGCCAAACTTGTAAATACAGCCGCTATCACAGCCGGCACATATGCTTTTAGTTTACCATATAGATAACCGCGAAAAAGAACCTCCTCCGCCACCGGGGCCACGACTACTAGGGTGAAAAACGCCAACATGACATCCAACCTAGGACCATACAGGCTAAATCCTATTTCCTGTGCTTCATCGGCAGGAAACTCTGGCAAAAGCGACGTGACTATACCTAAAGTAACCGCCGCAACTAGGATGTACGCCAGAAAAGCTACCGGAGCCAATCCAATATCTGACCATGACATCAGCCTTGAGAGGCCCAAGTCCGACAAGGTCGTCTTGTTGTTACGATTCAACCAATACGGCACCCCCGCTGCTATAGCAAGGGCAAGTAAATAAACTTTTGCCGAAATAATAGTCTGGTACGCAGCGGGAGAAAATGAATTTTCTAGTGATATATGTAGCCATTCCATAACCCACAGGACACCTGAAACAACAGTAATGCTCGCTATAAAAGAGAACAAAACCCATGCCGGAAATATAGCTAAGTACTTCCAGTGCCATTCGGGCTTTTTGACATCCTTATCACTACCCCGCCCCTTTTGTCGATTTGTAAGCTTTTTTAATCTAGTTAATGATTTTTCCAACGTCCGCCACCGTTACTAGCACTATTAGGGCCATTAGTATCAAGAAGCCAATTGCCTGTATCTTTTCTTCGCGTTCTCGAGTCAATTTCTTGCGTAGTGCGTAAAAAGCAGTCATAGTAAACCAACGACCACCGTCGAGAGCTGGTATTGGTAATGCGTTCATAACGGCCAAAGCAATCGATATAACGGCAATTAACATTACTAGAGACGTCAACCCCGCCTGTTGAGCTGCTGGGAAAATAACCCCCAATATACCCACTGGACCAGCAACGCTGTCGCCGGCGGCAGCCACCTCTTTGCCACCCGCCTCTCTCTGCTCTTCGTTACCAACTAACTGCAGCGCTATGCCATTAGTGAGATTACCAACTATACCGGCGACACCTTTTAGCGTTTCCCAAGTCATCTGTCCTGCCGTTGCAATACCAACAATTGGAGCAGACCAGGTAGACCTAGTCATGGTTGGCTGTAATATACTGGCGCCAAATACGGTTTTTCCACTGTCTCGCAGAGTCACTATAGCTTTGTCTTCTACCCCATCGCGACTATATATAACTTCGACGGTTTCACCTTTATACTGCTGGGTCAACTCTATAAACGAACTGGTTGTTTTGACCTCATGTCCGGCAAAACGCACAATATTGTCATGTGGTTTTAGTCCTGCTTTTTCGGCCGGAAAATCATTCGACAATGCACCCAGCTGTACAGGCTGATACAATACCTTGGTATCGCCCTCCATAGTGAATTGATTTGGAAGTATCTGCGGCAATCCAGTTATTGCCAAAACACTCAATAGGACCGCTGCCGTCAGCCAGTTAATCGCTACGCCGGCGAGTAGAATTTTTGTCTTTACAAAATAACTAGCGGCGCCGTAGTCGCCCTTTTTATCGGCCTCGTCATACTCTCCTTGTAACTTAACGAAACCTCCTAGTGGTAGCCAATTTATACTAAAAAGAATTTTATTTTTCAGTTTTTTAGCCCATGCTCGAGGCGGGAAACCTATACCAAACTCCTCGACCACGACGCCATTTCGACGCGCAACGATTGCATGTCCCAGCTCGTGAACGACAACCAAAAAAGTCAGTGCCAACAGTCCTACAATTACCCCGAAAAAGATATCCATATTAGACTTTCAATATATCCTGTTCTTTGTCCTTGAATATCTCGTCTATTTTTACCTGGTAATCAGCGACTAATTTATCAACCGCCTTTTCGACCGCTTTTTGATCGTCTTCGGAAAGTTCCTTCGCTTCTTTTTTGCGTTTTGCGTCCTGTAGGGCCTCTTGTCTAGCATTTCGCAGTCCTATTCTCGCTTGCTCTACCTTTTCACCCAACTGCTTTACCAACTGACGTCGTCTCTCTTCGGTAAGCGCCGGTACGGGGACCCTTACGACACGACCGTCATCGGATGGATTCAGACCTAGCGACTGATCATCACGAATCGCGGCCGAAATACTCGCCAAGTTTGCTTGGTCAAACGGCGTAACCTGCAGTAGTTGCGCCTCGGGCGTAGTCACGTTAGCTACCTGATTCAGAGGCATGACCGTGCCATATGCCTCTACCTTAATATCGTCCAGCATGCTCGCCTGGGCGCGTCCAGTTTGCACCTTGCGTAATTCACCCTGCAAATGCTCCAAGGCGCCTTCCATCTTTAATTCATAAGTATCCGTATCAAACATAAATCTTACTTAATATGATACCAGAAAAAAGCGTATAACTAAATCTGAAAAAGTCTTTGGTTAACATCGGGCAACGGTAAACCGGCGACCTTTAACGTAGCCCACATCGTAACTTGATTCGCCGACAAAATAGGCTTTCCTAGCTCTTTTTCTAGTTCGGCGATAATGTCAAACATGCGTAAGTCGGTACAACTAAAGAAAAGGGCCTCGGCATCGTCAGTGTTAATCGAATGAGCCATTTCCCGAACAGTATCTGGACCAATCAGCATGATGTCACCGTCGCTACCCAAATAGCCCGCCTTGGTAACCTTGTGCCCTGCCGCTTCCAGAAATGTCGTTAGACGTCTGGTTATCGATTCGTTATACGGCGTAGCAATAGCGAGTTTTTTGATACCCATCACATGCAAAGCTTCCAGCAACGCGCCCGACGTAGTAACGGGCTTCTGAGCCCCAGCGGCTGACATAGCCGCGCAAAGCAAGTGTTCGCCAGCGTTGCCATTAATAAAACTACCCATGGTACATGAATACGCTATGGAGGCCGGCCTAGCCATTAATAGTTCCCTAACCGCAGGCACTACTACGCTCGCATCACTCACGTTCTGTGCATGTGCTTCGTCCACGGTTGTGTGCTCGTTATAAGCGGTGCGTGCTATATGCAGGTTGTAGCCCTCTGGCATCCAGCGCCAGCACTCCTCGTCCAGCGCGAAGTCAAAGGGCACCACCATACCTATGCCAGCTCTAAACTCAGCATCGTATCTTGCTGGTAGTTGTATATATTCCACCGCGTCTGCAGTGGTAGCGTCTGGTACGATGTGGGGGTCTATTTCTTTATCCTCTAAATATTGGTGAGACTGACTATATTCTTCGGAGTTTTCGCCGTCAATAGTTTTTTTAACAAAAGCAAAACCACCCCTGTTGTTATATAGGGGTGGTTTTATCTATGTACTAAATAATTATTCAGTAACGCCCAGCTCAATTCGCTTGAACTGACTGATCCGAATGTTTTCACCGTTTTGAGCAATTTGCTCTTTGATTCTCTCGTCGACGGTTTTTCCATCGTCTAGAACGAACGCTTGCTCGGATAGTACCTGTTCAGCGAAGTGTTTCTTCAACTGTCCTTCGACGATCTTTTCCGCCATTTCGGCAGGTTTCTGCTTTAATGAGTCACTTTCTAGTAACTCTTTCTTTTTGGATTCCATCACGTCAGCAGGTATGTCTTCCATCGTCGCATATTGGGGAGCCATAGCGGCTACCTGCATCGCCATCTGGTGTGCAAACTCCTTGAATTCTGGTAGACGTGCCACGAAATCCGTCTCACAGTTCACTTCGACCACTACGCCAATTCGTCCGCTGTGGACATAGCTTTCGATGATACCAGCACGAGTCTCGCGATCACCCTTCTTTTCAGCTTTAGTTAGACCCTTTTTGCGTAGTGCTTCTAGTGCTTTGTCGAAATCACCCTCGACTTCTACTAGCGCTTTTTTAGCGTCGGTCAAACCAATTCCGGTTAGTTCCTTTAGCTTCTTAATATCTTCTACGCTAACTCCCATTTATGCCTCCCCTTTCTTGTTTGCGCCTTCAGTCACAGCGGCGCCGAAGTAATCTAGTAGCAATTGTGTTCCCTTGATAGCATCGTCATTACCGGGCACGACATATTGCACTGGCGACGGATCCACGTTTGTGTCACATACGCCAACGACTGGAATACCTAGTACATTCGCCTCCTTTACAGCATTGTCATCAGCCAATATGTCGACCACGACTACTGCGCCAGGACGACCGTTCAAATCTTTGATACCACCATATTTCATATTTAGTTCTTCGGCCTCTTCGCGGAACCTTTGAACCTCTAGCTTGTTGTATCTTTTTTCTAGATCACCGTTTTCTAGACGTCGCTCGATGTCTTTTAGTTTCTTGATCTGCTGATTTACAGTACTGACATTTGTTAACATTCCGCCAATCCAACGTTCTGTCACGTATGGCTGGCCAGCCTTTTCGGCAGCGGCCTTTACCGCTTCTTTGACTTGTTTTTTAGTACCAACAAACAATACTTGCTTGCCGCTACTAGCAACCTTGGTTATAAACGGTAGCGCTTCGTTCAGAGCGTCTACTGTCTTTTCTAGGTTTACAATATGACTATCCTGACGCTTGCTATGGATATAGGGCGCCATCTTTGGATGCCATCGGCTCGTTTTATGTCCGAAATGCACACCGGCCTCGAACAAATCTTTAATATCGACTTTTACAGTCATCTGTACTCCTTTTTCCTCGCCGCCGGCCCTGATCACAGGAGTATGTCGACGGTTGTGTCATTAAAATTAAATACCATACGAATATAACAGAGGTGGCGAAAATAGTCAACACTGTATGTATGGAATATCTGCAACCATTAGTGATATACTGTTCACGTTATGAAAAGTGCATTTCGCGTAATAGCTAACAAGATATCCGTATGGACGGGTAGCGCATCGGTATTCTTGGGTGCAATTCTAGTCGTCGCCGTCTGGGCCAGCACCGGACCCATCTTTGACTTCTCTGACACGTGGCAACTCGTGATAAACACGGGTACAACTATCATCACGTTCCTTATGGTATTTCTGATCCAGAACACGCAAAACCGCGATGGTAAGGCGGTTCAGCTAAAACTAGACGAGTTGATCCGCGCAACAAAGGGGGCTCGATCTACATATGTAGGACTTGAAGACATGAGTGATGACGACCTATCAGCTCTAGACAAGGAATTCAAACTACTGTCACAAACACCAGGAGCAATTCGTGCGATCAATAAATTACACGCAAAAATCGAAGAAGAACGAGCCAGCAGGCGTGGCCTACGAGACGCTGCCGCCCGTTTACTACACCGTGACCACGACAACGAAAAAACAAAATAACCTCTAAAACCCTTTGACATATTCGTAGAAGCACGCTATAATACTACGGATTATGAAGAGTAACCTACATCCGGCCTCATATCGACCGGTCGTTTTTTCGGACGACACTGCTGGCTTTTCTTTCCTCACACAGTCAACCGCCGCGAGCGATGAAACTGTAAAGTGGGAAGATGGCAACGAATATCCTTTAATAAAGGTACATGTTTCTAGCGCGTCTCATCCGTACTTCACCGGCGAAGAGAAAATTATCGACACAGAAGGTCGCGTAGACCGATTTAAGGCACGTGCCGCTGCCGCTGCAGAGCGTAAGCACAACTTGGCAAACAAGGCTAAAAAGGCCAAAGCGAACGCCGAGAAAAAGGCTGCGGCAGAAAAATAACCAGCATATCTAAAAAGGGACCGTGATTTACGGTCCCTTTTTGTTAGAATAATAGAAGCAATATGCCAAAAATAGATTTAAACCTCAACGACCTAAATACCGAAAAAGACGAGCTCGGCAATTTCTTGACACGTCCAGATGCATATAGTGACCCCGACTTTACCAATAAAAACAAACGCTTTACAGAACTAGAAACCATCATAGAAAAGGTCTCCTTGCGCGACACCCTAGAAGCTCAATTAGCCGAAGCGAAGGAATTATCCACGGGAGGTGATGAGCTGGCGGATTTAGCGAAGTCCGAGATATCCGAGACCGAAGCGAAACTGGAGAAATTGGAGGAAGAACTATTTATTATGCTTTCGCCAAAAGACCCAAACGACGAAAAAAATGTCATTATTGAGATCCGTGCAGGCGCCGGCGGCGACGAGGCTAGTCTCTTTGCCAGCGAATTATATCGTATGTACCTACGCTACTGTGAGGCCAACGGACTAAAGACGGAACTTATGAGTGAAAGCGCCAACGATACAGGTGGCTACAAAGAAGTTATCTTCAAAATATCAGGAGACTCGCCATATTCTAGGCTAAAATTTGAGTCAGGAGTACACCGGGTGCAGCGAGTCCCTGCAACGGAATCGCAAGGACGCATACATACCAGCACGGTAACGGTCGCGGTTCTGCCCGAAGCCGAGGAAACCGACATAGAGATAAACCCGAACGACCTTCGCATAGACATTTTCCGCGCCAGTGGTCATGGCGGACAGTCCGTAAACACCACCGACAGCGCAGTACGAATAACTCACCTACCAACGGGCTTGGTAGTAACTAATCAAGATGAAAAATCCCAACTAAAAAACAAAGACAAGGCAATGAGCGTTCTGCGTAGCCGTTTATTGCAACAGAAGATCGACGAAGAAAATGCCAAACTCGATGCCGAGCGACGAGGATTAATAGGCACCGGCGATCGTTCTGAAAAAATACGGACTTACAACTTCCCGCAGGATCGCATCACCGATCACCGCATAGGATATTCTCGTAGCTCTATACCCCAAGCAATGAATGGCCAGATTGACGACCTCATCGAAAATCTACAGGCTTACGAGCGCGAGCTAGCAGCAAAAAACGCCTCGTAAGTAATATCGTGAAATAATTGCAAATTATCGACAGGGGTGGGATAATGTAAGCATGAGTATCGACGATTGGATACTTGTCGCCACACGTGAACTGTCACTAGCTGATATCCAATCTTCACGCCTTGACGCAGAACTGATTCTGGCGCACACACTGCGACAACCCCGTACATATCTTCACGCACACGGAGACGACGATCTATCCGAGAGGCACCAAGAGATAGCCAGCGCACGCCTCCAAATGCGTATTGAACGTACTCCTATAGCATATATAATCGGCCACAAGGATTTTTATGGTTACTCGTTCAAAACCACCCCCGCGGCTTTGATCCCCCGCCCGGAATCAGAAGTATTTATAAAAATACTATCGGAAATCCTTTCAAAAAATTACAAGAAAATAACACTAATCGATGTAGGTACCGGTACGGGCTGTATAGGAATAACAGCTAAACTGCAGTGGCCAAAACTAGATGTCACGCTAACCGATATAAGTACTCATGCGCTAAACTTAGCGCGTGAAAACGCCGATGACCTAAAAGCTGACGTTGACTTTATCAACGATAATCTATTAGACAGTATTTCGAAGAGCCCAGACATCATAGTATCCAATCTGCCCTACATTAATAGAGGGTGGGATGTATCACCCGAGACTAGTACGGAACCGGAAATGGCACTTTTCGCCGATGAAGGTGGCTTATCTCTCATTTATAAACTTATAGACCAAACAGAAACGCTACAAAGAAGTGGCGGACACCTGCTATTAGAATCCGATATACGTCAACATAAAGAAGTAGTAGCGTACGCCAAAGAACATGGCTATTACCACAAAAAGTCAATTGGTCTTATAACCTACTTCGTTCACGAATAATTAGTCGCCGTAGGTAGCGAGTTTCACTGTCATCTCTATGTTTTTGCCGTTTCGCAGTACTGTTATCTTCACGGTATCACCCGTAGCATACTCCGAAACAAGACTTGCTACACTGCCATGTTTGCCAACAGTTAAATCTCCGACCTTGGTTATTATATCCTTGTCCTTGATGCCCGCCTTTTGCGCCGGACTACCACTAGATATTGCTGTGCCGTCCTCACGGAATACATAACCACCCTTAGTGACGGGCAGGTCATACTCTCTAGCAACCTCTGGAGTAATCTGAATATAATTGACTCCCAAATATGCCCTTTCGACCTTACCTGTTTTGTTCAAATGTTTGATAATACCTTTTGCGGCGTTTATGGGTATTGAAAATCCAACGCTCTGCGCGTCCTCTGCGATTGCCGTGTTGACACCAATAACTTGACCCGCCAGGTTTACTAATGGACCGCCAGAATTGCCAGGATTAATCGCGGCATCCGTCTGCAGCAAATCAGTTAACGACTCCACCCTGCCACCTTCCTGGGCATAGATAGGACGACCCGTACCAGAAATTATTCCACTTGTTACGGTGTTTTGAAACTCGCCAAGTGAGTTGCCTATCGCGACAACCTTCTGGCCAACAGACACCGAGCTAGAATCCCCCAGCTTTACCGGTTTCAGATTTTTGACGCCCTTTATCTTGAGAAATGCTAAATCGTTTAAAGGATCGGTACCAATTATCTCCACCTTATCATACAGGGTTCCGTCGCTACCTATAATAGTCAACTTCGTGCTATCTTTTACGACATGCTTATTGGTCAAGACGAGTCCGTCAGCGGACAGTATAAAACCACTACCCGCCCCTTCCTCTACTTGATCTCCAAAGAATGAAAATTGTTGTCCAGTAGTGGTAATCGATACGACGCTTGGACTAACTCTTTTTGCTATATCGGCGATCGTTTCTTCTTCTTTGACAACCAAATTATTACCATCGTTACCAGACGACCTGTCTATCATCGCTATACCATTGTTTAGTCGTAACGCAGTATAGCCACCGCCAAAACCAGCAATAAAACATAGCAAAACCAGCAAAACCGCGCCAGTAAAATGGCGATGTGTTTTTTTAGAACTCTGACTTGTCACAGTGTCCTTATTTGCTTGTTGTTTTTGCTCGTCTTCTGTCATCGCCACCCTTTCTTCTTGATTATATTGCCCCTATGGCCGCTTCATTTAATGGGGTAAATAGTATCGCTATTATAACCGCCATGACTAGCAGTGTCGGCAACAGTATATCATTTCTTCGAACCCTATCGTGTTTATGGTACGAATTAATCACCCTTTCCGCCAAAAAGCTCAATCCCAATAGTATCAATGTAACTTGTGGCAGTTTTAAACCGGCGCCGTATGGCAAAGAGTAAGCAATCGTCCAATGGTATGTAATCCATCCTATCTCGGCAGCAATAAATCCACCCACAAGAGACATAAAGCGCAAGCTCTCGTCTGAGTATGACGCCAGCACGTGCCTAGCAGTTGTATAGCCAATAAGCCACATTCCTATGACATATAGACTAGAAGGCCATTCATAGGAGATGCTAGTAAGTGCTATGGTGCTTACGACAATAGCTATAGCCGCCTGTATCGCTACCATGTTCCTATTGCCCCTAGGTTTGATCAATAGTAACCAAACCGCATAGAGGACTGCCAATACAATCTGAACTATTAGTCCCTGTAGTGTTTCTGCTATTCCAGCCTGATATATCAGGCCCACCATACCCACACTAACCAATATGTCCACCATGTTGGCCTCTAGATGCGCAAACCAGTACCTTGGCCTTACAGCTATCACTCTCCACTTGCTAATGAGCACTATGGTTAGACCGAGCCATGGTGAACCGGTGCCCCAGATAGCGGCCAATACAGCCACAGCCAAACCTACGTTCAGCAAAATATATACAAGCTCGCTTAATAACGATCGCCTCTTTCGAACAACTCGCAGTAGTTCCATACTTAATTTAGTATAGCATGTTAATTACTGCTAGTGCTATCGGTTGGCTTCGGACCTACTATCACTACGACTTTGACATTCGCACTGACAGATATAGGTGGGTCGCCTTTCGCCACCTTTACGCCATAGCGTTTTTCTAATGCCTTTATTGTCTCTGAATTATCGTCTTTTCCAACACGATAAATAGTATAGTTCTTGTAATCTCCCGCTGGAGCGTCACCTGTATACGCAATCGTATACTTCGCAGATTCTAGTTTATCCGCCTCGGCTCCCGCCGCGCCGACCACGCCAGACCCATTTAACACGACTACGGGGGCCGCCTCGCGTACTACTGGATTTGATGAAAGTTTCTGTTTTACGAAGGCCCGCAATGCATCAAATTGATAACGACCAGCCGACGGATTACCATCACCGCCCATGACCGGATTATCGCCATCAATGAGACTTATCGATCGAATATCTTCGCTCTTTATCTCTTGGGCTAGTGCTACCAAGGTCCTGAATTCCTTGAACTCAAAAGTTGTTCGCAAATTCTTGCCTAGAGCATCTATAATCGCCCTCACTTTATTGAAATCAGCTAGTACGCCCGCGCTGACTGCCTTTTCACGAAGAGCTTTTATAATCTTTTGCTGATTCTTCTCGCGATCAAAGTTCGACTGCTCAAAACCATAAGTAGGAGCTCTATCGCCACGAGCCTGGGCAAGATATAGTGCATGCTCGGCGTCCAATTTCACGGGGCCGTTCGGATAATCTATAAAATGGCCCCTAGGCGGACATTTTTTGATGCGCTGGGCATATGTCGACCCACACTTCCAATCGAAATTACTATCCAACTGCCCATCGGGGTGTCGACTTTCTATTGTCACAGTTATACTACCACCAACCGCCTCCACCAATTCACGCATGACCGTATAGTTAACATTTACCCCGTATTGTATATCTATTCCGAAAATATCCCCCACGAAGTCAGCCTCTTTTAGCAGGGCTTTTCTGTCATGTTCCACGCCCGTGCCTTCGTGCAAGCAGGTATATAACGCGTTTATCTTGCCGGCATAACCAGGCAGGCATGGGATTCCATATTGTACTTCTAGGTCACGAGGAATACTAATCATGAACGCGTCTTTTTTGGTTTGATTGATACTAAGTATCATCATCGAATCCGTCAGGTCGGCGCCTTGGTGTCCTGGGTCGTCTTCTGATGTACCCAAGATTAATATATTGCTACGTCCATTTGCATCCTGCTTGAGGGGCACCGTTTGAAATATATCAAAAACACTACCACCAAATATATTAGAGCCCGCAATCCAAGCCCTTATTCCCAAAAAAGCGCCCACGCCTATTAGCACCACGACCAGGAGTATTGCTCCCCTAATTATCCACTTCTTACGCGAAAACTTCTTGGCTACGGATTTCCGACTCTTGGAATCTTTTTCTTCGTCGTCATCTATACCCTTTAGCGAGTCGTCAATCTCGCTCCTGTCTAGATTGCCGAGACCCTTGATAGACGATTCTTTGAGCTTTTCTTTGTTTTTTTCTTTCTTGCCGCTATCATCGCTAGATTCTGATGCCACGGCATTCTTTGAGTCTGACTTTTCACCTCCAATAGAACCGCCTACCTTGCGATTTGGTCTGCGAGGAACGAATCCATCCATAGATTGTGATTTCTTAGCCATAGATACTTATATAACTATACAAAATTTTTACGCTTTATCATAGCTGGCGCATTCAAACTGCTTGCGTTATAGTAATACATAATGCAATTTGCTACATCACTTGTCCAAAAATACCCTTGGATCCGGGATGCCGGTGGTTTGATTGTATTTGGAATCGCGGTACTTATAGGAACAATCCTAATAAACACATACGTCTTTCGCAGTTTTAACGTAGAAGGACCTAGCATGGAAGTCACTATGTCCACCGGTGATAGACTCATCGTTAATCGCCTGCCTGTAACATGGTCACAGCTGATGAATCAGTCGTATCTACCGGAACGCGGTCAAATAATTGTATTTAAAAACCCTCGCTATACTATAGGAAGCCCTGATGAGTTTATTGTCAAAAGAGTCATCGGCCTACCGGGTGAGCGCGTGAAGTTAGAAAACGGAAAATTCACGGTATACAATGAATCACACCCCGGCGGTTTTGACCCTGATGAGACAAACGGTGGCGAGCCCGGCAGCCCTACTAGCGGAGCGGAAAAAGAGGTTACCGTACCCGAAGGAACGATATACGTAGCGGGTGATCATCGCGACGGCTCATATTCATTTGATTCACGAAATGGCTTGGGTTTCGTGCCCCTATATGACGTAGTTGGCCCAGTGGCTATGCGAATCCTACCAGTCACCGATATTAGGGTATTCTAACGTCCAAGTATGTCGGTCAAACGACCGAGGTCTTTATCGCTATTGAATTTGATAGTTATAGTGCCAGAGCCTTTGGTATTAGAGCGAATCTGCACTTTTACCCCAAGGTGTTTTGATAACCTACTAGCCTCTGGCGTGTGCAAAGCCACCTTTGGAACAGAGGCCTTTTCTACCTTGCCTGATTTTTTTACGTCTACGATGAACTGTTCTATCTTTCGAGCACTCCACTCCTCGGCAATTATCTGAGGTAGTATGTCTTCTATAATTTTTGAATCAGCATTAACCAGTGGCCTGGCCTGCCCCTCTTTCAATTTTCCATCCCGTAGCGCCTGCTTTACGCTTTCCGGCAATCTCAAAAGCCTCAAAACATTACTTATAGAGCTGATAGACTTGCCACCAACACTCTTACTGATTTGTTCTAGCGACATATTGAACTGATCTCGTAATTTTAGATACGCGGTGGCTGTTTCTAGAACGTTTAGGTCTCTTCTCTGTAAATTCTCTATTAGAGACACTTCTAGCTTATTTTGATCGTCCATCGTTCTGACGATAGCAGGGACTTTCTCTAATCCAGCTTCTCTGGCTCCGCGATATCGTCTCTCGCCGGCAACAATCTCAAAGCTGTCACCTTTTGGCGTAACGACAATCGGCTGTATGACACCGTGTATACGAATTGATTCCGCCATTTCCTCTAGCGCATGTTCGTCAAATATCCTCCGAGGCTGATCTGGATTTGGATGAACTTTTGAAATCGGTAGTTGCTTTAGCTCGCTGAGCTTAACGTCTTGTTCCGCCGTAGGATCCAGTGATTCCTCAATCAACTCCGTAGGTATTAGGGAATCAAATCCTCGACCTAGGCCCTTTTTCACACTCACTTCTTTGCCTCCAGCCGTTGTTCCAGCTCTTTGGCGACTGCCTTATATGCGCGAGCGCCCTTGCTCCACCTGTCATACGCGCCGACGGGCACGCCGTGACTAGGCGCTTCTGCCAACCTAATATTCCTCGGTATGCTAGTTTGGAATACTTTATCACCGAAGTATTTCTTTATCTCTTGATGCACCTGGTTGCTTAATGTGGTTCGCGCATCCATCATCGTTGGTAATACACCTATCAGCTCTAGGCGTGTATTCATCCCCTTGCGTACTAATTTCATAGTTTCTAGTAACTGGCCCAGGCCTTCTAATGCATAGAACTCCGCCTGCACAGGAAGCAACACGTAATCCGCGGCAATCAATCCATTGACCGTCAACAGACTTAGACTAGGTGGACAATCTATCAGAACGACATCGTATCCATCAACACTAGATAGCGCAGTCTTTAGTCTAGTAAATTTATTCTTTCCACCCGCCAGCTCTACCTCGACATTGGCTAAATGAGGCGTCGTAGGCGCTATAGCCAGATTCTTATGTGAAGTAAGTTTTATCGCCGTAGCCAACGCTTCATTTCCAGACATGACCTCACCCATGGTGATGTCTAAATTAGCCTTATCAACACCGAGACCACTACTCGCATTTCCCTGTGGGTCCAGATCCACCAGCAAAACTCTCTTTCCAGATTTTGCCAAAAAGTAAGCAATGTTAATAGCGCTAGTGGTCTTGCCCACCCCGCCTTTTTGATTTGTAACAGCAATAACGGCTGTGTTTTTTCCCTCGCTCATTTGTACTCATTATAACAAAAATCCCCGCTGTCTGCGGGGGATTTTTGTTATTTGATTGAAGTAATTTGTATTTGGCTATATTGCTGACGATGGCCAGTTTCTTTGTGTACACGCTTCTTTGATTTATATCGAATGACGCGTAGTTTTTCACCTTTTACTTCTGGCTCTGTAACTTTCGCGCTCACCTTTACGCCACTTACTAGTGGTTTACCAACGGTCGTTTTGTCACCGTCGATTGTCAGGAGTGCATCAAGTTTGAGCTCTTTTGTTCCATCCGGGAGGCGGTCCACCAGGAGGGTCTCTTTCTCGGTGACTAGATATTGCTTGCCACCTACCTTGATTACTGCTTTCATATGTACCTCTTTAATGATTCAGTAACCAATTTTAACAGATTAAAGTAATATTTACAATACCCCAAACACCTTAGGATTTTGTTTAGGATTTGTTATACTTCTAATTGATATACGAAAGGGGGTAAAGATGATTTGGCCGTTTAATATACGACTACGAAAAAAAGAAGAGATAATATCCGCCTTTCCCACCATAGAAAAGTTTGGTGAAAACTTAACCCCAAATATGAGGGCGTTGCGTTTGGCGATGACAGTTGGGGACACGATGCTGTCTTTGGGGGTTCCCGCCAGTCGAGTCGTGTCCCGTTTGCTGGATATAACCGAAACGTACTGTAAAAAACCTGTTCATATCGACGTAAGCGCCGATATTATCATGATATCTCAGCTACGCGGCGTCGAAAAAGAACCGCTAACCATGATCCGTCCAGTAGTGCCTAGATCTTTGAACAACATGACTCTGCAATTGGTCCAAAAGCTGGTATACGACATCAAGGAGGGCAAGCTTAGTTTATCGAGCGCCGAATCGGAATTGGACAACATACTAAAAAACCCCATAACCTACCCTGGATGGTTGGTTACATGCGGTAATGCCATGATTGCCGGTGGCGTATCTATGATGTTCTCTCCAAACTGGCGTATATGGCTACTCACGTTCGTTATCGCAGTAATGGTTGACCGGCTGGTGGGATTTTTGTACCGACAAGGTATATCAGCCTTCTTTCGCCAAGTTAGCGCCGCTCTATTCGTTACGATTGCAGCCGCACTGATTAGCTTTTTCGCAAAGAACGGCGTCGAATTCTTTGCTGGGATACAACCAACTCTAATAGTAGTTGGTGGAATTGTGATGTTAGTAGCTGGCCTACTGATAGTTGGCGCCATTCAGGACGCAATAGAAGAATATTACGTAACGGCGAACGCGCGTATTCTAAAGGTTATACTAATGACGATTGGGATCGTCGTGGGCGTCATCATAGGACTATACATCGCAGGAAAGCTAGGAATGGGCATAAACGTCCTTGCTGAACCTTTACACCTCAACACTGTTGGATATCAGATAATCGGTGCGTTCATTGCCGCCGCGGGATTTGCCATAGGTACGCAAACCAGGATGCGGGCTGTCGCTTGGGCCGGCATAGTAGGTGCCGTTGCTCTGATAATAATGTACGGGGCTTCCGTGGTGGATATCTCTGTCGTTCCGGCCAGTGGTGTGGCAGCGGTATTTATAGGACTAATAGCGACCATCTTTTCCAGAAGGTGGCGGACACCGTCAACGGGAATTGTCGCGGCCGGAATCCTCCCCCTAGTCCCGGGACTAGCCCTATTTAATGGATTAATGCTTTTGTCGAACAACCCGCCAAGCGATCCATTATTTGACCTGGGAATGGCGACGCTATTTACCGCCATAGCAACCGCCCTAGCCATAGCGGTGGGCGCGTCGTTCGGCTCTATGCTGGCTCGCCCGTTGCACCATCAGGCTACCCACGCACGCAACGTCCAGCCGTTTGCAAATTTCATGATAGATCAATTAGTCGGAACACGTCGACATCGATTCAGTTCTTCCAATATCATGAGAAGTATCAGCCATATCTGGAATACTGGTAACGATAAAAACAATCCAAAACTCTAAAAGTAAAAGTCTAACGCTGGTGCTCTACAATCAAGTTATTAGCGTGTAGCCACCCGTGCACGTTTCCACAATCCAGAAACTCACCTTTTGACGGAACGACGGTAACGACTACATTATCCAAAACAGCTTGGCTGATGGGGTCTGTTATCTGATATTCACCCGATATCTCTAGCTGCGCGTGATTCGCGATTCGGACCAACATATCATAATTAAAAACATACTTGCTGATATTTATCTGATTGCTGGGTGCTTGTTCCACTGATGGCTTTTCAACTATTCTCAAAAATCCACCAGTCTCTTCGTCAAAATCTATAACACCGTACCTACTCACCTGGTCCTGTGGCACCGTAGATGACAACATACCGCATCCGCCCTCTGGTACCGCCTGTACTAGATTTGCCAGATCCGATGATCCGTCGGCGTTATATACGAAATCATCGCCCATAGCTACCAGGACGGACTCACCCTTTTTTATATGCGGCACTACGAGCGCCACCGGAATAGTAGTCCCATATTTACCATTTGAGTCTTGTTCAACGAAGTGAAAGGCTACGTTTCGAGGCGGATGCGCCAGATCTAACATGTCTTGCTTTTGAACCTCTATGAGATAGTCGTTCAGCGCCTGATTATCTGTATAGTATTGCTGTAGTTGAGTACTTCCTTTATTCACCACGAATATAATGTCGTTTATTCCAGCTTTTATGCAGTCACGGACTACGTAATCGACAATAGGGCGATTACCTACGGGCAACATGCATTTTTCGATAGCTTTTGTGATAGGTAGACGCCGCGTTCCCCAGCCTGCGACGGGTATAATTGCTTTTGTTACAGTAGCCATAATGTATTAGTATATTAGATTTGACCGCCCGAGTACAATGCCACTAATACGAATATTACGGCAATTAGTCCTCCGGCTTTTAATATTCCATGGTGGTACAGCCACGTTTGCCGAACTGCGCTAGGCAGCTGACGACGATGACCATGCGCAAATAGTGCTACGATTGTCGCGGACATCAACAAGGCAACAGAGCTCAAAACTGCTGGGTTCACGGATTGTAACACTACTCCAAACTGCGCCATCACGCTCAAACCTCCTACCGGAGCCCCATTCTCTACTGGCGCGGTAGACGCGCCAGCGATGGCCTCAGTTGGACGACCAAATAGCGCAACTATCAACGTAGTATTCGTTTCGTTTAACACGCCGTCTACCACTGCAAATCCGACCTCCGTATATTGTGACCCTAGGACATTGTCCTTGTGTTTCCCAGAGGCCATCCATGCACCCACGACAGACCTAGCAGACTGGAAGTTCTTTGCTAAATTTTCGCCCGCATAATCATAGTTATAGTCAACCTCTGAAAGCCACTTCCATGGCTTTGTCCCATCTGGCGCATCATGGGCCCAATACTGCCTCGCGAACATGTCCTCTGCCTTCAAAAAAGCGGCATGCGATAGCTTCTCGCTCAATTGAAGTCTGGTTTCGTTGTTGCTGACACGCTCTACATTGGTACTAGCCAGTAGTTCCGACACGCTAATATTTGCCTTGCTACCCAGAACAGACCCAGATGTTAACCAGTTAGAACCTAGCACCAAAGAGCCTACAATGACGAGCACAGTAGCAATTCCGTGCAAACGAACCATATGCGGTCGGAACTGGTTCCTCTTGTGCGGAATAACCGCCATTTTTACATGGTGGTGTACACGCTTGCGTGTAGTCATTTTTGATTTGCGTTTTGTATTTGTTTTCATGGTGTTATTACTAATGCTTATTATACCGTATTACCCACTAAAAAAGCGAGAGGTATTACTCCTCTCGCTTTTTTGTTTGTCTATCGACTATTGGTTCTGTGAGCCAAATCGTCCGTATGCCCATCGTCCGATTACGCCTAGTGCCAATAGGATTAGTAGCCACCAGTACCATGTCAATCCAAGGATTGTCCAAGCTTCGTCTTTTTTATCAGAATCACCTAGAACTTCTTCACCGTTTCCAGTATTGTCGGCTCCGTTGTCATCATTCTGATCTTGAGCGCCTAGAACTTCCTCTTCGTCACCTTCATTATCAGGTGTTGTAGTCTGGAAAGTTACAGGAGTAACGTTATCGCCACCATCATTGTCATCCGGATTTCCGTCATTGCTAAAGGAATCTGATACTACTAGATCAAATATGGAAGATGTACCGTCATTACCAGCAGTATCTTCAGTAGTAGCCGTTACCTCATATGATCCAGGAGTTAGCTCTGATCCAAATGTAAGCTCCCAATCACCAGACACATCCGCAATAGTTGTACCAAACGATACACCATCAACGAATACTTCTACGGTCAAACCTGGCTCGGTTACTCCTCGTGCGCTATTTTCGTCCGCCGATACTACAGAGATATCAGGCGCCGTATTGTCTACGTCAAACTGCACCAAGTGGAATCGTAACTCATTGTTAGCATGGTCACGTGCAAATGCCCTAATAGTGTATGTGCCGGTAGCTAGTCCACTCACGTCTACATTATCAATCGAAGTGCCAAAGTCAGATGTGCCAAATGGCAGACCACTATGTGGAGTGTTTAGCCGTGTAGGGCTACCGCTACCGAGCTCTATTAGCTTTGTCGTGTTTGTCGAATCATATATATTTGCCGCGACAATCTCTAGGCCAGATGGTCCCGAATCAGATGCCAGCAAATCAAAGCTCAAAAGCTTATCAGCAGATACGACTAAGTTTGAAATATCGATAGTTGGAGCCGATTTGTCTATAGTAAACGATACCGTCTTAACAGAAACACCTGTCTTGTTTCCTGCTTTATCTCGAGCCTCTAACTTTACAGTGTAATCACCTTCAAGCGTTAGAGTCGCCAAGGTCTCGTTTACGAACTCATCACTATAGATAGATGTATTTGTAACACCTGGGATATTGTATGCAGCACCATTGCGCTTAATTGTTAGATATCGATGGCTAAGATTACCATCGACGATTGATGCAACCAGGTCTACATCGTTTGCGTATGTTTGACCGTCTACTGGATTACTGATTGTTACTATAGGTGCAGAACTATCGACCGTAACGTCAACTCGTTTTGTTCGGCCATTGTCTGCATTATCAGTCGTGCGAACTATTATTCTGTATTTACCATCATCTAGATCTAGCGGGAAGATCCACTCACCAGTTACGGAATCAAATGGCACTGAAGTCCAAGAGATTACCTCGTCGCCCAGTGAGCCGTTATTTGTATACTCACGAACTCGATAAGTCACGTCAGCGACACCTGAAGTCGCATCAGTTGCCTCGCCCGTTACATCAAAGACGCCTGATATAAGGTCTTCGTCGGACGGACTCCATATCTTTAGCTGCGGATTAGTGTTATCAACGGTAAAGTGTCGGAATGTCTTAACTCCAGATGTATTTCCAGCCGCATCTTCCACGTTACCAATGCGCAGTATGTACTCACCATCGGGTAGAGTCGTCGTATCAACTGTAAACCCACCCGAGCCATCAGACAGGTCTACCTTGGCTCCCTTTTTGTTGCTCCAATCTGGATCACCGTACACCTCAACCCATATGCTTTGATTCTTGGTTGAATCTAGCGGGTAGTTGTCGGTTACATATATATCAAAATTCTGAGTTCCAGAAATGTTAGCTGGAGCGCTAGGTGTTGCTAGGATAGTAGGTTTTTCAGTGTCAATCCAGTCAATAAGAACATTTACATTTGTTGTATTTCCGGCAAGGTCGACTACAGTTACAATCTCGTCAGTATTTGCAACGAATGACTTCTCTAGTGTCATTGCATCAACGCGAGTCCAGCCTGTTACATCCTGAATCTCTTCGTCCGCGCTAATAGTTGCCAGTACAGAAGAGTTAGTCAGTGAATCTGGTGCGTATGAAACCGAAGCCACAGGAGCCGTTTCATCACAGTTGACCGCAGGATAGCTTGCGTTTAGTGTATTTTCATAAGATTGACCAGTAAATAACCATGTTAAACCAGTCTTGTACTCGCCAAAAACATGCGCAGAGACACCGCCCGCAGGAACTGCCGTTTGACCAGTTACGAATGTGTGAGTATCTACGTCATCTTCATCAAGTGTATTACGTTCGCTACCAAAATCAGTTACATAGTTAATATTTCCAATCAAACTTCCCAGGAAACCAGGTCGCCATGCGTTAGCATTGGCAGGAATACCAGGTAGTTCAGCCTGACGAGCGGTTAGCTTCAGCTGCACTTTCTCGTCAACACAAAGTGTCTCGACGCTTAGTGGCGCAGTAGTAGCGCTGACAGTCTGACCCAAAAAGGCAGAAACACCAGTAGTCACTGTGCTCAGCGCAAGCACGAAAGCAAACCCCGCATTCAAGATTCGTTGATTTAGTTTTTTCGTAGCAGTTATCATGTAATCTCCCATATTAAAACCCGCTCGCCACCAGCAGGTTAATCTAAATTAACTCTCAACTAACTTTAATTATAGCACGTTACGCACTATTTGACAATAGCAAAAATGATATTATAGATACTAAATATACAGATGTAGATTACTTGTTTTCTAGTTCGTGTATTCGGTCATGATCTAGTCCATAATAATGTGCTATCTCATGCCACAGTGTACGCTTTATTTCCTCGAATACGTCACCTTTGACATGTGCAGCAGCCAGTATGTGATGTTTAAACAAAGTAATCTTGTCCGGCATGCCTACGACGGGCCCATTACCTCTGTGAGTTAGCGGCACGCCCTCATATAATCCAAGCAACAACGTATTGTTACGTAGTTTCATCTTTTGGCGTTGTTCCGGTGTCGGCTCGTCTTCCATAACGATAGCGACGTTTTCCAATCCAGTTATATATTCCTGGGGTAATTCGTCCATGGCTCGTGTAATTAATTCGTCAAATTCTCTGTCTGTTAGACTCTGCATACTATACCTATTATAGTATTAATCTTTGCTAAAACTAAACCAGTTTGGGTCTTTTTTTGCATCTTTTACGATTGAATCCCATTTCTTGGATAATTCCTCGCCAGATGGATCTACCAGTGTAAATGCGTCTTCTTCGTTCTTTTCGGCCGCAATAGCATCGCTCAATCCGTCATCTAGCGGATCATGCTTTTGGAAACTGACTTTTCGATTGAACATACGCATTTTTGTATTTACCTTTTACCCTATTATAATAGCATAAGCTTTATTAAAAGTCAACTAGCTGATATGATGTCCATATGCTGGCATTCAACCACATACTAGCAGGTTCGATAGTAGGAGCCATAGCACCGGCGCCGTTGGTTCCCTTTATCGCGGTGGCGTCACACTTTGTTATGGACGTCTTCCCTCACGCGTATGGCGAAGAACCTCCGTACTCTAGGTTCCTAAAGATACAAATCGGCGCCGATGCAGTCATAAGCATTGCTGCCGTTGCTTTGATTTTTATACTGTTCCCCGAACAGTGGCTGGTTGTTGGTATTGGGGCGTTTTTTGGACTATTACCGGACTTTTTGTGGCTGTTTTGGAAACGTGGCCCTAAATGGCTGGATAAGTTCCTAGACTGGGCGCACTGGATACAATGGGCCGAGTGGCGTCACGGCTGGATACTAGACGGTTTATACGCATCCATTTTTGCATACTTTTTGATTCAAATATCAGATGTAATCTAGATAGTTAACATGTTAACTATCTTTTGTTTTTGCTAGTTCTTCTTTGATTTTCGGCAAAAACTCACTTTTCAGCAGTTCTTCTGGCGCTTTAAACAGAGGCGAAGGCAACGTATCGAAATCTACCCAGCGCTGATCCGCGCACTTCTCTGGTTCCGTTATGGATGGCTCGATCCTCTCCCAATCGGCCATGGTCCATATGGTGATACTGTGCACATTCTCGTCCAGCATTACATTGTTGGTCACGCCTGCAAAACGAACATTTTTTATCTTCATACCTGTTTCTTCGTCTATTTCGCGCACGGAAGCCTGTTCGAAACTTTCGCCCAGCTCCATCCAACCTCCAGGTACAGACCACGTTCCCTCGCCATGACTCCCTTGGCGCTGTAGCACCAAGAACTTGCCATCACGCATGACTATTATGCCAACGCCTGCTTCGGGATGTTTCATGCCTTCTCCAGCGACACGGAAAGACTAGCGTCTTCTACCTTTGCGGTAGTTCTGTAATCGAACGTATGATCGACTAGTTCGGTAGCTAGGGTCTCGGATAGAATAGTTGATTGATGTTCCTCTATGGCCTTTTGTAATTGTTCGTCACCAGAACCGAGGTGTAATCTTATCCTGTCGTCAATATTCAATCCGGCATCCTTGCGGGCAGTCTGTACGTGACGAACAATCTCTCGCATTAGTCCTTCGCGCTTTAGTTCGGGAGTTATCTTCAAATCCAAAGACAATTCATCACCCTGAAGTACTTTTTTAACGTTTAACTCTTCGGTTAGAATGTCTTCGAAATTAACGCTCTTTCCTAGAGTTGGAACTGTGACACTAGATAGTGGCTGTCGGATCTTGATTCTCTCGGACGAACGTATGCTAAGTGATTGATTAACATACTCGCGAACGGTCGCCATATCAGACAAAACTTGTTCGTCAACGCTATAGTTGCTCGGCCAGTCCAACAGGTGCACGGATTCGTTGCCGCCACCTAGTTTTTGATACAATTCCTCCGCCAAAAACGGCGTAAACGGAGCCAAAATCGCTGAAAGCTTCATCAACGTATAGTGTAGCGTACGATATGCATCTGCCTTGTCACCGTCATCCTCAGACTTCCAAAAACGTCGTCTGCTGCGCCGTACGAACCAGTTACTTGCATCATCTATGAATGGAAATATGGGTTTGACAGCCTTATCCAGCTGGTAGTTCATCATGCCTTCGTGAACGTCACTAGCTAGCTGATGCACTCGACTAACAATCCATTTATCTAGCGGGTTTTCTAAATCATCTGGATTCAACGTGAACGGCTTTGACGAATCAAATTCCCATCCATCAACTTCGGCGTACATAGTAAAGAAATCATACATATTCCACACCATACCTAGTTTTCGCGCCACGTCACCGACGTCCTTGTCTTTTAGGTTGAAGTCCTCGCCGCCTACTACCGGATTTGATAGCAACAACAACCTAAACGAATCGGATGAGTATTGGTTCATTAGTTCGATTGGATCGGTATAGTTTTTGAGCTTTTTACTCATTTTCTTGCCATCAGCCGCATTTATAAAACCTGTACAGATGAGGTTTTTGAAAGGCGCCTTGCCAAAGAGCCCAACGTTTACGGCGGTCATCGAGTAGAACCACCCACGCGTCTGATCTATAGCTTCGACAATAAAGTCGGCCGCGGGATTTTCCGGATCAAATTCATTGTTCTTGCTAAATGGATAGTGGAACTGCGCAAATGGCATACTGCCGCTTTCGAACCAACAATCCAGAACCTTACCAATGTGTCGCAAAATCACGCCGTCGTACTCGAACTCGACGTCCATGACGTTTGGCAGATGATAGTCGTCCAGTTTTTTGCCAGTTAGATCGGCAAATTCATCATACGAACCAATTACTTTGACGACTTGAGTGCCGTCATTACGAACTCCACGCCATACCGGTATTGGCGTTGCCCAATATCGATCGCGTGACAGGTTCCAGTCTGGCGCCGATTCTATCGTGTGGCGAAAACGACCGTCACGAAGAGCCTGTGGTACCCAATTTGTTTTTTCAACGGCATCTAGCATTTGCTGTCGTTGTCCTTCGATATCCATAAACCAGCTAGGATGAGCTCTGTACATTAGTTTGCTACCGCAACGATGGCAATGAGGATATTCGTGACGAATATATTCCACTTTCAGCGCTCGGCCGTCATGTACTAATGTCTTTGCGATTTCTTTATTTACGTCCCAAATATTACTTCCCTGCCATGGACCCTGGGTGTATATTCCGTTTTCGTCTACTAGCGAAACGATAGGCACGTCTTCTCGTTTACAAAGTTCGTAGTCCTCTTCACCATAAGCAGGTGCTTGGTGTACTATGCCCGTACCACTATCGGCCGTGACGAATTCCGCCGCCAAAACTCGATGAGCCTGTGGCCCGTGGTTTTCGAATAGTGGATGGTACTTGCGCCCTACAAGCGCACTACCACTTAATGTATCTAGCTTTTTGTAATCTAGGGGCTGGTGTTTTTCGTTCGTAAACACTTTTTCTATGGCATCCTCTGCCACGTAGACCTTTTTGCCATCGTATTCCACGAGCGTGTAATCCAGGCTCGGGTTTACGGCCAGCGCCACGTTTGCTGGCAATGTCCACGGTGTAGTCGTCCAAGCTAACACGTATTCATCTGAATCTTCTAACTGAAAGTACACAAAAACACTTGGATCGGTATCCATCTGATAACTGTTTTCCATCGCCACTTCTGACTTGCTGATAGGCGTAGCGTCTTTTGTGCAGTAGACTAGAATCTTTTCGCCCTCATAAATTTTGCCGTCTTCGTATAATTTTTTGAACGCCCACCAGACGCTTTCCATATATTCGGGATCCATGGTTTTGTATGCACCCTGAAATTCCACCCAACGACCTAGGCGCTCGATGGTATCTTCCCATTCAGTACCAGTTTTTACCATAGCGGCACGGCACTCTTTGACATAGTCCTCGACGCTAATCTTGACTCCGATTTCCTTTTTGCTCTCTATCCCTAACTTTTTCTCTACAAACAACTCCGCGGGTAGTCCATGGCAGTCCCAGCCCCATCGACGCTCAACGCGATGTCCCAGCATAGTTTGAAACCGTGCAACGGAATCTTTAACAGTAGAGATCAGCAGATGTCCGTGATGTG
This sequence comes from uncultured Candidatus Saccharibacteria bacterium, assembly GCA_964641025.1. GTDB lineage: Bacteria > Patescibacteriota > Saccharimonadia > Saccharimonadales > Saccharimonadaceae > UBA2112. The sequence goes on from CAZXJP010000004.1 coordinate 69,411, forward strand.
GCGTACCAGTCAAAAACGGGGGACCATCGTAAAAGACATAGCTATTATCCGCTGGGCGTTGGTCGACTGATTTTTCAAAAGTTTTGTTACGCTTCCATTGCTGGGCGATGTCTTTTTCGTATTCGGCGGCGCGTCGCCTGGTGCCTGATTTAAATTTCATTTCTGCTGCTCTCCGTTGTTATCGGAATCAACTTCTACTACGTTATATCCAGCCGATTCTAGCAACCAGTCGGCGACCTGGATAACATCCTCGTCCATCATGGTTGTAAAATCAGAGCGATACACGTCAATGCCAAAAAGTCGCAACTTTTCCACCACCGCTTCCCTATCGAGAGGTAGATTATCTTGTGTGTTATCGAGTTTCTCGGCTGTCATTCTAGTTCCTTTCATAAAAAACACTTCTTTTGTCCGCCAGAACCCTTGCGGGCGGTTCCATCTGGCTTCCAAAAGAAGTGATTCTTTGGCTCTTAATTGATCGCTATGTCGTCGCGTACACGTCGGGTTCTAGTTGGCACTGGGCCTTTCTTCCCGATGACATTGATGGTTGATAGCCATTATCCCCTTTTACCAAAAGAGGGCGTCCCTGTTATTATAACGCCCTCCCCTGTTATTTTGCAAGCTTCTAGCTACTGAAGCCACTTATTCTTTTTGACGATACTTTGCGCATGCCACCATTTCGTCAAACTCCAACGCTGTTCTGCTATTGCTATCGCGAACAGTACAACTGCATAGATAATATGATCATCAACCAGAGGATTGTTTGATAGCGGCAACAAGGCCATCCACATCAAAACTAACATAGCGGCGCCAGATACTGCCGCCAGCTTCAACGCTATGCCCAATAGCAGGGCAACGCCAATGCCTAGCAGACCTAGCATAAAGACCCAATCTACCCATACCTGGCCGACCAAACCTGAAAAAAAGCTAGAAAACATTCCCTCTCCGTTACTCACGCCAGTCAGAAACCCTTCAGTTGGCGATCCACCCTGAATCCATGCATTTTCTGCGGTGGTCGCATAGCCCAAGCCAAGCCATTTATCAAAGAATGCCCATATAAATACAAATCCTAATAATAACCTGGTTACCGCCAGGATTTTCCATAAGTTATTAATTTGTTTTTTGCCCTTTTTCAACATTGTTCCCACCCTTTTATACAAATAATATAAATAAGTTTAATCTGTTTCATGCATGCGGTCAAATCGCTTATGATTTCGGAGGAAGAGGTATAAATGCGCTGGTACGTTTTTTGTATGAATCCCAGCCTTTTCTGTCCTTGAATCTACTTTCGGTCATAGGTATACCACTAACAAACAGTAGTACGAAAGTTATCGCTAGGGGTCCAATAATAGATATCCATCCATAAGGCACTCCCAGAGCTACGATAAATATTCCCCACCACATTGTTACTTCACCAAAATAGTTGGGGTGACGAGAATATCTCCACATTCCGGTAGTCATCAATTTTGTTTTATCTTTGGTCGTACGTAGATATTCAGATAATTGAGCGTCGCTAACTAGTTCTATGGCAAATCCGACTAGCCAAACAACAACGCCTATCTTTGTATATATAGACGGAACGGTGGGTGCAGCCATACACACAATCAGTACGGGAGCAGATATGGCAAGTGCGAATAATCCTTGAGTTAGGTAAACACGTGCATACATGTTTACCAGCATTCCGCCCCTTCTCTTTTTGGCGTTTTTTACAAGCTCCGAATATCTCCAGTCCTCCTTTTCGGCACGTAGCCATCGCGTATATAGATGCAAAGACAGCCTGGTCGCCCATAGCACCACCATAACAACGACTATTGTCTGCACCGACAGATAGCTAATCACACTTTGATTCGTGTATGCCGACAATGCTATCGCCACGACGACAAGTCCCCATGCAGGATCTATTAAATCAAACCTCTTTTGCCACAGCGCGATCACGAAAACGAAACTTACAAAAACGAATGCCGCGACCACGGCAGACAAAACGACGTCAATCATGCCACCAAGGAATCCCCGAACTTTATTATTACCAACATTATCAATAAGACTATCCAGCTGGCCACGAATAGTTTGTCGAAGTCTTTTTCGAATAACTGTTTCAGCTGCTTGTTGGCTTTTTTCGGTATATTGAATGTGCCGTGCATGACATTGTATCTAGTTATCGTAGCCAGTAATATTGTCATGCTGAACGTAACCACCAGGCACCATGGACAAAGTACTTGAATGGCGTAAACACTGTTGAAAAACAGCCAGTATGCAAATAATGTCCAAAAGGCTATGCCAACCTCGGCCCCAATCAAAAACCAGCGAGGAAACTTGACGCTAGATAAACCTAGTAAAGCAATCGTTATTACTATCGGAAAACCAATCAAGCCTATAAACATGTTTGGGAATCCAAAGACGGTAGCCTGCCAAGTTTTCATTACAATTGCACAGTTGAGGACAAGATTAAACGAGCAACTCAAAATTGCATCTGGATTCTTTAGTAAATGAAATTCTTCTACTGCCAAGATGAAGCTAGCTATCAATCCGACGATGCCAAATGCCAGCATCGTGCCAAAAATAGCTCTGTTAGACTTCTTCTGCTTTTCTTTGGCCGTAAATAAAAAACTAAACATAGTAGCTAACCTCATCAATTGTTGGCAAAGGCGATCCTCTCCATTTATTTCTTAATTGTCCGTCATCACTAGTGGCGACGATTGTGGGATATTCGAATACTTCGTACAGCCTGCACAAATCAGTTCCCCTTCTGCTGTCCGGGTCGATTTCGTCCAATTTCCTAGTGGTTCTTCGTTCGAAATCATGCAAAAATTCAGTTACCTCACGTCCGTGTTCACTCGCTGATTTATAAAAAACCATTACGCTCATCTGTTCTTTTTTTCCTTGCGGCGAGATACTAATATCGCCTCGAACTCGTCAAGCGTCTTGAATTCATGAAAGACGCTCGCAAAACGAACATACGCCACCTCGCTCCGTTTTACTAGTTCATCAAGGACTAATTCACCAATCATCTTGGATGCTAGCTCCAACTCACCTTTTCCAAAAAGGCCATCTTCGATTGCATCAATAATCTTCTCTATATCTGCGTCGCCTGCAAAGAATTTTCCAACCGATTGTCTAATCGCATTCGTCAGTTTTTGCCGATCATACAACTCGCGCGATCCGTCTTTCTTTATAACTATCAGATTAGGTTTTTCAATTCTTTCATACGTCGTAAAACGATGTCCATCAGGCGTTTCGCGACGCCGTCGCACTGCCATGCCATCGCCGACCTCCCGTGATTCTATAACACGACTGTCTCCGATATTTACCCTCGCCCCCATTTTCACTCCTATTCTTCGCTGTCTGGTTTCTGGTTCTTTTTTCTACGACGCAGGAATGCTGGGGTATCCGATTCATCGTCATCCTCTGGTGGTGTATCCCAAATATTGCCTGTATTTTCTTCGGCAAAGTGCGACTCCGCACTAGACTGATCTAGGTCCAAATTCATGCCCTCTACCGCATCATCCGGTGCGCTTTGCGACTGATCACTGCGTGGTTTGTTCTCTTCGGGATTTAATGACACCTCTTGCTGTTGGAAAAATTCACTATCAAACCCTGTTGCTATTACCGTGATGATTAACTCATCCTCTAGTTCTGGCTTTAGAGTGGCACCGAATATTATATTCGCATCTGGAGAAACGGCACTCGTGATAATTTCCGCGGCTTCCTGAATCTCTGACATAGACATATCATAGCCACCGGTAACATTAAACAGAACTCCCTTGGCACCATCGATTGAAACTTCTATTAGAGGCGATTCGATAGCCTGCTGAGCAGACTGAGCAGCACGATCGTCGCCACTTGCGCGACCTATACCCATCAGAGCACTGCCTGCATTACTCATAATTGCCTTTACGTCGGCGAAGTCTAGGTTTATCAATCCATGTTCTGTTATTAATTCGGAGATACCTTGAACACCCTGCCTGAGGACATCATCGGCTATCTTAAATGTTTCCAGCAAAGGCGTTCGCCTGTCTATTGTCTGCAAAAGCCTATCATTAGGTATAGTGATGAGCGTATCAACGTTTCTTCCCAACTTGCTAACAGCCCACTCAGCGTTAATCCGGCGCTTTTCACCCTCGAAACTGAACGGCTTCGTTGCCACCCCAACAACCAATACGCCGAGTTCGCGTGCAACTTCGGCAACTATATAACCAGCTCCGCTACCCGTTCCGCCACCGGCACCAATGGTAACAAAAATCATGTCCGCGCCCTCTAGGGCAGACTTTATTTCATCGCGTGATTCATTGGCCGCGGCTTCACCCACAGTAGGATCTGCGCCTGCGCCCAAGCCACCCGTTGTCTTGTGTCCTAAGTGAATTTTTATATCGGCTTTACTGTTATGAAGGGCTTGAGCATCAGTATTCATCGCAATGAACTGAACACCGGTCAAACCGGCATCTTTCATACGATTTATAGCACTACCGCCAGCTCCGCCAACACCGACGACTTTTATGCTAGCAAATGTCTCAATCTCACTTGGGGTTACTTCGGGCATGTTTACTCCTGAGTCATTACTTGTACTTATTATACCACTGTTCTATTGAAATCCAAGATTTGTTTAGGTCTTTAGACGCCCAAAGAATCGCTTGATAATACCGCCCGCATGACCGGCTGTTGATTTAACATTGTGTCCCTTTTTGCGAGGTCCGCCATCATGTTTTTCGCTAGTTACATCTGATAACATGAGACCAATCGCCGTCGCGTATTGAGGTTCATCCATGTTTTCGGCAACCCCGCCAAAACCTTTGGGTTTACCGACTTTGACAGCTAGACCTAGGCTATCTTTAACGTAATCAGCTATATTCTTGAGCTTTGCACCACCGCCCACTAGCACAACCCCGCTAGGTAGTTTTGCATATCGCCCGGCTTTTTTTAACTCTTTTGACACAGCCTCGAATAGTTCATCTAGGCGAGCCCCTATTATTTCATCGACTTCGGATCTTTTGAACTCTAGGGATGATTTATCATGTTTTATGGTTACATTTTCGCTGCCAGACTGCTCGGTAGCAGATCCATGTGTAAGCTTTACCTTTTCGGCAATCTCTGGATCCGTCCTTAACCCAATAGCCAAATCATTAGTAATGTTATTACCACCTACCGGCACCACTGACGTAAAACGTAAATCGCCTTCTTCGAATATCGAGATGCCCGTAGTAGAGCCACCCAGATCTATAACGGCGACACCATTTTCTAATTGCTTTTCATCCAATACAGACCTAGCAGCCGCTATCGCACTGGGAACCACGTCATTTGGCTCGACTTTTGCCATATCCAACACGCTGTGCAGAGTATTGATATTCGGCGTTAGCGCAGATATAACATTAGCAAAGACCTCTAGACGAGTTCCTGTCATGCCCAAAGGGTCTTTAATATTATCTTGACCGTCAAGCCTATAGCTATGAGGTACAACTTTCAGTATTTCTCTGTTTGGCGGCACTTTTCCTACAGTAGCTACGTCTTCTATGCGCCCTATATCATCAACGCCAACCACATGGTCGTCTGCGCCAACGGCAATCATGCCATCTGTAACAGTGCTCAAGATATGCGAGCCATTGATACTGACAGTTGCGGCGTCTACCTGATGACCACTCATTCTTTCGGCTTCTCCAAGCGCATCATCAATCGCCTGGGCAGGACCGTTAAGATTTACAATCGTTCCTTTTCGCATTCCCGTGTTGGCCGTTTCACCTACTCCCACGATAGATGGCGATCCAGTTGTTGCGTCTACGTGCCCAACGACACAACGAACGGTCGTTGTGCCTATATCAAGTCCGACAGCATAATGTGATGTGTCGCGCATGGATATTATTATAAACTGTTAGAGCAATTTTTAACAGCCATAAGCGATAATAAAAATTTTATATTTTTGTCAGAATCTCGCAACCGGTTTTTGTAATCAGTATTGTATGTTCAAAATGAGCAGATAGACTTCCGTCTCGTGTCAGTATTGTCCAATTGTCTTCTGGATCGGTGTAGATAGCCTCTCCCCCCAGGGTAGCCATCGGTTCTATCGCAATAGTATCTCCCGCACGAAGAGTCTCACCGACACCTCTACGACCATAGTTCGGCACGTTAGGGGGCATGTGCATCTCTTCTCCCACTCCATGTCCCACAAGATCCCTAATAATGCCCAGTTTTGCTCCCGATAATACCTTTTCAACCGCTTCAGAAATATCGCCAATCCTTGTTCCATCCCCATGTATGGCATCAATCCCCGCGTACAAACTTCTTTCGGTATTTACCATAAGATGCTTGATCGCCCCAGCCGGTTCTGCACCTATCATCGTAGTAAATGCAGAATCGGTTTTCATACCACCGTACGTGATCACGAGATCAAATCCAACTACGTCTCCTTTTTCAAATACATAATCGGTTGGCACACCGTGCACTATTGCCTCGTTGACACTAATACATATGACACCCGGAAAATTGGGTACTGGCTCCTTATATGTAGGCGTGGCTCCATGGCGTATAATCTCCTTCTCGACCCACGCGTCCACTTCAATTCCAGTCATGCCAGGCTGAACAAATTTTTTAAGGTCGTTAAAAATAGTTGCGAGAATCCTACCACCGTCTCGCATTGCCTGGATTTGCTTATCAGTTTTTGGTGCTTGCATATTATCCTAGTTCGCTATGGTCTATCTCTGCGACGATTTTGTCGTGGACCTCACCAACAGTGCCAGTTCCGTCTAGATGAGCGATCCTTATGCCTTTTTCCGCGAAGTACCCAAGAACAGGATACATCTCCCTGCGGTATATATTCATTCTTCTCGTCACAATTTCCGGTTTATCTTGGTCTCTGCCCCTAAGTGAAAGTCGTTGTTGAATCTCGCTCTCTGGAACTTCTAGAACGACCACCATCTCTACCCGATGACCCTCGGAGTTTTCGCTGTTCATTAGCCAATCTGCTTGTGCCATAGTTCTAGGAAAACCATCGACTATCAACTTTGTATCTCTGTCGACCTTCGACAGAGCTTCCTTGACAACATCGTAAGTTTTTTCATCACTTACTAGCTCGCCAGTCTTTAAAACCTCCTGAACTTCTTTGTCACTGCTTTCACGAAACATTTCACCAGTAGAAAGCCACTTCCAGCCCTTCCGGGCTGCTAGCATCTGACCCTGGACACTCTTGCCGGCACCTGCTGGTCCAAAAAATATAATCACCTACTGACCCAAGCTTTCCTTTACTATTCTAGCTACCATAGCACCGTCAGCGGTGTTACCTGCTTGTTTTTTTACGGCACCAATAACCTGACCCATGGCCTGTGGGCCATCAGCACCAAGCTCTTTTACTTTTTCACCTACGAGTTTCCGTATTTCATCCTCGCTCATTTGCTCTGGCATATATGCCAACAGAATATCAGCCTCTCTCTTCTCCTGTTCAGCTAGCTCAGCACGCCCATTTTGTTCATAGACAGCTATGCTCTCTTTGCGTTTTTTTATTTCGCGAGCAATGATTTTTTCGATATCTTCATCCGGCAAGCCCTCATCACGCTTACCCTGAGCCACCTCTTCGTCTAGAATTGCCGCCTTCAGGTTGCGAAGGGTGTCACCAGCAAACCGGTCACCCCCCAGCAGCGCCGTTTTTGTGTCCTCTTGGATTTTATCCTTGAGGCCCATTGCTTATCGAATCCCCAGTCGAGCCTTCGCTAGTTTATCGTTTTTGCGCTCTTTGCGAATAATTGCTTTCGAGCGTCTTTCGGTCTTACTGATGTCTTTGCTAAATCGCATCGATGCCTTAGCATTCGCCAAAACACCACTCTGTAAAACTTTGCGGTTAAAACGACGGATAATGTTCTCGTTTGCTTCTTTAGGATCTTTTCGTGTAACTTGTATCATATCGGAAGTATTGTAACAGATAAGGCTCCTCTGTGCAAGTAGGCGCCGCGCAATAACTAACAGAATTATTCCAACTCTACCCTTAGTAGGCGCCCCTCCACCGAGGAAACACCCTTCCATGCATTAATAACCGGCTGATACCAAACTGTTATCAGGACATCCTCATCCACGAAAAAATGATCTGGCGCGCCGAAGGCTAACATGTGCATTTTCACACCGGATTTGCCCATAAGTTCTAATTTTACGTGCTGCCCCTCAGCTCCCATGGTCCTTATACTAGTTACTCTCAGTCCCGATGTTTTTAGTACCGGCTCTGGGTTACCGTTCCCAAACGGCTCCATAGCGCTGATTTTTTGCACTAATTCTTCGCCTACCTCATCTATAGACGCGATAGCATCCTCTTTGGTTAATAGATATGCCTCCTGGTTCTCTATCCTTTGTTCTTTATAGTATTGATTCACTAGTTTCCTAAAACTATCTATGTTTTTCGAAGGCAGAGAGACGCCAGCAGCCAGTTTATGTCCCCCGCCCTTGGTAATTGCTTTTTCCGAAAACCTGATAGCGTCCGCTGCGCTAAAATCGCCATAACTTCTAGCCGAGCCCTTGGCATCTTCACCTTCGATTCCGATTACAAAGGTTGGCTTTTTGAACTTCTCCATTATTTTAGCGGCTACAATTCCAACAACTCCATGATTCCAGCCCTCTCCCGCAAGTACTAACACGGCATCGTCGGCATATTTACCCGCCTGCTCAATCGCCGCCTTGAGTATCTCATCTTGTTCAGCACGACGCGCCTTATTAAGATCATCTAGTCTCCTGGCTTTTTTCAAAGCTTCATTTCCGTCTTTTGAGGTTAACAAATCTAGTGAAGCCTGAGCTGTTTCCAGCCTACCAGACGCGTTAAGTCTAGGCCCTAATGCAAAGCCTAATGTTCTAGATGTGATCTGTTTCGGTTCTACTCCCGCCACAGCCATTAATGCCCTAATTCCCGGCCTCCTTGTTTTCTGCATCACTTTCAAACCCCAATAAACATTAGCCCTGTTCTCGTCCGTCAGAGATACGACGTCACACACTGTACCCAGAGCCACTAAATCAAGTAGCCATTTTTCCTGGCCATTATCCAAACCGTGCATTGAAATCTGTAGCGCCTGTACCAGCTTAAACGCCACGCCTACACCAGCTAGATCAATGAAGGGATACTCGTGGTCATTTCTTTTTGGATTAATAACGGCAACCGCCGGTGGTTGTTTCGCTGCTACATTATGATGATCAGTAACGATTACGTCGACGCCCAGCTCACCAGCCCTAACGATCTCTTTCTCGCTCAAACTTCCACAATCCACTGTGACTATCAACGACGAGCCAGCTTTGGCAATGCGCTCAACCGCATCTATCGTCATGCCATAGCCTTCTATGAACCGACTCGGAATAAAAGCATCAACCGAACCGTAACCAAACGAATTAAACGCATCCAGCAATAATGTAGTGGCCGTCAAACCATCGATATCATAATCACCGTAGATTGTAATCTTTTCGTTTTTTTGTCTGGCGAGCACCAGCCTGTCGACCGCTTTTTGCATGTCTGGTAACAGAAATGGATCATGCCTTTTATCGTAGCTTGGGTTCAAAAATGCATCACGCTCGCTGCCAACAAGTCCCCTAACTTTTAGGATTTCATCAAATAGACCCATGTCTATAGGTCGGAGCCGGTACGTTTAGGCCTTGCCGCGTGTTGCTGAGATTTTATTACAATGTTTTGCAATTCCTTGAATATAGCAAAATGCTTGTTTGTTGAATAAATTTTAGTGTTGCCCTGTTTCTCGCTCGAAAGAAAGCCTACTTTTTCCAATCTTTTTAACTCGCGTTGTATATTCCCAGGGTCTTCCTTTATTAGCTTCGCGAGGCCTCGAACATGAGTGCGAAAATCTGGATACTTGGCATATACAACAACAATCTTGCGTCGTACCCTTGATGTGATAAAAACGTCTAGCATACTCTCCCTTGGTTACTACCTTCCCACACTCTCGTTACTTTCTAGCTTACACTTTCTTACAACACTAGACAATAGATTTTTATGATTTTAACGCCAATTGAGAATATTCTGATTGATCTTCGCTATCGTCTCTTCGTGAGATGGTAAATCGTTCTGATCATAGTAATGATTAGTGTCAATGTAGTTAGATTTTACATCTAGAATGTGAAGCTCGTCAGCTATTAGATGAACTTGATCGACAACCTCAACACTAGCTATAGGCGATGCGATGATAACTTTTTGCACCCTGACGGGTTTGAGAAAATCCATTGCCACGTTTAATATCGTTGTGTCCCTTAGGCCATCACTTATCAATATAATTGCATGATCTTGAAGTAAATCTCGGTCTAAAACACCCCCATCACCAACCAGACGATTAATCTTGCTGAAAGCCTGCCTCTTTTGTTCCTCTAAGTAGCCGTGGTATTCGTTGACGTATTCACCTATCTCGCCCTCCTTCAGCTCACTACTAAATGTAAACTGACCAGTCTGGGACACTGCGCCAAATTGTTGCCCCTCCCCGGGCACCTCGACCTCTTCGGACACCAAAAGTGTCAAAACACAGTGGAGCTGCTCGGCAACGGGCTCCGCGACCGCAACCGAACCATCGCCTAGGGCAACAATCGCTACATTCTCATATCTGTATTTCTCCACCAATAGACGGGCTAACTGCTCACCTGCTTCTGCTCTGCTGTGGAAATACATCATATAGAGCAAGTATAATAAAAAATATGCATTATTACGAGGTTGCGCTTACGCTAATTGTCCGGAAAAACAGCAGCACTCTTACATATGCACATAAAACCCCATTAGCAGTCGGGACTATTGTATCTATTGAAATTGGAAGTAAATTATCAGCAGGTATCATTTACCGTGAGGTAGACAAACCAGATTATAATACTAAATCCATACTGGATATTATTGAACCGCAACCCATGCCCACTAGCCTCGTTGAAACAGCTGCCTGGATGAGTGAGTACTATGGAACCAACCTGTCTAGCGCGATACAGCTGCTGATACCGAGGGGGGTGCAAAAGAATAGACGCCCGTCAACAAAACGAATATATAGCGATAACATTAGAACTCGAACAAAAAATGTACTCAATAAGCATCAGCGTATTGCGGTACGTTCTGTGAGCAAATCGCAACCAGGCACAACCCATCTCCTACACGGCGTAACGGGCTCTGGTAAAACGACGGTGTACATTGAATGTGCTGATAGGACAATTCGATCCGGTAGGTCTGTTGTCGTACTAGTGCCAGAGATAGCACTAACACCACAGATAGTAGATGAGTTCTCGGCCCACTTTGACAATATATACTTATCCCATTCAAATCAAACAGAGGCCGAGAGACATAACACATGGAAAAAAATTCTAAACGACAAGTCGCCCAAAATTGTCATTGGACCTAGGTCGGCCTTATTACTACCGACACAGAATATAGGACTGATAGTCGTAGATGAGTCTCATGAACCCAGCTATAAACAAGAAAAGTCACCCAGGTACTCTGCCCTAAGAGTTGCCAGTGTGCTGGCGAAAAAACATTCAGCGAAATTGATTCTTGGTAGTGCCACCCCTTCTGTGGTTGACTATTACTTGGCACGACAAGGAGCTGGCGCAACTATCGAGCTACCCGAACCTGCGCAAAAATTCCAATCACCCCAGTTACATTTGGTGGACATGACGAATCGACAGATGTTCATGCGACACAGGTTTTTTTCAGATATACTGTTGGAAAAATTAGAAGAGTCGATATCAAAAAAACGTCAAGTTCTCTTTTTTCATAATAGAAGAGGTAGTGCCAGTATGGCACTATGTGAAAAATGTGGCTGGCAGTCTATTTGCCGACGATGCTTCATCCCCATGTCACTCCATGCCGACGAATACAGGCTAAGGTGTCATACTTGTGGGCAAACCAGCAATGTGCCATCCGACTGTCCCGAATGTAGCAATAGCCCGATTGTATACAAGGGTATCGGCACTAAAATGATCGAGTCAGAGTTGTCAAAACTTTATCCAAAATTAAGAATCGCAAGATTTGATGGCGACAGCTCCGCTACGGACGCTCTAGCAAATAGATACAAAGAGCTGTATGACGGGACCATAGACATAATTGTTGGTACACAGGTAGTAGCAAAGGGCTTGGACTTACCCAAACTAGGGATGGTCGGCGTTGTCCAAGCGGATACCGGATTATCTTTGCCAGATTTCTCTTCAACGGAAAGAACCTTTCAACTAGTCACTCAGGCCGTAGGTAGAGTTGGCCGTAATCAACAATCCTCATCTGTAGTAGTGCAGAGCTTTCATCCAAGCAACATAGCAATAGACTACGGTCTGCGCGCAGACTACGACGCATTTTATGATGCAGAGATTGATACGCGCTTAAAGGCAAATTTTCCACCCTTTACATACCTGCTGCGCTTAGTTTGTAGTTACAAAACCGAAAAGACTGTAGTCAAAAACTCTCGTTCCCTCGCAACACTACTTCGGACCAAATTGCCTAACAGCGTGAAAATACTAGGTCCTACACCGGCTTTCTATGAAAGGCAGAGAGATACGTTCAGATGGCAATTAGTGCTAAAGTCGCCAAAAAGATCCGATTTGTTACGCGCCCTGGATTATTTACCCGACACGCATTGGCAGTTCGAGCTGGATCCTGCAAACTTGCTTTAGTCTATCTGTTATACTATGAATAGACCGATGAAAAAAGAAGATATTATAACGTTACCAAACCCCCACCTACGACAAAAATCTAGCAGGGTTCGCGGGGTTGACGCATCTGTTCAAAAAACCATAGAAGAGATGATCAGCGCCGCCCTAGACTGGGAGGATTCTAGGCCTCATGAAATTAGTGCAGCTCTAGCGGCCGTACAAATAGACAGGCTCGAACGCGTAGTCATAGTACGCAGTGATTTCGAGAACAAAGAATCTAGAGAGTTTACAGTTCTTATTAACCCCGAAATCGTCAAGCGGGAAGGCAAAATAGAAGAAGACTTCGAAGGGTGCTTGAGCGTTAAAGATATTTACGGCAAGGTGCCTAGGCACACTAAAATACGCGTTAAGGCACTTGACGAGAATGGAAACCCTATAAGGATTAGGGTCGAAGGATTCTTAGCCAGAGTTATACAACATGAAATCGATCATACAAACGGTGTAGTTTTCGTTGACCATCTAGTCGATAAGAAGGATGCTTTCTTCAGGCTAGACGAACAGGGTGAGCTTCAACACCTCGATTACGACAAAGACGTGGTACCCAGGAATATTTTTGATGACTAGAGTAGTTTTTTTTGGTAACGAGAGACTTGTTAGCGGATTAGAAAGAACCTCAGCGCCAATACTCACTGGATTAATAGAAAGAGGCTACGAAGTGGTGGCTATCATTTCACACAACTCTACTACGCTATCACGCAATAATCGAACTCTAGAGGTTGCTGAAATAGCAAGAGCCCATGACATCCCTTTGTACTTGCCTAACAAACCAACGGAAATAATTGAACAAATACGTGCCATGAATGCGGATATAGCCGTTTTAGCTGCATATGGAAAGATTATTAGTCAGCAAATTATTAATATATTCCCATTGGGCATAATAAATATTCACCCTTCCGTGTTACCAAAATACAGAGGCCCTACTCCTATCGAGTCGGCAATTTTAAACGGCGATGACATTACCGGCGTGTCAATCATGAAACTGACGTCCGGCATGGACGAGGGACCAATCTATGGCCAAAAAACTCTACCAATAAGCAATGACGAGGACAAGTTTGACCTTTACACTCGTATTGCAAGAACCAGTGAGACGTTATTTTTTGGTTTATTCCAATCAATAATAGATGGATCCATACAGCCTGAACCACAGTCAAATCAAGGGGTAACGTACTGTAATCTTATCGATAAAAAGGATGGCATCATAGACTGGAATAAGCCTGCTATCGACATCGTCAACGAAATAAGAGCCTACAAAGCGTGGCCACAGAGTAGAACTAAGCTTGGAAGCATAGATGTTATCATTACGAATGCTCGCAGTATAATTTCTGATAAAAATCTCTCTCCAGGTGCAATAGACACCTCGGAAGATGACAGTCTAATAATAGGCACGGGTAACGGATTTGTTAGCATCGATTCAATAAAGCCTCTTGGAAAGAAAGAAATGCCCGTAAAGGCATTCCTTGCTGGCTATAACTCGAAAATTCGCAATTAACTAGATGCTGGTGGCTGTTGGCTTCCACCTTGGGCATCAGCTTCATTTTGGGCAATTCCACCCAATATCGCATCCTTGTTGGCCATTATTTCGCCCTTCAGTTCATCTAATACGGCCTTCACCACGTCTCTGTAGTCAGGTCGATTCACCTCAAGCCATTTAGTCGCCACAAATTCTGCTTTCAATACCGGATCGGTCGGTTCCAGTTTTAGGGCAGCCTGCATTCTCTTGAAAACTTCGTCATTTGTATAATCCTGAACATGCTCGTTCAACCAGTTCTCAATAACTCCTTGGTCTCTGTCGATAATCTTTTCAAATTCCTCAAGCTGCTGATCTGATAGTCCTTCAGATAGTCTAGTACCCACTCTGAGCTCAAGCTCCTCATATATGTGCTGCAAAAATGCGCGTTTTTGATCGTCGGGCAGTCCGCCAAGTCCTATATCTTGTAAAAATTTGTCATCTAATTGAAACATTACTTCTCCTTGTTACCTAGTATACCATTACCTTTTCTAATGTATTACGAAATTGACCTACTAACAAGCTCACGAGTAAAGAATTCTAACTTATCACCCTCTTCTATTAGCAGTTTTTTGTTGGTTTTCAAACTCAGCCCACACATCTCACCCTCAAATACCTCCTTAGCTTCCTGCTGTTGTCTTTGAACACTAGTTACCTCAACCTCAGCTATATTCTCTTTATCTCTAATGACTCTAGCTATGACGTTCGCCGTTACCTTTCCGTCGGTAACTTCGCCACCAGCTATCACAGAATCCTTAAGAGTCCTAAATACGCCCTTTATAGTTAGCTTACCCACTTCTTTTTCTACTACCTCGGGAGCCAGCAAATCGCCCATTGAACTTCTGGCGTCATCAAGCAGTTCATAGATAATCTTGAAAATTCTTACCTGAACCTTATCACGTGAAGCTAGTCTTTTAACTGCAGGGGGTAATTCAACATTGAATCCATACACTACGGTCTTCTCATCAGCGGCAAGCCTTATGTCGTTTTCAGATATATTTCCGACTCCACTACCGATAATCCTAAGTGTCACTTCTCCCCCCGTATCCACAAGCTTCAAGCTGTCAATAACAGAAGTGAGGGAGCCCTGTACATCAGCCTTAACAATCACCTTAAACTCTTGCGATTCATGTTTCTGACTGATCATCTTCAGCATGTCCGCACCGGTCACATTGGTACTGGCAGCATCCTTCTCTCTCTCTTGCCTTTTCTTCTCCGTGAGTTGTCTTGCCTCTTTCTCTGTCTTTGCGATTGTAAAATTATCACCAAACTGTGGTAGTTCTTTGAACCCAGTCACCGTTAGCGGCGTGGACGGACCCGCAACCTTGATTGCCTCACCCTTGTAATCATGAAGTGTTCGGACCTTACCATATGCGGTACCCGCGACCATAAGTTGACCAGGTCTCAGCTCGCCATGTTCTACGAGCAGGCTGACTACGGAACCCCTGCCCTGCTCCATATGAGACTCTATAACTAGACCTTCAGCCGGAGTATCGATATCAGCCTTTAGTTCTTCCATGTCGGCGACAAGTAGCACCATATCCAAAAGCTTATCAAGTCCCTGTCCGGTTTTTGCGCTAACCTCAACCATTACGGTATCGCCACCCCACTCTTCGGGATTCATATCGTACTCCGTGGCTAATTGTGTTTTTACTAGCTGTGGATTAGCGGTTTCTTTATCTATCTTGTTTATGGCGACGACCATTTTTGCGTTAGCGCTTCTTGCGAATCTAATCGCTTCCACTGTTTGTGGTTTAACGCCATCATCGGCCGCCACAACGATAACAACCACGTCTGTAAGAGTGGCTCCATGTTGCCTTAGCGCCGCGAACGCCTCATGACCCGGAGTGTCCAGCAGGGTAATCTTTCTGTCACCCCTGTCCGTTTGGTACGCACTAATATGCTGAGTGATGCCACCGGCCTCACCGTCTACGGTCTTTGTGTCCAGAATCGCATCCAAAAGACTTGTCTTTCCATGATCTACATGCCCCATAACGGCGACTATAGGCGGACGCTCCACGGCTTTGTCGGATAAGTTGTGAACAGATCTCTCGGACGTCGCCTCGGATTGTTGTTTCTTTTGTATCTCAACATCCAAGTCTAGCTCGCCTACAATTATCTGGGCAGTCTCGAAGTCTATTCGTTGATTTATCGTTGCGGCGATACCATTCTTAAATAGCTCACCAACGAGTGTAGTAACAGGAAGATTGAGCGTATCCGCCAGCTCGCCCACGGTAATCGAATTGGCAATTGTTATGACTTTTTCCGCCATTATTTTCGCTCCTTTTCATCTCTGTTACACGTTGTTATTTACGCATCAATTGTTGTTAAACTAACGTCACTTTTTCTTACTCTTGCCCTCTAAACTTAGTGAGATTTTGCGGTTATCTTTTTCGATATCTAGGATAGTGAAGCTTTTGCGTTCGTTTAAAACGAATACTTTCTCGGGGTCAACGTTATCACCGGTTCCCAATTCACTAACATGAACCAACGCTTCTACGGATGGACTAATCTGAACAAAGGCACCGAATGGCGTAATCCTTGTAACTGTACCCTCTACGCTATCACCAACTTTAAACTTATCAACCTCATCTAGCCAAGGGTCTTGGGTGAGCTGTTTCATAGACAGGCTTAATCGATCCTTGTCGATAGATATTATCTTGGCCTCGATTGTTTCACCAACTTTGACGTAATCAGATGGATTACTTACTCGCTCCCAACTAATCTCACTTATGTGGATCAAGCCTTCGATGCCATCAACGTTAACAAACGCGCCATAATCCACAACTCCCGTTACAACGCCCTTTACTGAATCTCCTATTTTTAGGCTCTGGAATCTAGCAGCCAAACCTTCTTTTACAGCCTCTTTTTCGCTGAAAATTAATTTGTTAGCCTTTCTATCACTATCCAGTACGCGCACACTTAGATTCTGCCCCACTAGAGCGTTCAATCTCTGCAAGATTTCATCTTTGTCATTGCTACCAACGCGCGGATAATGTTCGGCGGATAGCTGTGAAACTGGCAAAAATCCCCTAACGCCTTCATATTCCACCAAGAGACCGCCTCTATTGGCATCGTAAGGTGTTATCTCTATCACTTCGCCGTTTTCCTGCTTAGCGGACACTTCTTCCCAGCCTCGATCCTTCGCGGCCTTACGCAAGCTTAATAGCGAGTTGCCGTTGTCTAGCTCGGTATCTACCACGCTAGCAGTAACTTCGTCACCCTCTTTTAATGCACGAGAGAAGCCTATCTCTCTCCTCGGCACCAGACCCACTCCCTGTGCGCCCAAATCAACAAGTACTTCATGCTTTTTCACTGTTAGCACGGTACCCGTGACCATATCTCCTGCGACTAGCTGCTTGGCGGTAGTACTAGCGCCAGCAAGCAAGTCATCCATTGTTATTGTGGCATTTGCCATAAATTTATTGCTTTATGAACTCAAGGGAGCTCATAATCTCCTTCCTATATTTTTCGGGGCACAACAACAGCACCCCAAATCTCCTAACATTGTACCACTAGAGGTGGGATTAGTCCAGCTCGACGTCGGTGTTTAACGTTCTTTGTTTGGCATTCGACTGTATATATGCGACGGCAAAACCAGTTAGCGTCGCTATAGCTACAAGATTATATAAGGAGTCCATAGGACCAGTCTCTGGCAATGATCGTCTCGAGCTATTATCATCAACCGTACTAGAGGAATTTTGATTTTTACTCGATGGAGTTTCCTCTGACTTGTCTTTCGCTGTATCCTTGCTCACCTTAGGACTGCTAGATGAACCTGTATTCGTTGTCACATTGTTATCACGCTGCTGTATAAAATACACGCCACCTAATGCCAGAGCTAAAAGAACAGCCCCGACAATCAAAAAGCCCGCCACAGACCCACCCTGGCTTGTATCTTCAAAAACTCTCATATTTACTCTCTCGTTGTCACATATTATAGAGCTTTTTAGTGCCAAAAACAAGCACCATACTAAAAGCTTCGCATGCTAAAATAAAGTTATGATAGTAGCAGTTGACACCGGGGGGACAAAAACTCTCATAACACTATTCTCGCGCGATGGCGTTGCCGGAAAGATGATTAAGTTCCCAACCCCACCAAACCAAACTGATTACGTAGATTTACTAAAAAGCACACTACAAAGCAATTACGGAGGTCAGCGAATAGATGCGGTATCTATCGCAATGCCCGGAATAGTAAAAGACGGCGTAGCCGTATGGTGCAACAACTTGAAATGGAAGAACTTCGATGTATCAACAGCTCTAAAAGGAGTCTTAGGCAGAGCCCCTATATTGGTGGATAACGACGCCAGTTTAGCGGGCCTAGCAGAGACAAGGTCGCGAGACCCGATGCCTAAATCCGTGCTTTATATAACGGTTAGCACAGGTATAGGCACGGGTTTTATAACAGACGGGGTAATTGATCCAGGTCTCCGCTATAGCGAAGGTGGCAGAATGCTGGTTGAGTACGCTGGAAAGGTACGAGAGTGGGAATCGTTTGCCAGCGGCAAAGCAATTCACAAAGAGTATAAAAAGTATGCACGTGATATCAAAAGCAAAAAAGATTGGAATAATATAGCGGATAGGATTAGCAGAGGCATGCTAGTAGCAATACCATTAACGCAACCAGATATGATAATTATTGGCGGAAGCATAGGGACGTACTTCAAAGAATATTCCGCCGAACTAAAAAATATACTAGCGCACCATCTACCCCCGCATATACCATGCCCACAAATCGTATCGGCGAAACACCCAGAACATGCAGTAATATACGGATGCTACTACTATGCAATCGATACAATCCCTAATTAATGAACTCCAGAAGGATTTTCCAAAACTTAATTTTGTGGAGTCTGATGAGTTTTTGTGGTCGCCCACAAAAATGACAGTCTTTTTCGATCCAGATTCACAATACTGCCACGAATACACACTGCACGAGTTGAGTCATGCAATTCTCGGGCACCAGAACTACATGCAGGATATTGAGCTATTAAAACTAGAGCGAGACGCCTGGAATTATGCAAGAAACAGCATGGCCAAGGATTACAACGTCATAATAGACGAGGAGATCGTTCAAGATAACTTGGATACATACAGGGACTGGCTATACGCGAGGAGCACATGCCCTGTTTGCGAAACTACGGGCATAGAAAAAAAGACCCAACAGTATAAATGCCTAGCATGTGGACATGACTGGATAGCTAACGAGGCGAGATTATGTGCGTTACGCAGGTACTCGGGACAAACAAAATAGCCCAAGAGTTGGGCTATTTTGTTTGTCCCTTAGCCTATATTAGGCCTTAGGTGCGGTCTTTTTTGTGCGTCGACTGACGCGACCACCCTTGGCACCTGCAATTCGTGCCAATTGAGGGTTCGCAGCAAAACCACCTGTGTGACCACGTTGGCCACCTTTTCGACCGATTTTCGCGTAAAAATCAGAGCCGTGTTTTTGCTTATTGGTTGCAGCGGCTTTTACGCCACCAGCTTTGGTACCTGCCATCTCTGGGGTCCTCCTTATTATGAAAAGCCCGTCCACTAACAGTGGTCGAGCCCTCCTCTTACATCACATATGCTATGTGTATGTTTACATTTTATCATAGCATAGACGTTTTGTCAACATTTACAATAGCGTTTTGTTATTATATTAATAGTATTGTAATTATGCTTTACATGGTATATCCTATATACATGTTCAGTATAAGAACTGTGCGGTTCTAAAAAATAGATTATTACCGTTCGGACTTATAAGTCCACCACTAATGACCACCCTGCGAGAGTGGTCATTTCTGTTATTTAAGCATCTTCCACATGGCTTCCTGATTTTGAGGGAATTGATGGTATGTATGACTGCCCAACTCTACGACTATACTGGCAACTCCTAACCGTTCCCAATAGTAATCATCAGCAGTTCCCGTAATGCCGTAGTCAAACGTATCTTCAGAGCTTGATGAATACTGATAGCCACTATACGTCGCATACGTATGCGCATAATGACTGGATATTGCAACCGGATTAGCTAATACAACAGACCCTATACTGTGATAAGAGAGGACTATGGCGGGCTTTAATTGGCTGACCAAACCTGCTATAGCGACCGACTCTGGCTCGGATAGCCTCGCCTTCCCCCCTCCGCCCGGAAACGGCTGACCATATATGTTGCTGATGTTCTTTTTCCAGTCGCTAGTATCAAAGTTTCTGTTGAGATCAACCCCTCTGGCGTTATACCTAGTGCCACTAGCAACGCCATCGGGATTTATTGCAGGCACTACGACCACGCGAATATTACTTGGAATAAGATGATAACCTGCCTCGAGCGCATTTATCCACTGGTGCATCAGGGAGTAGGTACTGGATTCATCACCATGAATAGCACCTGTAAACACAATGGTCCTTGTGCCACTCCCGAACCAGTAGGCATTTATGGCCCTACCTTGGACTGAAGCACCTATTGTTGTTACGGTGTGACATACAGTTCGAGTAGTATAGGTCCATGACGAACCACCAGTAATGCCATATAGGCTTTTCAACGAATCGCCCACAGAAATCTTAATACTCCTACAAGGATTAACTCCAGCAAAGCTTATATAGATATTTTTGGATGACACGCCTGCTATCTTCGCACCACCGGTAACGGAAACGTGTTCCATGATGTCTTGCGACTCAAGTATTTTTTGATCGAACGATATAGTTGCCGTAAAGTTTTTCGGAACGCCGTAAGAACCAACATTTATTCCTGTTACCTTAGGACCGCCTGATGTGTAAAAGCCTAATGAAAAACCACTCTTCATACCGCTACCATCCTTGGCGACTACATCACTCAATACAAACTCGTATTTAGTCCTACGATCTAATACCTTATCCCATGATACATGTATTTTTTTATCATCAACTTTCACGACAACTGGCACGTCTGCCGTGCCACCCTTTACTCTCTTAAGTCTGGCGCTTGCGTTCACTATCTCTTTGTCTAACCATAGAGATATACCTTTTGGTTTTGAGTAAATTGTCTTGCCGTCGTTTATTGAAGTTTTTAGTACTCTGGCCGATCGCATCGTGGTGATTTCTTGCGAGATCACGTTAGACTCAATATTGTCACCGTAATAGCGGTCTAGGGAGAACTGGTACGTACGCCCCTCGTTAAGCTTCAGGGACTCAACATCACAGATCAACTGACTTCCATGCATATCACAAAGGACATCCCGATCATCAAATTTTGCCACGTATTGAAAAATATCATCCGAATCGCTCAATTCTATTATTAATTCATCGGTGGTTGAGATGTCATCCCGGAACCCTTGCGTTGATAAAACTGGAGGTGTAGGAACCTTAACAATAATTGGTATTCGCAATAGGGGCAGGCCTAGTAATGAAAGATCGGCGTAATGGGTACCGACAGACGGAGCGACCGTAGGAACTATACATGTATCATGCGCAAGTATGGGCAATCCAGACAATAATATCGTATTTGACGCGTATATCTTAAAACTGTCCGAGTGATACTTTACAATCGATGGAAACGGTACGGGATTTGTAACACAATTTTGTTGTCCGTATGACAACTGGATTGTTCTTGGCCAAAACACCACTGTCAATAGTATGGTGATAGTCACAGCAACAATAGCAAAGTAACACCAAGCTGGCAGGTTTTTAAGTCTGTAAATGGTCTTTGAAAAATATTGTTTGTTTATGTTATGTCATTCCCATGACCATTATACTACCATCATTTAGTAGTCCGCAAAAGAAGAAAGACCCCCTATTCGGAGGTCTCCCTTATAATTCGGCACCGTGCTAGTTTCCCACTTGTGGCAGTATAATCGCCGCAGCT
>CAZXJP010000005.1:0-87233 GCA_964641025.1 uncultured Candidatus Saccharibacteria bacterium
CTTGCTGCGAGTCGAACCCGTCGTCACGCCACTCTTGCTCGGTGACCGTGCCGATGGTGCAATGCCGGACCGACGTGATGTCCGCCCATGCAATGACGCTCGTTGGGTCGTCCTTGGTGCCCTGGTAGTACAGTACCAGGACGCATCCTTCGGTGTAGGCTCGATGACTCGGCCGGACACTGATGCACTAGACTTCATTGATCACGTTCTCGGCCATAACTACGTTACCGAGATCTAGCGCCAGTTGGACAGGAGCAAGATTGCTCATAAGCACCTCTTTCTACTAAAAGAGCGACAGACTTTGCCACTCACGCAAACTATGCCACATCTGTAATGGCAGGGAACAGGTGTCGCGATCCGGTTTGAACCACGGTACCTGAATCGGGCAGTTGCTCCTAGTCGGAGTCGTCCAATGTGTGCAAGTAGCAGACCCAGTCACCGTTTTTCAACGTTTCGGCGGTTTTGCCGCACCTTTGGTCTTTGCACGTCTCCCCGGCGGGCGGGGTCAAATTGGAGCGTTGCAACTTGGCGTCCCTTTCGTAGTTCCTACTCGAACTAATATATTATAACATATTAGTATATAATTAACAAAAATATGTGATAAAATATGGATTGTCCTGTCGACTATTAGGAGGAATAATGACAGCACAAGTTGACATGCCCGTCTGGGGCGTGCTGATATTGCTTGCCGTTGTGGTTTGGGAGCTCGCTTGGCGGTATGTCGCCTGCTGGCGTGCAGCACGCAACGGGCAGAAAGGGTGGTTCTTTACCATGTTGCTTCTGAACACCTTTGGTCTGCTACCGATTTACTATCGGGCCAGCATACACGGCAAGACACGCCTTTCGACACGTGGCTAGACAAGCAAAAAACCACCAATAACACGGCGGGTCGACCACACAGTCGACCCGCCACAATACTTTTGAAAGACTTTTATACGTCTACGAAGGCGGTCACCACGAAGTTGACGATCGCGTATGCCAAGATGGCGACTATCACGCCGATAATCGCGTAAAGGATAGTATTTTTTGCTGTCTGTACTTTTTCCGAATTACCACCGCTAATCGTGTATAGAATACCACCATAAATAATCATCAATACGCTGACCGCGCCAATAATAAACAATAGTACGTTGGTGATTGTCGTTATTGCCCCGCCTTCACCAAATAGTTTGGTCGGTGACGACTCGTTTTTGCCACAATCAGATCCGCTTACTACTGGATTGTCTGAATTCAGCTGACAATCCTGGGCGGATACAGTAGCGACCCCTAATCCGCTAACGCATAGAGCGAACAGAGGTACGAGCAACATTTTACTCATTAGTTTTTGAATAGTAGATTTCATATTATCCCCTTTTCTACGTATAATACCTATGCTAATCATACATCATGGTGGCAAAATGACAATTAGAAACAGCTATGCTTGCAAAATTATTAAAAAAGTAGTATAATTATAGTATAAAGGAGAATCATGAGCCATTCATTCGGTGAAGCAATAAGATTCGCTAGCGGTGACGTTCCAAAAGGCCACCCTAACTTTAATGGCAAAATGCATCTAGAGGGGCTTCCACTAGACGGTAACTCCGAATTACTAAAGGCCATGGACAATCGCATGATGTTCATGGGGCATATAGCCCTGGTACAAGTCATGCAGCCACATACTGGTGCGGGTGTCGCGAACCATTCCGACGTGTATGACAACGCGCTCGCTCGGCTAGGCGGTTCTATTGGTATGATCACGGCGTCGGCGTTTGATGGTGAAAACGGAGACAAAGTAGCTCAGCTTATCACTTCGCTCCATAAGCCGATCAACGGTAGACTACCTGACGGGATACTGTATAGTGCGCTAAATCCAAAAAGCTGGGTGGAAACACATCTGACTTTCTTTCAGGCTGCCGAGCAAATATTCCTACGGTTTGATCCACGTTCCGATGACTCTGAACTTCGCGACAGTATTTTGGAGCAAATGTATATGGAGTACATCACTTGGTATCAGCGATTTGGTATTCCCGATAGACACTTACCCGAAAACTACGGTGATTTTAAAAAGTTTTGGCAAAATATGGTCGAGAATGATTTGGAGATGACGGATTCTGCCAAGTGGGGCTTTAGCCTACTAAAAGACAAAAAGTTTCCATTCCCTACCGCCGTCCCAGAACTTGCTCGTCGTGCCATGAATATTCCCCTTGCCGAACCAACTGGATTCGTCGGAAAGCTGATCATGGGTGGTATGCCCCCTGAAATACGGAACAATCCTGATTACGCGGATGATTTGCCGAAATTCACGAAACGAGACGAAAAGCTAGTGCAACTGTTTGATTCGGTCGTCAAGAACAGGTGGGAACGCCTACCCGCCAGTGTTCGCTATCCTGCGAACGACCTGAAGTTTATGCAACAGCATGGCATGCACGAGGGTGCCTCCGAGCGCGTTATGGTAGCCGGCTGGGATGGTGTCAATATGGCTATTAAGGCTCAGCAGTCACTAACCAG
This sequence comes from uncultured Candidatus Saccharibacteria bacterium, assembly GCA_964641025.1. Lineage (GTDB taxonomy): Bacteria > Patescibacteriota > Saccharimonadia > Saccharimonadales > Saccharimonadaceae > UBA2112. The sequence continues at coordinate 2,488 of CAZXJP010000005.1, forward strand.
AAGAATAAGGTCGTTCGCTCGCTAGGTTTAGTAGCCTAATTGTTTGCGGATGTCTTTTTGTATTTCGTCTACGTCGCGCATATTGCCATCTGCGTCGGTGCACTCTATCGGTATGTACTTGTCTGGAAACATCTCGCATAGTTCCTTGTACACCAACAGCACGCGTGCTTGGTATTCGGTATCGCTTTCGTGTAGGTCATGAGTCGATTCCGTATAACTACGCTTTGCTTTTTTCGCGACGTTTTTGTACGCGGTTTCTGGTGGAACGATCATGACGAAGTTTTTGTCGGGTACTAGCATGCCCATTTCGCGCTCGTAATTCGCTAGCCAGCGCATGAACTCGTGTCGTTCGTCTGGATCTTCGTACTTCGCTCCTTGGTACGCGTAGTTTGATCCATCGTATCTGTCCAATACCGCCCAGTTATCTGGACCTTGTTCTACATGGTTGATTATTTCGCCGGTTCCAACTAGGCGATCCGCCGCGTATGCTAGTGCGACTAGTCGTGGCGGAACGGAATATAGTTCTCCGTATTTACCATTCAAATATTCCTCTACTGGAATAGCTGACTGCTCACCGTATCTAGGGAAGCTACGCTTTAATACGTTTTTGCCGATTGATGACGCGAACAGTCGTGTCTCTTCGGCCTGAGTGCCCTTACCGGATCCGTCCCCGCCTTCAAACGTTATTACTAGTCCTCGTTCGCTCATTTTATCCCCTCTGGCAAACCTTTAATTTTTGGTGGCATTATACGCTGATCTTTGTATGATCTAGGAAGCATTTGTTCGGGCGACCAGGTCGCAATCAACTCGTCTAAGTTGCTAGTATGTTGGTATTTACCACTCATGCCGTCGCGGCCAGTACTATAATCGCCTTTGACTATGCCGGTTTTGTGAAAGATCAGTTGCCCTATTCGTTCTCCTACGGGGAGTACTACCGATTCGTGGCGGTTCAGATTGTAAATTTCTAGGGTAATACGATTGATATATCCCGGGTCTATCCAGCCGGCGTCGAAACATACCGCTACGCCATTGCGACCCCAGCTACTGCGTGACTTTACTTCACATGCTCCGCCGTGTGGGCGTACACCGACGAACTCGTGGGTATGTGCCAGGATTCGTTCGCCTGGACGTAGAACTATAATCGGATGATTCTTGGGAATATTTTCAAACAGCGCATAGCCGTTCTTTTTGCACCACACGGAATGAGGCTCGGCTTCTAGCGGACCGTTGAAATATTTATCCACGCCGTCTTTGTCGAATGGATTATATACCTTGGACGCGTCGGAATATTCTTGTTTGTAAAAATAGTATCCTAGCGTGAAATCTAGGCTAGCTTCGGAAACATTCTCTGGGTTGTACGGGACGCTAACGATAGATCCATCGTCTATAGCGGCTTTAATTTCTATATTACTGTATACACTCATGGCAAAATCGGCAGTCCCGGTCCCTCACTTAAAAAACTTACCTAATTGTAGCATGTCTTGACGGGTATGATGAAGGTCCACATGCGATATGTGCGTGAATTAACGACGGAAAACTTGATTATCATAAATCACGTGACTGTTGATTTTGTGGCGTAAAAACACCCTAGAATTATATCCGTCAGTAAGCATAAGTATAATATAACATTATTTATTGTTTGTAAAAATAGTTGTATAATGAATATTTGTCGCCACTGATAGTGGGAAAGGAGGGACATATGTTAGTAATCAAAAAACGATATCAAAAGAAAAACTTTTTAATTGTAGAGGGTGCCGTGTTCGCGTGTTTCTTTGCCGTGATGATGACGTTTATGGTAAACGCGATCGCGCCGTCTAGTGATAAAGTTGCCCGGAATAATAGTCAGAATCAACAAGACAATAGCAAGCAAGAATCAAAGGAGAAAAACGATGAAGAGAACAAGAAAACAACAGACGAAGATAGTACGCAAAATACCGGTCAAGGTGCTGTAGTTGTACCTGTTAAAAATTCGGTAACCGCTGATCCGTCAACCACTGAACCGGCTGTAAACGTGCCCGAGCCAACAACAAGCCCAGCCCCAAAGCCGTCACCTACGCCAGAGCCAACACCAACACCTACGCCCACTCCAAGTCCGAGCCCGAGCCCTACGCCGACGCCAGAGCCGGAGCCATCACCCGAACCAACGACAGAACCCTAGTGTCACATATTGCTAAATTAGCATAAGTATGATATAATTAGAGTATGTCAAGTATAGGTGAAAAACCCTATTATTACCTCCATACAATGGTGGATACAAATGCTGCGGTGTTCTCTTCTATCATGGGTCAACACGGAAGAGAGCGCCCGCCAATCAAAAAGTTGGATGTGTTTTTGAGCGCAAGTGACGAAACGCCCGATGGTGTGTCACGTGCTATGGGATTTGACGTGCGCGAGGTGTTATGTACTATCTCGAAGTCGAATCCTGCGGTTACATACCACAAACCCTACGGACTTGTTTTGGACGGAGTAATGAAAAGTTGCTTTGATGGCGATACCGGAAAGGTATTGAAAAGCGACGGCGAGTATGACGACCATCTGTTTGATTTTACAAACGAAACGACGGCCGACCACATACTCGGTGAATGGTACGACGATTACGAGCTAAAAAATAGATTTACCTGGAACGAGGCTTTGCTCGCTAAAGGCGCTCGGGTCGTTGGCGCGTTTCATGATCCTAGGATAGAAACCATGAGGCAAATTGGTGGTACCAAAGAAGAATACCGCCAGTTTATCGACAAGGTGGGTCGATGTGGCCTGGACCTATTTCAGGTCACTACAAAATTCGGTTTGTTCTAAACAAAACTAGCATCGCAACTGTACCACGTAGTTACCGTTTGATATTATAGAAATATCTATACTAAAACTTTGGGAGAGGATGTGACATGTCTAGTGGTTATGAGTTGGTAGGAAAAACATCCGAGGGACTGTTGTATCTAACTGACGAGGGTAAAAAGCGTATTGAATCGTGGGTTACGGATGTAGAATCACCTGTTTATGCCTTTTCTGAGGATGCTGATCCGCAGGCAGTAGCCGCGGCGATGGCTCGTTTGTCTAGGAATTCTAATGATCTTAGAACTATTATTGCAAGTGAATTTATTGAAGACGCCGATAAGGAAATCGGACTTTTACGTCGAGTCGTGAACCAGTTTGGTGACGATTCAGTCATGCAGCTTTATCCTTTGCAAGTAGTGGTTGAGGGTATGAGTAACTTGGCCACCAAGGAGGTTGAGTGGGGCCGGCTCGCTGCCTATTTAGAGCAATCAACTAGGTACCTGAGATTTGATAAAAAAGACGAGAATGGGCGTTATGCATACTATACTCCCGCTGAATTTGACGACGAGACGACGGAGCTCTACGAGAAGACAAATAACGAGATATTTGACACGTATTCCGAGCTATATGAAAAGCTAAAGCAATACATTATGGATAATTCTAGTACTCCCGAAGACGAGCGAGACGGGGCTTGGCGTACTGCATGTCATGCGCAGGCCTGTGATGGTGTTCGCTCTCTATTGCCGGCATCCACGAAAGCTACTGTCGGCATAGTCGGCAGCGCCCAGGCAGTTAACAATATGATTCAACACCTTCGTTCCCATGAGTTACCCGAGATGAATAAGATAGGTGGACAGGTGTTAGATGCGGTACGGGCGGTTGCTCCAGTGTTTTTCGAGAGAACAGACATGCCTACCAGGGGTGATTTAATAGTTCATCATCGTAGCGAAACTCGTGATCAATCAAAAGACTTAGCAAAACAGATATTGCCTGAACTAGAAGTTAGTAAAGAAGATATGGGTCCGGGCGTTAAACTGGTAGGGGTTGATGGCGCCGAAGACGAGCTTGTCGTAAAAATATTGGCTGATTCTAGTGATTATCCTTACGAAAAAATTATCGAGGTTGTTGAACAGTTAGATAGTGAAAAAAAAGAAGAAGTTTTAAAAACTTATATAGGTGACCGTTATAATCGTAGGGCCAAGCCGGGTCGTGCGTTTGAGTTTTTACATTATACCTTCGAAGTGCAGTGTGATTACGGGGCGTTTCGTGACATACAAAGACACAGGATTGTAGATGGTTTGGATTGGCAGTCATTGGACATTAAGCTTGGACATGTGACCCCAGATATTATCGTCAATGCTGGATTAGATCAGGCTTATCAAAGTGCTTTCAAAAAGAGCCAAGAGTTGTATGGCGAACTAAAAAAACGAGGGTACGATGACCAAGCGCAATACGCTACCCTATTTGGCCACATGATGCGATTCACCGTAAAAATTAACGCGCGATCACTTGTACATACCGCTGAACTACGAACAAGTCCACAGGGTCATCCGGCATACAGAAAGGTATATCAGGACATGCATAAGCTTGTGGCAGAAGTTCATCCGAATGTTGCGGAAGCTATGAAATTCGTTAGTCAGTCAGAAGATGAGGAGCTAGCTAGACTCGGTGCCGAGAAATACAATCAGCAAAAATACGAAAATAAATAGAAATTTTTAATGTTGCAGATTACTCGAATTGACGTCCGATGACGTTGTTCGGATCTTCACGATTAAATAGTACCTCGCTTCCTTCTAGTAGGTGGACTTTACTTATACCGCTATCTAGCATTGCGTTCCAGCAGGGCTCGCAACACCACCAATGCCCCCATAGGTATAGTTCGGCTCCTTCTAGGTTTTGAATACCAACCTCGCGAGCGTCATTGATCGCGGATTGTTCCGAATGATTTTTTGGATGGCAACCCTCGCATAGCTCGTAATCCTCACCTGTTTTTGAACCACGCTTTACGCGTTCGCACTCGTTGTTCTCGTGATAGTCGCTACCGTTCGCGCCTATACCAACAATAGCGCCGTCGCGCACGATGATACTGCTGTTTGGCATAACTTTGTCTAGCGAAAATCGTTTAGCGTACTCGCGTGCCATCTGCATGAACAAGTTGTCCATGTTGGTGTACTCAATCGTGGCCTCGTCTGGCATGTATGGATATTCAATTTTTTGAGCGTTCGGCAACCCCTCATGGTTTGGCATATTCTGTCCCTCCTGAATGTAATTAATCACATTATAACAAAAAGACCCCTGGTACGGGGCCTTTTTGTTGCGTTGGGACTCTAGTTTATGCCCGATTCTACTTTGATACCAGGACCCATTGTCGTGCTGACATTGGTGGTGTTTATGTAGTTACCTTTTAGGCTAGATGGTTTTTGAGCCTTTAGGCTTTCAAAGAACGCGTTAGCGTTTACTAACAGTTTGTCCGCGCCAAAGCTTACTTTGCCAATGGCAATGTGAACGATAGCTTGTTTGTCTACGCGGTATTCTACGCGACCGGCCTTTGCTTCCGTGACGGCTTTCGATACGTCCGTTGCTACGGTACCGCTCTTTGGATTTGGCATTAGACCACGTGGGCCTAGCAGACGTGCGTACTTGCCAAGTTTTGGCATGTATTGTGGAGTCGCGACGAGAATGTCGAAGTTTAATTCTTCTTTGTCTAGTTGTTTTAGGAATTCTTCGTCACCAACTACGTCCGCTCCGGCTTTTTTGGCGTCAGCGTGCAGGTCTTCTGGCGCGAACACGGCTACCCGTACTGTCTTACCAGTACCGTTTGGCAGTGCTACTGTCGCACGGATATTCTGGTCGGCCTGGCGAGGGTCTACGCCTAGGCGTACGTGTATTTCTACGCTAGCGTCAAATTTCACGGGGTTTGTTTGTACTGCTAAATCCAGGGCTTCTTTTAGGCTATATGTCTTGTTTCGGTCGACTAACTCCGCGACTTTTCGGTAGTTTTTACCGCGACGTTCGATACGTGGTCGTACTTTTGGTGCTTCGCCCTTTTTGACGGTTGCTTTCGCGTCATCGGATTGTGGTGTCGTGTCACCAGCTTCTTTGCGGGCTTCTTTTTCCATTTTTTCGGCGACTTCTTTTTGAGCTTTTTCGCTACGTTTACCTGCTTTGGCGGTGGTCTTTTCTTCAGCTACCTCTTCCGCAGGTGCTTCCGCTGGCTGGTCGGCGCCGTTAATCGCCGATTCAATTTCGGCAATAGTGTTCTTGTCGGTAACTTCTAGACCGAGTTCTTTTGCTTTTTCCAGCAATTCTGCTTTTTTAGCCATGATTAGACTAATCCTTTCTGTGGTGCAAGCGATGGTTGTACCATCTCCCAACATTGATTGTTATATGTTGATTGTACCAAAACAGAGGTAGATTGTCTACATTAAATTGACATAATTCACCAACGATATTAAAATATTCTAGATTCCGTCAAACTGACGGGACTAGTACATCGATGTAGACAGTCAGTAGAGAGAGGAAGCATGAGTTTTCTGTCAAAGATAGCGGGCTTGTTCGCCCCGTTCAGGTCCGAGCCCTCACCGCTTTCGGGCGTACCGTGGGAAGTACTGAGTGACCTCCAGGACGGCGAAGAGCTGTACGTTCGTGAGCGCGCAGTGTTTCGCGTGAATGGCGAGGGCGCCAACATGACCTTTACCTACCTAGGTGGAACCGCTGGCGAAATCCTGGACGACAAACTGCAAGACTTCGGAGGTCGTCCGATAACGATGGCTCAGTTAGACCGGCTGATACCGGAGACTGCTGCAGGACCCATCGTTCACTGATGCTACTATAGCGACGCTGGCGCGGGAGACTTCCCGCCCAGCGTCGCGTATGCACCCCGTGAGGGTGTTTTTTGATATATTGACAAATTATAATTTTTATGATAATATTTAGATAATAATTGATGATCAAACAAGAGCTGATGCTGTTTTTGATTAGCAATGATCATTGACAAGCACTAGCAAAACCGAGAGGTTGATATGTGTAACAACGAAAACGGTTCGACCGTTGCGCGAGATGCGGAACAGTTGGCCCAGATCGCGAAGCGGTTGGATAGACTGTCAATCGCCGATGCTGACTCCGATACGCGGAGCTTGTTCTTCGCGACGATTCGCAATCTGAACCAGCTGGCGAGTAGCGCCAGAAGTGAGCTGGAGTTTCGCGAGTCGACGGGCATGGATCCCGACAAGGGTCTAGAGCCGGCCGAAACGCACATATACGTAGTGACCAATCCCGAGATTCCGGACGACGAACCATATATTCGTCGTCACGAAAAGAGCAAGATGGTCATCGCGACGTCGCACGCGCCATACACGCGCCCCACCCGGGACTGCGACAACTAATCTACCCTTTTACAGGGTATGGAGCCGCCCCGCCGAGCTGACTATTCGCTTGGCGGGGCGCGAGCTCCGATTTGCTCTTGCTTGTCAGTCTGCCGCCATTCGTGGCGGCATTTTGAATCTATGAAAACTGCAAAAATATGATATAATATACATAAGTATCGCCGCTGATACGAGAGGCAAAGCCACTCGAGGAACGGTGTATACCGATCCTATAAAACGAGTGGAACTACAATAGATTGGAGCCACGCAGTGGACAAGATGGGTACGGCGTTGACCATCATTGATGCTCAGCTCGACGCAGTCGAAGAGCAGATTCGTGATGGTCTGAGTGACGAGGATCTGGCAAGCTACGGTCTGCTACTCAGGCGAATCGGTCGCCTGAACCAACAGTTGGGTTCGGACAAAGTGCTGGATGCAATCCTGCACGTTCGTCTCAAGCTGAATCGTGATCAGGTGGACGAGGCAATGGACGCGGCTCTGCCCAGCCTATTGTCCGAATGGAGCGCCGAACATCAGCGTATCGCTCCACTTCTGCGCAGTTCGAAAACGGCCGTCGAGAATGTTCGACCACAGCCCAAGATGGCAGTCGCGCCCAAGCCGGAGCGTCCGGATGACACCGACTACTATGCCCTAGAGGGTATCGTGCCGGAGTCGAACTTCGTTCAGCCACCTACGACTCCCCCGAAACGCGAGGTTGTTTACGGCGGAATCACTGGAATGGCCGTCGGAACTCGCGTGGTAGACGAGTGACGCGACTCTGACGCCAATCACCACTCGTAGGAGCCCTGGACATGCACTCGCGTGTCCAGGGTAACTACTGCTTTACGTCCATTAGGGCGTTTTTAAATTCTCGCAAATATTGATTTTATATATAACTTATGTTATAATAAATATATCGTCGCCTGACGAATGAAATACCCAAACTCGTCCGGCGTCGCGCCGGATTTTACATTGGAAACGAGGGATAATGAACCTGGATTTCAACCAGATGAGTGGCGCAGCCTTTCGGTTCAACCGGTTGTTGGCTCGTTTGGCCGTCAAGCGGGATCGCCGTCGGACAGAGCGCCGACGTTTGGCCATGGGCGAGACCGGGACTGCTCATCGCTTCGAGCGTGACCGTCGAATCGAGTTCCCGCACCGGGATGGACGATGAAGGGCTACGGCTTCTTGAACGGTCAGCCAGCGCTAGCGGACCTCCGCGGAGGACAGCTGGTGTTGTTCGCGGTTCAGCCCGTCTACACGGTTCGCGACTTGGTCTCGTTTGCCCGGGATGGCGTCAACGACGTTCCGAACGGTCAAATGGAACTCCCCTACTAATCCGGCGAGGACGGATCCGGCTACCTATGAGGTGGTCGGGTCCGTTCAAACCCTATTTGCGCACCCTGCATGGGTGTATTTTTATTTTTGTTCGATTATGAACCCGTGAGGTAAGTCAGATCACTCAGGCCCCAACCTGAGTACGTTGGGGATGTTGTTCCTTCTAACCTGACGCCTAATATAAAATTATCTGTTGCAGGCGTACCATCAAAAGCAGTAGGGCCTGTTTGAACATAGCCGGCCGCATAGCGGTATATATATGATCCAGAATTGGTTGGGTCTACGGGTATTGCGCCAATATAGTTCGGCACTAATTCATCGGCTAGGCATGATTGTGCTGTTCCTGATGATAACGAGGGAGTCGTGTTCGGCCCTGTCGCGCCACACCTGGGGTAACCTCCATTTTCGACTTTATAAATTTCTATTACCTTTGCCAAACTACGCAAGTCAGAAACCCGTTTTGAGTCATTTGCGCTAGCAGTAATTCCGTTATAGGCAACTATCACGATCGCGGCCAGTACACCTATCACTACCACGACTATAAGGAGCTCGACTATCGTAAAACCTTGTTTTTTTGAGTTTGCCCACATTCTTGGTCATGATTATACCATAACCGTGATACTTGCCTTGGTCTTGGGTATGAGATTGCGTATATGTGATAGAATTGTTACCATAAGTGCAATAAGGAATAAAACAAAAAAGTGAGCGGTAATGGACGAAATTAAACAGGCGTTAAAACAACATAAATTTACTGGTAGTATTGATGATTCCCCGGAAACTCTGGATACATTTTCACATGATGCAAGTATGTTCGAGTTGCGTCCAACATTGGTCATAGCGCCAAAAACCGCCAAAGACGTGGAGGCTGCGGTAAAAATAGTCAGCGAGCGCAAAAAACACGAACCAGAGTTGTCATTAACCGCCAGAAGCGCGGGAACTGATATGTCTGGCGCGGCTATCAACACGTCAATCATCGTTGATTTTAAAAAATATTTGAACAAATTCATCAGTCAAGACAAGGACAAGGCTGTTGCCCAGCCAGGTCTGTTGTTTCGCGATTTCGATAAGCACACTGGTGATGACTGGTTATTTGCTCCCTACCCCGCTAGTCGCGACCTATGTAGCGTTGGTGGAATAGTGAACAACAACTCTGGTGGCGAGCGCTCTCTGGAATTCGGAAAAACCGAAAAATACATTCCAAAACTAAAATTCGTATTTGCTGACGGCGTGGAACGAGTGGTAAAACCGTTGAACCGCAAACAGCTAAACGACAAGATGGATCAGGATGACTTCGAGGGCAAAGTCTATAGGGATCTATTCGAACTAGTTGATAAACATTATGACCAGATCAAAAAAGCCAAGCCAAAAGTAAGTAAAAACTCTACTGGATATAACTTATGGAACGTATGGGATCGTGAAACAGGCGTATTCGATCTAACTCAGGCGATTATAGGCGCCCAGGGTACATTAGGATTCGTCACGGAGGCTACTTATCAGTTAGTGCCACGCCCCAAACATTCCGGTCTGTTAGTCATGTTTATGCGTGATATCGACGAACTTGGCGAACTAATCGAAAAGGTATTAAAACATAAGCCGGCTACTTTTGAAGGCTTTGATGATCAAACACTTTGGCTAAGTATTCGGTTCATGCCTAGTTTTCTAAAGCTATTAGGTCCTGCAAGGTTTTTGCGCTTGATATTTGGATTGATACCAGATGGCATACAGTTGTTGAAAGGTTTCCCAAAACTCGTCATGCTAGCGGAGTTCACTGGTGATTCCGAGGAAGAAGTCCGTGAAAAAATTCGTGCGCTACATAAGGACCTGGGTAAGGTAAAGGCACGTTACGAGATAAATGGCCTAGAGGAGACACCAACGGAGGGTTCTAGTGAGAAATATTGGGTAATGCGTCGATATAGTTTCCAGTTGCTTCGCAGTAAGGTGCATGACAAACATACCGCGCCGTTTATTGACGATTTCGTGGTAAACCCTGAACATCTGCCCGAGTTTATGCCAAAGATACGAAAGATTATTAAGAAGTATAAACTATTCGCGACGATTGCAGGTCACATGGGGGATGGAAACTTCCATATCATACCACTGATGAAACTGGAAAATCCAAAGGACCGAGCGAAGATACTGCCGGCTATGAAAGAGGTCAACGAGCTAGTCTTGAAGTATGGCGGCAGTTTGTCTGGTGAGCATAATGATGGATTGGTACGCGGTCCATGGCTAGAAGCTATGTATGGTAAAGAGATGGTAAAACTATTCCGCGAAACAAAAGATATATTTGACCCACAAGGCATCTTTAATCCTAAAAAGAAAGCAAACGCCGATTGGGATTATAGCTTTTCGCATATTCGCGACAAGTTCTAGTTAGTGCCAAATAGACTCTCGGCGTCGTAGGCTTGACCTTCTACTGCCGTGACCGGAATAGTGAGCTGACTACCTTCTTCTAGATAGATTAAGTTCTTGTTGGTTGGAGATATCTTGTCTCGAATTTTCTTCGATGTTGTGTACAAAAAGTCTGGACTATCCATTTGTATGGTCAGTGAATCTTGCTCTAAATATTGATGATCGGCGGCAGGTTCGTAGGCGAATCTACCGAACAAACCTTGAATCATAATTCCCTGTCCGTTACTGTCAGTTGAATGATCTTGTACTTCCCATTCTTCGAAATCTAGCTGCGTCAAGACGATTAGTCTCTTGGTAAAAATTACTAAGTGGTGCGTCGTGTATTTTTTGCGCGCTACGTCGTTGAGGGTTTCTTCGCTATATTTAGCCACGTCGCTTTTGATGTTGGGATCTAGGGGTATTTCATCTAGAGTTGCTTGATGCATTTTTGCCAAGGCCAAGGGGTCTTTTATTCTGTCATTTTCCAAACTAGGTTGCTCACTACCCATGTATTGGTATAGTTGACGCAAACCATAATCGGTCCACTGTTCGAAATATTCATTGCCTTTATTCTCTGGACTACTCATGCGCGCGCTCCTCGTATGGTCTGGTATTTTATATCAATTTTCTTTTTCATTCAAATCAGTATCTGATTCCTGTTCATCAACTGCTATCTCGACTTTGGGCATGTTTTCGCGGTACTGGTAGTTCTCGATACTTTTTAGATGTACGTACGCATGGCACAGTTTTGTTTCGCTATCTGCTGTTTCCAACATGGACGCAACCACGATCATATAGGCGTTTACGCCATTGAGATAGCCTAGCCCTACATGGACTACGTCTCCATATACATTGAATGTGGATCCGTCTTCTTTGCAGAACATATCAATATCATCATCCTCCGACATCTGTATTCCAACACTAGATGTTTCAATGCTGACAGATATTACGTGATTTTCTAGGCGCTTATTTATGTCATGTTGCACGCTCAAACCCTTTGACATTTGCTCGAACTCATCGCATTCGTCTAGAGCTATTTGTTCTCTGAAAAGTTCAGCCATTATGTCGAAATGTAGATCATCTACATTAGGTCGATTGTCGGGAGTTGGTGTATTATGCTCCATAAAAAATACTCCTTATCACATGAGTGTAAGGAGTATTTTATAATATTTTTGTCAAATTATCAATTAATCGACTACTTCGACACCCATGCTTCGGGCTGTGCCAGCAATCACCTTGATGCGACCTTCTTCGTCGATTGCGTTCAAATGATCTTTCTTTGCTTCTGCAATCTCTGCTAGCTGTGCTCGAGTGATTTTACCTACTTTTTCGGCGTGTGGCTTGCCACTTCCCTTTTTGATTCCGATTGCCGCACGGATGGCGTCATCAACTGGTTGGCCTAGGCTTTTCCAGTCAAAAGTACGATCCTCAAATACGCGAATATGTACTATGACGTCTTTGCCCATGTCGCCTTTTGTAGCGTCGTTGAATGGATTGATAAAATCCATCATGTTCAGGCCCCATTGACCTAGCGTTGAACCAACAGGAGGACCCGCGGTTGCTCGACCGGCTGGGATACGTAGTTTTAGATTACCAATTACTTTTTTGGCCATAAATTTATTCTCTTTCTTGTACTAAATATTTATTGAAGCATATTTAGTGCGTAACAGAGTTATTTTAACAGATGTAAGCGTTATAATCAAGACTCTTCTTAGGGTTGCGCTCTCGGTCGTGAGTGCAACGTTATCGAGGTCTGGTTGGTGGCGTGTAGTTAACGGCGTTGCCGTAACGTCGCCAATAGTGTTCTTTGTCGTGGAGCTTGCCATAGACGAAGCCGACTAGTCCGGCTGCCGTGCAAGCCCCTAACCAGGGGAGTGTCTTCACGAGGTCTCTTCCATCAACTGGTCGATGCCAAGGAATAACACCAATACAGCTACGCCAATGATGCCAATGGCAATCGCGGCGTTTAGCTCCTGCGTGCGATTCATCTCTCGTCTCCTGACAGTAGTTTATCAAAGCGTTCGTGCCAGCGTGGGGCTATAATCGTGGCGGTGGCGTGGATAACCATACCGATTACCAGAGCGAACAGCCCTACTCCGATGATCTCCATAATTTAAAAAGCAACTCTCGACCGAGAGCTTGCCTATTATACCATAATATTGCAGATAATGTTAGTTTCGTTCATCTCTTTGTTTACGTAGTTTACGGGGTAGTATTACCCATCTTCCGCTTTGTTCCATGCCAAAAGGGCCTTTTTCGTTGTTGACCCGGTACCATCCATATTCATCAGGTAAGTCATCTTGCATCGAAATCGCGTCCGTTTGCAGGCGTGATTCATAGATCATGCCAAACTGCCCCATGAATTTTCTACGACTGATTTGTTTATCGTATGATATGCGACGTCCTAATATGTTTTGAACCATTTTTTCTAGGATATGTTCTTGTGTCAGTCCTGTCGTGAAATCTTCTTGATGTTGAGGATACTCACCAAAATAATGAAAAACATGAATGTCAGGATCATGCTCGCTAGGTATTATTGCGTGTACTTCGTATCTTGGGGCTTTATTCATACTTCTCCAAAAAAGAAGTCCGGTGTTCCGGACTTCTTTAGTGTGTCTTGTTTAAACCTTGTTAACCTGTAACGCGTCCAATTCGACGGGCGTGTCACGACCAAACATGCTGACCATGACTTTGATCTTGCCCTTTTGGGTGTCAATTTCGCTGATAGATCCATCGAAGCCTTTGAACGGACCGTCAATTATATTGACGACTTCACCTTCCGCATAGTCGATGTGATGCTTTGGATCCTCGACGCCCATGCGCTTTTTGATTTTCGTGATTTCACTGTCGGATACAGGAGTAGGATCTGATCCGCTACCAACAAATCCGGTTACACCAGGAGTGTTTCGAACGATAAACCAGGTTTCTTCGGACAATTTCATTTCTACCAGTACGTAGCCCTGAAATATCTTTGCTTCAACGACTTTGCGTTTGCCGTTTTTGATTTGAATTTGTTTTTCTTTTGGCACCATCACGTCAAAGATTTTGTCAGCCATGTCTACTGCGTTAATACGCTGACGAATGCTGTCTGCTACCTTTTCTTCGTAACCGCTGTAAGTATGGATTGCATACCATTGGCGAGTGCTGTCGTATCGATTCTTTACCATATTACTCCTCTTATTTTCCTAAAATCAGATCAAACAAATATTTAAATGCCGCGTCTAGAAGTAGGATTATTACTACGAAAAACGCACTATATAACAATACCGCTAGGGTCATACTCCAAGTGGCACGGCGATTGGGCCAACGTACCTGTCGTAGCTCGAACCATGCGCCTTTGAAATAGCCACCAAATGCTCGTAGTGGACCACCACCGGTTTTTACCTTTGGTTTTTTGACGACCGGTGCTTTGACTGCTTTTGTTTTTGGCTTTTCGGCCTTTTTCGCAACCGTTTTTGTTACGACGGCCTCCTTGGCCTCCTCGCGTTTTTTTGGCGTAGGCGCACCAGCCTTGATGCGAACAACGTTACTGTCGCTATCGGCTGATTGCTTTTTGGATTTTTTCTTGGCCACTAGTCAAAACTCCTCACAAATTAAAAAAGTCTGCTCTGCAGACGTCAAGTCAAGTATAGCTGATTACGACGATATTGTCAATATTTATGTTAGTATAAAGTTAATGGTTGATATCATTATTCTCGCAGTCGTCGGTATCATCGATCTATATGTTCTGATCAAGCTCTACAGAGTGCTAAAAATGCTACGTATCGGCGCAGTAGAACGTGAGTCGCAAAACCACCCCACTGTAACTGTATGTATCACCGCGCGCGATGAAACACATGCTATGACCCAGTGTCTGGAGCGTGTCGTAGCGAGTGATTATCCAAAATTGGAGATTATTGTAATGGACGATGGCTCACGTGATGATACTTCAATATTAATAAAGTCGTTTGCGCATGCTGGCGTGCGTTTCGTCGAGGGTAAAAAATTGCCAGATGGTTGGTTGGGTAAAAATCACGCCCAGGCGGTTCTAGCGGATCATGCTAGTGGTGAAATAGTTTTCTTTTTGGACGTGGACACGCTAATAGAACGTCACACTATTATGCGGTTGGTGCAATATTATATACGACATAAGTCAAAAATGGTTTCGGTGGTACCAATTCGTAACGACCACTGGACTACCAGCACGCTCTTTACTACCATGCGTCATTTTTGGACATTGATGCGATTCAGTCCCCATAAGCCCAGGGCTGCTGCGAATGCCTGGCTGGTAGACAGAAAAACAATTCTAAACGAAATAGAAACGAGCGACAGGCTACCATTGTCGGTACAGATGGAGACATATATAGCCCGAAAACTGGCTAATACTAACCATTACAGATTAGTTATGAGTAATAAATGGCTGGGGTTAAGCTATGAAAAACGCTGGTCATCACAGGTCGAGACAAGTATCCGTTTGCTTTATCCGCAGTCTAGCAAAAATCCAGTGCAGGTTTGTTGGTTGATACTATTGCTAGTAACGGTATTATCGCCGTACGTGTTGGTGTTTTGGTACCCATGGATGCTGGGAGCGATTATTGCGCAATTTTTGATTTCGTATTACTACCTGTCCAATGTTTGGGTTAGGTATAGATTAATTGGCGCCTTGTTGTTGCCTGTCACTATAGCTCAAGAAATCGGATTACTAATAATTAGCACATGGCAATATAATTTTGGTGTCATCAAATGGAAAGGTCGACCAGTTCGTAATACTAGCAAAGTTACCTAATCAGATCATCGGAGAATGTGTTTTTAGTTCTTTGCGATGAGATTTGTATTCTGGGTCCGCGTTTTCGACTAGTGCCCAGAATCTGGGAGAATGATTCATCTGCTTTGTGTGGCACAGTTCGTGTATTATCACGTAATCTATGAGTTCGTGCGGTAGTTTCATCAGTGCTATGTTGAGGCTAATCGTGCCTGTACTACTACAGCTACCCCATCTACTGCCGGCATGTGAGAAACGAGCTTTTTTGTAGTCACATCCTATCTTTTTCGCCAAATAAGAGAGCCTTCTGGGTAGATAGTTTTTTGCTTCTATACGCAATGCTTTGGTTATGACATCCCTTACTTCTCTCTCTGTCTCTGGATGCGCCAGCATGTCACCTTCGGCCAACGTGACTAATATCTGTTGGCCATGACGTTTTACCGACGTGCTTTGTCCCCCCGTGATTATTAGTTTGTGACTTTTCCCTATTTGCAGGCCATTTTCTAGTCTGTATGCCGGCATGTTGTGGGATATCATTTTTCGAAGCTGTGGCCTAGAGGTCCTGATCAGTCTTTTTAGTACGAATATTGGTGCGTATGTAGGCATCGATGCACGAAACTTTCCGTCCGGACCCACGGATAATCTGACGGACGACGCTCGCATGCTTCGGCGAACTGTTATTTCACCGAATTCATCATCGTGAATGACTGGCATATATACCTACAACCGGTCACCGTAAATAGGTTTTCTGCCGTTTTTTTCTAGGGTAATAGCTGGTAGCGGCGGTCGATCATCGGCTATTTTTCGCAACACAGCTCGTACTTGCGTTTGGTATGTATGCTTACCGCTAATAACTACATGGGGTTCTTCCTTGCCTAGAGGCTGGAATTTGTTTGCCATTTTCTGAAATTCCTCGTTGGTGGTTCTTTTTGCTACCCTGTCAGCTGCCGCCACCGGATCGGTCTGAACCCAAACGAATAGGGGTTTATGATTGTTCTTTTCGGCGAACTTCATCAATTCTTTTCTTTCTCTTTTTGTATGACCAAAGCCTTCTATTACGATTGGTAGCTTTGATGAGATAATCTTTGAAATCACGTCGTTAACTATTTTAGCTCCAGAAGCTTCGTCGCGTGCTAGGTTTTTATAAAACTGACTCTCGACGAAAGACGCGTTAAAAGTACTAGCAAACTTTTTACCAAAAAAAGTTTTGCCTGACCCGGGAATCCCTACCAACAAAATCATATATGGTCTGTTCAATTTCAGCGGCTTCATTTACCGTGTATTATATCAAATTATAAAAAGTGACGCACAGGTATCGCATAAAGCTTAAACAGTTTGTATACTATACATATGGTTGACGATTCGGGCATGTTGTCAAAGCCTATCGCCTATGGTGTTATTGGCGTTGGAATTCTAATTTCCATTGTATTAGCTATTCAGATAGCTTTGGAAACAGTTACGCTCGAAGAGTACTTATGGGTAATTGTTTTTTCGTATGTATCGAATTTAGTTATAGTGCCCTTGTTAATGATATTAGCGGCGCATAAAGAAGGGTTCACGTTAGCGGCATTGGTTTGGCTACATATATCTATGGGTATATTGATGGTGAACTTTAGCCAGGTCTATAGCCCCTTTACGGTGTCATGGGCGATTTTAATATTGCTCGCGTCGATGTATTACAGATGGATAGGTTTTTGGCTTAGCGGTCTATGTCTAGCTGGATTTTCTACCGCTTATATTATATTATTTCCGGAATTCGTTACTTCTGAAAGTGGCGGTTTGGTCGGGTACTCATTCCTGTCTGCGTTGGTAGTTATTATCACCGTATTTGCGTCATACATGTTCGTAACGGTAATTATGGGCGCTCAGAAAAAAAACGATCAGCTGATGGATGCTCAACGATCAGAAAGATTCCAGGTGACCAGGCTCAATACGCTCATAAATAGTATTAGTGATGCCGTGGTTACATTGAATAGATATGGAAGGGTTACGACTCAAAATGCCGCCGCGCAATCCTTTTTTGATACCAACCAGTCCCTTATAGGTCGAGAAATCGATAATATGCTGGCATTGGTGGATACGTCTGAAAAGCCGGTATACGTGAGGCAGTTGATCAACGACACCAAGGCTACTCTATTTCGGGACGACTTGTCGAGTAAGCGAGGCGAAAAAACCAGATTAGTTAGCCTGCAGATGTCTAGGATACGCGGAACATTCGATGATTCAGAAGAATACGGCGTCGTGTTAATTCTGCGCGACATAACTAAACAAAAGTCACTAGAGCAAGAAAAAGACGAGTTTATTAGCGTAACTAGCCATGAATTACGTACTCCAGTCGCTATTGCCGAAGGTAGTCTGAGTAACTTATTACTATTAGATGAGCGAAAGGCTGAGCGTAGCAAGCTGCGCGAGGCGGCAGAAGACGCGCACAAGCAGATTATCTATCTAGCAAAAATGATCAATGATCTATCTACTCTATCCCGTGCAGAGCGTGGAGTTGGTGACATAGTCGAAGCAATTGACGTCGATGCGCTGGTGCATGACTTGTATAACAGGTATACGTCAGAAGCCGAGGCAAAACAATTACAGTTGAACCTTGATACCGAATCTAGTCTGCCAAAGATAGAGACGAGCAGACTGTATTTAGAGGAAATTTTACAAAACTTTATAACGAATTCAATCAAATATACAAAGACTGGCACCGTTACCATGGGCGCCATGATGGAGGGCGAAGATAAAATACGTTTTTATGTGAAGGATACGGGTATTGGTATGAGTCAGTACGATTTGGATCATATTTTCCAAAAGTTTTACAGAAGTGAGGACTATAGGACCCGCGAGTCTAGTGGTACCGGACTTGGGTTGTACGTGGTATCGAAACTCGCACAAAAATTGAATACCAAAATCGATGTAGAAAGTCGCTTGGATCATGGTTCAAAATTCAGCTTCGTGGTTCCGCTCCAAATTACTTCATTTGGCGGTGACGCGCCAAAGAATGCAGAGCAACCAAAGCCAGCTTCCGCCCCGCCCGCCCCTACTCCAGTAGTAGGAAAGCATTCCTCGAAACCCATAGAGGCTGTCAATAACGACAAGCCAAAGGAACATGAAGCGCCAAAGCCTGACGATGACAATGATCAAAAAATACCCGATGACTCAAATAATGCCGATAATAATCACCATGAGCCCGTAGATAATCGTACGGACAACAAAGATACTAAAGGCCGTTTCGAGATTCCAGAACCGGGTACGGACGAAGTATTCAAAGATTTGTAAAAAACATATTATTGCATGCAAATAACAGACATGCAATACTGGTGAAATGGAAAACGAGTCCAGCATAGCCGATGCAATTCGGAGTTACATGGATGGTTTGGCTGAAAACAAGCCGCAAGAGCCGAAAGAGCCAGATGACACACTGTCTATTAAAGCCTCTACCTTGTACGATTATGACCAGCTATGGAATAAGCTTCGTCGCGAGCTACAAACACCAGTACTTAAACCTGATTATGCAAAGGGCATCCATTCATTAAACGGGTTTACTGGGCACAGAATAGTCACGTTCGAAGACCGTATAGGTAAATGCGCGTTGGGATTTAATTTGATGCAGAATGGCAGCGAAAGCAGGCGTATTATCATCGGATCACGCAGAAAGATTTATGCTCAGGAACGGCGCAGGCAAGCCTATACTAATCATGAGTTCGTGCTAGAACGTGACCAAGTCGAGAAGGAATACACGAGTATGTCTACACGGTATGATTTGGGCGTAATGGCTGTTTGGGTGGATAAGTTTTTGGCCGAGCCAAAGTACGAGGATTAAGTAACGCGATATATTGGTACTGCGTCGGTGTCACTATAATTGTTATCTGACTCTGAAGCTAGTGTTAAGCGGTAGCGATTGTTGACATCATCATAGTGCCCATATGCCACCTGGTTCCCGTGCTCGGCGACTATTCGACTCCCCGTCAACAGTATGCGTCTATCATTCTTTGGATTACGTTGCATCGTGTCGGCTAGCCATTCTGCTATTCCATAGGTTTGAAAATTGAATTGACGATTGGATGGAGATGGATCCACTAGATTGCGTAACGAAGACAAGCTAAGATCTACGTCTTTGGTGGTGCGGACTACGTGAATTCCCCAGTCCCCACCCTCTATCAGATCGTGCTCTAACTGATCTTTAAATGACCATCCCCCATTCACGTTGCTACTGCCATAGCTCAATATTGAGTCTGCGTCGCCTAGTCTGTTATTAATCTCTTGTGGTATATCATCAATGCTGAGTCCGTCTATCGCGCGCATTTGGGCTAACCATTCAGGCAACTTTTTTATTCGATTTAGCATATCCGAGTATGGTACGAGCAGTATCTCGGAGTCTTCTTCTGCGGTGTCTACGTCGTTGACCACAGTGTCATATAACTGTGTCAGGGTTTCTGCGAGTGCCGGGAATAGCTCTAATAGTTCATGACTAGTATTGGGCATTTTAACATCTAGCAAATCATTAAACTTTTGCCACTTGTCGGTAGCCTCGAATAATCGTTTCTCGGCCCACTCGCGCGCGTCATCGTCCATTTCCAAATCTTCAAGTGAACGTGACTTTGCTAACCGCTCCGCGATTGATAGTCCGCCAACACTTTTTCCCATAGATCTCAATAATTCTTTTGGCAAATCTGAATATGACACGGTGGGGCTTTGTTCGAGCCTCGGTAACTCAAGCTTAAACTTTTCTCTACTCACTTTATCGACTCCTATCCGTGCGAGACAGATATCTTAATGTCTTGTTTGCCCAGTTAGCATTGTTCGTCGTACCTCCTTGATCGAGTCCTCGAACGATTTCTTGTATTTTTGTATCAAGATTCATTCGTGGTTTGTTACCATCGGCGCATCGGGTTAACGCGTCCATCATAGTGCGCGGCGAAATACAGTCGCTCATAACTGGTTTTTCCATACCGGTAATATCCGCGGTAGATATAGAAGATCCGGATTCGGATAATGTCGAGCGAAGACCTTCTGCCAAGGGCTTGCTATATAGGTGCTGGGTAACGTGAGCTAATTTTACGAATTTTACAAGCGTGTTTACGTCTACATGAGGGCTAATGACGCCCCTCTCGTTACAAACCGATGCTAGCGCTAACCTTGTAAGCTCGACTGGCTCTTGCAGTAGTGGATTTTCATTACTTTCGTCTGGAAAGTGGACATTGATTATATCGAACCGATCACGTGTAGCAGGATCTATGCGATTACGATCACGATAATTAGACGATATCTCGTTTGCTGTTGCAGATACATGAAAACCGTTCGCCACTTTAACCATTCTGCCGCCATCTTCATCTATAGCTATTAACTCTCCGGGGCGGCTCAAAAACACCTGGTTTAATCTGATAACTATCTTTGGGTCATTCGCGTTAAATTCATCAGCTACTACCGACTTTCCCTCCGTTATTGCTTTTAGCAACGGAGAATCGACGAATCTGAGCTGGTTGGTCGCCTTATCGTAGTCGTGTTTGCCCATTATCTCATCTGACATTTTGTCGCCTTTTCCAGCTATAAAAACACGATCATCGATTCCATTAGCCATGTCCATGACGAACACGGCTAAATTTGTCTTTGCTATACCCTTGTCCCCGACTAATAATGAATGCTTGTTGTCTACGCGATTACTTACGTCTTTGCTAATGATATCTATGGCTTGATCGTCGAATACTATTTTATATTCGCGCAATGTCTGCGAATCAAACGCTGCCATGGCCTGGACTCGATCTTCGTGTGATAGTTCCGTGAAAACTTCGTGTCTGTGTTTGATGGCCTCATCAAGTTTGTTTTGATAATAATCGCGTTCCGCGTTAGTAAAAGTTCTCCCCTCTTTTGATGCGTTCAGTAAAGCTTGCCACATGTTTTTGTGTGCCGTAAGTTCATCGTACTGTATCGCTATTAACTCATCTAGATTCGCAGGTTCATAGTCATGACGGGACAAAACGTTATAGAGCGAAGATAGCACAAATGCAGTTAACTCGCGATTGCGAGGTTCCGAGTCCAGATTAACGAACAGTTCTCCATTTTGTTCGTCAAAAAGATTAGGAGTGTTGCATTGATTACTTTCGGACCTGGTGTTTACACCCTGCTGGTCTAACAGTTTGCAAATATCACCGCACTCCTTGGTGCGCTTGCACTGAAACGCCTCCATGTGTTTACTTTTATATCACGCTTATGCTATAAATTGCAATAGATGGGTGGTTCAAATGAGTTCATAAATAACGACAATGAGCTTGTTGACGCCGTGCGCTCTCTGGGCGCACTTTTTGGTATAGGAGGTGTCAACGTCGAAGTAAAGCCAGGCGAAGGCACCACATGCAATCTCACAAAAAAGGGACTAACAATTCAGGTTGATCCAGACCAAATTGCAAGAAGTGATTCAGGCGAGAAGAGCGACAAACAAATATTATCAGAGGATGCGTTATATATCGCTGGTGAAGTAATTGGCTATGTACGTGACTTGATAGACGGTGGCATGCCGGAGGCAAAGAATGAAAAGGATAAATTTTTCTGGATGACCGTACAAGACGCCGCGATCGATACGCGATTAAAAAGTATACCTCTCCTAGATAGTATTACGGAGGATGTTTATAAAACTCACAGATTTCCCGAATCCCAGATGTCAGAGGCGCCCAAACACGTTCAATTCATGGAAGCGGTACTGTTAAAAAGTATAGTTCCAAATGGAGACTGGCGTTTTGATCAAGATATAGAACAACTGATTGAACAGCTACGGAATTATCACATTGCAGGCGAAACCGTAGATATTTTAGAGCACATGAATCATCGAGAGACCAGTATTAAGAATAGGATACGAATTGCAAATCAATTCTTACGCCCCGTCTATGACGCGCTGTATGACGAGGATGTGCAAAATGGCATGGCAGATGATAATTCCGAGTCAGAGGATGGAGATGGAGCTAGTGACAATGGGAGCAGAGACGGCCAAGAAGGTGATGGAGAGTCAGAGGGCGATGCATTTTCCGGTGGGTACAATCGCTATGAAGAAGCAATGCATGGATCTGCTAATAGGGATAAGTCCAAAAAGCAACAAAAGGGCGGTACATATAATGGTATGTCGATGCATGAAATTATGGCACTCATGCAACAGATGGGAGCTGGGGGATATTTTCCGGATTTCGAGATGGACGAAGAGGATGAGTATGAAGACGATGATATGGACGATGGTAATGATGAAAAAGAGTATAACGATTTTGACGACGACAATAGTGGCCAATCAAACTTGGCCGGTAGATTACAACAAGAATTAAAGTTAAACAAAGCGGATACCCTTGCATATCTGGAGGTTTTGACAAAGTACAGAGGCGTAATATCGCAAACAGCTGACGTGCTGTTAAAATTATCAAACCTTGCCAATACCACCAACGCCCCTACCTATAGATCGATAGCTGATGAACATGGACGCAGGCTCCATCCTTCTAGATTAATGCAGTTCGACATACAGCGGGAAACAGGTCAACAACAATCTTTTTGGCAACCAATGGAGAACAAAAACACACGCTCCGAGTATTTATTTGGAGGGTTAGATATAACACTGTGCGTCGATGTCTCTCAATCAATGTCGGGGATTAAGGGAATGCAAGCAGGCGCCTTGGCTATAATAATGCTAGAAGCGAAAGAGTTAGCCGCTAGGCGTGCCGAGATGTACCAACAGCAGTTTGACTCGAATGACGTTCGAACACGCGTTATTGCGTTTGGTAGCGGTGCGAAAGAGTTATCGCCTATGCAGAACTTTGCATCGTCAAGGGATAAAGGCAGGATATTTCATAACTTGGTGCATCCAAGTTCCTCCGCGACGAACATATCAAAATCATTAGAGATGGTTCGTGACAAAGCCGTAAATAACACAGAACGGGATCAGATAGTATTTTTGATAACGGACGCGCAATTCTCGGACAAAGTGAAGGCAAAAGAAATTGTAAAATCCATGCCTGATAACGTACTTTTGGCACAATTCGAAATTAATCCAAGCGCAAATCAAAATGTAAAACCCGATGGAATTACTCCGTATACGCGGCTTATAAAAAGTCCTGAACAAACACCGTCTGCCTGTCTAAGATTAATCTATGACTACGTTGACGCGTACGATAATTATTAAAATACCTTTACAGATGTCTGCAATCCGGGACCTGGGTTATAATAGTCCTAATGTCTCAACACTTAACGCAATCTGATTGGGCTGTTTTGCTCGACCGTGCAATCAAAGAGTATTTTGAATACTCGGTCACGCAGGCGAAACAAATCGACCCGTCATATCAACGTCTATGGGAGATACTTCGGGATCTGATCAATTCTGGTGGAAAGCGTCTTCGCCCGCATATGACATTGTATGCATACAGGGCATTCGGCGGTCAGGATATCCATAAACTTGTTCCTATAGCCGTTGCGCAGGAATTACTTCATTTTAGTCTACTAATCCACGACGATATTATAGACAGGGACTACATACGCTACGGCACTGACAATATAGCAGGAAGCTATCTAAAAGAATATGCGAAACATATCGATTCTGATGGCGACAGAGTTCATTTCGCGCACAGTGCGGCAATATTGGGCGGTGATCTAGTGCTTTCTGGGGCGCATAGTTTGATAGCCTCTAGCGAATTGAGTGATAGCGAAAAGACGTCTGCTCAACGGCTACTTTCACGTGCGATTTTTGAGGTAGCAGGTGGCGAACAGCTAGATACCGAATCAAGCTTTATGCCCTATCGTGATGGTAGCGCGTTAAATATAGCTAGATACAAAACGGCAGGATATTCATTCATAGCACCTCTTGTGACAGGGGCGACGATTGCTGGTGCGTCCGAGAAACAGATTAACCATTTGCGAGAGTTCGCTATAGCATTGGGCGTGGCATTTCAGCTAGTTGATGATTTACTGGGTGTATTCGGGGAAGAAGCTACAACCGGTAAATCCACGACGAGCGACATTACAGAGGGTAAAAGAACATTTATGATAGAAAAAGCCGTACAAGCAATGAACAGTGAGCAAAAGTCTCGCTTTGACGCTCTCTTTGGCAAAAAGGACGCATCGCCATTCGAAATTGATGAGATAAAACAATTGTTGATATCTACAGATGCGAAACTAGCGACAGAAAAGGAAATAAACGCATATGTGATAACGGCTCGCCAGTTATTAGCGACCCTGGAATTTAATAAAGAAGACCAAGATACGTTCGATGCCCTGATTAAAAAAGTAACGGATCGGACACATTAGTGGATCTGTATAACAAAGTTTCGTACGGTAACAGTCGCTCATTGGCCCTGAGCTACTCAACGTCCTTTGGCCTGAGTAGTAGATTATTCAGCAAGAGGATTCAGCCCCATATCTACGCGATATATGGATTAGTGCGTATTGCCGACGAGATTGTAGACACCTACAAAGGTCCAGACTCCAGTAAATTATTAGATGATTTAGAAACAAATACGTATGACGCAGTGAAATCCGGCTATAGCACCAACCCTATTGTCCATTCGTTTGCCTTGACCGCTCGTGAATATAAAATCGATGAATCTTTAATCGCTCCCTTTTTCACAAGTATGCGAATGGATCTGGACTCTCAAGACTATGACGAGCGGAATTACAAAAAATACATCTATGGTTCGGCGGAAGTGGTAGGTTTGATGTGTCTAAAAGTTTTTTGTGAAGGCGACACGACTCGATACGACAAACTAAAGGAAGGTGCATCTGCGCTAGGGGCGGCTTATCAAAAGGTTAATTTCTTACGAGACATGTCATCTGACTACGTGGAGCTCGGCAGGCTTTATTTTCCTGGAGTAACTTTTGATGACTTTAATGAAAGCGCAAAAAGAACCATTATTGATGATATAGAAAACGACTTTTCCCTGGCCTACCCATCGCTTCGTCAGCTTCCACGTACGGCACGAACAGCAACCATGTTGAGTTATGAATACTACAGTGAGTTGCTCAAAAAACTCAAACGTACACGAGCAGATGATATTAAAAAAAATCGAGTCAGGGTCTCCGACTACAAAAAAATCGTAATACTAATAAAAGTAGTCATACGGGAGAAGCTTCGAGGGTGAGCAAAAAGGTCATTATTATCGGGGCCGGTATCGGCGGTATCGCAACTGCGAATCTATTGGCCAAGGCTGGGTATGATGTTGAGGTTTACGAAAAGAATAACATGCCTGGCGGACGGGCTGGTGTATACGAGACTAAAGGTTTTAGGTTTGACACTGGGCCGTCATGGTATCTGATGCCAGAGGTTTTTTCTCATTACTTTTCATTACTAGAAAAAGACATCAACAAAGAGATTAAACTAGCTAAACTAAATCCTGCGTATAAAGTTTTTTTTGAGACTAAGGAGCCTGTTACTATAACCGGAGACAGCTCTGTTGATGCGCAAACGTTTGATGCAATCGAACCAGGCAGTGGTGTTAAATTGTTGGATTATGTCAGTAAGGGCGATGATATTTATCGTCTAGCCATGAAACATTTTTTGTATACGAATTTTAGTTCTATGCGCGATTTTACAAAACTCGACGTCATGAAGCGTGGACATGTCATGACCCGACTAGCACTCATGCCGATAGACAAATATGTTAGACGATACGTTTCAGATCTTCGCCTACGGCAAATTCTTGAATATCCGATGGTATTCCTCGGTTCGTCGCCCTACTCTGCCCCGGCGCTATATAGTTTGATGAGTGCGCTTGATTTTCGAGAGGGTGTGTACTATCCGCGAGGCGGTATATATACGGTTATCGAAAAAATTGTATCCGCGGGCAAAGAGCTAGGTGTCTCGTATCAATATAATAGACCAGTGGAGCGTATAGATGTTTCCGATGGAGGAGCGGTATCGGGGATAGTGCTACAAAACGGAAAATCCGTGAAAGCGGATATTGTGATATCAAACGCAGACCTGCACTATACGGAAACAAAAATGTTAGATAAAAATCATCGCTCCTACCCGTCGTCATATTGGAATAAACGAGAGGCGGGACCAAGTGCATTGTTGATGTATCTAGGCGTAAAAGGAAAACTCCCACAGCTTGAACACCACAACTTATTTTTTGTTGATGACTGGCAAAAGAATTTTCATGACATATTTAAAGGCAAAAAAATACCCCACCCAGCATCTGTGTATGTATGCAAACCAAGCGCAACGGACGATTCGGTGGCACCCAGCGGAGACGAAAACGTGTTTGTCCTCGTTCCGCTTCCGGCAGGAGTTGCAATAGATTCTGAGGACATGGAAAAAGTTGCCGATAGATATTTGAAACAAATAGAAAGACACATGGGAATTCCTGATTTACGCAAACGATTGAGTGTTAAGCGATTGTTCGGACCGAATGATTTTATTGCTAGCTATAACGCCTGGCAGGGTACGGCTTTGGGACCGTCGCACATACTCAAACAATCTGCTTTCTTTAGGACTCCAAACAAAAGTAAAAAAGTAAAAAACCTATACTACGTAGGGGGATCGACAACCCCAGGCATTGGTTTACCAATGTGTCTCATTGGAGCTGAACTCATATACAAGCGTCTGGCTGGTGAAAAAAGAGGTGGACCCGTACCGAAGATCCGCAAGATTGCAAGGAGTGACAAGTAATGCAATGGCTCTACCTCGCGGGCTTATTGTTGTCGATAGCAGGCATGGCAACGCTGGACTGGCGTTATCGGCTGGCGTTTTGGCATGATCGTACCAGAACTTTACTAACTATTACCGTAGGAGTCCTAGTGTTTGTCTTGTGGGACCTCATAGCTATCAAACAAGGAATTTTTATACACGGGGACAGCCGGTTTATGCTATCGTTCACGTTAGCCCCAGAATTCCCAGTTGAAGAGATTTTCTTCCTGATACTATTGTGTTATTGCACGCTAGTTATTTATCGTGCAGGGGAACGAATATGGCCACGTACATAGTATTAAACGTCATGGTGTTGCTTGCCATCTGGGTGCTGCTCGCTCAGTGGCTTCATAAACCGTCTCGCGCCTGGGTGTTTACTCTATCCGTGATTGTCACACTAACCTTGGTGTTTGATAATCTGTTGATTTGGATGGATATGTTTAGTTATGCAAGTGACAAGATTCTGGGATATTACATTTTATTTGCTCCTGTCGAAGACTTTTTCTATGCGCTCGTTGCCGTAATCCTCATCCCTGCACTATGGTATAAGTTTGGAGGTTCCCGTGCTTGAAAAAATACAAAAACTACTGATTATTTCTCGCCCGGTGTCATGGCCCAATACCGCGTACCCATTTGCCGCGGCGTTCTTGGTCACGGGCGGAACGCTAGGGCCGACATTCTGGCTGGCAACCATCTTTTTCTTGATTCCATATAATCTGTTGATGTATGGAATCAACGACGTATTTGATTATGAATCTGACATACGTAACCCACGTAAAGGTGGACTGGAGGGTGCCAAAGAGCAAAAGTCTTTGCATCCACTTATTATGTGGTCGGCCTTGTTGACGACTATCCCATTTGTTGTATACCTCTTGTTCGTTGGTTCACTTCTTGCCAATCTTACGCTACTAGTCGTGATTTTCTTTGTTGTTGCCTACTCTATTGCCGGACTCAGGTTCAAGGAGATTCCCGTGCTCGATTCCGTCACTAGTAGCATGCACTTCGTGGGCCCCATGGTATATGCTATGGTGCTCACGGGATTTTCAGTGGCCTACATGCCCTTCATTGTCGCGTTCTTTATGTGGGGTCTAGCCAGCCATGCATTTGGAGCGGTGCAAGACATTATACCCGATCGTGAAGGCAAGCTATCGTCTGTCGCTACTGCGCTAGGAGCACGCTTGACCGTGCGCGGTGCATTTTTATTCTACATCGCATCAAGCATATTATTGGCTACGCAAGGTCTGGGGCCGGCGATTGTTGGTATAGTCGGATTAATTTACGCTGTAAACATCGCGCCATATCTGGGCATTACGGATAAAAAATCAGGCCTCGCAAACCGTGCATGGCGACGCTTCATATGGCTGAATATGTTTACGGGATTCGTTGTGACAATGGTTTTGATTGCGGCCTTTATTTAGTACGAAAAATAACCAGCGTATAGTTTGTTTTCTCATAGCAAAGCACCCAATATGAAGTTAAAGGCAGAATTGTACAAATTATAAAATTGTGTTATCGTATGCATAGACACATCTGTTCTGACATTGGAGGAAAAATGCACGCGACTGCGAGTTGCAAGATGTCGATGCCTAGATGGTGGTTCAATTCATTCATCTCGAGCGCATTGTCAACTGCGTCTAGCGCAGGAGTCACGATGCAGTACAAAGGCTTCAAGGGCCTAATGCGCACTCACGTTACTATCTATTTAGAGGGTGAGGCAGAGGCTGTGACCCGGTTTTATAACTGGCTGGAAGACGTTGCCATACGAAACCCCTGAGTGTTCGAGCCTGATTCGTTTAGTGTAAAGAGCCCTGCTCCGCTAATCGGTCAGGCTCTTTGCATTTCCTGCTGTATTCTCGCACAAAGTGGCTATCAACCGTGGCCAAGAGCAGTGAACTCTGTCTACCTCCTATAAAAAATATATGTAAAAACCGCTTGTGGTGCTACTATTAGCACATAATGAAAAAACAACTCAAAAAACCTACGCGTAAACATACTGTTCGGGGTGCGCACAGCAAGCTAAAAACAAGGCTACCAAAAAGTCCATTTATTGCGGGGGTAGCTATTGTCGTGGCTCTTTTGGTTCTCGGTGGATCATCCTATAGCGTTTATCACTATTTTCAGGCCAGCGCAGATGACAATAAGGTATTGGTGACGCAGAAGCAGGGCGAGAAGAAAGAAGCCTTGCCGAATATTGATAACAAGCTGGCAGATATTAACAAAGATGACGTAAAGAAAGCTTCGGAAACCAAGAAAGATTACAGTGACCCACGCGCGCCTACTCTTACTACTGGCGCGGGATGTATAACGTGCGACAATAATCCAAAACACTCTATTATTACGAATTTCAAATCAACAAAAATGCGTGCCGGTACGACCATTGGACCGTTTAGCGCCCGTACTTCAACTGGAGTCAAGGTTGACTGGTCTACGCCAGGGTCTCCAAAGGATTTTTCGCCGTATAGCTATATAAAGGACACGTCATTTTTTAACCGCTCCTCGATTACATTCTATATACGCACCGAAACAAATGTAAAACCCGGAACCTATCAAATGCAGATGACGGCAGTCGATACAAAGAATTACACGCGTGCAAGGCATTTTGCTAATATTACAGTGACTGAGAAAGGGTATTTTACTATTACGCCAGGTCCAGCAACAATAGACTATAACAGGGGCTATTACTTGAACTTACCGCTAAAGTTGAATCGCTTTAATGGACATGACGAGTCGGTTAGCATGAGCGCGGAGATGCAGTGTCCGGGTAGTTCAAAGAAATATTTTGATCATAGTTGGGACCATCACCCCTCACCGCGTCTAGTTGGACCAATCAATAATTTCGGCGTGCCCAATACATGCACCATAACCATGGACGCGGTTGATGCGAGTCACCAAACAGTTTACAAAAAAACTGTAACTTTTTCTGTTAACTAGAGTCACTGTAGGAAGCCTTCGTCGTTATTGAACCGAATTAGATACGCTGTAAGCTTTCGTAGAGCACACTTGCTAGATTGATGTCTGTAAGCTTATGGAATTTCGCGAAGCCTGGAGACCTATTTACCTCCATGAGCTTCAGGTCACCGCCTGATGTAAACGCTATATCGAGTCCGACAAAGTCCATATCTGGCGCCATGTTCATGATGTTCGATGAAAAATCTATTTCCTCTTGAGTTAGTTTGCGTGAGTCAATTACTTCGGACGATGTATTAGACGTCATATTTCGACGAATAGTACAGATAGGATATACCTCGCCGCAGATTACATATACACGTAGCTCCTCTTGTATGTTTAATGATTCTTGCACAATCCAGGAATCTTCTGTGTTGGAAGTTTCCTTTATGTTCCATGTCACTCCACTGCCGCGTGACGATAATCTCTTCTTAAACAGGGGTTTTGTGAAGTCAGTAACGTTCGTCTCTTGGCTAAGAAGTTCCGTTCGGGGCATATATTTACCGAATGTTTTATATTGTCGCCACTTATCCTCAAAATCTACTATCTCATCAACATTGTCGAGGCCATCGACAAACCTTACATCGGAATTTGTATGTTTTGCGTGTTGAACTATACCTTGAATTTCACTACGAAAATTTTGCGGCAAGGTGCTTGGTTGACTGAAGTGGCTTCTGATATAAACTGTTTTATAAGTCTCCAGGCTATCTGGAACCGATTCATTATCTAGAATAATAATATCCGCGTAAGGTTTCAGGAGATTCAACGATGAATCGGGACTCACGGCAATAACGACATTTCTCATTGTTTAATCATAACAAAAAGACTCCATATAGGAGACTCTTCATTGTGCTTATACTGTGGCAGGGGCACTAGGAATACCAAGGTACAACTGCGCCACGTCCAAAAATACTAAGAGGTAGTATTTTTGTTCTGTGTCTTGTTGGACGCAAGATGTTATAGCTATTCTAGCTATAACATCAACTAGATACTGTACAAATCGTAGATTTGACAGTATGCGCACCTAGATCTTTGCGTATTGCCTTTGGCAATGCGCGACCTAGGTTCGCTTCATATAATCTCCAGCATAGAAAAACGACCTACATGGATGCAGGTCGTTTTTCTATGGCAGGGGCACTAGGAATCGAACCTAGATCTAAGGTTTTGGAGACCTTTATACTAGCCGTTGTACTATGCCCCTAGATTGTTAATTTTTACATCCGTTATTGTAGCATATTTGTGTGGATACCCTATCCTTTCATTATAACACATTGCGCTTATGAATGCAATATCGTGCGTGGTGTGCGATACTAGTGACACTATGGCTAGTCCGGAGGAGCGTACCAAGGAAAAGGTCAAAATAGCCCATGAAGCTATTTTGCAGCTTGGTCAGCGTGCCGTCGAAATGGCCCTAATAGACCGTGCAGTCTATCTAACTCCCGAACGAATGGAAAACGACGCCGAACACAGCTTTCATTTGGGACTAACTGCCATGGAGTTGGCAGAGATATTTTACCCAAAGCTTGATTCCGGTTTAGTTGCAAAATATTCACTAGTGCATGATCTGATAGAAACAATCACGGGCGATGTTCCTACGTATAACCTAACCAAGAGCGAACTAGAAGAAAAACGCCAAACGGAACACGATGCCCTACCACAACTGCGCCAGAAGCTTCCAGAACATACGCGTAAAGTATTAGACGAATACGAGGAACAAAAAATACCGGAAGCCCGTTTCGTGCGCGTGGTAGACAAGCTGTTACCTGCTATTATCCATACCATATTGCCTGAAGCCAACAAGGAAGAGTTCTTCCGTCGTTTCGGAATAAAAGACGAAGAGCACTTGGCTCAGTTGAGCGCCGCTAGAACGCGTGCGCTAAAAGCGGACTATCCAGAATTTGATTTGATACATCAGTTGCGTACTGTTTCGTCAGCGATGGCGAGGCGCAAGCTGTTAGCTATAGGCCAGGAACTTACATAAGATCGTTTTCGATTCTAGTAATTGGATCGTACCAACCCTGTTCCAGAACGAATGTCTGAAACGTTTTGTCTAGGCCCGTGATAATCGCCAAGCCAACCACGATGAACAAAATACCAATTGTACGCGCTAGCCATCCCTTGGTGTTGTTGAGGACCCTTAATTTACCCAATACCGCCTGGCCCAGATATGCAATCGCCAAGAGCGTGACAGCCATACCAAGAGCGTATGTAATCAGATAGATGAGCCCTAGCGTAAAATCCGCCGGTATTGCGACCGCGATGATAAAGGCAAAAGTCGGGCTACAACTAGCAAATACGGGACCCAGAGCGGCACCGGTAAGTATTGCTCCACCCGTCCCCTGTTGCTTGTTTGCAGAGGCCAGTTCGCGATTAGCAAACGCCGGAAGCCTAATAAGCCCCGTGAACTTTTCCCATAAAGGCACGCCTAGATAGTGAAGACCCAGCAATATGATGATTCCACCGGCGAGAATCTGCCAAAACACGTCGTCTATTCCTAAGAATGCCGTCGATACTCGCAATAACAGCGTGAATACAACTACCGAAATAACTAAACTACCGGTTACTATAAGTGGTCGAATTTTGCGTCTTTTGGCATCGCCGTCTACCATAGATCCACCAAGAATAACGGGCAAAAATATCAGCACGCATGGGGCCGTAACCGTGAGTACGCCCGCCAAAAATGAAAGTACGAGTAATGTCATATCTAGTTCAGTAAATTAGCCTCGACGCTAGCTAGAGTCGGGTCTTCGTATGCGACATATTTTTTGATTAAATCGCCATTGTCATCAATCGTGACGAGTGACGTTTGGATAGTAATGCCATATTTTTGTCGAAGCGCCTGGTTGGTATCGTAATCTACCTTAAATATTGTCACGCCGTTCGGAACAGTACCCTGTTGGATGCTTTGTTCTAACGCACGACATTGTGGGCACCATGGCGCGTGAAAGAACAGTACTTTCGTTCCTTCGGCATTTGCTACTTTGTCCGCGGAATAATCCGTGTACACGCCCTTCGCTACATCCGCAGGTACATCATCGACTTCGTCTGTTTCTGGATCTGTTGAAACGGATGGACTGGCTGATGGTGATGGGCTAGTATTCGCCGTTGGCATTAGGTCAGAATTTGGCGATAATACTACGTACAGTACCGCTCCGATTACTACTATTGCTATTGCTGAAATTGTGATTATTACAGATTTTTTCATATACCTAGTATAGCATTGTTTAAAATATGCCTAAAACAAGCATAAAAACTGTTGTACAAACACTAGTAGTTTAGCTATAATCGTAAGCAGATTCTTAAACAAATAAGGAGCACTCGGTTTATCAGGGGTAGACCGGAGGGGGTAAATGAAAATATTGATGTTGGGCTGGGAACTTCCGCCGCACAACAGCGGAGGCCTAGGCGTTGCTTGTTATCATATGTCCAAAGCACTGTCTGTTGCGGGTGCTTCGATTGATTTTGTCTTGCCCTATCGAGCAGAGCATCCGGGTGTTGATTTCATGAAGATACATCATGCAACTGAACTAAAACCCGATCTGAAAGCACACATGGGCAGTTATGATAGCAACTGGGTGTTTGAGCGATATCTAGAAAATGCCACGAATCCAAATTCTTTGCGAGGAATACAGCGTCGATATGTTGATTTTATTGAGGATATCGCCCCGGAACTACGACCAGACGTCATACACGCCCATGACTGGCTGACGATGGAGGCTGGCGTGCGAGCAAAGGAGCTAACGGGGGCCCCTCTGGTCGTTCATGTGCACGCTACGGAATTCGATCGTTCCGGCGAGCATTATGGCAACCCTATTGTTCATGAAATTGAACAGCAAGCCCTACTGATGGCAGATAGGATTATCGCCGTTAGTCAGCTGACAAAGAACATCATCGTGAGAGAATACGGTATCCCAGAAGAATTAGTAGAAGTAGTCCATAATGCCGTGAACATGGATGATTTTGGGCCGTATGAATACGACACTCGGAGCTACAGGTATCTAGAAGCGTTAAAGTACGAGGGGTATACCGTAGTGTCGGTTTTGACAAGGTTCACTATTCAAAAAGGACTAACGCACTTCATGAAAGCCGCCGCCAAAGCTTGCGAGAAATATGATCGCTTTGTATTCTTGTTTGCTGGTGATGGCGAGCTAAGGGATGAGCTTATACAACTCTCGGCCGAATACGGTATATCGGACAAAGTTTATTTCACTGGATTCGTGCGTGGCAGACAATGGCGAGACGTCTATTCTATATCAGATATTTTTGTAATGAGCTCTGTGAGCGAGCCTTTCGGCTTGACGGCCCTGGAAGCGGCTCATCATGGAACCGCCTTAATCCTTAGTAAACAATCTGGTGTCGGCGAAGTACTTAACAGTAGTCTAAAGTACGATTTTTGGGACACCGACACGCTAGCGGATCAAATGCTGGGTATAGCTCTCTCTCCTGCTCTGGCTACTGAACTACGCAATAATGTGCGCAATGAATATGCTCGACTTTCCTGGGATGACATAGCAAGAAATTGCATGGGTATATATCACCGAACAAGAAAGGTGGCGCTGGTATGAAAAAGGGCGTCGTAGTATACCTACACGTTCATCAACCGTACCGCGTGCGGCCGTATTCTATATTCGATATAGGTGAATCCCATAACTATTTCGATGTATTTGACGACACCGATGTTAATGACGAAAAAATACTATTAAAGGTCGCGGATAAGTCATATAGGCCAATGATTTCACTATTGCAAACCTTGCTTGATAAACACGAAGATTTTCACGTTTCGTTAAGTATTAGTGGCGACTTTATCGATCAGGCCGAACGTTGGGCGCCTGATCTGATTGATGGTTTTCGGCGATTATTTGACACTGGGCGCGTAGAGTTTGTAGCGGAAACGTACCACCATAGTTTGGCGTTCTTTTTCAGCCGTAGCGAATTCGAAGCCCAGGTAGACATGCAGCGTGAAAAAGTAAAAGAACTGTTTGGAGTAACGCCCAGGGCTTTTCGTAATACCGAACTAGCCTACAATGACGAAGTGGCGAAGTGGGCGGATGATGCAGGATACAAAGTCATACTAGCCGAAGGATGGGACAAGGTGCTCGGATGGAAGAGCCCTAACTATCTGTATAGTCCAACCAACACTGAAAACATTAAGTTATTATTAAAAAATTATAAACTTAGCGATGATATGGCATTTCGCTTCGGCGATACGAACTGGTCTGAATTTCCACTAACTAGTGATAAATATATCGAATGGGTTCGTGCTTCTATCGGTGATGGTCAGATAGCGAATTTATTTATGGACTTCGAAACGTTTGGCGAACATCAGTGGGAAGACAAGGGTATATTTAGCTTTTTTGAACAGTTTGTTGGTGATTGGATAAGTCATGGAAATGCTTTCTATACTGTTTCAGGAGCTGCCGAAAAGCTCGATTCAGCAGGTGAAATCAGTATGCCAGACACCGTTACCTGGGCCGATACGGAACGTGACCTAACAGCGTGGTTGGGTAACAGTATGCAGCAAGAAGCGGCACGACATCTCTATGCACTAGAAAAAGACGTCATGCGAAGCAACGACACGGAACTAATCAGAGATTGGCGCTATTTACAGACATCCGATCATTTGTATTACATGTGCACTAAATGGATGAATGATGGTGATATCCATGCCTACTTTAGTCCATACGACTCACCATACAATGCGTTTCTGTACTATATGAACGCTATTCGTGATGTTCGCCTGAGGGTTATGCAGCATCATCGTTTGGGCGGAGTACATGGCCATGAAAATACAGCGAGAGAAGGAGTTCATGGGATATAGGGGGGTTAGATAATGATTCTGGGTGGGGTTGCGCATGCTTAGGCCTATCGTTTTATCCAATGGAGAAATGCATGTTGGTTTGAATAACTTTGGGCTGGTGCATGATTTTTATTATCCCTATGTTGGACTAACCAACCATGCGGAAGGTGACCATACTCGACATCGTATTGGAGTTTGGTGTGACGGCAAGATTAGCTGGCTCGATAACGAAGGTGAATGGGAGTTTACTTTTCGCTACCCTATCCGCG
This sequence comes from uncultured Candidatus Saccharibacteria bacterium, assembly GCA_964641025.1. Classification (GTDB taxonomy): domain Bacteria; phylum Patescibacteriota; class Saccharimonadia; order Saccharimonadales; family Saccharimonadaceae; genus UBA2112. The sequence continues at coordinate 38,750 of CAZXJP010000005.1, forward strand.
CGCTGGTTGGTCATACGATAGCAAAAAACGCATCCATGAACATATTATTAGAGATTGATAGCGTCGTGGATTCGCACGTCAGTGCTTTTATTCGTAACATTCACGTGGTTAACATGGCCGATTATGATCGAGAGATTCGGTTATTTACTCATCAGGCTTTCGTGATAGATGATTCACGTAGCAAGACAGACACCGCGCAATATTTACCAGATAGTAACGCGATAGTCCATTATCGTGGCAGGCGCGCATTTATTGTATCTGGCGTGTACGACGATCAACCTTTTGACCAACACAGTATCGGGTTGTTTGGTATCGAAGGCCACGAAAGCGTATATCGAGACGCCGAGGATGGAGAGCTGGACGGCGGAGATGTAGAGCATGGACGAGTAGACTCGGTATTAAGATTCAAGATGAATGTGGGAGCTCATAGCTCCGAAAGGGTCCATTATTGGATAACTGCTGGTTCATCGATAAGAGAGGCATTATACGTTGATAAAATCATACGCGACGATGGGGTCCATAAGCGAATACATGGAACCGTTGAATGGTGGCATAAATGGCTTCAGCCTGCCGTAAAATCAGCAGAAAAGATTGACCCCAGGTATCACGATACGTTTTTGCGCAGCGTAATGATATTAAAATCCCACATAGACAAAAGGGGCGCGGTTATTGCTAGTACGGATAGCTCGATGTTGAATTATGGTCGTGACGCGTATGCCTATTGCTGGCCCAGAGACGCGGCATTCGTACTGTGGCCAATGCTACGAATGGGATATACGGATGAGGTTCGTCGATATCTAGAGTTTTGTCGACGAGTACTACACCCCAGTGGCTATTTAATGCATAAATACAGGGCCGATGGAGGACTGGGGGCCAGCTGGCATTCATATACGCATAGGGGCGGATATAATGCACCGCCAGTGCAAGAGGATGAAACGGCAATAACCATATTCTTGCTAAATGAAGCATATAAAACCACTGGTGACATACACCTATTAAATGATTTCTACGATAGCATGGTCAAGCCTATGGCTAATTGGATGGCAGAGTGGATTGATGAAACGACGGGATTGCCCAAACCAAGTTACGACTTGTGGGAAGAGCACTTTTTGATTAGCACATATACGGTCGCGTGTACATATGCTGGTATGAACGCGGCCGCGGAACTAGCAGAGCAAAAAAATGATAATGAAAGCGCGGTTGCGTGGCGCGCGGTTGCCGATGACATAAAACATGCTGCCCAAAAATACCTATATAATCACGATCGAAAATCATTTTACAAAGGTCTGAATGTTATCGATGGTACTATCGAGTACGATTCAACGATTGATACGAGTAGTGTATTTGGGGTGCACATATTCGGCTTATTTGATGTGAACTCAGAAGAGTTAAAAAATTCCATACATTCCATGAGGGAGGTTTTTGGTGGGTATGATGTAGAGGCGTTTCCAAGGTATGAAAACGATAATTATCGCCGAGCGAACCCAAATACACAGGGTAACTGGTGGTTCATACCTACTCTATGGATGGCGCAGTACTGCCTAGAAATCGGTGACGATAAAACCGGCTTTTCAATCCTAGAATGGGTAAAAAATGCGAGCATGAGAACCGGGGTACTATCAGAGCAAATAAACCCTGATGACCACTCAATGATAGCACCAGCCCCACTGGGCTGGAGTCATGCCGAGTATGTATCAACACTACTAGATACCATGGGAAAATCTAGCGATGAAGATGTTGAATAAATATAAGAGTTGGCTTTTTGCGCCAGCAAAAAACATATCGTGGAAAGCGTCAGCTATTGACTTCGCGAGGTTGCATCGTCTTGTGTACTTTAAAGATATAAATCCCGAAGTTTCAGAAGCCCCGTTAATACTGGGCTCCACTGGCTTTAACGATCGAGTTGACGGTAATTATTGTATAGGAAGGCATGCAGGATACGATATAGTACTTTTTGATCGTGTGAGCACCGCGAGTCATCGCGACTACGATTCCGTCAAAAAACACTGGTATGTTTTGCAAATAGATCTAAAGTCAACCAGAGTTCCATATATGTTTTTAGGCACTAAACAGCAGTCCAAAACATATTATGCGGAACTTTTAGAATCGCATCCAGGCCTTCACCATCTTATGCTCGAGGGTAATGCAGAAAAGTCAGCCTCGTTTCACGGTAATTTTGTAATATTGGCAGAACCTAGTCGATCGGACTTCGTAATTAGATTATTTGATGAACGAATGGTTCATGCTATGGGTGAACATTTATATCCATTCGCGGTAGAAGTGGACAACGATTGCATAATCGTTACTACGGAAGCTCTAAAGCCAAACCAGCAACTAATGGATAAGCTGCTGCATTATGGTATCTGGTTTGCCAAAGAAATAGACAGAAAAACGAATTAGGATTTTCGAGCTTTTACTTCGTTGCGTCCAAGTGACTTTTTTGTCTCTTTGTGATCCGTGTGCTGGCGGCACATTTTGCAATATTTAGATTGAGCAAGTCGCTCTTGCTGGTGCATAGTATTTTTGGTCGTGTAATAATTGCGACAATTACAATTGTCACACACCATACCTACTAGTTTTCGCTTGGAATTCTTTTTTGCCATATCAGTGGTAAATTATATCAATAAAACCGCACTTTGACAAGTGTTTCTATGGTGATTATTTATTTTATATTCCGTTTTGAGCAATTGCCTCGCGCGCAGGCTGTACGACAAAGGAATCAAAGTCCTCCGCGCCTTTACGATGCCTAGACAGAGCTGACGCAATTCTTTCGCGTGCTTGCTCGCCTTCGGCGTCAAGGTTCGGCACATTCCACACATCCCAATGCTTCTCTAGATTTGGCACGAACACTTCCTCGTTTTGAATCTTTAGATCGTATATCCCTGCTATGGCGATCCGAACTGCATGTTTAATAAAGTTGGGGATAGATTCCGCTCCGGGCATTTGAAAGCCCTCGATCACCCTAGCTGTCGCTTTCATGGTGTGGTTTGGCGCAATTTTGAAGGATTCTTTGATAAGGTCTCTATATACAACCCAATGGAGTACCTCGTCTTTCTCGACGCGAGAAAACAGCTCTTGAGCAACCCTGTCACCTTCAAGTAGAGTATGATCTCCCGTGTTACCGTGCGCCTTCACTGTCGCTAGTTCTTGCATAGCTACGTATACTCCACCTTCGATTGGCGACAAACTCTGTAATTGTCCATTATTATGTGGATTTGGCAAATCATTTACAAAGCCATGTTGTACTTGTGCCATACGGCTTTCTTCGATTTCAATCGGGTTAAACGTTCTAGATACTGCTAGGAGGTTGTGTATTGCCCTTCCATGCCTGTCTTCCTCCGCGGTCCATCTATTTACCCAGTTTCTCCAGGCGCCGTCATAGCCAAAAAGATTAGCGATCTCTCGGTGGTACGATGGTAGATTATCCTCGGTCATCGCTGCTATAAACAAGGCAGAACGCACGCCCTTGCTGAATTTGAACGTTTCTTGACCCTCTTCCCAATCTACGGCCATTGCATTATATTCTTCTTTGTCTTTGTCGCTTCTTGCCCAAGGATATTGATGATCCCGACCCCTGCTCCAGGGAACATAAAAATCAGGCACCCAAAATTTGGATGCTCGTTCATGTCGATTCAATAGCTCGCCCATTTTTGGTTCCAGCTCGCCCATCAACTGCAGTTCCGTCATCTCTTTTGTCATGTGTTTCCTCTCGAACCCACCGGAATAAATTTGGAGCCACGGCCGGGGGTTGAACCCGGGACCTCATCCTTACCATGGATGCGCTCTACCAACTGAGCTACCGCGGCATGTAACTAAGTGATTATAGCAAAACAACCCCTGTTATTCAAATGAGGCGCGCAACCAAACTCGGGGCTGTTCTTTGTCGGTTTCGTTCGTTGGTGATCGATGTATATTGTCTGTCATCATAACCGCCTCCATCGGCTCTGGGCGATATAGGCGCAAAGCACCCTTTGCTAATCCTATCTCTATGGGCGCATTTTGAAAGCCATTAGACTTTTTATCCATCCTATGTACATACCTCATACCGGATTGAAGACCATGATCAGATTGGTCATTGGCTATTAGGAATTCAGTCGGCAGATTGTTCGCCACGACCACCGCAAGCGACTCGCTGTTAACGTCCTTGTCGTAGTGCCATCTAGTTCCGCGTTGCGACCTTCCCGGTTTAATTGGCTTGGCATCAAAACTATATGAAATCATTTCAATTTTATTACTAAAGTGACTATAGAACTCATCTGTAAGTGACGCGACAATACTTGCTAACTTTGCATGAATAGGTCTATCGATGTTTATTGTCCCTTCATACAGGGTAAGCCCGCCGAAGGATAGGTAGTCTCTGAGAATACATCTTCAATCTCATCAAATACATGAGAGTCTATCTTTGTAAAATAATCTGGATTGGTTAAGATTGGATCCCGAACTGCTTCTTTTGTCATAGATTTTATAACGTCTCGCTTCTACTCATTAATATCATACGCCAAAAGGTTCTATTATATCGTTCGTCCGTGTTATTCACGGGCGACGCGTGAAAGTGATTTTTAATCGATATTGCATCGTATGGGGACGGTTGGTGAACATGTATCAATCCTTTCGTGATACCCTCACTAACTACGTGCGCAGAATTATCATAAAAATCAGAAGGCAGGTAGGGCCTTTTTCGTACGTACGAGATGAGCTCCTCATCGCTCGTTATATTCGAGTTTGGCGCAACGGCAACCAAGGTTGGCTCTACGTCACTCGAGGTTAGTATGTCTTCTAGGTGATATTCTGCTTTAGGATCGGGCGCATCGGCGTCTAGATGCCATTTTGCTAGTCGTTGAAAACTATTAGGCTGCACAGGATTCGTATCAAACGTGTATCAAATCTTGGCTATCGGACTGTAACCAAATTCTTGCGCTCTGTCCAAGGCTATTTCAGCGACTTTCTTGTATATAGAAGGAATGTTTTTGTCGCCTAGTTCTGCTGTATATAGAACCGAATCATCTATATTATGACTTATCCTTCTGTCTGATACGTAGTCTTTTATTTCGTCAAATATACCGTCCGCAGTTCGAAACCGAATGCTAGGTTTTTCAAAACTGTATGATCGATTGAGTATCATGGTGGTTATCTACGTTTTTTAGATTTTTGAGCCGTCGTGATATTAATTACATCCCGGGCCTTATTGATTTTCTCAATGTGCGCCTCTCGCTCTAAATACTCGGCGTATGTTTCAAATCCGTCATTTATTACTGTGTCCATACTCTTTGATTCTTTCTTTGGTACCAATAGCTTCAGTATCTCGCCACTGCTAAACACCTGATTTGCAAGAGCTTGCCACAATGGAGGCTTTATCTCGTATACTGTTGACAACTCTCCCCCTATTTGAGGGGTAATAACGGCCATTCCCTCGGATAAATCACATGTATGAAGTGGGTATTCCGTGTCAGACCTAGCATCAATCATGGCAATTCTGGAAAAATCCTTTCGATATTCACGTTCCAGGAATACGTTATTTGCAGATCTCTCGTTTGAACACTGCCGGAGGTCTTCTGCTAAAAGAGTGGCGAAGAGAGTCGCCCTACCCCACGAGTTGTATGATGCCACGAAAGGAAAATCAGCATCTAAATGTTCCTCATACGCATCAAAATCAGGTCCCAGTCCACCTGGAGGTCTAGAAATCCTCGATACATATAGCTCATCTGCTTCTACGTCGCCAAACAAAGCATTAATAAAGTCTTCTCTTTCCATTGGCCCGGCGACAACTGGCGTATTTGGTAGTTGTCTAACATGGTTAACCCTATTTTTTAGATTGTGTGTATACCTAATAGGAGTTAGCTCATGTGTTGGCATGGTGTTCGCTTTCGTCTTTGCCAAGCAAATAGTCGCTATACGTGTGGCCATTAGCTTGGTACAGGGGGCAGGATTCGAACCTGCGAAGGCATAAGCCAACAGATTTACAGTCTGTCGTGTTTGACCGCTTCACTACCCCTGCGCTTATTGTTTCCATACGCAAGATAGCGACCGTTCACTACCTTGCCGTGGAGCCACTTCTCGGACTCGAACCGAGGACCTACTGTTTACAAAACAGTTGCTCTAACCAACTGAGCTAAAGTGGCAGATTGTAAAGTACTAAATTAGTGTACAACAGAGGCGATCAATATTCAAGTAGAAATGCTTGAGTAATAACATATTATATGGTATAAATACGCTATAATGCCCTACAGTGGTGAAATTATCTTTTCTGAACCAAGTCCGCTATGGATAGAAGAGCCGGAGCTATACCGTCGAATAATCGATAGGTTTTCTGACAGAACATCTGTGGTGCAGGCATTTGAGACCTGCGGCCGTCACAAGCGATCTACGGACGACAACGATGCACTCCTCGAAACTCTCGGTGATTATCGAACGAATGTGCTGAAGTATGCCCTTGATAACGCGGGCAAACGTCCGATTAATAGCATTGAATACTTTGCGAGAACGTCCGTCGTTGAACCAGGTGAAATACAAATTAATGCAGGTTGGCATGCCGAAAAACTGGTCGGCAGTCTAGCTCTCATTTCATACTCGGACTTACCCACCCAAATGATTGCAAAATCGGAATCGGTAAATGATACAGACTTTGATCCAACCCCGTATTTAATACCGATGACAGAGTATCGGGATGCATACATAGTCTATGATTCATTGGCAATTAGACGGGGCATAAATGACGGCGTCTTTGAGATAAAACGAGGCGAGCCGGGTAATGTTTACAACCTAGAGACACGCATTCATGCCCCCGCGGTTAACGACACCGACAAGCCAATTCCTCGTGTATTTTTAGTAACAGAAATTAATTACAAATAGTTTAAATAACTTTTCTTGGTTGAGTGACTTGCTTTGCTTTTCCGGACGGAATAATCATTTTTTCGGCGCGAGCACGCAATTTGAGAGCCAATTTGTCCCTACCTGTCTGTTCGTAGGCGCCTGCGAGTAGTCTGAGCGTCTGTGGTATGGGGTCGATTTCTACTGCCCTCTCGAGTGCCTCTATCATCTTTTTTTCATGTCCCAGCTTTTCCTGTGTCTTCGCGTAAGCGATGTGACGCGCCGACACTTCGCTCTCTATGTTTAATGCCTGTTCGAATGCTAGTGCGGCTTTCGTGTAATCACCTGTTTCGTAATAAATAAGCCCTACATTGTGTAAACTAGACGCGTTTGGTTCTAGTGATTGGGCTATTTCAAAACACTCGATAGCATCCTTGTACGCCTGTTGTTTGGCATATAGGATACCTAGTCGGTTATATGCTGTCGCGTTTCGTTCGTCAACACGAAGGATAGTGAGCAATGCCTTTTCGGCCCTCAAGTACTTCTTGTCTTTTAGCGAATCCTGGGCTATTGTCCATAACTGATCCAGTTTGCCCGCTAGTTTTGATGACAAATCTTCGCTTGTTTCCTCAAGAGATCGGCGGTAAAATACAGCCCATCCTCCTAGTAACGTAACTATTGCTAGTCCTAACATGTGAGCTAATTATATCAGTTACTACTACAGTATTCTAGACGCTATCTGCAAACGTATATTTCCGCCTGCCCTGATACTGTCGTACACGTCAGAAAACTTATCAATAGTTCTTGCGATTTCCGGATTCGGATTACCTTTCAGTACTGTAGTCAATTGATATATTATGTCGTCAACTAGTGTCAGACTGTCTGCCCGATTACCGTTATAGCGATTTGCTATACAGATTTTATCGTAGTTATTCGAACTTAACATAGACTTTGCGTCGGTCATTATGTTTACTCGCTCGTCATAAGTTTGCTTATCACGCGCAAGCCTGGCTATTAATGCCGGTTTGCCACGACCAACGAAAGCTAGTCGCTTAATCTTCGTTTCATCGTCTACGTCTAGGTTGTTTATAAATTCCATCGTTTGGTCATCAGAAATGTTATGTACGGTAATCTGTTGACATCTAGACTGTATGGTTGGCAATAACATCTCGAGGTGATGCGTGGCTATAATGAAATGAACATTGTCTCGGGGTTCCTCTAGTAGCTTCAAAAATGCATTTTGAGCCCCCAGGGTTAGTGATTTTTCGCCTGTATCTAGAATATAGACATGCTTTTCAGACTGTTTTGACCTGGTTCGTAGATAAAGTTCACGGATGTCTTCTATCACAATATTGCCATTTTTTTCGTCAATTACGTATTCGTTCTTTTCCTTTCGCTTTGGCAGCAGAACGAGATTGGGTGACCCAAGTTCGCGGGCCATAGCACGGGCCAGGAAGGCAACTCCAACTCCCGACTGGCCTTCAATAATCAAAGAGTGCGGCATAGATGCCAACGTGCTCCATGCCTGTTTCTTTGTTTTTGGATGGAGCGTCAAATCATCTAGAGTCATTTTTTCTCCATGGTGGCGAACTCTGGTGGGACGGCTGCGGTAAATAACTTTCGTATACCATCTGGAATCGTTATCTCTAGAGCGGCGGCATGGAGATATAGTCTATCTGCCTCTTTTCCATACACCCTGTCGCCATGAATTGGCGTGCCTATGTGTGCCATATGCACGCGTAGCTGGTGTGTACGACCAGTCAGGGGCTCTAGACTAACCAAATTATACTTATTGCCGGGTGCCATGATTTTATACAGGGTCTGCGCTTTTTTACCGTTGGCGTCTACGCGAAACTGGCTGGGCTTTTTTGGATTACGCCCTATCGGCATATCTATCATTGCTTCTTCGTTATCTGGCTTACCGTCTATGACTGCAACGTATTGTTTTTTTACTTTGCGATCACTGAACTGTTTTTGTAAAAGCCTAGCGGTCTCTTCATTTAGGGCGCCTATCATGATTCCGCTGGTATCTCGGTCTAGACGATGTACGATACCTGGGCGATTAGTATCTAGACCCCAGCTAGTAAATCTACGGAAGAAATCGGCGACGGTGAATTCATCGTTCATTGCGCCTTTGCTGTGTGACAAAACACCTACGGGTTTATTGATGACAATGACATTATTGTCTTGATATATGACAGGTAAGCTTTCATCACTGTGGGATTTCACTTCAGGAAGCTTAATCGTGACCTCGTCATCTTCGGCCAGAACCTTTTTGACACTCTTTTCTACCTCGCCATTCACGAATACATATCCAGCCTTTACTCGCTTTTGCCACGTCGCGCGTGATGTCTCGGGCCAGTATTCTGCCAGGTATGCGTCCAGTCTCATCTAGGACTCCTTTGGTCGTAGTCCTACTGCCCTCTGCACCCTCAGTAGTGTTTGATTAGCTTGTTCGTTTGCAACTTCCTCGGAACGTTTGAACGCGCTATGAATAGCATCGTCACTGACGCTGGATAGCTTGGATTGAAAATCACTCAAGAATTGTTCCATTTCTTCCGCGACTACTTGCTTGAAGTCGCCGTATTTATCCATTCCCTTGTATGCCTGCTCGACATCATCAATAGGGTGCCCGCGTAATAGTGATAGTATCTGTAGTAGGTTACTAATACCCGGTTGTTCAATTGGATTGTAGTTAACACTTGCTAGATCGTCAGTAGTTGCAGACATTATCTTTTTATGTGCGACTTCTGGATTGTCGGTCAGGAATATCACGCCTTTGTCACTGTCGGCGGATTTGGACATCTTTTTGCTAGGATCAGCCAAGTCCATAATACGTAGACCCTGTCCTTTGCCAAAGAATTCGTGTTGTTTGGACACCTCGTGCGGTACAGTAAATAGATTATCGAATTTACTGTTCATGCGACCAGCGATGTCACGCGTGAATTCTAGGTGCTGTGTCTGGTCGTCGCCAATTGGCACGTAAGTAGCACCGTAGAGTAGGATATCGCAAGCCATTAATACCGGATAATTGAATAGTCCTACGCCTATTCTGTCACCTAGCTTTGATGATTTGTCCTTGAATTGGGTCATTCGGCTCATCTCGCCCATAGACGTGAAACAATCTAGTATCCATGTTAGTTCGCTATGTGCTGGCACATAGCTCTGGCGATATAGCAATATATCATGATTGTCCAGAGGCAAGCCAGATGCTACATACAGTCTGGCGTTATTCATAATATGACTTTGTAGCTGATTGTGGTCGATCTCGGTAGTAAAGCTATGAAGATCGGGGATGAACATATTGACCTGGTACTCGCCAGCGCGCTGCTTGGCGGTGTCGATAATAGGTAGCATAGCGCCAAAGTAGTTGCCTATATGTAGTTCATTATTGGCACGGAGGCCCGTCAGTATTACTGGTTTGCTCATTTACTCTATTATACCTTATACTTTTTGCGTTCTGTAGCCTTGAAGCCTAGATAATCATAACCTTGTTTTTGATAAGAGCTTTCACCGACAAGTATCGGGTAAAAACCAGGGTCTGAATATTCAAAATTACGCAGTTTCTCGAACTGGCTGACAGTTACCTCATCGTTTTTTAATAAGTCTACTTCGTATATGTACTTGTCGATATGTGTTTTTTCACCGTCAATATACCTTTGGATATCGTCGCACAAGTTTTCTAAGGTTATATCCGCTATGTGTCTGTTGATTTCAACCGCGACAGAGTTTGCGCATACACCATTGAGGGCGGTTGACACTGTTTTCGGCTCCATAATAACCAAATGGCGTATGGTTGACGCCTTGATAAACCTCTCGTTGTCGGAGTTGATCGACGCCATTATGAGGCTTGGCGGTTGGTCGCAACTTGTTGTATGGAGGTCAAGTATTAGATCAAAATCGGATTCTTTAATATATTCGAGTATCTTACCTGCGCGACGCTCCTCGTAAGTATCTTTTTTACCGTTATAACTTCGATTCATGTCGGATTCTATATATCGAACGTTTTTACGATGCGCTTTGAGGTTCGCGATTTTGAACTCTACATGCTTCATCAGTTTGGGACGATGGGCTTTAATATAGCGAATCAGCTTGTCGCCTAGTCGTTCGTCCCCGTGATGCGAGCCCAGTAGTAATATTTTGCTCATTGATATCCTTATAGCTCCGATATAGGCGCGCTATGTTTTGTTAGTTTACCTGTATATTTTCCTATATTCCTCTGCGCCATTGCAAGTGCCTCTTTATCACTCTCGCTAGGGCCTTTTGGCTTTTCTGCAGGCTCCGTATTTACGGATGCGCCTACAAATGCTGCCGCATACAGTGCGTCTATTCGTATCATCCCGTCGGGTACTGACGTCTCTCGTGTCGTATCTATGGTCTCTGATAGTTGTTCCATTATATTGTCTCCTCTAATCTTATTAAAAAACCGCCTTCTGGCGGTCTATTCGATGCTTTCTAGGTTTCGTTACAAAACACGGAGCAAACCGCCAGAATTACTGTCGGTAAACCAATATGCTCGTGATACTGCAACTTGACTCATTGGCATTAATATATCACGGGATTAGTGTTCTGGCAACCGAGCCCGTTTTGCAAGTTCCGGGTTTAATTTATCGTCCAGTACTGCGTTCGTAAGCATCGAAACTGTATCCTCAACGTTATCTAAGTGCGGAGATATAGTGAGATCAATCGCGGACATCATGATTGCCATGTTTTCTGTGCTCATCTCTTTTATCTTCCTGCCCTCTATGTGTGTCATCCTAATCTCTGACTTTACGCCTCCGTCGTACGTAGCCTCGAACTTGGCAGATCTTGCGTTCTGCGTTCCATATTTATGAGTAAATTCGCTACCAAAATATTCGGAGTCGGGGGCGTAGTCTATTATCCCATGGCCACAATCCACAAAAGGTCTCGCCGAATATACGCCAGCTTTACGGTCTCTCTCAACCCTGACGTTGGTTCTGTATGTAACGTTATCGGCTTTTTCTTCCGCTACGCATATTTCGAACTTGTCCTCTGGCCAACGATTACCACGATTTAACATCATAAAGAGCATGACATATGATTTTAAACACGCCTCCCAACGGGAGGCGACTAGTTCTTTTTTGGTTTCGTATGATTGCTTGACTTCATCGGGGGTCATTTCATGGAATTCAGAGCTGATGCGACGCGCATCATAAATGTGTCTAGTACGCTTGTCTATCGAGCCCAGATCCATATATTCTCAACCCACCGTTTATAGTGTTAATATATCACGAAATCGCTAATGTATATAGTTAGTTTGTAGATTCTGTTTCAATCTGATGAATTGATTGCCATAGCTGAGCCAGTCGCGCCTCTGTAACTTCCATAGTGGGCAGTATATCCAACGACAACGCTTTTATCAGAATTCCGTTTTCATCCTTTGGCCTCGGTGACACTTCGCCATCATCGTCTTGGGTATCGTCTAGTTCGGATTGCCTGGACAAGCGTATCTCGACCTTATTCTCATTGTTTGTACCAAAATAATACGTGTACGTGCCGCCCAAACGATTGAGCCCCTCGGGCGTTGATGTCCGTCCATTTTCTCGTTTAACATACGATGAATAGTACATACTATCAGAGGTTCGTTGAATACGCATTAGTTCCTCTGGATCACCGATGTCCGGGTCGTTTATAGGTATATCGAATGACAGTAGTTCGTTAACATTATATAAATTCAACCTGTCAAAAATCGCACGAAAGCTGTTATCTAGTCGTTCGTACTTATCGCTGGCCGAGTTCTTTAGCTCTGTAGCCCATGCTTCGATTTCGTCAGCATCCAGATCGCGAAGTAATCCGTCAATTTCCTTGATGGAATAGTCAGTATTCTCTTGTTCGCGGTATCCTTCGTGCTCCATAGTGTGTTTTCCACTGTAACATAATTCGTTAAATCAAAAAATCATATGGATTATCACATGGTTTTCCATATGGTTTTCCATATGGATTTTTTACAGAGCCATACAAAAACAGCCCCGTAGGGCTGTAGTTGATTAACGCTTTGAATATTGTTCGCGTTTACGCGCTGAGCGCAGGCCGTATTTCTTTCGTTCCTTTTCGCGAGGATCGCGTCGTAGGAATTCAGCCTTTTTCAGTGTACTTCGCAGATCTGCATTATCTACAGTAATCGCCTTGCTGATAGCTAGCTTCATCGCATCTACCTGACCTGAGGTACCGCCACCTGATACAAGGATAGTGATATCGTAGTCTTTTTGTTTGCCTACGAGTGCTAGTGGGTCTGTTAGCTCTGCCAACATAGTCTTGTTGCCATCTAGATATTCCTCTGCGGGCTTTTCATTGATGGTAATAGTTCCTTTTCCGGCATATAGACGCGCACGCGCGGTAGCGCTTTTGCGTCGACCTAGACCATAGAAATATTTTTTCGTTGCTGTAGTCATGTTATTTCACCTCAACTTTCTCGGGAGATTGTGCCGCGTGGTTGTGTTCCGCGCCTACGAATACTTTTAGTCGCTTCATTCGGTCGTCAGATAGCTTGTTTTTTGGTAGCATGCCTTTGACGGCGCTCTCGATTATGCGTTCTGGGAATTTTTCGCGAACTTCGGCTAGCGTAGCATCCTTGATACCGCCGGGGAATCCGGTGTGTCGATAATATACCTTGCCGGTCTCTTTGTTACCGGTTACTACCACCTTTTCAGCGTTTACGACTACAACGTAGTCACCGCCGTCAACATGTGGGGTATATGTCGGTTTGTATTTACCGATTAGGTATTTAGCAATGTCATTCGCTACTCGTCCTAGTGGCGCGCTAGACGCGTCAATCAAGACCCAACGGCGTGATACGTCGGCTGGTTTTTGTACGAATGTCTTTGGTTGTGCTAGTTTCTTCATGCTTTTGCTCCTGCTGTCTCTTTAGCAGTCTTTTTCGCTGGGGCTTTCTTTGCTTCTGGCTTTTTGGTAACAGGTTTCTTTACTGTCGTTTTTTCTACGTCTTTGATCTCGTCTACAAAACCTATAGTAGCCATCTGTGTGTTGTCACCGACTCGGAAATCGGTTCGCGTAATACGGGTGTAGCCGCTGTTACGACCTTCTAGTTGTGGCGCGATGACGTCTACTAGACGAAATGCCGCGTCTTGCGTAGAAAGTCCAGCTATAACGTGACGCCTATTAGCCAGGTCGCCCTTTTTAGCTTTTGTTATTAGCTTTTCGATGTATGGTCGCAGCTCTTTAGCCTTGGCGTGAGTAGTCTCGATCTCGCCGTGTTCAACCAGACTAGTAGCAAGTCCCTTGATAAGGGCTTTGCGCTGATCTCGTTCTCGGCCTAGCTTGCGGCCCTGGTATCCGTGGCGATGCATTTTCTAAAGCTCCAACTCCGCTAGTTTTTCGCGAACTTCGTCAAGTGCTTTGCTTCCAAAGCCTTTTAGTTCACGTAGATCTTGTTCGCTCAGCGTAACTAGATCATGTACTGTACGGATATCATTATTTACTAGTGCGTTTGCAGTACGAGCAGTCAAGTTCAATTCTTCAATTGGGGTGTTCAGCTCGCTTGCTTCTTCTTCGTCTTCGCTACCCAGTGCAGGCGCTGCCTCCACCGTAGTGCTTCCTGCCAGGGCAGTATATTGGTTTACAAGGATTGCGTTTGCTTCTTCGAATGCTTCACGAGGACTCATAGTTCCATCGGTATCTACTGTCAGCAATAGCTTGTCCAGATTTGTTTCCTGGCCGACACGAGTTGGTTCAACTTTGTATCGAACACGGAGTACGGGGCTGAATACCGCGTCTAGAGCGATCATATCGCTGTGAAGCCGTTTTACGGAGCTTTCTTCGATAGTTCGGTAGCCACGTCCAGATTCAGCTACTAGATCCATTAGTACCGATTTCTTTGGATCGTCGATAGTAGCGATTACTTGGTCTGGATTTACGATTTCTACGTCGGCAGAAGCCTTGATATCGGCAGCCGTTACAGTACCGGCACCCTTCTTTTCTAGTCGTAGTTCTACTGGTTCATCAGTATGCACCTTCAAACGAACGTTTTTGAGGTTTAGCATGATGTCTACGACATCTTCTTTTACACCCGGAACGGTCGTAAACTCATGAGTAGCGCCTTCGATACGAAATGCAACGATTGCTCCACCCCTAATGCTAGAAAGCAATACACGGCGAAGGCTGTTGCCTAGCGTGTTTCCGTAACCAGCGTGCAAAGGCTCTATGACAAACTCAACACTTGTAGCATTGTTTTCGTTCATGCCGGCAAGTAGTGGGTTGTGTATGACTTTTGACATTTGCTTTAGCTCCTTGTTTAGCGCGAGTAATACTCGACAATTAGTTGTTCGTTTATATCCGGCTCGGCTTCCTCGCGTTTCGGAAGTCCGGTGATATCAATCTTGAATTTTTTGACGTCTGCCTTCAGCCAGCTCAGAGGTTGTTGGAAAGAGTTATTTACTACGTCGTCAATGTTACTGAAATATGCTGTTTTTGCGCTTCGGGCGCGTACTTCTATTTTGTCGCCGGCCTTTACTCGGATAGACGGGATGTCTACTCGACGTCCGTTTAGGGTAAAGTGGCCATGACTGACTAGTTGTCGTGCTGCGCGTCGGCTAGTCGCTAGTCCAGATCGATAGATTACGTTGTCTATTCGTAGTTCTAGTAACTGTAGTAGGTTTTCACCTGCTAGACCAGGTCGACGAGACGCCTCGTTCATCAACTTCGCGAATTGCTTTTCCATCAGACCGTACGTGCGGCGTACTTTTTGCTTTTCTCGCAGTTGAGTAAGGTATAGACTAGGTTTTCCTCGGCGACCGTGTGCATGTTGACCCGGTATACCAGTCTTTTTAACCATAATCTTGTGTGCCTTTGGATGTAGCGCGTAACCTTCGCGGCGAGACTGTTTAACGATTGGTGATGTATCTCGTGCCATATCTATGCTCTCCTCGCTCGTTTAGGTCGAACGCCACCGTGTGGTACGCCCGTTACGTCCGTTATGCTTTCGACGATCATGCCATAGTTACTAACGGCACGGACGGCAGAATCTCGTCCAAGGCCAACGCCTTTTACGAATACTTCTACGTTTTTCATGCCATATTGAGTACTGGCTGCCTCGGCTGCTTTTTCCGCGGCGATTTGCGCGGCGTAAGCTGTGCCTTTTTTGCTTCCACGGAAACCGCAAGCACCTGCGCTGCTAGCAGTGACTACGTTACCTTTGTTGTCTGAAAAGCTAACTATAGTGTTATTAAATGTTGCCTGAACATGCATCTGTCCCGATGGTACTGATCGTTTTTGCTTCTTTTTCTTTGGAGCGGCGACGGTCTTTACTGCATCTGTTTGTTCAGGTGCTTTGTCTTCTGTAGTAGTGGGTTTAGTTTCTTCTGTCATATCTACCATTTATCCTACGTCTTTGACGCTGCCTTTGGTTGTGCGCCGCCTACTGCAACTGCGCGACCCTTACGTGTGCGTGCGTTCGTGCGAGTTCGTTGACCACGGGTAGGCAAACCTGCCTTGTGTCGTAGTCCTCGGTATGCACCGATATCACGCAATCGTTTAATATTGTTCGCTACCAGACGCTGACTGTCACCTTCTACGGTGTATCCTTGATCTATAATTTCACGAATACGTTGTTCCTCAGCCTCGGTGAGGTCTTTCACCCGAGTGGTCGGCTCTACATTAGCCGCCGCAAGGATGTCTCGAGAGTACTTTCGTCCAATGCCGTATATATACGTCAAGGCGATGTGTACCTGTTTTTCTGCTGGGATTACAACCCCTGCAATTCGAGCCATGCTTAACCCTGCCTTTGCTTATTCTTAGGTTTCTTCTTGTTGATGACGCGAAGACGGCCCTTGCGTCGGACCAATTGATCATCTGGACTAATCTTTTTTACGCTCGCACGTACCTTCATGTCTTTAACAGAAGCTCCTAATTAATTTATTATTTATCGGACTTGAGCCGGGTTTGGCCGTTCGTCCTTCAAGCGAAAGCTGATTCTGCCCTTTGTAAGATCGTAGGGGGTTAACTCAACTTCCACTTTGTCGCCCGGTACCAATCGGATATAGTGCTTTCGCATCTTGCCCGATATGTGGCACAGAACCGTATGGCCATTCTCCAATTCGACACGAAACTGTGTGTTCGGCAATGCCTCCACAACCTTACCGACCAGTTTGATGACTTCTTTTTGACTCGCCATAGTTAACAAGAGACCATTATACACAAAAAATCACAGTAAGTAAAGTGTTTCTAGCAAAGATTTTCGCGTTTTTACCGCGAACCCTCTAAATGTACCTTTATTGTAGCAAATCCAGTTCGCTAGTCAAGATGGTTATGACGATCTGTATCAGGGGCAACACTATCCAGATCAGGCCCATATTCAGGAAAAGCTTTATTGTACTTGCCTGGCATTACGTTTTCGGGTTTCCTGCTGATTATAGTCACCTCGTCGTCGTGTCTGTCGAATATTAACGCGTTTAGCTTGATCAAGTTGTACAGAGCATTGTTTACACGTGTGTAGGGTTCTTCGATATCCTCGGCTAGCTCGGTTAGTAAAAATTCATAGCCGTCAGCAGGCAGATAATCATCAATAAGTTGTTTTAAAAAGATCTGTGATTCTGGGTTGGGCCCTGTATCCCACTGCTCAACGTCTATTGTTTCTGACATGTTTACACCCTAGCACCTTTGTGTCGGCAGTACAAATTCAGCATGCCTACTTGATGACTGCTCGTATTAACGTGCGCGTATCGTATAGGTTATCTTTTGGTATCCAGGATCCCGTGATAACAATCAGCCCTAAACCTTCCTTAGTTTCGTCGTATGGCGTGAACAACCTCTTTAATCCCGATTGATTGGCTTTTGCGACTGATTCAGTGCTATTCTCGACTACCTCGTACTCAACAGTAGTTCCGTCGCCTCTCTCTATGGCGATCACATCGCCACTTTTTAGCTTGCCCGCACCGCTGAACACGCCTCCGTTCATAACACCGTCTCCGTAGCCAGTTAGCGTCACAGTGCCGTACTCTTGCCCAGGCTCGGCGCTCTCGTCAAACCACGAGGCATCGTAGAGGTTCTTTGGAGCGGCGGGGTCACCTAGTTTTCCTTTACCCATGGCAAAGACTCGTACGTTTTCTATGTCTAGCGCAGGTATACTGACGTACCTAGGTTTATTGTCGTCTGTTTTGTGTTGCAGTATTTGTTCACCAGATACGTCTTTGCTGTCGATACTAGGCTGAAGTATCGTAGCCGGCACGGCGAGCCCTAATGGCGTATAACCCGTGTTGTACCAATAGGCCGCCAGACCACCTAGGCTTACGACGAATACGATTCCTAAAAAGAATAGAGAAACAACTTTGAAACTTGGCCCACTTTTTCGTTCGAGTTGTAATCCTGCCACCTACAGATTTCCTATTTATAATCGTCGTATGTAACCATGAGCGCGCGTGAATTGATCTGACGCAAGCTCTCAAGCGCCACCGAGACAACAATCAATATACCCGTACCACCAATCGCGAGGTTTTGGATACCCGTTATACCGGCTTGAGCAAATGCGTACTCCGCGACGAATGGCAGAACTGCTATCAAACCAAGTACTAGTGATCCGAACAAGATAAGTCGGTTCACCGTGCGTGACAGGTATTTTTCTGTTTGTAGTCCAGGTCGAACACCCTCGATGAATCCACCTTGCTTTTGCAGGTTTTCGGCAATCTCGTTGCTATTGAATATGATACCCGTATAGAAGTACGTAAACAGGATGACGAGCACGAAGTAGCTAGCCGGGTATATCAACGCCCCGAAAGTGTCACCGGTAAACGCACCCGGTTGTGGTGCTTGGAACCAAAGTATAAGATTGTTTGCTAGTTCGGCGTAATCTACGTTTCCTGTCGCCTTTAACACCTGTCCAATAAAGGCCGGTAGGCTAAGGAACGCGACCGCGAAGATCACCGGGATAACACCCGCCGCGATAAGTTTGATTGGCAGTATGCTCTTTACTCCGCCATAGCTACTATTACCCTGCACTCGTTTCGCATAGTTAACCGTTACCACGCGTTGGGCCTCGTTTATCTTGACTAACAAATACAGCACAACCAACGACGACAGCGTAACCACTAGCGCCACCCAGAACGCCGTTGGATTCAACGGTAGTTCGAACCAGCCAAATACGCTGAGCATACCCGCGGACGTATCGAACAATGATACGCCTAGGGTTGTTAAGGTAGATGGTAACTGGCTGATAATACCGGCAAAGATCAGCATTGATATACCGTTTCCGATACCTTGTTCGGTGATTAACTCACCCATCCACATCAGTAGTATCGCTCCTGCTGTCATAGCGGTGACCGCTACCACCCATTCCACCGGAGTTGCTCCATCCAGAGCTGTCGTGTTTCCGGCCAACACTGTTTGTCGCAGGATATATATGAATGCAATAGACTGAACAATCGCCAGTGGAACTGATATCATTCGAGTCCATTGGTTAATCTTCCGTCGGCCAGATTCGCCGTCTTTGTGCAGTTCCTCTAGCTTTGGAATGGCCTTGGTCAATAGTTGCGTGATGATACTAGCGGTAATGAACGGGCTAAGTCCAACCAAAACGATAGAAAAGCTGGCTAGCGCACCACCGGATAGCAGGTTCAAGAACCCGCCAAAGTCAGTCGAGCTAACAACGCTTTCAATAACCTCTTTTAGCGCAGTAGGTTCTGCTAGTGGCACAGGAATATGAGCCAAGAATCGATACGCAACTACGATACCTAAAACAATCGCAAAACGTTTTTGCATTTTACGGTTTTTGAGCGATTTAAAGATTGTCTTCCAATTCATATGTAATAGGCCTATTCCCTGAAACTAAGTCTGTATTTGTACTAATTATAGCAGATTAGTAGTGGTATTATCCATACAAAAACCACCCCTGTAAGGATGGTTTTTGATGCAGTCATTTGTGCTATTTGTCTGCTTTTTTCTTTGTTGAAGGCTTGATAGGCGTGTCGACTTTTTCGAAAGAACCGCCGGCTTTTTTAACAGCCTCTTGCACGGATTTACTAGCAGCCTGTACTCGCAGGGTAACTTTTTCTGTTAACTCGCCACGTGCGATAACCTTTACCGTATGGTAAGGTGTCGAAACTAGTCCGGCCTCGAACAATGACATGTTGTCAGCCGTTTTACCTTTAAAGGCGTTGAGATGATCTAGGTATACGACTTGCGCAGGTGTGCGAAGCGATTTAAAGCCACGGGCCTTTGGGATCGCTTGTACTAGAGCTCGCTGTCCTCCCTGGAACATTGCACCTAGTTTTTTACCCGTTCGAGCACCTTGACCTTTGGTACCACGACCGGCAGTCTTACCGCCACCGGCAGAGATTCCGCGACCGACGCGTTTCTTGCTTCGGTTAGCCGATACCTGTAGTTCGTTGTACTTCATTACTTAGCCTCCTTCTTTGCAGGCTTTTTTGCGGGCGCATTTAGCCACTGATCCTTGGGCACTAGGCTCTTCAAGGCGTCAATAGTTGCATATGCGATGTTTACCTTGTTCGTAGATCCTAGAGACTTCGAAAGCATGTTATGTATGCCCGTAACACCGATGACCTGTCGTACGACACCACCGGCGATGACTCCCGTACCAGGAGCGGCAGGCTTGATAAGTACCTGTGCGCCAGATACTTTAACTTCCGCGTCGTGCGGAATAGTCTCGTTGACGATAGGGACTACTATCAAATTCTTTTTAGCTACGTCAGTTGCTTTTGACACGGCGGTCTGCACGTCTTGGCCTTTTGATACGCCTACACCAACTTTACCTTTGTTGTTACCGACGACTACCAGTGCTTTAAATCGGAAACGACGGCCACCTTTTACGACACGTGCCACACGGTCGACATTGATAACAATTTCCTCAAATTCTTTTGGTTCTTGGGGTACGTCACGGCGATCACGTCGTGGTGGTCGCGCTGGGCGTGCATCTCGTGGTTTTGTAGCTGCTTGTTGTTCAGCCATGATTAGACCTCCAGTCCTTCCTTGCGTGCCGCTTCGGCCAACGCGCTCAAACGAGCAGCGTATTGTCGACCGTTTCGATCAAACACAACTTTCTTGATTCCTGCTTTTTTGGCTTTTTTAGCGATATCAGTACCGACAAATGTAGCTTGTTCGGTCAGAGTGCCGTCTTGCTTGCTACCAACAGTAGTACTAGAAGCTATCGTAGTTGAAGTGTCATCGTTGATGAGCTGTGCGCTAACGTGGCGGTTACTGATGGATACCGACAGGCGTGGTCGTTTATCCGTACCGCTAACCTTGGCGCGGACTCGGCCTTTTCGCAGGCTTTTATTCAGTAGTTTTTTTGCTAGGTTACTCATGATTATTTACCTGCCTTTCCGGCCTTGCGTAGGATATGTTCACCTACGTATTTAATGCCCTTGCCTTTATATGGTTCCGGTTTCTTTAGCGCGCGGATTTCCGCGGCAACTTGTCCAACCTTTTGTTTGTCGATGCCACTGACAGTGATTTCCATTTTTTGGTTAGAAACCTGCACACCCTCTGGTGGAGTGTATTTTACAGGGTGACTAAAACCAACGTGTAGTTCTAGAGCATTTCCGCTCATTCCTACGCGGAAACCAACTCCGTTTACTTCTAGTTTCTTTTCATAACCCTTGTTAACACC
The DNA here is from genome assembly GCA_964641025.1 of uncultured Candidatus Saccharibacteria bacterium. Classification (GTDB taxonomy): domain Bacteria; phylum Patescibacteriota; class Saccharimonadia; order Saccharimonadales; family Saccharimonadaceae; genus UBA2112. The sequence continues at coordinate 60,153 of CAZXJP010000005.1, forward strand.
CTCAACGGCATTTGCTAGTAGGGCACGTTGCAGGCCATGCTGGGCCTTTGCCGTACGCTCATCATCTTTACGAGTGACGATTGCTTGATCTCCTTCGACCTTGACTGTCACGTCGCTCAGATGTGGTACTGTCAGGGTTCCTTTTGAACCTGCAACAGTGATAACATCCGAGTCAACCGTGATTGTCACGCCCGATGGAATCTGTATTGGTAGTTTTCCGATTCGACTCATAATTTATCCTTTTCTTGTTAGTAAACCTTCAGTAACAACTCTCCGCCTAGGCGCTGTTTGACAGCTTCTTGGCCTGTTACCACGCCACGTGACGTGCTCACTAGTACCAAACCTCGGCCTGATTTTACCTTTGGAATTTCATTTGCTTTTACATATACGCGACGACCAGGCTTGCTCATACGAGTAATCTCGTTGATGTTGCAGTTTTCGCCAGCCTTGTTAATCGTGATAACCAACGTGTCGCGTGGTTTGCCAGGTTCTACCTTGACATCTGTTAGGTACTTATTGGCTTTTAGCTGTTCCGCGACAACCTTTTTCAGCTTGCTAGAAGGTACTCGCACCTCTGTTTTGCCAACGGCTGCTGCGTTTCGTATGCGGGTCAGAAGATCCGCGATTGGGTCTGTAGATTGTAGTGACATATCGTTTCTCTCCTTTCCTACCAGCTACTCTTTGTTATTCCTGGAATGTTACCGCTTGATGCTTCTTCGCGGAAGCGTACACGGCTCATTCCAAATTTGCGCATGTATCCTCGTGGTCGTCCGTCCAACAGGTCGCGATTTTTCAACCTAGTTGGTGATGAGTTACGTGGAAGTTTCTGTAGGCCGTCTAGGTCGCCGAGTTCTTTTAGTTCGGCTCGCTTTTCAGCGTATTTGTCATGCATTAGTCGTCGCTTTTTATCGCGAGCTACACTTGATTTCTTTGCCATTTAGCGTCGACCTCCTTCTTTTGCGAACGGTAGTCCAAATTTTTCTAACAATGATCGACTGTGTTCTGGCTCTTCGCCGTCTATCACGAAAGTTATTTGCATACCGTGGGTTACTTGAGTTTCCTCGAATGTTAGTTCTGGGAAGATTGATTGTTCAACGATGCCCAAGTTGTAATTACCTGTTTTGTCGAACTTCACGCCCACGCCATGGAAGTCACGAACCCTAGGTAGGGCAACGTTTACTAATCGATCTAGGAACTCATACATACGATTTCCTCGTAGAGTAACCATGATACCAATCGGCGCGCCCATTCCCGCGCGGATCTTGAAACTGGCGATAGATTTCTTGGCTTGTCGTTCTACGGGTGCCTGGCCAGTAACTTTTGTAAGGGTGTTTTTTACGGCTTCTAGGTGCCTTTTGTCATCCTTGCTTTTTCCAGTTCCGACGCTGACCACAATTTTTTCTAGTTTTGGTACTTGATGTACGTTTTCTAGTTTCAATTCGGCCTGTAGTTCCTTGCGATACGTATCGTTATACAAGGCTTTCAAGCGAGGAGCTGGAGACGTGGTTTTTGCTTTTGTCATTACTTAATCTCCTTTCCTTTTAGCTGACGCGCAGTTCGTACCTTTGCGCCTTCTGTTGTCTTCTTGTGTCCTATTCGGCTAGTTTTACCGGTCTTTTCATCAACTACCAACGCAACTTTATGAAGTGGGGTTGGAACATGAATATCCTTACTGCCACCAGTTGGATGTAGTCGTGATGGTTTGAACTTACGGTGTTTTACTCCAAGTCCCTCGACCAATACTGCATTCTTGCCTGGAAGTACGGCTAGAACCTTACCAGTAACACCTTTGTTCGGGCCACTGATCAGCTTTACTATGTCGTTTTTTACAATTCGATTTGCCATATTATAGTACCTCCGGTGCAAGGCTTATGATTTTCGCATAACCCATATCACGTAGCTCGCGTGGCACTGGGCCAAACACACGAGTAGCTCGTGGCGCTTTGTCGTCACCGATGATTACGGCCGCATTGTCATCGAAACAGATGGTACTGCCGTCACGTCGTTTGATTTGATCGCGTGTCCGTACGACGACGGCTTTTACTACTGACTTCTTTTTTACTTGACCAGTAGGATTGGCGTCTTTGACGCTGGCAACTATGATGTCACCAACTCGCGCATACCGACGACGCGTACCGCCTAGCACGCGGATACAGAGGATTTCCTTTGCACCACTGTTGTCGGTGACCTTTAGTCTAGATTGCTGTTGAATCATAGTTAAGCCTCCGCCTCTTCTTTAGCGGCTTCTTTCTCTTCGCGAGCCTTCGTAGCTTCCTCTACGGGCACTACTTCGTCTTTCAATTCGATACTACCCTTAGACTTCTCTTCGATGAGGTCCAACTGGAAGCTTTTTGTCTTGCTGACCGGACGAATACTCTTGATTCGTACCTTGTCGCCTACTTGAGCTTCGTTTTTTGGATCATGCGCCTGGTATTTTCGGCTAATCGTGTACTGCTTGCCGTATAGGGGATGAGTCTCACGAGTTGTTACGGTAACCGTGATTGACTTATCACGAGAATCGGACGTAACGATGCCTACTAGATATTTAGTCATTACTTATCTCCTTTCAGTTCATCTGCGCGAATCGCGGTTTTTAGGCGAGCGATTTCGCGTCGGCCAAGTGTCAGCGCACGTGGATTTACTAGTTCGCCTGCACGATGTGACCTGCGAGTTTCTAGCATCTCTTGTTGTTTATCGGCGAGAGCTTTTTTCATCTCTTCTACCGTTTTTGGCACGACTGCCTCTTTAGCCTTTTTGGGGGTTGCTTTAGCTTTTGCCATGTTAACCTTCCTCCCTCTTTACGAAACGAGTTTTGACAGGAAGTTTGTGGCTCGCTAGGCGCATAGCCTCGCGTGCTACCTCTTCGTCAACGCCCTTCATTTCGAACATTACTGTTCCAGCCTTTACTTTCGCTGCGAAGAATTCAGGATTTCCCTTACCGCTACCCATCTTTACGTCTTGGGGTTTGCGAGTACGAGGGGTATGAGGAAAGATTCGAATCCAAATCTTGCCACCGCGTTTGATGTATCGGGTCATGGCCTGACGAGCAGACTCGATCTGGCGGGAAGTAACATCGTTGTTGCCCAAGGCTTGTAGACCGTAATCGCCAAATGCGATGTAGTGACCGCTAGTCGCAACGCCTTTGTTCTTGCCTTTTCGGACTTTTCGATACTTTGTCTTTTTAGGTAACAGCATATCTACTCGCTCCTCTCACCTTTGTAAATCCACACCTTGACACCAACGATACCAACGCCGGGGCAGTTAGCACGTGCCACGTGAAAGTCTACATCCGCGCGAAGTGTATGTAGAGGCACGGAACCTTCGATAATCTTTTCGCGTCGAGCCATTTCAGCGTTATTCAATCGTCCAGCTACCTCGATACGAATACCTTTGGCACCTGCGTTCATAGTGTTTTGAGCTGACATCTTTGTCGCGCGTCGGAAGTTGATTCGTCGTTCCAACTGGCGAGCGATGTTTTCAGCCACTAGTTTTGCGTCTAGTTCTGGTCGTTTTACCTCTTCGATATTGATTCGAACAGGCAAGCTAGCGATTTTCTCAATCTCTACCTTTAGTTCTGCTACGCCTGAACCGCCTCGACCGATTACGACACCTGCTTTCGCAGTGTGAATAGTAACGGTGATTAGGTTTGCGGATCGCTCAATTTCTATCCGGCTGATTGTTGGACGACTAGCGAATTTAGCTTCGACATGTCGACGAATAGCCGCGTCTTCGTTTAGCCATTTTGCAAAATCTTTTTTACCAGCAAACCAACGCGAATTCCAGTTCTTGTGGACCTGCAGGCGAAAACTTAGTGGGTTAACTTTTTGTCCCATTATTTCTTCTCCTCTTTCTTCTCGTCGGCCATTTTAGCAACCGGCTTCTTTTTAGGTTTCTCGGTTCCAGATACTTCGACTAGGATATGGCTGGATTTCTTTTCGAATGGTAGGGCGCGTCCTCGGCTCGCTGGTTTGTAGCGTCGCATTCGTGGCCCGGTAGTCACGTTTATAGTCGTGATTACAAGGCTTTTGCTATCTAGTCCGTGATTGTTCACGGCGTTAGCCTGTGCACTCTCGATTACTTTCTTTACAGGAGTTGCCGCTCGGCGTGGTACGTGCTCTAGGATCACTAGCGCGTCAGCAACTGTACGATTACGTACGAGTGCTGCAACTATACCGACCTTACGTGGGGTCTGGTCTACGCCTTTGGCAATCGCCTTTACTTTCAACATATCAGCCATATTACTTCTCCCTGCCTCCGTGTTTGCGGAACTTTCGAGTTGGCGAAAATTCGCCTAGTTTATGACCAACCATGTTCTCGGTGATAACAACCGGTACGTGTACTCGGCCGTTATATATAGCTATCGTGCGTCCGACCATTTCTGGCGTGATAGTGCTCGCACGAGCCCATGTCTTTATAACAGTTCGATCCTCGAGACCTAGAGCAGCGACCTTCTTCGCCAGCTTGGCATCGACAAATGGACCTTTTTTCAGTGATCGACTCATGTCTTACCTCTTCCTCTTCGCCTCGTGGCGAGTTCTTACTATTAGACCAGCAGTGTCTTTGCGTCGGCGAGTTCGATAACCCAGAGTCAGTTTGCCCCATGGTGTCTTTGGAGTTCGTCCTACACCGTGAGATCCACCGTCACCACCACCATGTGGGTGATCTACCGCGTTCATTACTACACCACGAACGGATGGGCGAATACCCTTGCGTCGCTTTCGGCCAGCGTTTCCAACCTTGATGTTCTGGTGTTGTACGTTGCCAACAACACCGATGGCAGCTGTTGCCTCTAGGCGTACTCTTCGTACTTCGCCAGATGGTAGGCGCACTTGAGCGTGATCGCCTTCTTTGGCCATCAACTGTGCGCGAGCACCAGCAGCACGAACCATCTGCGCGCCTTTGCCGGCAGTCAGTTCGATAGCATATATCTGGCTACCAACTGGGATTTGACTCAGCGGTAGGCGATTTGATGTTTCGATAGGAGCTTTTTCGCCACTTTCGATTACTTTGCCTTGCTTCATGCTAGTATCCGCAATCACGTAGTGATATAGGCCATTTTGGTCTTTGATACGAGCAATACGCGCACTACGATTCGGATCGTACTCAATGTGCTCGATAGTTGCTTTCGTACCTGCAGGCAAGTTGTGATTTACCAATCGGTAATGTCGTTTCACGCCACCACCGCGGTGTCGAACGGTAATTCGACCGGTGTTGTTGCGTCCAGCTTGCTGCTTTTTGCTCTTTGTCAGGCTCTTTACAGGCTTTTTAGTCGTAATAGCGCTGAGGTCCTGCGTGGTCATGCCACGACGGGATGGAGTTGTCGGTTTGTATGCTTTGATTGCCATTACTTCTTCTCCTCCATCTGTTGTTCTTGTTCAGCAAAGACTTGAATGCTATCGCCTTTCGCTAACGTGACGTATGCCTTTTTGCTGTCTTTGCGGTTAGTCGTACCTGGGTAGCGTTTTGGACCGCGGTTGTAACGAACAGCTTTGCCGTTTTGTACGACAGTCTTTACGCGAGTTACCTTGACGTCATATTGCTTTTCGACACTTTCTACGATGTCGTTCTTGGTTGCATCAATAGGGACATTAAATACATATACGCCGTTCTGTGATTGTGCATAGGCTTTTTCTGTTTCTCGGGGGTATACAAATACGTTTGCCATATTATTTAACCTCCCGTGTCAGCCAGTCCTTGATGACTGGTACAGATTTCGTTGAAAGTACGATGTGATCTGCGTTCAGAATGTGATAGACATTTAGGAAAGTCGCTCCTACTAGCACTACGTTTTGTAGGTTTGAAGTAGCGCGGATTAGTTCCGGAGACTTCTCGTCTACTACTAGTAGTACTTTTCGATCAAACTTGTTCGTTTCTAGGAACTTAGCGACTTCAGCCGTCTTTCCAGTAGTCTTTACGTCTTTTACTACAACTTTCTTCGCCTGATTGGCTAGTGTCAGCGCTTGGCGAAGCGCGACACGCTTTGCTGTAGTAGATAGACGCTTGCTGTAGTTTTCGTTGCCGCGAGGGCCAAATACTACACCACCACCACGCCAGATTGGGTTACGCGAGCTACCAAATCGTGCTCGACCGGTACCTTTTTGGCGCCATGGTTTTTTACCACCACCGCGTACTTCACCACGTTGTAATGTAGTAGCGCTGGATAGTCGGTTGTTTGCAAGGTATGTGTCATACGCCTGCTTTACCAACTCATGGTTTTCGACTTCTACGCCGAATACTTCCTTTGGAAGGCTCACAGCTTTTGCAGCTGCTGGTTTTTTCGCAGTTTCAGCCATTATGCCTTACCTCCGATTTCTATCAGACCCTTGTTAGGTCCAGGTACAGCGCCCTTTAGGCCGATCAGATTATTGGTCGGATCAACATAGGCTACGACTAGGTTCTTGACCGTAACTCGATCGTGCCCCATGCGTCCAGCCATGCGCTTGCCCTTAAAGACCTTTTGCGGATACATAGATCCGATTGAACCAGGACGACGGACGTATCCGTTGCCACCATGGGTCTTTTTACTGGTGTTAAAGTTGTGCCGTTTTACGTTACCCGCAAAACCTTTACCTTTGCTTGTGCCGGTAGCGTCTACGATGTCACCCAGTTCAAACTGGCTAACGTCGAATTTGTCGCCGACCTTCAGCTCTGGTAGTTCTGCAACGCGAAACTCCCGAACATGCTTCGGAGTCACTTGGGCTGGTTTTGTATGACCAGCTACGGCCTTGCTCAGGTTCTTACCCTCACCAAATGCCACTTGAACTGCGTTGTAGCCGTCTGAATCGACGGACTTGACCTGAGTCACAGTCACAGGGCCAGCTTGAATCAACGTTACAGGTGTCGCAACGCCGTCCTTGCTGATGATTTGGGTCATACCAATTTTGGTACCGAGAAGTGCTTTCATCGCCCTTTTCTCCCATTTAAAACCTCCGGTGGCGAGTAGTATCCGGGGCTTTCCCTAGACTTGCTCATTCACGCGGAAGCGAGTTTATATTTCGTACTTTCAATAAGTTACCAATCAATCCTATCATAAAAATAGAGGTAGGTCAATACTTTTCTATCTGTAACGCTTATTTTTGTAAAACTTGCTTTTTTGGTTTAGCATTGAGGTATGGAAAAATCTACAGAACGCAAACGATACAATCACGACGAGGCCGTCGCGTTGGACGCCAGAATAGAAGAATTAACCTTACTTAACACCGAGAACGAGGATCAAACAACAGAGGCCGAACCAGAAGTTAACATTGATGCTATAACCACTAGAATGGCAGAAATCGCGACTCGAATGGAAGAAATGCTGGCTAAATACTCTCCCAAAAGTACCAACACAGAGTCTGAAGTTCAATCAGATACTGCAACGACCGACGAAGAAGACGTCGATGACAGTGATGACGATGACGCGTACGATCATCCCGATTTCGAAGACATCTATCCGTACTTTCGGTAGCGTATAATAAGGGTAGTGCTCGGAATCAGTAGTAAAAAGGTAAAAAACAGACACCTAGTCTTGGCAGGGGTCTTGTTAGCATTGTCGATTACCACGGTCGCTGGCGTTCAAATCGCCAAACACTATGCCAACCAGAATACACAGGCGACTGTCAAAAAAACCGCTGCGTATCTAGAAGACCTAGACAAAAAAATAGCCGACGTACGTGAAAAGCGTATAGCTGAACAAAAGGCCAAAGAGGAAGCCGAACGAAAAGCAAAAGAAGCCGCAAAAAAGGCGGAAGCCAAACGCAAGGCCGAAGCCGAGGCAGCCCTACAGGCACAGTTGGCGGGTCAGGTGGTTACCCCATCCGCCTGCAAGATAAGCGGCGCGCACGGCAACCCTAGTGCAATAGACGTCGTAGTCAACAAAAAACGATGCCTCAACCCCGTAAACTTCGTGCCTTCTGATTTGGTATCTTATAGTGGCTATCTCGTTAGTAACAAAATACTTGCGAAATTAACAGCCATGATCAACGCGGCGTCAACAGCCGGTGAATCACTAGGCCTTACTAGCGCCTATCGCTCATACGACAACCAAGTTTCCACTTATAACTACTGGGTCAATTACCATGGCAGCACGGCTGTCGCGGACACTATCAGCGCGCGACCTGGATATAGTGAACATCAGACGGGTTTTGCTATAGATTTGTCGGGTAGTGGTCAAAATTTGAATGGCTTCGCAGGCACTAGTGAATACACGTGGATGAAAAAGAACGGGCATAAGTACGGCTTTATCCAACGATATAAATCTGGCTACGAGTCTATCACTGGCTATAGCGCGGAAGCATGGCACTGGCGCTATGTCGGGGTCTCGGTCGCTACGGACATGAAGAACAAGGGTATTCATACACTGGAACAATACTGGGGAATTCAAGGGGGCGGATATTAGATAACTATGCCTGCAGGAACAAAGTAGCTAAGTATAGTCACAATAACTAGTACCGCGAACCATATTTTGCGATCCAATTGGTTTTTTTCGAATAGTCTAATAGCAACCAGGGCCAATAGTGTGCCTAGCGGAAAGGCCGCGACGATTATACCGTTCCATTCCATGGGGATTGCCAATTTTAGCCATAGCGTACCCAGTAGTACAACAGTGACTAACTTTAAAAAATATACCCCGTCGCCTTCTGACAAATGATATCCCACGTTATTACGACCCCTGTTGCGAGCATATGTGCGATGACGCGGTTTTCGATATTGTGTTTGTGTTTGTGACATTTTCAACTATTTTAGCATAATCGTTGTGCATATGATACTGACAAATAGAAAAATCCCCAAGGAAATCCTGGAGGATTTTTCATGGTACGAAATTACATTCGAATTTCAGCGTCTACGCCAGCAGGCAATGACAGATTCTGCAAGCTGTCGATAGTCTTTGGCGTAGCGTTGGTGATGTCGATCAGGCGTTTGTGTACGCGCATCTCAAATGACTCACCACCTGTTTTGTACACATGGGGGCTTTTGACCACTGTGTAGTTACTACGACGCGTAGGAAGAGGTACTGGGCCTGCAATACTGGCGCCTGTACGAATAGCCGTGTCGATAATTTGTTTTGCTGATTGGTCGATAACCTTGTGGTCATAGGCCTTTAGTCGGATGCGAATTCGCAATCCTTCTGGTTTTGCATCTGCCATGATAGTAGATACCTTTCTATTGTGCTATACCGTAACCTTGGTCAGGTTTTGCGACTTACGTTTTGCGCTCACAGCCAAGTTCTCGGTATGATTATTTAATACATATATACTTATATCACAGATGTAGGCTATCGACAAGTCGTACACATGATGTTATAGTTGTGCAAGTTTCCGAGTCTAGGAGGAGATATGGAAATCGCACAAGCTCTACCCGGTAAAAGCGCCAGTGGCGTCAGAGGCCCATAGGAGGCGACAGTGATGGACACGCAGGAAAAGTACGAGTACGAGTTCAACCACGCGTACCACAACGTAGCGGAGCTCCTGGTGATGTACACCGGTGTTGATATGGTCGACATCAACGTCACCAGAACCCTATCTGATCTGGGACTCAGCCATCTAGAGCGCATCCAGCTACGGCTGAAGCTCCAAGAGCTGTTCGACGAGATGGACGAATTCACGGACGACGAGTTCAATGGGTTCCCCAATACCTCTGTTGGCAGGCTGGTCGACATGATTCTGCAGAAGCGCGGGATCGAAATCGCCCCTCCACAGTAGGGCCACACCCGTCAAACCACGTGAAGATCCGCTGGACCTCCGTGGTCTGGCGGGTTTTCGCATTTTATGTTATAATAGATGTTGTTCCCGATTCTAGGAGGAGATATGGAACTAACACAAGTCGCCCCAAGCGCGGCTATCACGGTCGGCAGATTTGACCATTCACACCGAAGCACCGTCATGCGTGTCTATCGCGAGTTCATGAATCCGCGGGACGCGCGCGACGCGGACAAGGTGTACAGCCTCGGTGTCGGTGAATCAAAGCGTGTACTGGAATGGTCCAACAACATTCCTTTTACCCGTGTTCATTTCCCGCTTCCCTGCCGCATTACGAATGTGGACGGCCGGCTGGTCAAAACCGTGTGGCGTAGACCGTAAGCAACCCGACGAGGTCGGCACTGCTGTAACCTCACCCCATTTCCCGTCAACCATGTCGAAGCCTGTCAGGCCTCCATGGTCTGGCGGGTTTTCGCATTTTGTGTTATAATAATGCTACTCAAGGAGATATACACGTGGCATTGATAGAATCCAGTAGTTATTATGAACGGGAGCGCCTAGACAAAGAGGCGCAGGACAAACACAGGGAAAAAGTTCACAATATTGAACATATTGTGAATATGTTCCCTATTTATGGCCTTCTAGAGGATTTATACAAATCCCTTAATCAAGATTATGTCCAGTTTGGTGGCGTACACCCAAGCTATCGCTATGACGTTGACGATTTTATTGGCATAAAAGGATCTGCAAGCAAAATTGATTATGGAAAAAAACTGGATAAAATCGAGCTTACTAGTTATGGTTCGATAGGTCATACGATGTTTATTGAAATGATACGAACAAAGCTTGCCGAAAAGGATCCCTCATACCACTATCACGTAGGCGTTAGTTATGACGCACGAAAGCTCGACAACGGTAGGATTTGTAATGATTCAAAAGAGCTAAAGCTCTCTGTAACCGCTACGCCTAAGTCAGAACATAGCGAACCAACTCCATTACTAGAGCCCCAGGTAGCCGTAATGCCTCAGACCACACCTATAGCTGAACCGATTCAAAACCCAGAGACACCACAAAATAATATCTCAACTGCGGGACTATTGAACAACGAATCGCTCTCGATACGAAATGAAAAATCTGCAGAAATGCAGAGAATTGTTGAATATTTCCGTCAGTATCATTCAGATCAACTCGTCCAAGAAATCGTGGATGATATGAACAAAAGATATAAAAACGACCCTACCCGTAGCAACCAATTCAGTGGCTTCACCTTTTTCAGCGACGACGGTAGTGTTGGTTTAGAAAACCTCTCATTGTTCCGTAGCGATTCAGAAGGCTACGACCTCTTTACTGCTATGGTAATTGAGCAAATGAATGCACGTGACCCTTCATATAGCTATTCTATTCCTCTCTTTTCGTACGGTGACTCTACCGAGCTACCAAACGACCGGGGGCCAGAAAGATGCTGCCCGCATTTTCAAATATGTGTAATAGCGGAGCCGAAGCCTGCAATTGAAGCGCAGACGCCACGACCTGTCAAAGAGGTAAAAACCTTAAACCCAGAGCCGTCACAAACAGAAACAGCGACACCTACAGATAATACCAATTACTGGGATAACGAGGATAATTATCGGTTAGATTTAGATCGTCGATTCGAAGACTACCCCTCTATCCCGCCACAAGAACTCATAGAGGAAGAACTTGATAGCTACGATGCCGTACTCGAGTTTGACAGAGAATACCATCCAGAGTTGAGAGTATCAGACGACGCGGCATATTGGGACGCAACGAACGTAGTTCATTACGGGGCTGCAAAACGATACCGTAGTACACATGACCATCTACTTGAACGTGCGATGGGGCTCCAACCTGGACAGCTGGTATATGCACCAGACGCACCCCAAATTGACTAGAACTGGAATATTTTACGTTTTTGTGGTATAATGAAGAGATAGAGGTACATTATGTCACCAGAGCGGGAACCAAGAGGACACGTAGAGATTACACAGGACGATAGAATTCGCCTGTCAAATGACGTCCTCGAGGTAATCCAAACTCACTTCGGAATAGGCACTGTTCAGGAAATAGAAATAGGGTTTCAACGCATACTGCAGGAATCCGAGATCGAAGGATTAACGGATGCAGATGCGCTTGACGTACCATACGAAACCTTCAAGAATATTGGCGCTATGCTACAGGAACTCTTGCGTGATTATGGCGATCAACGTACCGTCAAAGTTCGCGCCGACCGTATATTTCACATATTGTACGACCCTACTACCCCAGAAAAGGCTGCCATGGGTATGCCAAAACATATTCGCAATCTCCTGCCCGGTATGCGACCTCCCCGTTAGTTTGCAATCCATCATGCATATGCATATACTTGCTAATTATGAATGACCTAGAACCAAACATAGACCCTGCGCAGGCCGAACACGACGAAACGGAATTACCAACTATAGAGGAGTTAGAGTATCCAAAACACGACCTTGCGACAGCCTCGCGCGTCCTGGGTGTATTATCAAATCCAAAAGTAGCCGAGATATATAATGAATGCGTCATACATATCAATGACGAAGAAAAGTTCCAGCAAACCTTCGCCGACCTACGCCAAGTCTGTAACGTGGCACGTGACGAGGTAGACGAAAGACTGCATACATTAGCCCCAGTTGGATTGGCTTTTTGCTATGCGTCTGCATATCAAGAAACGGGTCACTCGCATGAACGCGATAGCGAACTAAAAGCACTATTGCCTACATTTGCGCCATTCGACAGGAATGAACAGCGATTACACGACTACACAAAGCAAGCCTTGGGTATATACGAATAAAACCTATAAATAGAAAACACCGCCATTACGGCGGTGTTTTCATTGGTGATAACTCTGATTATTTAGTAATCTTCGTTACGACACCTGCACCAACGGTGCGGCCACCTTCACGGATAGCGAAGCGTAGACCATCATCCATAGCGATTGGAGATAGAAGCTTTACGTTAAACGTTACAGTGTCACCAGGCATGACCATTTCTTTGTCTGCTGGTAGCTCAACTTCACCAGTTACGTCAGTTGTACGGAAGTAGAACTGTGGTTTGTAACCCTTGCTGAATGGTGTGTGGCGTCCGCCTTCTTCTTTCTTCAAGATGTAGACTTCTGCTGCAAATTCAGTGTGTGGAGTCAATGTGCCAGGCTTTACAACTACCTGACCACGCTCGATTTGTTCGCGCTCGATACCTCGTAGCAATAGTCCAGCGTTGTCACCAGCCTGACCTTGGTCTAGGTTCTTCTTGAAAGCTTCGATACCTGTTACGACAGATTTTTGTGTGTCGCGGATACCAACAATTTCAACTTCGTCGTTTAGCTTTACGATACCTTGTTCAATACGACCGGTAGCAACTGTTCCACGACCCTTGATCGAGAAAACGTCCTCGATAGGCATTAGGAATGATTTGTCTAGGTCGCGCTTTGGCTCTTCGATGTAGTCATCAAGTGCTTTTACTAGTTCCATGATAGCGTCTTCGCTTGCAGCGTCGCCTTCTAGAGCTTTAGTAGCAGAACCCTTGATGATAGGAGCGTTGTCGCCATCATAACCGTTCTTGGTCAATAGTTCGCGTACATCCATTTCAACTAGTTCGACTAGCTCTTCGTCAGCTAGGTCCATCTTGTTTAGGAATACTACGATCTTTGGTACGTTCACCTGGTGAGCCAATAGTACGTGCTCACGAGTCTGTGGTAGTGGGCCATCGTTTGCTGCAACCACTAGGATCGCGCCATCGATTTGTGCGGCACCAGTGATCATGTTCTTGACGTAGTCAGCGTGTCCTGGCATGTCAACGTGAGCGTAGTGTCGGCTCTCTGATTCGTATTCTTGGTGAGAAGAAGCGATGGTTATACCACGTGCTTTTTCTTCTGGTGCGTTGTCAATTTGGTCGTAAGCGACTTGCTTGTTGACATCACTAGGTAGTTTTTTTGCGAGGACAGTCGTAATTGCTGCCGTCAGTGTTGTTTTACCGTGGTCAACGTGACCCATGGTACCAACGTTGACGTGCGGTTTGCTTCGATCGAAATCTGCCATTGAGATTTTTCTCCTTCGCTGCCTTGCGAATTATTAATAAAAATTTTGACGCACAAATCTAATAGAGTTTATGCGACGTATGGATTAAATTATACACGCATTTTAGGGGTGTGTAAAGTGTTTTCTAGTTTAACTTTATGACTGGCAAGTCGCCCGTATAGAACTTCGCGACTACCTTGGCAACTGGGGCGAGTTCAGCACCCATGACATCCAGAGCCTCTTTGCCTATATCGGGAATATCATTGTACCTAGTATATAAATCGATCAAAAATAGCGCCTTTTGACCAGGTCTCGCGGCGCAAAATGCGCGCAAATACGTCGGATTTTGTCTAGAAAATTCAAACTCACCATCTTTTATATACTCGTAACAGTCGCCGGCCAGATGACCATGCATTAAGTCTGGCCCGTCTTTTTTGGTTACGACACCGTCCGGCGTGAATACCCATGGCGCAGCCACGAATTCATCTGAATCGGTAAAGTTTCCAAACTGTACGTGGGCATGAGAAATAGCCTCGACACCGGCGCGTTCTAATACTTCCGTATAATTCGTAAAGCCGTTTACATCAGTTAGATCGTCGCCTGAGTCAGAGTAATACTCGCCCACTACGTCCGTACAGTATATTGAAGCATCTCGTATACGCGGAAAATGATCGTTGTGACGGATATTGTCACGTACAACGTTCATATACCTCTGGTATTTCGATTGCTCACTCATAGTTTCATTATAGCATAAGCGACACAATTTGTCAATATTAGTGTATGATGTCTGCATGGAAAATAACGAACATCGTATACGGGGCGTGAAGGCAACTGACATAGGTTGGCAGTATGAATCTGATGGCGACGCCCTCGACCCTTCCGAGGTGTATCCTGTTATCGATCCTATTTTGAACAAACTGTACGGAATTATGAAAAACGACGAGTCGAACGTGCGTACTATTCAGTCCTATCATCCAAAAGCCCAGCTGGGCGCATCCCTAGCTTTTGCTTCGATGTTATGGGGGCGTGATTATGACCAATGGCCACGACCGGATATAGATAAAAGGATCGTTCGCTGTCTAGGCGCTCCCGCATGCAATGTCTGCAGTCACTATGACATCAACTACGCCGAAGCCCCTGCGAACTCATGGCGCGTGGAAAGGGACCAAGACCCTGTTTATGGGGAGTTACGAGCACATATATTAGAAAACGAAGGAGATCCCCTGAATGAATCTCTGACCGACGCCCATTTGATTGATGACGTCGAACACGAGGAGTCCTACAACAAATATGGCAAAAGGACTTTATCGGATCGAATGATGCGCACGATCGTATCGAAGTTTGGTCCACTATACGACGTCAGTCGTCAAACTGCAGAAAAGCCCGTCAGTATGTTGCTAGGCATACTGCCAAACGAAGATTATGAATCACAAGATAGATTAGAACATCCTATGCTAAAGAACATATCCGAAGATAAGTTCGGCTTTATATATCGTCGTTTTGGCTAGGCCGGTTTTTTCTGCCAAATTGCTCGACGTTTTTTGTTTTCTTGATATTTGCGAATAGTATTACGGATATCCAGCGCCATGTATTTGTCGCGATTCTTGCCTTCCAAGGCATCTACTACACCCCTCGGATTCTCTGGTCCAGTTGCGTGTGAAGTTTCTTTTCGCGTTAGATCATAACGAAATTCTACTGGTATATCGTATGAATCACTGATAACGCCGGCCGATCGGCGTGTATTGATCAGGTGGTCGTCGAGGGATGAAAGCACTATAATTCCTTCGTCTAGCTCTGATCCAGCCTGCGCCAGATCCATCTTTGCTATGTTTTCGCGGTGCATAAATGGTATTTGGCCCTTTGCCGCCGCGTACCTAACCCTACGGGTAGACCACAGGCGCTCTTCGGCCTCTTCCCGCGTGACCAATTCTGGGTCAAAGTCCAGCGACTCGTCACCCAAACCTAGCTGATTCACGAGATGGTACATTCTGTCCGTGCTAAATGTTGCGGGCAATAGGCTTCCTGCCAAGATCCCCAGTCTAGACACTATATCTAGGTCACCTTTTCCGGATAGTGGGCTGTCTAGTACTTTTCGGTGTATTTCACCCATTTCATGGCGTACGTCCTCGTCAGACGCGATCTTTGCGTCTAGTAACGCCCCCATAGACAGCGCATAAATTAACAATGGACGATGACCGTCCATTTTTCGTGCTTTTAGTATTTCGTCTTTGTACGAATCCAGGTTCATACCTCTTTCTGGATGCACTACGAAATGCGTTGTCCCCAAATGCTCTAGGTGTTTATCAAAGTTTTTCGCTAGTATCTCGCCGTCTGCATGGTACCCGGGAAAGACCAATACGGAATAATCGCCAGGATGTTGCGTAGTCAATACACGCGCCTTATCACTTTTATCCTTGTAGGTGTGACGATGAACGGAATAGTCGGTAGCAAATGCAGCGGTCGCCGCTAATGAAACGGCACCCAACGTTAGTAGGGTGCCTTCTTTGATGCATCTTTCATTTGGTCTGATAATTTCGTGAGTCATCTATAACTCCTCTGTTATCGTATCTCTTTCCGCTCATCCACAGTATCTGTGGTTGCTCTCATTATACGCCCGTCATGTCAAAAAATCAATACTTTTTAACATTTTGGGAATTTTTCAAGAACTTATGCTTGTTTTTCAAAGCTGATTTCAAGCAAAAACAAAGCAACACCACAGTTACGCGGTGTTGCTTTGTATCCAACTTGTTATTTATTTTTTGCGCTTTTCGATAATTTCCTGCGCGACGTTTGGCGGAACTTCCTCGTAAGCTTCTAGCTCCATCGTGCTTGCTGCACGACCTTGGGACATAGATCGAACATCATTCGTATAACCGAACATACTCGCTAATGGCACCATTGCCTTTACTAGCTTGGCACCGCCTTGTAGGTCTTCCATAGCCTCTATACGTCCACGACGGCTATTTAGGTCTCCAATTACATCGCCCATGAACTCTTCTGGGGTAGTAACTTCGACGCGCATGACAGGTTCTAACAGTACTGGCTGTGCCTTTGGAATACCTTCTTTGACGGATAGCACACCTGCTAGGTTAAAGGCTAGCTCGCTCGAGTCAACATCGTGATAGCTACCATCATAAAGGGTGGCTTTGACGCCAATCATTGGGTATCCAGCGATAACACCTCCGGCCAAGGTATCTTTGATACCTTTTTCGACGGCAGGTCGGTATTCTTGCGGTACGACGCCACCCTTGATCTCGTCACCCCATTCGAATCCTTCGCCAGATTCGGTAGGTTCGAAACGAACCCATACGTCACCATACTGACCACGACCACCAGACTGCTTGGCGTGCTTGCCCTGTGCCTGTGCCGTGCCACGGATAGTTTCACGGAATGCAACTTGTGGTTCGCCAATGTTCGCCTCCACGTTAAACTCGCGCTTCATTCGATCTACTAGGATGTCTAGGTGTAATTCACCCATTCCAGACATGATAGTTTGGTTAGTCTCTTCGTCGGTGTGAATACGGAAAGTCGGATCTTCTTCGGATAGACGTTGCAAGGCGATACCCATCTTTTCTTGATCGGCTTTCGTTTTTGGCTCAACGGCAATAGATACGGGTGGTTCTGGGAATGAAATGCTCTCTAGCGTGATTGGGCTTGCCATGTCACATAGCGTATGGCCAGTAAACGTGTTTTTTAGACCTACGACAGCCGCAATGTCGCCTGCGCCAATGCCATCGATTTCTTCACGCTTGTCGGCGTGCATTCGGACTACACGTCCTACGCGCTCTTTTTCACCGGTAGCGGTGTTAAACACATAACTACCAGATTTTAGTTCGCCACTGTAAACACGTACGAAAATCAGTCGTCCGACAAATGGGTCAGTCGCAATTTTGAACGCTAGCGCAGACATAGGTTCTTTGACATCAGCATGTCGCTCCATGGCGTCGCCAGTTTTTGGATTTGTACCTTTAATAGAACCGACATCTAGTGGTGATGGTAGAAAATCTGCGACTAAGTCTAGTACCTTTTCGACGATAACGCCACGGCCATCGCCACCTGTCACTAGGTAAAAGTCACCGTCCAGCACTCGTTTACGTAGTGCAGACTTCAGCTCTTCGACACTGATAGAATCTTCGCCCTTGTCTAGGTATCGTTCGAACAACTCATCGTCAGCCTCTACAGCCGCTTCGACTAGTAGGCTTCGTGCGTTCTTGGCCTTTTCTTCCATGTCGGCAGGAATATCGCCAGCTACTAGGGCTTTGTCCGTATATTCCTTGTAGGTATAGGCTTTCATTTCAATCAGGTCAACTACACCGTTGATTTCTTTTTCAAAGCCAATAGGTAGATGTACTGGCAACGCGTGTTTTGATAGACGACTATGAATAGTCTCTAGTGATTTGTAGTAGTCGCCACCAATCTGGTTGATTTTGTTGATAAAGCAAATACGAGGGACACCGTACTTGTTGGCTTGGCGCCAAACTGTTTCAGTCTGTGCTTCGACGCCCATTTTACCGTCAAATACCACAACGGCACCGTCCAGCACGCGTAGTGATCGTTCGACTTCGGCAGTAAAGTCGATGTGACCAGGGGTGTCAATGATGTTGATTTTGCACTCGTTCCAAAAACAGGTAACCGCGGCTGACGTGGTGGTGATTCCGCGTTCTTTTTCCTGCGCCATCCAGTCGGTTGTCGCGCTGTCTCCATCGGCGCCACGAACTTCACCGATTTTGTGATTAATACCCGTTCGGTACAAGATACCTTCGGTCGTAGTTGTTTTGCCCGCGTCAATGTGGGCGATAATTCCGATATTTCGATAGTCCTTTAGTGGGACGTTTTTCACTGCCATGATTGCTAATATTCCTCTGTTATTACTTAATTTAGTTATTTTTTGACATAAAAAAATAACGCTCTCGAGATATTGTAGCAGATTATAGGTGTTTACGCTAGTAGCAAAAGGGTTACATGCCGCGCATGGACTGGATTGGATAACTGCGATCCAGGTAATCGGCAATCTTTGCAATAGTTTCGGAATCAAAGCCGGCGGTATGAGCGTATTCACAAACAGATCTGTTCCTACTAGCTCGACCGTTTTTTTCGGCTGACACTTCATAGTGATCCGAGGCTATTTCTTGAATAATCTTGAGCGAACAACAGATTCTTGCATTTTCCATAGATCGAACATTAGGATCAATTCCTAGTATTTCTTGCATATGAGCATAGACCTGTACGTCATGTTCGCGACGCTCGTGAACGTGCATAGCAAATGCCTCGGCTTGCTGCGTATAGATCAGATCGTCAAAGTTGTCAGGATCAAACGATGCACCCGGCACGGACTCGGCAAAGAATTCCTGCCATGATTCGGTAAATTGCTCTGGAAATACAGCGGCCAGCGTCACCTGCGAATTCTTTTTGTAATAATCCGATGTTATCAGCCCTGCGAACTCCGTGTCTCTTTTGCGCGCGTTATAGATGATGCGCGAACCCAAAAACACTAATACATGCTGGAACTCCCGTTCCTTTATATATCGATCCAAACTGACAAGCTCTCTATAGGGTACAAAATCACTAGTACCGTATAGTCCTGACCATTCGGGGTCGGTCATCATCTGGTTTTCGACGCTGTCCGAAATAGAAAACATATAGTTAGTAAACTGTTCGTCAGAGCATTTACCATCGGGATCAATAACCAACTTCATATCAGGATGGTGCTGAGCCCATTCAGTCAGCATCCCCACCATCTCTTCGAAGGATTCTTGTACTAGCTGGTGTTCTTCGCTCGTTTCTTCTTCGTCGATAATCTTTGGGTGCTGTTCCAATAGCAACCAAAGCTCGTCATCCAATTCACTCGCGCCCCAGGCTTCGCCCCTGTCATATTCCATAGTGTATCTATAAAACCACACGAAAGTCATAGACTCAAACATTAGCGTGAAAAAAAGGTGTATACTATTAACATATGCGCGACAGCTACTTTGGTAAAACATTCTGTTTTTCACCGCCGGTAATGCTGATTACCTTCTTGTTAGAGTTCGCGATGGCCTTTTATGTATTGTGGCGATACAAACTAACTACCGTTACAAAGATAGTCGTCGCCATGCTGTTTTGTCTGGGCGTTTTCCAGTTAGCAGAATATATGATCTGCGGAGGCCTGGGCCTCGGCCATGCAGAATGGGTACAGCTGGGCTATGTTGCGATTACATTATTACCAGCTCTCGGCATACATTTGACCGCGACGCTCGCCAAAAAGAAAGCTAGACCACTGGTATTCGCGGCATACGCGACAGCCCTGGGCTACGTACTATATTTCATAGCCTATGGAGCGCAGGTAATTAGCAGTCAATGCGCACCGAACTACGCCATATTCGACATGGAAGGTCAGGGTTACCTATTCTATGGAACGTATTACTTTGGCTGGCTACTGGTAACGATTGCCTTATCTACGTTGTGGGCGCGTCAAAAGCCAAAGCAAGCCGCCGCCCTACGCTGGACGGTTATCGGTTATTCGGCCTTTATCGTGCCTGTGATGATAGCAAACATGATAGATCCAGCCACCATTCGTGCTATTCCGTCTATCATGTGCGGATTCGCGATCATATTAGCAATCGTGCTCGTATGGCGCGTCATGCCACTATCTAAAACGCCTTTGCGTAAACACTAGTATCTGTCGTGAAAGAATTCGACCAAACAAAGTAGCGTCTGTTTACCGTATTTCTCGTCTACGTGAAGTTCTTTTCCGACTTCGAACAAGCCTTTATATAGTTGCGCGCTCATACCATCGGGAGCGCGTTGACACAGTGCCTGCATAGCTTTTACGGCGGACACTATCTCTAACGTATTGCCTAAATCCATCAACGTGGCTCCGACTTTATCGCATGCATCTCGAACTTCCTGATTAGCGACTATTCGTTCGTTCATGCTCTCTTCAACCGTCAGTAACGATTCGTTCAGGTATGTTTGATAATATTCATCGTCGGCGCGGAGTCCTTCGACGTTCGGTGTTTCTAAATCTATGAAACGTTGCCAGGGTTCGTCCAATGCCAATCCGTGATGTGAGATCAATTCTGCCTGTAATTGTTTCTTTTTTATCGAGTTTTCTTTTGGCGTTATGTCAAAGTCTGGATTTAAATCTATGAATTTTATCGTCGTTACAGACGACACCACGTCTGACTGAAACTCATATAGATCCATCCACGCCATATAGCATTCCATGGCGCGTTCACCCAGCGATAGATGACTGTTACGGTCGCTATCCATATACTCTTTGACGTAGGCCAGCCATGACTCGCTTCTTTCTTGGCTGTCAAATCGTATAATCGACTTGATTCCGTAGTTTGGTAATTTGCCATACAACTCCTTTGCGACATCGTTAAAGCTCTGTTGTAACTCGTGAGGCTCGTTACCCGTATACTCTCTTTCCATATACATACTTATACCACTTTTCGTGGTATAATCCATGCATGACAGAAAAAGCGAGGGAACACAAAAAAGCTTTCGAGCACGACCAGTACAGCGCGGACGTACAGCTCCTGCTAGCAAACGAACGGACTCTGTTAGCCTGGATACGCACCGGATTGGCAGTCGTTGCCGGTGGCATAGCCCTAGCGGCATTCTACAAAAGTAGCCCCCTACCAGGACTCCTGATTCTCATTTTGGGTATTCTGATCGCCCTCATCGGTAATCGTAGGTACAAGATGGCCGAAAAAAGCATTCGTGCCGGTAAACTACCCGCCAGTGACAAGGCCGCTCCCCAGCAACTATTCGTAATAGCTGTTTTAGTGCTGATTATCGTTATACTCCAAGTCACACTGCTTAGCGAATAGAATTCTCTTGATAGTCAGCTATACTTGATATATGCGGAACTATATAAACAAGTTCGATCGTAAGGTGGGTTCGTCTATAAAAAGTATCCCGAAATGGGCTTATCCAATCATGCAGTTTTTTACGCTCGTTGGACAGCCGCCTTTCACGATAGGAGTAGCGGCGGCGATACTGGGTTACGGATATGCTCTTGATAAGGACTATTACTTAATCGCCGGTTTCATAGCGATTACTACCATTACCGTTAGTAGTGTTCTAAAGATTGTGCTTCGCCGTTCCCGTCCTGTTAACCAGTACGTGAAAAATATGTTTTTCAAAACATTTAGTTTTCCTAGCGGTCATGCCGCAGGATCACTTGTCAGCTATGGTCTAGCGGCTATCGTTATTTCCTACAAATGGCCTGAACTGGCCATTGCCACACTGTTAGTTGCAATTATCGTGATATTTTTTGTTGGTTTGTCGCGCGTCTATTTGGGGGCCCACTACGCGAGCGACGTTATAGGTGGCTGGATCGTTGGACTGATAGGTGTAATCGCAATTATTTTGTTGGATAAATAGATGAAAGTCGTCGTTGTATACAATCCGAAGTCCGGTAGTTCAGTTGGCGAAGCTTCCCTCAAAGACAAATTCGAATCGGCCGATATCAATGTAGAGCAAATGATTCCCATAAATCGAAATATTTCGTCGTCTCTGCGACCATATTTGGAGCGTGACAAAACAATCATTGCGGTCTGTGGGGGCGACGGAACAATAAACAGTGTCGCTGGTATCTTGGCGGGAACAAAGGCAATACTCGCGCCACTACCGGGTGGAACACTAAACCATTTCACGAAAGACCTCGGCATAGAACAAGACCTAGACAAGGCTATAGCCAACCTGCATAACGCCCGGCCTCGACATATCGATATTGCCAAAGTCAATGACAAGGTCATCATCAATAACTCCAGCATCGGCCTATATCCTGCTGCGCTTCGTTTTCGAGAAGACATGCCAAAATCTCCTGTTACGAAATGGTTTTCTATGATAATCGCCTCTATCCGCTCGTTCATCCGTAACCGTACATATTCACTTACTATTGGCAAAGAATCCGTGCAAACGCCCCTTCTGTTCGTTGGTAATAATGATTACGGCCTAGAACACGGTATTATCACCGCTAGAAAGCACCTAGATCAAGGTTTGCTATCGGTATATGCCATTACTTCTACCGGACGACTTCACATAGTAAAGATCTTGCTACTATCCCTCGTGGGGATGGCGGGCAATTCTAACGATATCAAGATCTGGAAGACCGACAAACTAGTCATACGCACGCCAAGGCGTAAGGTTCGTGTCTCTACTGACGGGGAACACGAAAAAATCAACACGCCATTGCGATACGAAATAATGAAAAAATCATTACTAGTCATCGGAGGCAAGTAGCGTGGCCTTCAATCACTACAGCAAGATACAACGGATATTATCCGAACAACCCGCGGGTTGGTGTGTGGTTCGCATCAATGAACCTACCGTCGCGCAAAACTTTCGTGGCGAAAAAGTTCAGTATGACCACTATTACCGTGTCTATAGCGCATCAAACCAACCGATAAAGTTTTGCAAATTTCAAAAACTAGATAAATTCGCTAGTATAATGCGAGTTCCGGTCGAAGAAATACCTATTATCGATAGTTAGTAAAGCTCGTTACAAAGTCTAAATCAGCTCCGCGTACAGCGGACATTACAGCCTGCAATTCGTCTTTGCTCGCGCTCGTTACACGAACGGCATCACCTTGGATCTGGGGTTTTGCCTTTGGAAACTTTTCACGAATCAGCTTGGTAATTACCTTTGCCTTGTCCTGGTCAAGACCTTCGACGAACGGCACTTCTTTGGTTGCCTTCATGTTGCTCTCGTTGACTGTCTTTGATAAGTCTAGCACCTTACTGCTAACATTTCGTGACGCCAGTTTTTTGCGCACGATGTCTAGTACGGCATCTATTTGCCATTCATTACTACCGGTGATCTTTAGTCCTTTTTTATCCTCTAGCCAGTCTATAGCCGCTGGGGTGCCTTTGAAATCATACCTATTTGCCATTTCACGTTCGACTTGCTGAAAGACATTGTTCATCTCGGCCTTGTCGTATTCGGAAACTATATCAAAACTAAATGTAGCCATATATCTATGGTAACATTTAATGTAAATGGAGAAACGTCGAGTGATTAGAAATACTCTTGAAACAACCAAAAAGTTGCAAACTATTCACGATATCGTCGCGGAAAGTGACACCTTGTACGAGAAATACGGCGAGCGCGGGCAAAGAGTAGTGAGCAACACCAGTGTTACGAACAGGGGTTATTACTCATTCTCTAGATTGCCAAATTATAGGCCCCTAGAACATGTACGAGCGGCGCGATTAGCAAATGGCGCAATTATGAGTTTTCGCATACTGGACAAAAACAACGAACCGGCGCAAATAGATTTCACTTATGATAACAGGGTTAGCGAACCGCACATACCCGAGGTCATCCAAACACGCTTAGAGGATGTAGGTTTCATGCTTTTGCGCAGAGGCATGCCCGAATGGTATGAAAAGAAAGATCTATACAAATCCAGCTTTCAACCCGTTCTAAACCGCGCGATTGATATACTTCAGGAAGAGGCCAACCCGAGTGACGGTGGCGAACCATGGCTCAACGCGTACTCGATAAAGGAAATACTGCAAGTTAACGGCTGGGTTATAAACGGCAAGAGTCTCTAGCGCCCAAACCAGCTTCGAAATAGGTCATCGCTCCAGCTACTATAACTACGGTATCTGTCCCTGTCGTCTCTGTCATCAGAACGGTCATACCAACGTTTGTACGATTTCTTTTCTCCTTCATTGCTCTTGTCGTTATCATCTTGTTTCTTGTTACTCGTAGCGCTCTTTGGCTTTTCGTCAGGCTTTTCATAAGTGTCCACGGTCTCGCTCACCTGGACCTCCGGTATATCCTTCATATCCATAGTCTTTAGCTCTTTGGTTTGCTGTTCCGCTAGGTCATCATCCTTGGTTGGTAACACAAAAGCCTGAATATTGTCAGTAACTTGTTTTACGGCATATAGCGCCGATCCAGGAGTCGAAAACTGCGCTACTGCGACAATCAACATAGCCACGGCAAAGCCGCCCGCCAGTGACCAACCAGCAAACCGTGGCATTGCGAACGTCGATCCTGACATGGCACGAATTTTACGATGTGTAGCCTCTGACGCCTTGGGCTTTTTCATTTCATGCAAATCCCGCGCCGTCATCAGCAACTGCTCGATTTTGCGCTCATCCGCGTCGTCCTCGGTCAGCTCTTCTTTTAATTTTTCGTAGTTCATCCGTCTCATGATAATTTACCTTTTAATTTCTTTAGCGCGCGGTGTTGCAGTACACGCACGTTGCTTTCACTGATATCCAACGCCTCGGCTGTTTGCTTGGCAGAATATCCCTCTATGAATCGTAACGTCACTATCGATCGCATTAGCGGCTTTAACGTCCCGATAGCTTTGTATATTCGCTCACGCTCAATAGCTTCCTCTGTCATTTTCTCTACGCTTTTACGTTCGTCGACTATTTCGATGCTTTCGTCCAATGGTAAGGGTTTTTTGCGTCGCCAATGGTCAATCAGCTTGTTTTTGGCAATTTTGTATAGCCAGCCTCGTTCATGCTTACCGTCAAACGTGTCTATTTTGTCCCACGCCATGGCGAAAGTGTCCGCAGTTAGGTCCTCGGACAGTTCTACTTCTCTGGTATTAGCCAGAAAAAACCTGAATATATCGTCAGTGTATGTTTTATACATCTTTTCGAACCTTCTTTTCTTTCGCATTCTGTTCTATCATACATCACGCGCTAATTGCCCTACGCTAATTCCCCTACATAGTATGTAACGTTTGTGTTACCGGTTCGTTACATATTGTGTAACCAAAGGAGGGTTTCATGAAAAAGAATATAAACATATTAAAAGAACCGCACAAGGTCATCATTGCGGTCGCTTTCGTGGCGGGCTTTGCCCTACCGGCAATGGTTCAGGCCATGCCAACGGATGATGAAGCGCCGGTTAACGAACCGGTTGTCACCGAGAACGAGGAACAAAAAGAAGTAAAAGAAAGTCCAGTCATAGTATTGGTCGATGACGAAGAGGAAAACACAGAAGAAGAAACCACCACTCCCGAAGAAACACCAGAACCAGTCGGTCCATACGACATACCTATGGCCCTAAAAGTAGCCGAGGCCGAGCACCCCAACGTGACCGTTGTCATGGTGCAGCTAAAGGCCCACGAGGGCAAAGCCTACTACAAATTCCATTTCCGTGACGGATGGAAGGTCGTTGTCGACGTCGAAAACGGTAGTATCGTACGATCATACAATGCCACCAAGGAAAAGAAAGACTGGTACAAAAGCTGGAAACAACACAAAAGCGACAGAAAATATCATAAAAATGACCACAAACATAACAGCTGGCATAAATTCCATAGAGGCTAGTAGTTAACGCGTGCTAGATAAAATAGAGTTCGACTCGCAGCGGACTCTATTTTTTTGTACCTATGTACAATCCACGTCCCGTCAGACCTTTCGGGTCCACCTCTAACTCTAGTCCCGCCAATTCAAACGCCGAGGCTAACTGTTCATGCGTATACATAGCCAGTTCGTGTACTTCCATATAGTGTTCCACCGAACCGCCCTCGCTATACATCATATGCATGTGCATTACCGATATGTTTCCACGCTTAGAACTCACGCCCACGCGAGTTACACCTACGTTGCCATCGCCCTGGGATTCAGTTGATACATGACCAGTTATGAACTTGTCTGGCTTTAACCAAGGCTCGACTATCATCACGCCACCCGTTTTGGTATGATCGGCGAAGTTTTGTATGGTTTTGTTTAGCGCCTCGACTGTTTTCAGATACCCTATACTGCTAAACAAACATATAACCGCGTCATAAGTCTGCCCATCGTCATAGTCGATCATGTCGGCCACTTGCAGATTAACGTCTGGCAGTTTAGTTCGCGCGTATTCTATTTGGCCTTCCGACAGATCAAATCCCGTGACATCCCAGTCCTTTCGTAAATACTCTAGATAACTGCCAGTTCCACAGGCCGCCTCCAGCAGCTTATTCCCACCCGTTTTGATTCGCCGCTTTAGTGATTCAGTAATCTTTGTCGACTCACCCTCATAGTCTTTGTAACTATAAATCAGGTCATATATCCTGCCCGATTCTTTCGTATAGCTATCCGTGCGCTTTACATACTGTTCGGTCATTTAGCGCCCTCCTTTGGCTTCATGTATCGTTGCTTTTGCTCGGGCGATAGGTGCTCTATGGCATATCGCAACATCGTTCGCGGCATTTCGCCTGCGTGTTTGTTCAGATAGTCCAATAGTATTTCTCTGTCTACCCGTTTGCCTATTTCGCGTAGCATCCATCCTGTCGCCTTGTGTATCAAGTCATGCTGGTCATGCAGTAATATATCGATTATCTCTAGTGCTTCGTCGGCCCTGCCGTTTTGAATATAGTGCAGTGTCGACAGTATCGCTATGCGTCGTT
>CAZXJP010000006.1:0-68255 GCA_964641025.1 uncultured Candidatus Saccharibacteria bacterium
AAACAGGCCAGTTGTTCAATACCTTAAATCAGGTATCAGTGACACTGGCCCAAGTCACTCGCATGATCGATCGGATTACTCCGTCTCAGGGATGCGAACCCTGCGTTGTCCTACTGCTTCTCGACCTCGATGACGTGAACACCGAGACGCTCCTTGTGCGCGGGATAGATCTCACGCAGGAGCTGGAGGGCAGTCGCCTCGTTGTTGACCTGCGGGACGATCTCTCGCCACAGCTCGGTCGCCAACATGTCAGCGAAGTTGTCGTAGACACGGATCGACTTGATCCGCACCACGCCCGAGGTGTGACCGGTTTCGAGCTGCAACAGCTCACCGGCCTTCAGGCGCTTGATGTTGTCGTACCCGACGCGAACCTCCAGGGTCTTGCGACCTGACATGATTGCGTCGAAATACGGACGCTTGATGCGCATCTTACGCACGGTTGCTCCTTCCTTGTTGAAGTTCAGTCCCCACTGCTGCACGACGCTGTATGGTGCGTATCCACCAGGGAATACACCTTCGAGCGTCCAGCCGTGACGCTGGAGGCAGGCGACCTGCCACGATTCGGGAACGAGGTGGACGTACAGCTTGTGACCGTAGTCCGCCAACAGCCCCTGAAGGTCGATGACGAGCGCTTCGAACGCTGCCTCCGACGACGCCACGAGCGGCATCAGCTTGATGGGCTGACCCTTCTTGGGTGTAGCGCCAGCGATGCCGACCACCTGACCGCAACACTCGGCAGTGAAGATGATCTTGTACTTGGCGTTCACGTCACCAAGTTCCTTCCGCTTGTAGCCAGCGAACAGGGCGTCAACCCAGTCGTTGTCCACGCCACGGAAAACATCGCTCATCTGCGACAAGATGAGCTTCCGCACGCCTTCAGCGTGCTTCTCCTCATCGAAGGGGATCACCGAGACATTGGGCGAGTCGAAACCTGCCTCGTCCACGAGCTGCTTGTACAGCATGTGCTCGTCGACACCCTGCTTGTAGTGATCCTTCGCCGTTCCAGTGATGCGGAAGCCCTTCCGGAGGAAGAACTGGAGCGCCTTCTGGTTGGGCGAAGCGACGGTGCAGTACAGCTGCCGAGCACCGAGGTCGCGGGCGAAGTCTTCGGCATGCTTGAGTAGCATGCTTCCGATTCCCAGCTTCCCGCGGTAGTCGGTGCTGACGATCAACGGACTGATCTTCACCGTCTCCTGCTTCTTCTCCACGACGTGGATGATGCCGACTCGCTGCCCGTCCTGCTCGGCAATGAACATGTACTGTCCAGCCGAGAAGTGACCGACGTGGTCGACGCCACCCTCCATGTGGGTGTCGAAGATGCGCTGTGCGTGCGCACGGTGGTCGCCGTCATAGAACGGGCTAAGCGCCCGAACCATGAGGTCAGCGACCCATTCGAAGTCGTCAGCTCTTGCGGAGCGAATGACGACATTGTTAATGACCGTTGATGCGGCCATGGTACACCTCCCGATGATTGCTAGGATTTTTGGTTGACCTAGCAGGTGGATAGGACGGTAGTAATTATAACAGAGTTTATGGTTTTATGCAACCTACAGGAGCGCAAATTCGATACCTATAACGCCATCTTGCTTCTGCTGCTCAACAGAGTAGAATTCGTTGATTTGGTTTTCAAGCCATTCAACGCTCTCGCCACCAAACTTAGCAGGGTTATTGTGAGAGAAAAGATCATGGAATGTTTCGTAGCGCAGCAAGCCGATAACTTTTACCGATACGGTTTGATCGGTGTTTTCTCGGTTCGTAAAGACAATAGTATCGCCAATCTGGATTGTTTGGCGTTTTTCATCATATAGTCGTGATTCAATGGTTTTTGCACCAGATGTAATGGCGTCAAATGGCACGGTGGCAAGTTGTAGTTGATGGGTGTTCATATCTGTTATTATAACAGATATGAACTAGCTACTGTAGAATAGGGATATGACACGCAAATTAGCATCTGAAAAAGTCGTCGTATCGGCACCGCTATCCTTTAGTGGATCGGCTCAGCGCATCTGGAAGATTACTAACGTCGAGAATCCTATAGCTAAGTTTGCTTTAGCTATGATTGCGATAGCCCTCATTATGGGCGCATGGATGTTTGTTTTGTGCTGGTATTTCGTGATGTATGTACTGTTTGGCGTATTCTTCTTTATCTTTAGGCTGTTTACTCGCAGCAGGCGTAAAAACAAGCGTGATAAGTTACGCCATCGTGAAGTACTTGACGCTATTGAGCAGCGTAAACATCTCTAACTACTAAGTCGCCAAAACAAGTTTTGACGTGACTTCGACTTTTCGTAGAAAAATCGAAGTGATGAATAATCTCAAATACTACCGTTGTCGGTCGTAGATTCTTTTAGCTTTGTGTATGTTCTCGTGGTGAGTGTCAAACCAGCTAGCAAACTCTTTGGATAACTTCAGCAGTTCCAATCCAACCTCAGTCAACCTATATTCAACCTTTGGCGGAACAACAGGATAGACGAATCGCTCGACTATGCCGGTTCGCTCCATCTCTCTCAGGGTTTCGGTAAGAACTTTTTGTGTAATACCGGGGAGGCACTTCGCAAGCTCAGAGTGGCGCTTCGTATCATCATTAAGCGTTACTGCAATGCGTAATGTCCATTTGCGAGCCAAAAGACCCACAGTGTGTTCGCGTAGACGTCGTCTTGTACGTGTTGGCACAGGAAATCCTCCTCATGCAGCAGACTCGTTCAAACGCTAGGTAGGTCTAAACTTCGCTGAAGACCGACATACTGCCTAATAAAAAGGCGCTCCAAGAGATATACCCTCGGAGCGTCACAATACTATACAAGACCCTTCAAAAACAAATGTAGCACATAAAACATCGAATGGTCAATATGCCCACACTAGGTGGTCTTGCCTGTATAGAATACTTTACCCTTAGGTAGCTTCAGGTTGGGCATCCAGAATGGTGAGCCGTCCCAGCCCTTGTCTGGGTCACCAACGTTACGGTAGAGGGTGATTACGGACTTGTTTTCTATTGAGCTACCTAATTTTCGATCATCTGGAGAGAGCATGGTGCCTGTTTTGTTGCCAATGTTCCTTCCTCGACGGACAATCAATACCACGCTGTCCTCAAACCCCTTCTCCGACGATAGTGATCGTAGAGCAGAAATATATGAACTGATGCTCCAGTTATTGATTTTGTCGTCTTTGATTTTAGACAGTATCTCGATAGCCGTATCAGTGTTAATCGTGTGATAGGATCGATCCGCATCATATTTTTCAAGTGCAGGGTCGAGTTCAAAGGCATTAGACTGATCAGGATTTGGAGGGAAGTAGTTTACACCACCAACTAATACGTCCAGCTTACTCCTGTCAACTACACTATCACGAGTTGGCTTTACACCTGGAGGGAACATAAGCTGAAGCTTATCGAGATTGCCTTGCTCTATTTGATCGTAGAGGACTTCATTGGAACTATTAATCTCGGCAAATAGGTTATATAAGGCACGTGGCATAAAGACACGCATAAGAAGCGGATCACGGTCGTATCCAAACATCCTACTATGCTGCCAGAACGTATCAGCCTGAGGCTTCTTAGCTGACCTTAGGTAGTATACGGTCTGTAGACCCTTAAACGTTACGCCACGCCCAAGGCTATTGCCACCAACAACCACATTAAGACCGGTATCTATGTCAGGTGTGGTCTCGCTGTCTGGCCCCGAGTTCATTGTTATATATCTAAAGTCGGGATCAGACTCTAAGAAGGATATCACGTCATTGAAGTCGATAATATCTGGCTTTGATTGTCGCAAATCCACATAAGACTGCTCGAGCTGTCGTTGTATGACAGGGTTCCGAGGATCGGCAGTGACTTGCTTCATATATTTTTTTAATTTTCTCATTATAACCGAGTGGTCATCAATCTTTGAGCTAGGGTGAATCAGGAAGTTGCATACTTTACGCTTTTCATTCATCTGGTGTGCTGAAGTAATCAAGTACGTGGTGGCGGCTAGCTTCAGTCCGTGCGGGGTGTCGTCGGTTTCAAGTAGAAGGCTCAGTTCATCATCTTGAGTCGACTTATTGGTGAAAGGAGTTGGCTTGGAGTAAAAGAAAGATCCCCCAAGATAGCCATTACCGGGACGGAAGTAGTGAATAAACTTCGGTTTCCAGCCCGAATCTAGCGACTGCAGCAAAAGGGGTTGTGGCGTGGCAGTGACTTGGAGATAGAAGCTGCTGGTACAAAGTTGCTTGATATCCTCAAGCAGCTGATTGATAGTACTCTTTTCTTCAATCTCTTTTTTATTAACCTTTGTATTAAGCGAGGTAGCGTCAGCCTCATCATCAATGATAAATATAGGCCTACCAGTACAATAGCCTGAAGAGGCTAAGTGATTCTTCCACTTCCGCAGTACACTAGCGTTTTTCTTTAAAACAACTGCCGTCGGCTGCCTTAGTTTTTTGCTGAAAAAGCGCACTTCGTCGTTCTCATTGCACACGTTAAAAGTATCTATACTCTGCATAGCGCGCTCGAATGTCTGCTGCTGCAGTGCAGTCATTCCGCTCGTGAGAACCAAGAACAGCTCAAAGCCGTGATCTGCAGCAGCAGACATAACACCAAACATCTGTCCAGTCTTTCCGCTCTGCACCTGTCCTAGTAATAGGCCAACCTCATGATCCATATGCGAAAAAGTAGCAAGATTATTTTTGGATATAGTATCCATTGTTTCGCGAACAGATAAAACAGCCTCAGGCGTGTCTTCCGCTAATCGAGATAAGTACTCCTTTGCGTGACTCATCGATTAGCAACTCCAAAGTCAAGATACCAGAGATCTTGTCCTTTTAACTTAGCTAGTACAAAATCGTCACGTCCATACGCATTCATAGTGCTCTGTGTACATAGCTCTCCTGCCTTAAGCGCACCAGATTGCTCGAGGCGACCTTTGAGCCACTTACCCAGAATCTTCAAATCCTTTTGCGAGCGTAGATTCTTGCTGAAATCACCACTTACTTTACAGCTAAATGACCATCCGTCATCCGTTATGACATTAATAACTCCGCCGTCACCAGTCTTGTCGCTTTGCGGGTATCCGGGCTGGCTTGTGACATGCTTAGGTACAATAAGTTCTACCTCATACCATGAGCGTGGCATAACAAAGCCCTGCTTGTTTTCGCGACCCTTTCCATTGAATGTATTCAGATTACTTCTAGTAGCATCATCGGTCTTTAGTGGTATACGAAATTCATACTCAAAATCAGGATTAGCTTTTATTGATTCGACAACCTGGCTGTCCGCTTTATCTACGCCGTATTGTTCATCCAAGAGGTTATTCTTACTCTCTACAACCTTAACGTCTAGCTCATTGAATGGCCTTGTGGTCGTCTCTCGTAAGCGAGTGATGAAGTCCTCAAGTTCGCTACAGTCAGATTCAGGAAGCCTATAGTCCACTTCATATTGGCGACCTGTTTTATTTTCTACGATATTAGTTAGATTCGATGATCCAATCAGCCCGCCTATGGTGCGATCTTGGTTTTTGAAGCTTATAATCTTACCGTGGAACGGGAAAGTGACGACAAAATAGACTCCACCTAAATTATTTGAGCGAAGCGTATTATCAAGATCCTCCACAGCTTCTTTTTGCTGCTTAGTAAGGCCCTCGAAGTAGTGCATACCGATGTTTAACTCTAGGTAGGGGCCACTATTCGCCTCGATGATGCTCTTAAGGTCGATAAGGGCATCGGCAGAAATATATCCAGAGGCAATCTTTAACCTATCCGACCTCTCCAGCAGTTCAGTAAAAGCGCTATGATAGGTTTCGGATTCTGTTTTTAGGGGTGGGTAATTCGAATATATTAAACTCACGTCAATCCAGAGCAAGTGCCGGTTTCAGGTTAATTCCTTTGCTTATTATACCATCTTCTTTAGGTAAGACAGACACCTTGCTCAGATCTTCCTTAAACACGGGCTTTAGATGCTCGGCAAACACCTTTGCAGCTATAGGCGGTACAGAGTTTCCAATCTGCCGGCGTACCTCTGTAATTGATCCTTCAAATATAAAGTCGTCCGGATAGCCGAATAAACGAGCACGCTCTCTGTTGGTGAGCGGGCGGGGCTCTTCGTAGTGATACCCCCATGTACCACCGCCACCACCTGCAATAATGGTAGTAGACGGCTTATTTCGATCAAGGCGTCGATATACATGGCTAATCATGCCTTTGACGTAGTAAGGGCTATCCTTAGGTATAGACGTAAAGTTTCCCCCCTCGGGAATCAACTTAAGCATCTCACGAGTCTTATCTTTGATATTTTGATGTTCATTGTTATATGGAACCTTCTCCACCCCCTTAAGGGCCTCTCCTGCGGTAAAGTAGTTCGACTCATCATGCGTATATTCTGGAAACTCGAAATCATAGTCAATATCGTTACGAACGCCTACAATCAAGACTCGCTCGCGCAACTGAGGAGCACCATACTTTGCAAAGTTATTAAGCCTATACTTTACAGTGTACCCAAGTGCCGCAAAATCCGTCACGATCTGCTCGATAGCAGCACCTTTATTGGCCGAAAGTATACCTTTGACATTTTCG
Organism: uncultured Candidatus Saccharibacteria bacterium; assembly: GCA_964641025.1. Lineage (GTDB taxonomy): Bacteria > Patescibacteriota > Saccharimonadia > Saccharimonadales > Saccharimonadaceae > UBA2112. The sequence goes on from CAZXJP010000006.1 coordinate 6,544, forward strand.
CCAATGAATATCTTAGGCCTCTTTACCTCGACAGCCTTAACGAAGTATGTATATAGGTTGCCACGTTCAGTCTCGAGTCCGCCTCGCTTCCAAAGCATTGAAAAATCCTGGCATGGAAAACCGCCGGTAATAATGTCACAGTCAGGCAACGATTCAAAGTCTACATCTTCTATACTACCTTCGTGGATATGATCGCCGAAGTTGCGCTTATAGGTTTGGCATGCCCAGTGCATAAAGTCATTCGCCCATACAACTTCATAGCCTGCTTGTACAAATCCAAGGTCTAACCCGCCACATCCCGAGAATAGCGATAGTAGCTTAGGTTTATTGTTGTCGTCATTCTGTTGTTTAGTCATTATTTCCCTCCAATGTCTCCATCTATTATAAACCATAAGCTCAGTTTGGCCGCTATTGATATTATATGTTATTTATGTTTTGCCACCCCTGTTGTGCATAATCTATAGAAACTAGAGCCTGCAACAACAAGTTCTATGACAGGGCGTGTTAGTGTACCGTCAAATACCAGACGCAGCCACGTCCAGGAGTAGCTATACTCGTTCAACAGAGGTATAATATCAAACAAAGTGTTGTATTGGAAAAGAGTGTTTGTAGAATGAATATCGAAAGCAATAGAGGGTCAGAATGGCGTAGGTGGGATCTACACCTTCACACAAAGGGTACTAATAAAAATGATCAATTTCATGCGAGCGCTGACTTTGATGCATATTGTGTAACGATGCTAAAAAAGGCTGTCGACAAGAAGATAGCCGCTATCGGCATTACTGACTATTTCAGTATAGATAACTACGCAAAGGTTATAGACTTTATAGCTAACATAGACGATCGTCAAGATTTTGACGATGATCAGAAAGCATTCATAAAGAGTATTCTCATCCTTCCTAATGTAGAGCTTAGGATGCTCCCCGTTACTTCAACTGGAAAACTTGTTAATATTCACTGCATCTTTAATCCAGAGATTGTTAGCAGTCTTGATAATGACTTTTTTGGCTCGATAGAATTTTACGACGGGTCGAGATCGCATAAGATGAATAAAGCAGGCCTTGTAAGCTTGGGCAAGAGCCTTGACGCTTCACTGTCTGACGATGTCGTCGCCTATAAGAAGGGTGTGGAGAACTTTGTCGTCAATCAATCAAAGCTACAGAGCTTGCTTCTTGAGCCACACTTTGCCGACAACACCATCGTTGTCGTAAGTAATTCAAGAAATGATGGAGCATCAGGCTTCCAGAAGCACTATGATCTGTTTGAAGATAAAGCTCCGGGCAGTCTTGACGGCGTAAGAAAAGCGATCTACGCCATCTCTCAGGCAATCTTTTCTAGCAATGAAGAGGATAGAAAATACTTTCTGGGACAAAAGAAGGATAATGAAGATGCAGTGATAAGCAAATGCGGCTCTCTGAAGCCTTGTATCCACGGTAGTGACGCACACACCGAAGCAAAGCTTTTTGAACCGGACAACGATAGGTTTTGCTGGATAAAAGCAGATACAACTTTCGAGGGGTTGAAACAGATCATATACGAGCCTGCTGACCGCGTATTTATCGGCATAGAGCCACCGGTTTTAGATAGGGTGAGGAGTAATAAAACTAAATACATAGATTCATTAAATATAAATCATATATCTGGCTATACAGGTGCGCAGGGTGTATGGTTTAACGATGTTCAAATAGACTTCAACAAAGAGCTTGTGGCTATTATCGGAAATAAAGGTAGCGGTAAAAGTGCACTTTCTGATGTGATCGGCGTGTTGGGCAATACGCACAATGCCGGTATTAAGCATGAAAACCTATCATTCTTAAATGCAAAGAGGTTGAAGTTTAGAAAAAAAGGCTTTGCAGAGAACTTTCAGGCAGAATTGGTATGGGAGGACGGAACAGGCAGGGGCGATCAGATCCCTCTCAACCATGACGTGGATGCTAATCAAGCAGAGAAAGTTAAGTATCTTCCGCAAAATTATTTTGAAAACCTAACTAATGATCTTGAAGGCGAAGGTTTTGATAAGACATTAAAAAGTGTCATCTTTCTACATATACCTGACGAACAAAGGCTAGGTAGCCATAGCTTCGAAGAGCTAGAAGAAATAAAGGCAAAAAGTATTGAAGCCGACCTCGTTAGTCTTCGTGATGAAGTTCATGATATATCGGAGGATATTATTAAACTTGAAGGCAAGAAACATCCAAGTCGATTAAGGCAACTTGAGAGTCTCATTAAAGAGAAGCGGAATGAATTAAAAGAACACGACAAGATTAAGCCGGTTGAAGTGCCCGATCCTGCCAAGTTAGATGATGAAGCTACGAATAAGCAAAAAAGTGAAAAATACGACCAATTAGAGAAACTTAATGCCACTCGTGAAGAGCTGGTTGCGCAAATCACAGCTCAAAAGGCCGAGCTAATTAGGGCCGCGCAGGAGCAAGAGGAGGTCGGCTTATTGAAGAAGTCTCTTAGGCGCGTAATTGGTCAAGTGGAGACTTTCAAGTCTGATAATTCTTTAGTGTTTGAAAAGTATGGACTCGATATTAATGCAGTTATTGAGATGAAGGTTGAAGAGTCTCCTCTTGTGGCAAAGGTTGAAGAATATGCGCAACGAGTTAAGAGTATACGAGCTTCCTTGCGAACAAAGGCGTCGATTGAGTCCGACTCCGAATTAGTCAGTAGGCCAGAAAGTCTAAGAGCAGCTCATGAGGCAAGCCTTCAATCCAAGCAAGACAGCGTTGACGAGCAGATAGCAGAGATTAAGAAAGATTTGTCAAAACCGGAGAAGGAATTTCAGGAGTACAAAGAAAAGCTTGGCAAATGGAAAGACAAGCGACATGCTATCGAAGGCACTAAAGATCAGTTGGCAACTCTTAAGTTTTACGAAAATGAATTAAACTTTGCGAATAGTGAGCTTCTGCCCATACTCGCACAAAAGCGTGAGGAGCGCCTCACTAAGACCCTAGAGATCTTTGCCAAAAAGAAAGAAGTAGTTGAGCTTTATGGTTTATTCAAGGAATCGATTGATAAAGAGATATCAAAAGATGAGGAATTCACAAAAAAATTCGGGTCTTCGGATTTTATGGTGGAAAAGGGTCTATAAGTTACCCTTCTCCAATTTCTTAATAAGTGTGGAAAAATCTACACCATAGTTGCCTGTTTTGTCACGGTCTGTTATTTGATACGAATTGAAACTATCGTATAACATAGCTTTGCTGAAAGCACTTGAATTAAATCGAGGCTTCCGTTTCTTATGGAGCTTCTCATTAAAAAGTATTTTGGCTCGTAAGGCTTCAAATGAGTAACCTCTACCCATTCGTTCTACTTGCCTAATGATGCTATTTATAGACTCTGTATAAGCGTTAGTGAGCCTTTTATCGAAGTAGTTGAAGATTTCATCCTGCCAGTTTTCTACGGCTCTTACGAGGTCTTTATAGGCGTTTTTAGAGTTACTGGATAAACAACGTTGTCTCCAATACCTGTAACGTTCTCTGCCTTGGTCAAGGTCATCTGTATCCCATATCCAGTAGAACTCTTCTTTAAGTTCATAGGCTTCTTTTAGTTCAGGTAAATTACTTAACCAAGTATCCAAAAGGAATGAGTCTCGTTCATTCAGGTCATGCTTTCGTTTAAGAAGGATATACCTCTCACGCATAAGGGTACGCCTTTCTTTGGCTGTCATATTGGCTTTAAGAGACTTCCTAACACTGTCTAAGGCTTGATTAGCCATACGGACTACATGAAACTTATCTACAACTACTTTTGCGTGTGGCATAACTGTATTAACTGCGTCTTTGTAGGGCTTCCACATATCCATTGTGACGTATTCGATATAAGTATTGTCTGTAATCTCAGAAAGGCGTTGAATGACCGTATCTTTGTTACGATTGGGTTTTATGTCATATATAGTTCTACGTTCCACATTGGTCAATACAAGACGAGGTTTCTTGATAATGTGTATTTCGTCAATACCGAGCCATTTAGGAGTTTCAAACTGGTATTCAAGTTCTTTTAATGCCACATAGTTTTTAAAGATGTTCCTAACGGTTTTCTCGTCTACACCAACGTTTTCTGCTACTTCCACAAAAGTTTTAGACATGGACTGTTCTTCAATGGACTCCAACAATCTTTTAGTCATACTACGCTTTTCGTCAATGGATATAAGGCGTTCCCAAAAAGTTGTGCCACATTCACGACATTTATAACGTCTACGGTTTACTTGTAAGCCTACTCGCTTTAAATGAATAGGCAAGTCCATGATTAATTGTTTTCGTGAACTATGCTTGTACAGTTTGTCAAAACCGCATTTAGGACAACGTTCAGGTGGTTTGATTGCTTCCACTTTAAACATCATGTCGGTTTCATTTTCTTGTGGTGGTTCTATTGTTTTAAGGTCTGGTAGGAATAATAGGTCTAACATATTGTTCATCCTTTACTACTCCGTGTTTTTCAAGTATAGATTTGATATCAAAATTAAAATTGTTAAATATTTTTTGTGACCACAAATGCTCTTAGAACATCCCATAAAGCATATACAATAGGTGATAGGAAAATAGTTTGGAAAATTCCTTTTGTAGAGTTTGCATTAAATAATGCACCCTATCGTTGGATAGCCTATGTACAAAAAAGGTTATCCTATAGTTGCACAGGATAACCTTCATTATTATTCAATTATGCAGTTGCACAGCTACAATCTTTGCACTCGCAAACTTCATCAGTACAATGATCTGCACATTCTTGATTACAATAAACTTTTCCATCAACCTCTACTTTGTTCTCACCAATAAGACAATTACAGTTAGAGCGTGCACATTTTTCCACTTTGAATCTCCTCCTATTTTGGTAAATCTTCTGTTAGGCACCATCCTTCGTGTAAAAGGCTGGTTACACAAGGGTCAACAACTCGATACCGAATAAAATTTCCCTCACGAGACGAACGAACAATGCCCTTATCATCTAATCGTTGAAGTTGGTTAGAGATGGCTTGAGGTTTCATTTCGAGTTGTTCAGCCAACTCAGTAACGGATATGTTTGGTGTTCGAATCACTGCGTGTAATATCCGAAGCCTCGTGCCGTTTGAAAGGATTTTAAACGTTTCGCTCAATCCCTCCGCATAATCTATATCCAACAAAGGACGATCCGTTAGCTGAGGTTTAGGTGTACAACAATTTTCTTCCATTATTTCCTCCCCCATTTCACAATTACATTATATAGTGTAATAGTTTGTGTGTCAAATTATATTTTTTTAGATTATTCCGCATCAGCCAATGGAATATCACTTGCATTGTTTTTAGTTCTTATACCTTCTTTTTTCCATTGATATCTACGAAGGAACATTGCGTTGATAATAATAAGTAATGCACTACCTTCATTTATAATTAAACCTAATGTAAGAGGCATGACTCCGATCAAGGCAGTCACAACAAGGAACGCAACTATCGCTAACGAAATAGCAATATTTTGGTATATTTTAGAAACTGTCTTTTTACTTAATTTTAGTGTATATACTAGTTGATCTAAATTATCCTGCATTAAAGCAATATCTGCTGTCTCTAGTGCAACGTCTGTTCCTTGAACTCCCATTGCAATACCTACATCAGCCTGAGCCAGTGCTGGTGCATCATTTACACCATCTCCTACCATCGCTACCTGCCCATACTGTTTTTGCAATTCTTTCACTGCGTTAATCTTATCTTCTGGAAGGAGTTCTGCTCTTACTTCATCAACGCCAAGTTCTTTACCAATTGCTTCACCTGTTAGTCTATTATCACCTGTTAGCATAACAACCTTTTTCACACCAGCTTCTTTCAAACTTTGAATAGCTTGTTTTGCATTTTCTTTGGGTCTATCAGCTACTGCAATCATCCCAAGTACTTCATTGGCAGTTCCTAAGAGCATGACAGTTTTCCCTTGTCCTTGCAGCTTTTCAATTTGCATGACGTGGTCTTTATTTATGTTTACTTTTAATTCGTTAAACAAGCGTGGATTTCCAATGTAGTAATTATTTCCGTTAATCTTACCTTTTGCCCCACGACCTGTAAGTGAATCGAATTCTTCTACATCTGGAATTGTAATCTTTTTGTTTAATGTTTCTTCCATAATCGCATCAGCTAAAGGATGTTCGGATTGTTTTTCAAGCGCACCAGCAATCTCCAATAATTGCTTATTTGAAAGGTCTGATACCGTTACAAGATCCGTGACCGAAGGCTTTCCAACTGTCAAGGTTCCTGTTTTATCAAATGCCACAACTTGAGTACTACCAGCTGATTCTATATAAATACCGCCTTTAACCATTACTCCACTTCGAGCTGCCGTTCCAATGCCAGTAACGACTGCGACTGGCACAGACAGTACTAATCCACAAGAACAAGAAACGACTAGTACCACTAAAGCTCTATATAACCATTCATCAAAAGGTTGACCAAAGAAAAGGGGAGGTACAATAGCCACAATGATCGCTAATACAAACATGGCTGGCGTGTAAATGGCACCAAATTTCTCACTGAACCGCTGTCCTTTCCCTTTTTTCATTTGTGCGCCCTCTACTAATTTAATAATTTGGGCTAGGGTTGTATCTTGAGCAAGTTTAGTCACTTCTATTTCCAATGCACCACGTCCATTTAATGTTGAAGCAAATACCTCATCTCCTAATTGTTTTGATACAGGTATTGACTCTCCAGTAATGGAAGCTTGATCAACTGTAGTTGAACCTTTAGTGACTACACCATCAACTGGTATTTTTTCTCCGGGACGTACCAGAACGATATCTCTGATTTCCACTTGTTCTGTCAATATACGCATTTGACGACCATTTCGAATAACTGTTGCTTCACTAGGGGCTAATTCAACTAATGCTCTAATTGCATTTCTGGCTTTATCTGATGCGTATGATTCCATTAATTCACCTAAAGAGAAAATAACGACAAGCATCGCAGCTTCTTCCCATAATCCTAGATAAATAGCTCCAATTACTGCCGCAATAAGCAATGTATTAATGGAGAGACTTCCATTTCTTAATTCAACCCATGCACTTCTTGCTGGATAGATCCCTCCAACAACAATTGCAATACTATATAAAATAATCGCCCACATTTCAGGTAGACCGAATCCAATTTCTGCAATCAGTGTAAATGCTGTGACGGTTGCGGCAATAATCAACAGTATTGTCCTTGGGTGTTTATACCACCTTGTATTCATTTCTGTGTTCCCCCTTATTTATGTTCCATTTTTAAAATGTAATCAAAAAAATTGATATGTTTTTATTCATTTGATAGGAAAAGATAAATTAAATACTAAACCCCACTCAAAAGTTATCTAAAGGGATAACATTAAGTGGGAAAACTGGAGTTATTTAACTACAGGGTGACCTACTTTTTTTAATTTATCAGCAATGTCGTCAAGAGTTACTCTGGAATCATCATAAGTTACAGTTAATTTTTCCGCAAAAAAGTTAGCCTCTGTACTTTGAATTCCCTTTAATTTTTTCAAAGCTTTTTCAACTGTTGTTGCACATGAAGGGCAATCCAAACCTTCCACTTTTAGAACATCAGTTTTTGCTGAATTCATTTTAAATTCCTCCCTTTTATTTAAGTAAAACGATAATACTTTTTATTACCAATTTCACAATTACATTGTATAGTGTAATAGTATTGTTGTCAATTCCTATATCTTATATTAATGACTGTCCTTTAATTTATCTGCTACATAGGTACAAATACAATAATTCGAATACCTCGATACAGTATAAGTCATAACAATAAGGTCTGTTTTCCAGTATGTCACACACTTTTTCCATGTATTGTGCCATAAATTTTCTTAGCTCTTGTTCGTTAGACTATTTTAACTTTCTCACGTATCTCTCGTATTTAATTGATACATTTATGACACTTAGTATTCCACCAGATATTCCGATTTGAACACTAATTATTTTTAAACTTTAAAAAGATAATTCCACTATAAAATCCGAAGACCCAAAAATTCAAGATGGTTATAGATGCTAATTTCAAATTAGACCCCACTTTTATGAAGACTTTTTTGCAGTTCATTAATAAAAGCAGAAAAGGCACTTTCTATGGAGCGAATGAAAACGACGTCTCCGAAATCTTCGTAGAGAAAGATCTATTGAATAGCGATGATATATCACAGATATTAAATACGATCATTGAGTGGCTAGAAGATAATCAGAAGGAGTCCAACTCCGGAGAAAGAGCCAGAGAAATTTCCGATCAAGTCGACAAGGTTCAGGAATTTTATGACTTCCTATTCTCACTTGAGTACCTTACCCCAATATACGAACTAAAGCTTGACGGTAAGATTCTTGACGAACTTTCTCCTGGAGAGAAAGGCACTCTATTGCTCGTCTTTTACCTTATGATTGATAAAGAAGATACACCGCTCATTATTGATCAGCCTGAGGATAATTTAGATAACAAGAGTGTATTCCAGGTTCTAACACATTTCATTAAGACCGCTAAGAAACGAAGGCAAATAGTTATCGTCACCCATAATCCAAATCTTGCCGTAGGCGCGGATGCGGAGCAGGTCATCTATGTAGAGCTAGACAAAAAGAGCGGCAAGCATACCTTTTCATTCGAGACAGGATCGATAGAGAGTCCAGCTATCAATAGGCGCCTAGTAGAGATTCTCGAGGGCACTATGCCTGCATTTGATAAACGAAAATTAAGATACTCAAAGAGCTAAGGCCTAATTAAAAAAGAAGACTCCTGTTTTCTCGCAGTGCGGCGAAAACACGAATCTTCTGCTCGTATTGTAGCAGACAGATAAATGAAACTCCTTACTTCACGTACTGACCTATTATACGAGTCGAGCAAAGACATCAAGGTCGTATTCACCCCTGAATACGATTTTTTCTTTTAACTGATGTATTCAAGGGGAATCTCCACCTGTGACACCTTTGCCGTGCGACTCCGTGCTGGCAAGCCGTTACGTAAAGTAAAGGAGGAAGCCATGCACAGCATAGCAGAAGCAGAACAAACTCTAACCGTCGAGTACAATGGATGGACTAATCGAGAGACGTGGATTGTGAACCTGTGGCTCACAAACGACGAGTGCTACTACGAGGAACTCCAAGCTATCATCAAAAACTTCGATAGCAACGAGCAAGCCGAAGAGCTTGAGCAGTATGTACACTGGATTATCGACGTAGATGAAGCGAGTATGACGACCGACTTACTCTCCACCTCACTCGGCAGAGTAAACTGGCATGAAATCGCCAGAGCGAATCAAGAGTAGCTCCGAAACGTCCTAGGTATGACGGTAAACTGCCTTTATTGTTATGTTGTACGGAACTAGGTGGAGTTGTGTAAGAGTCTTCCTCCCTCTGTCTCCTCAGTGTACGGGTGAACCAAAACTATCAAGGTCGTATTCGCACCCTAAGATATGAATCTTTTTTCTTTTAATTGAATATCTTAAGGGGAATCTCCACCTATGACAGCTTTGGTGTCATCCCGAACCCTATCAGACAGAGAGGGAGAAAGCCCTCTCGTTAAGTAAGGAGGGTTATATGACCACAGAAGTAATACAAAACGAAACGTCAGCAAAGATAGCTGCGCTAAATGACGAGCACCGTCGCAGTATGCAAGGTTGTACCGTCACGAAAGGAATCGTGGCGATGGGATCCGCCGCCAACGAAGTATTTGTTGGTGTCAGGGATTATACGGACTTTGATGAAGATAACGATCCGTACGGTGAGCACGATTTTGGCTCACTGAAAGTAGCCGGAGAGAAAATCTTCTGGAAGATAGATTACTACGATGAGAATTTGAGTAAGTGGTGCGATCCGCTCGATCCGGATTGCAACCGAGTTCTCACCATTATGTTGGCCGAGGAGTATTAGCTCCTCGGTTTTAGTTTGAGAGTCCTGGGTGTGACTGAAAACCGCCCAGCAAGTTTAACGATGTTGTCTAAAGGAGATTGTCATGAAAATCAGTGAAAATATCACAAGAGAAAAGTTTAGTGAGCGTGGCGGTGGTTGCGAGCTGGATTTAACAGAATTTGGCTATGAAGATGAGCTCATGAGCGCCTATCAGAATTATCTAGGCGGCGGTATCCGCGGATCAGTTGCCAATAGCTGTACTATCGAGGATTGGCAAATGGATGACAAGCTTATCCGGATAGCCGATGAGTTGCGCGAATACTACGAAGACCGGCTCTATGAGCTGGAGCTAGTCGATGAGTATAACGAGGCGTGCGAAGGCAGGCCGGTGAGTTATCTCGGCTTGTAGATTCAGCCTGTCCTGAGCATGACGATAAACGGCTCAAGTATCCGCCGTAATGACTTAATGTATAATGACAAGTAGTGCCAGTTTCCGAGAAACCCTTCACTGTAATTGAAAGCCCCTTCAGCGCTCCAGATGTTGACGGACTTGTGCGTAATGTTCAGTACACGATGTTAGCCGTACGAGACAGCTTGAATCGTGACGAAGCACCCTACGCCTCACATCTTTTCTACACCCAAATGCTTGACGATAACAACCAAGATGAAAGACAGCTCGGTATGGATGCCGGGTTGACGATATGCCATCATGCCGAACAGACTGCTGTATATACAGATTATGGAACTAGTCGCGGCATGCAATATGGCATAGAGACAGCTAAATCAGCCGGCAGGCGTGTTGTTGAGCGTAGACTATTCCCAAATGCGTCTTCGCCCGAAGAAGTTACGGCTCTAATGCTAGAAGAGTACGCGAAACATGACCTACCATCGCCGGAAGTTATCGCTGCAATATACGGACGCATCATCAAATAACCAACACCCAGACCATGCAACATAGCCACCCATAAATGGGAGGCTAGTCACATCGTCTGGCTTGAACACGGCAGCAGCAACGACACGCTCCATACTTACCCTCTCAGGCACTCCCTTGCGTTCCGCAGTGAGACCTTCGAGTGCAAGAATGAATCATGTCACTAGACGCACGGTGTGCGACATCGGTTGATTAATCTTTAATGGTTGTCACGACTAGCACGTCAGTCGGCACGTACTGTCCGGTGGACAGAACGTACACGTCTGCCACACTCGCCGAGCAATAAAATATCAATTAGCTACTTGCTATATGGCGAAAGAGCCGTGACCATTACTCGTGCGCGGAGCTTACGAGCAATCGTCACGCCGGTGTGTGAATTTGAAGTTCAGTGGTAACCTGTGGCCGCTATATTTCATCTAAGGAAAAGGAGCTATCGTATTCACCGATACTCGACCATATTGAACGGTCATCAGGCGTAGTAGACAAGAGGCTGCCTTGAGTAGCGATATAGTAGGATATCTCGCTATCTGATTTGTACTGTTCGCGGCCAATCGATCTTCGGAGGCTAGCAGCTGTAAGGCCGTTCTCTGCAACAAGTAGGATGCTCGGAAATGGCGTCTCAGTTTCACCCCAGTCGTCTTCGCGATGATAGCGCGTATGGTATTCTAGGCGTTTTCGTATTTGGCTGTCGATCGTGCCAGCTGAAACGTATTCGAGAAAGAATCGTGTCACTTTGTCACCGTTTTTCATGGACAAAAATAAGTCAGGGCGAGGCTTCGGGAAGTAGTCTAGTAGTTGGATGTCGCGTGAGGTGAATACTTGCAGGTTGTCATAGGTGGCTATTAATTGGTTGCGAATTCGAGCGATGAGTGTTTGGCGGGCGATGAAGTCCTTGCCGACGGCCTTGTCTTTATATATGGCGGCTAGCATGGCATCAGAGACGTCTAGGCGCTCTGCGTCGCGTAAAGCCTTGAGTCCCCTGGAAGTAACGTAGAACTCTGCTTCGCGGCCAGCTAGCTTATAGTCTTTCTGGAAATGAGCTGCAATGTATTCATGTTTTTGTAATATCTGTAATCGTGAATATAGCGATGTATTGTTAGCGATACCTAAGTACTGACTGAGTATTGAACGAGTACTGAATCGTAGTGAATAGATGGCTGCTATAAGGGCATACTGATTGTTATTTAGAGATCGTATATAAGGTTGATTCATTAAATGACCAAATTCTCTCTTGCTATATTTATATAGTATAAGAAGAAGAAAAGAAAAAGCAATAGAAAACAGGGGTAAAAAGTGTATTTTGATTAGAATACCGGAATTCTAACGAAAAAGTATTGTATATATCCACATATGGATATATAATATAACCATATAAGGATAGTTACAGATAGCCGACGAGGGTAAAAAATTATGGCAATCGAGACGAAATCATATACAGAACCAGGGGTCGTACAAGGCGATGAACTTGATATCCTTCGTGCGATCCTTGAGGCACAGGGAGAGCAACTAGGTCGTAGTGAGGTGTCGGATATGGCGCACGAGATTGTCAGTTTTTTTGAAGCTTTCGAAGACAGCAATGATGACGTAGAGGCAGATGACCATGCGTGAAATGACAGTCGGTATCGCACGCGTATCCAGCAAAGATCAGGAGGATGGCTATTCGCTCGCCTCGCAAGATAAGCTGATCAGTACCTATTCAGATAATCATAACCTCAAACTCCTAAAGGTATTCAAGATAGCCGAAACAGCATCGAAAGCGAAGCAGCGTCGGATATTCCGAGAAGCGATGAAATTTGTAGCTGATCACCAAGTCAAGAATCTGATCGTCGAGAAAGTTGACCGACATGCACGAAATTTTTACGATGCGGTCGAGACTGACGAGTGGCTACAGGCGGACGAGACGAGGAAGATTCATTTCATAAAAGATGGATTAGTTCTCCATAAAAACTCACGCTCTCAAGAATGGCTAAACTGGGGTATACGTGTCGTTATGGCTAAGAACTATATCGATAACCTGCGCGAAGAGGCGATGAAGGGATGGTCTGAAAAATTAGCTCAAGGCTGGCTGCCCGGCGTCCCGCCTCCTGGCTACATAAATAAGACGGTTGACGGTAGACGCATCCAAGTTCCAGACGAAAAGACGTGGCGTATTATCAAGGCGATGTTTGAGCTGTATTTACAGCCGGGTCAAAACGGCAAGACCATCACTAAAGAGATGGCATTGCGAGGCATACGTACTCGTAAAGGTCGACCGTATGTCCATGGTCGTGTTGATGAGATGCTCAAGAACCCGTATTACATTGGAGTAATTCGTTGGGATAGTCGAGAATACCCGGGCAAACATGAAACATTCATTGACCATGCCTTATGGAGTCGCGTACAGGAAAAGATGACCGGTGGAAGACCAGCAGTCTACAAGAAACACAATCCGCTATTTAAGAATATGATTAGCTGCGGAACATGCGGTGGTGTTGTAACTTGGCAACTGCAAAAGGGTCGCTACTACGGTGCATGCCAACGCCGGAATCCAATATGTAAAGTGAAGAAAACGATACGAGAGGATCGGCTGGAGGAAACGATTCATACTCTACTGAACGATCTCGTATGCCCATCAAGCGAGCTAATCGATTGGGTTGTCGCACAACTTGAAACTAAGCGCAAAACCACCAGCCGAACTGACCAAGACTCACTAGAGGGTGTTAATAAGCAAATCGAACGACTCGCTCGTATGGACGGCGACTTATATGACGACAAGCTAGCTGGCGATATCACAAAAGATGTTTACCAGACGAAGCATGCATCGTTTATGGAACAACTGAATGAACTACGACAGAAGCAAGCTATGCTTGAAGATAAAGTAAACGGCAACGACCTGCCACAGCGCCTAGCATTACTTAAATTGACTCAGAAGGCTGCCAAACTATACCAAACTCGCACCATCGACCAGAAACGGGTCATATTGACCAAACTTTTCACTTCGTTCACCTACAGCGACGGCGCTGTATCTGTTAAATACAGTAAATTCGCGTCGGTGATTGCTAATAAAACACTAAAAACCAAGGAAATCTTGGGGAGGTAAGAAATGAGTGATATAACCATCAACAACGATAAAAATCAAGACGAAAATCAAAAAACGACCCCTGTTACAGAGTCGTCCCTTGAGTCAAACAGTTCGAGTATTTACTCTTCTGGCGATGTTTTGCAAATTTGGCTGGGATGGAGGGATTCGAACCCCCGATCATGGGACCAGAACCCACTGCCTTACCACTTGGCCACATCCCACTGATTAAGGAATTATCTGGCTTCGTTGACAGATTATAACATTTGTATCGCCACGTGTACATAACATAGCCAAATACTAAAATTGCTATAATGACATCAATGTATTAAAATAGTAGTATCTCTTGAGATGATTGAGAGCGAGCGATAGGAGAGCGCTATGCGCGCATATGTAGGTGCCACGCTGCTTTGCGCCGGTTTGTCCGTCGCGTTGGTGGCTACCGGATGCAGTACTGATTCGCCGTCGGAAGTAACTGACGGTGAAGGGCTAGGTGCAGAGGGAGAGATTCAGCGCGATGACGATTCCGTGAGCACTGGTGTCATTTGGCGCATTTCGCCATCACCCGTGTCAGAAGGGAATAATCCGCCGAGTAACCTGATTTTCAACCTCGTAAATGCTGGTGAAGTTTCCTATAGTTGCGACACGGCGAAGGTGAACAACTGTGCTATGTTACGCATTGGTGACAGTGTAGTAGTTGCTTTCGACGTAGATGACGATAGTGTCACAAGTCCTGGCATACAGTACCTGGTTCAGAAAGTCGAGATTATGCCGCAAGTCGTGACTCCAGAGATTTCGGTACCACGAACACCCTCGTAAACAAGAGCTTCCTTCGGGAAAGCACCTACTTGCGGGGGTGCTTTCTAATTGTGGTATAGTTTATGCATGAGCAAGATAAACGCCAAGCATATAATGATGTACATGTTGATAGTAGTTGTCTTTGTGGCGGTTTTAGGATCACTGATATCACTATTCGTAAACAACGGAAATGCAGACAAGTCCATAAATAGTTATAAAGATTGTGTCGATGCAGGATATCCTATCTTGGAGTCTTACCCTGAACAATGCAGCACGCCCGATGGCAAGAGATTCACGAATCCTGACGCAAAGATTATACTGCCAAACGAGTAAGACCCAAGCTCGTGTACGGCATAGTAGAATTCCATGCAAAAAATGCTTATGGTATACTACACTGGTAAACAAGGAACCATCACATGGCAAAAAAAGAAACAGTAAAAGTAATAGCAGATAATGGAACTCTAGGATTCGTAGGATTTGTAGCTTACGTTGGGGCGGTCGTGTATTTTCTACAGGGCGCAAAACATGGTGGAGACGTTATTTGGGCATTTATTGAGGCCGTCGTATGGCCTGGCGTAGTAGTTTACTACTTGCTACAGGGCTTTGGCGCCTAAGTACTATTTAAAATCGAGCTTTTTGGCCAGACTAACAGTTTCGTCCAGGGTGCCGTCTAATACGTCTTCTACGTAGCTAGACAATATATACCAGTTGTTACCTTTTAGAATGTTCAGCTGGTTGAATGAGGGAACGTAGTATGCGTCATCACCCACGTCTTTGACGTCTATAGCGCCCTCGGGCTTGTTAATTTCGAACTCTTGCTCGTTATTGCCGGCGCCGTATTTGCTGAGAGCGACACGCGCCAGTAATACTGCCGTACCGTTAGTATTATTGCCTGTGCTAGATGTTAGGCTACAGGTAGTTACGAGCATCTCTGGGTTTGATGACGCTCCAGAAACGGGTGTAGTCCCAGAGATCTCGCCTCCAAAAGTTTCTGCTACTATTTTTTTGGTCAGTATGTCACAGGCGTCTACACGGGTGAATGAATCCCCGTTATTGCCTAATAGATTTTGACCGGAGTTGTTATTAGGGTTGGTAATGTTTAAAATGGCTGCCACAAAGCCAATAATAATAAGCACGACTATGCCAACAATTATGAGTACCCTGCTCCTATTCATATACATAACCACTGTAGCATGATTTGAACCAAAAGCGTATACTATGACTATATGCAAATCCTTGTACAGTTCATAGCAGACGGCGCCGTTTTTATAGTAGCTGCCATCGCTATTTATGCGCTAGTAGCGTTGATCCCAAACAAAAAAAAGTACGCGGCTTATTCCCGTGTTTTAATGGCTGGACTTATGTCGCTTTTGGTAGCAAAGTTCATGGCAACTATATATCAGCCAGCAACTGAAAGACCTTTCGAGCTACTAGGCGTAGAGCCAGGCGCGTCATTCATGAATAATCCAGGATTTCCTTCGGATCATGCACTGTTTGTCACGGCAATATTGCTAGCGGTCTGGTTCGAAACGAAAAATCGCCTGCTCTCTGCCGTGCTCTTAGTTTTAGTTATTCTGGTGTGCTTGGGAAGAGTATTGGCATTGGTACATACGCCTCTAGATGTGGTCGGGGGAGTGTTTGCGGCACTTATAGGCGCTATTTGGTACCTTACGGCTCCTTATAATCGGCCTGGAAAGAAATCAAAATAACCCTCAAAACGCCCATGCTTTATAGGGGTGCGGGGTTATGGTAAAATAATCTCGAAATGACAGATGACAATGTAAATAATTCGTCTTCTCGGTGGGGAGGCGTAATTGAGTTGCAGCCACAACAACTGATACAGGTTGCGGTGCTTGGTTTTGCTGTTGGGGTCGTAATGTGGCTTGTCATGATATTGATGCGAGACGTTTTGCTGTCGGCGATACCATGCGGAGAAGCTAGCGAGGAGACATGTGCCCAGATGACGTCTGATACATCGGCGATTATCGCATCACTGTTTGCGAGCGTAGTTGGATTGTTAGGCTTGGTAAAGATGGGGGTATACCGACCAATATTGGTAGTCATTGCGTCACTTATTTGTCTATGGTCTATTGCCGCCTGGACGTCGGAAATGATTTGGTTCGAGGCTATTGCTTGGTATGGAATACTGTACGCCGTGTTCTACTCACTATTTTCATGGCTTGTGAGGCCGCGCTCGTTGATAATTGTATTTTTGATTACCATTCCTGCGGTCGTGTTAGTGCGTCTAATCACGATGTTATAATATCCACATGGATACAACTGTATTTATTTTTGCCTTGGCTGCCATAGTGATTGTATTTACCGGCATAGTGATGCAACTTTTGTCGCGCATGCGAGAAATGCAAAAGGGAGGGTCTGTCGATCTGATTAAAACAGACGTGACAGAACTGAATAGAACTATTGCGAGGTTACAAGAAAGTATGGGCGATAAGTTGGAGCGCAACAACGATTCTATTCAAAAGTCCGTTCAAAAACAGTTGAGCGAAAGCGCAAAACTAGTTGCCGATGTCACGGAACGCTTGGCGAAACTAGATGAGACTAACAAGCGAGTCGTTGACGTCGCGACAGAATTAAAAACGCTTCAAAATGTCTTACAAAACCCTAAACAGCGAGGGATTTTTGGTGAATTCTATCTGGAAAGTGTCATGGAAAACGTGCTACCGCCCAAGCAGTATAAAATGCAGTACAAGTTTGCCGATGGCAAGATTGTTGACGCGGTTATATTCCTAGAAAAAGGTCAGATACTTCCAATCGATAGTAAGTTTAGCCTAGAGAACTACAATCGTATGGTCGAAACAAAGGATAAAGCCGAGAGAGACAGACTACTTGCGAAAGTAAAGGCAGATTTAAAAGGCAGAATAGACGAGACCGCTGAGTATATTCGTCCTAGCGAGAACACCATGGACTTTGCTTTTATGTTTATACCTAGCGAATCATTGTATTATGATTTACTAATCAATAGCGTCGGGGTGAGTAGTAAGGATCTAATAGAGTATGCTTTTCGAGATAAACGAGTAATTATCGTTAGTCCAACTAGTTTCATGGCCTATCTCCAAACTGTTTTGCAGGGATTACGTAGTTTACAGATAGAAGAGCAAGCCAAAGATATACAGACAAGGGTAGGTAAGCTTGGTCAACATATTGGTCGCTTCGAGACGTTCATGCAAAAACTAGGTAACTCACTAGGGACTACCGTTAATCATTTTAATAATGCGCACAAAGAACTTGGCAAGGTGGACAAAGATATAGTCAAGATAGCGGGTCGTGATAGTAGTGTAGAGCCATTATTATTGGACAAGCCAAACTCCGATGAGTAAAAAGTAATCCCCGCAGGTTTGCGGGGATTACTGTTATCGAATAGCTACCGTATAACTATTTTGATTCAACTAGATCACGAAGTGCGAAACCTACTACACCACCGACTAGTGGGGCGCCTAGGAATACTGCAACAGCCATCCATTCAATCTGTGTCCAGTCAACTGCGGTTGCTGCGACAGCCGCTGCAGGGTTGACTGCAACTTGCGCACCAACGTAGCCAGCGACAACGCTAGCAACTAGAACCGCGACCATCCAGCCAAAGCCGATAGTCAAAGCGCGTGTAACGCGGTCGACAGAAGCTTTGTATACGCCTGCGAATGCAAAAGCGAATAGGCTGGCGCCGATTACTTCAGCGAAGAATACAAACCATTGAGTAGTCTCGCTTAGCGGAGCTAGCTGGAATACTTCACGTGCTGGTTGTGCGAATCCGGCCGCGTCACCTGCTGCGCCATTTAGGTATGTAGTCAGCAGAACAAATGCTGCACCTGCACCTAGGAACTGAGCTACAAGGTAGACTACTGTCTTTAGGTGGTCAAGTCGACGCGTAACCCACGCGCCAACCGTGATTACTGGGTTTAGATGTGATCCAGATAGGACACCTACCATGAGGACCAAACCTACTAGTACGAATCCCATGTATAGCGGTTCGCCATTTGTGATTAGAAACGCACTAACTAGCGCGAATACACCGACGAATTCGCCGATAAACGTGGTTGCTAGGTCGTTACTGCGCAAGCTTAGTTTCTTGCTAGAAACTTTCGCAGGAGCGCTTACTGTTGTTTTTGTTGATTGGCTTTTTGACCGGGTGGTCTTTTTGGCAGCCGAGCCGGCTTTTTTTGTAGCCATTAGAATTCCCTCCTTAATAAGAATTATGGGACTAGTATAACATAACCCTTGAAGCTGTCTATTATTTTTAAAGAATGTATAATGATTTGCATGGGAATTATCTTGAAACAAGACGAGAATAGGTCTGAACTACAAAAAAGAGTAGCCCAACAGTTGACTGAAAAAGCCAAGAAAAAGGATCCAAATCCGGCCGACTTACCAGACGGGGTGGACGATTCGGCGTATATGAAAAACACCAAACAAACTTCCGGTTTGGCTGCGCTATGGATAGCTATAGTTGTAATCGGTGTAGGTGCGTTAATTTGGTACATTGTCGCTTCTGGCAATCAGTCGTAAAATACTCTATAATTTTTACAGATGACAGATAGTGAAAAAGTTCGCGAAGAATTGTTGATGCACATAGCAACGAGCGATAGCCCGCATGAATTTTTGAGGGCTCACCAGTTGCGCGCACTTGCTGATGATATAAAAAACATACCGCCTGAAAAAAGGGCTGAAGCTGGTCGCGCACTCAACGAGCTAAAAAAAGAGGTGGCTGCCGCTGTCGAAAAACGACAGGCGGAGCTATTGGATCGCGATGTTGAGCAAATCGACGTGACGGCACCGATGGATATAAACTCTGATTCGCCGTCGCTACTACCGGCGGAAAATGGATCCATACACCCAATCTCGCGCGAGATTCAGACGATGGGCGACATACTGCAACGTATGGGTTTTACAGTTTTTGAGTCACGAGAACTGGATGACCAATACCACATGTTCGAATCACTCAACTTTCCGGCGGGGCATCCGGCGCGCGATGATTTCGATACCTTTATGACTGTACAAAAGGACAAGGACGGCGAGCCATTGATTGCGCCTGCGCATACCAGTACTATGCAGAACCGCATCTTGCGCCAACTAAAACCACAATTAGAATCTGGACAGCCCATCGCGGCCGCTAGTATAGACCGAGTATTTAGAAACGAAGACCTGGATCCGCGACACGAACACACTTTTTACCAGCATGAGGGAATTTACGTTGACAAGGATATTCATGCCGGTATGCTGGTCGCAACATTAAAGACGTTTTTGGAGAGTTACTATAAAAAGTCGCTGGATGTTCGTGTTAACCCGTTTTATTTTCCATTCACCGAGCCCTCTTTTGAGTTTTCCTTGTCATGTCCTTTTTGCGAAGGCGAGGGATGCGGCGTGTGTTCACATTCTGGTTGGATAGAACTATTAGGCTGTGGGATGATACACCCAAACGTATTGAAAATGGCCGACATCGATCCAGATGTATATACGGGTTTTGCATGGGGCGGTGGAGTCGAGCGCCTCATCATGATGAAACACGGTATCGAAGACGTACGGTACTTCCAGTCGGCAAAACTAGATTTTTTGAGGCAGTTTTAAATGAAAGTTAGTCTGAATACAATTAGTCAATTAGTCGATTTCGAACTACCGCCAGTCGACGAGCTAATTCGCCACATAAACGAACAACTGGGCGGCGTCGAAGAAGTTATCGATTTGGCCGGCAAGTATAAAGATGCCAAAATCGTTCGAGTAGTCGAATGCGAAAAGCATAGTGATGCCGACAAATTGAGCGTGTGCAAGATTGACGCAGGTACTGGGGATTTGATTCAGGTTGTCTGTGGCGCGCCAAACGTACATGCCGACATGTGGGCTGTTTGGCTACCGCCAGAATCTGTCGTGCCAGCAACTTTTGACGACGACGAGCCTTTTCGCCTGGCTGTTCGTGATATTCGCGGCGTGACTAGCAATGGTATGTTGGCGGCGCCTGACGAGTTAGCAATCGGTGATGGGCACGATGGGATATTAGAAATGAGCCCCGACGAAGTAACACAAGGTGATGGCAAAATAGAGGCTGGTGCTAGTTTTGCGAAAGTCTTTGGTCTAGACGATACGGTGATAGATATCGAAAACAAGATGTTTACGCATCGTCCGGATTGCTTTGGTCAGCTGGGCGTAGCGCGCGAAATCGCAGGAATTTTAGGTAAGGCATTCAAAACTCCGCCCAAATATTTGGACGACCCCGTGTTCGAAAAAGGAAACGGGCTTCAACTAGAAGTGGTCAATGATGTGCCGGATCAAGTATCGCGGTTCATGGCAATGGCGGTTCGCGACGTAACTGTAAAGAGCAGTCCACTGTGGTTACAGTGCGAACTGGTTCGACTGGGCGGCAAACCGATAAATAATATAGTTGACGTGACAAATTACATAATGCTGATGACGGCACAGCCAGTGCACGCCTATGATTACGATAAGGTGTCGACTGGCAAACTAGGTGTGCGTATGGCGAAAAAGGGCGAAACCGTTGCGTTGTTAAATGGTAAAGTCGAGGAACTAAATGATAGTGACATCGTGATAACTGATGGCAAAAAGCCTATCGGCCTGGGTGGCGTAATGGGCGGTAGCGAAACAGAGGTTAGTGCCGAGACAAAGAATATCATACTAGAATGCGCTAATTTCGACATGTATACTATTCGCCGAACAAGTATGCATCATGGTTTGTTTACCGACGCGGTGACGCGATTTACAAAGGGTCAATCTCCTCTACAGAATGATCGTGTCATGCAGGACTTGTTGAAATCGGTTGTTATTGTTGCCGGTGGCGAGCCCGCCAGCGATGTAATAGACGAAATGAATCTGCAGACATTTAGCGAACGTACAGTACACGCGCCACTATCTATAGATGACGATTTTATCAATTGTCGTCTAGGATTGAAGCTTTCGAACAAAGAGATTAAGGTCTTGTTAGAAAACGTAGAGTTTTCTCATGATGATCTGAATTACGTCGCGCCGTACTGGCGGACTGATATCGAGATTGCAGAGGATATTGTCGAAGAAGTAGGGCGCCTGTATGGATTTGATAAATTGCCACAAGAGTTGCCAAAACGTGGTATCACGCCTGCCGTAGTGCTGCCAGAGCGCGAGCTAAAGACAAACTTACGGGATATATTGTCACGTGCTGGCGCAAATGAGGTGATGACGTATAGTTTTGTGCATAAGAATATCCTAGAAAAATCAAACCAACGTATAGACGCCTGCTATCAGCTATCGAATGCGCTAAGCCCAGACTTGCATTATTTGCGGTTATCGGTATTACCGAGTTTGATGGACAAAATTCACATGAACGCGCGCGCAGGGTATGACAAGTTCGCGATTTTTGAAATAGGCAAAGGCCACGATATAAACGCCGGCACGGATGACCAAGGCGTTCCACTAGAAGACGAGTTCTTGTCGTTAGCAATGGCGGGTGGTGGTTTTTACGAGGCTAAAGCAATCGTAGAATATCTGGCTGACCAGTTGAATCTCAAGTTTGAATACCGCACGCTTACAGGCGGTGCCTTTATGGAGCCAAAGCGTAGCGCGGGAATTGTTGTTGGCGATATAACCATAGGTATTGTAGGCGAGTTTCGTGCTAGTGTTAGAGGGGCTTTTAAACTACCAGACGTCTCGTCAGGTTTTGAGATAGATTTTTCACAACTAGTGAAGGTATTAAAAACGGCTAGCGGATCGTACAGACCACTGAGTAAATACCCATACACCGACAGAGATATAACATTTCAGGTTGAAAAGGCCGTACCGTATGGTGACATAGAGAAAGCTGTTTCCGTGAATCTAGAAGAAAGTGATTTGGAAGCGTCTATAAAACCCATAGGTATTTATCAGCCGGACGGAAGCGATAAAAAGAACGTTACTCTCCGTATACGCCTGACGTCCCACGAAAAGACTTTGACTGGGGATGAAGTTGCTGGCGTCATGGCTCAGCTGACTGCGGATGTTTGTGATAAGGTCAACGCGACAGTTATTTAAACTAGTCGAGTGGCTGACGAATATGCATTAAAGTAGAGTATATCTTTAGCGCCTGTCTAGCGCCATTGATTGCGCGATGCGGGGTTGGTTCGGGCGTTACGCCGATACCTTTAGATATATTATCCATAGTAAGTTTACTGCAATTGGAATATCGTAGTACCAATCGTCCCATAGTGAATGTATCAACACTATGAGCATCTAGCTGATGCATAGGCATATCACGATCTACTAGTGCCTTTTCGATGAAGGTTTTATCGAACTGAGGATTATGTCCTACTTGAACTGTGTTGGCCGAATATTCACAGTATTCCTCTAGCACGCCGTCTAGCTCTACAGCATCTCGCCAGGCCTCTTCGTCGTAGCCGTTGTACTTTAGGGCATAGGCATCGGCATTCTCTATATGTTCAGGTCGTACTTTTTTATCTATGGTATGCAATACCCTTAGATCTGGCGTAGTAATGATAGCCCCAAATTCCAGGATTTCATGTTGCCACCAATTAGCGCCTGTGGTTTCTAAATCGGTGAATGCCAGATTCCGATCGTAAATTGGAATATTATAGTCGTATTGTTCCATATTATTCCGTAGCTCTTGCTTCTCGAATTGCTTTTAGGTGTGCTCGTGTATCATCCACCGACAAGGCGGTATTCGCAACCGATATCCCGTCGACCGTAACCAATGTGTCATCCAAGACTTCGAATATCGGTTTGCCGTCTACGGCTGCTGTTCTGATTTCTTTGCCCACGCCCGCGCCGATAAAGCCACTCTCGAATCGTTGAAATGCAAGAGCGCCACATTTACGAACGACAGCCTCGAAGTGAGTCATCGGATTTTCTCCTCGATCTTTCAATGACTGATACGCCGCTTCGTTTTCTGGTGTATTTGGATTTTCAACGGTAAAACCATTTTCCTCCAGAAGGTCTAGTGATCTTTGTTCGCGCTCGGTTCCATAATCTGTTACATGGTGAGCAAAATAGCATATTTTTTCGTTGCCTGACATATAGCCTCCCGGTGTTCGCAGTATTAGTAGTATTTTAACATTTATTCTTCGACGTCGGCTAGCGTGTCGTATCTGGGGGCATCACTTGGCCGACTTATCTCGTATTTTATCAAGCCAAAGCTACCTACTATACCACTGTCATTGCCAAAGTTACTGACGCCAACGTCGATCTGAGCTAGTCGAGCAAATGATTCCACGTAATCCCTGTGTTTGTCGGCCAAACCACCGCCAAATACCATTGCATCTGGTCTAAAGTTTTCGACGTACTTCAACAAATGCGCGCCGAATTTAACGCGTACTCTGTGCCACTCGTTGTCGGTGAGCGTTTCGGGAGCGCGTCCGTATTGCTTCTCGATCCCTGCGCCGCAACAGTCAACACCCCATTCGTAAAAGTGTTCGCGCCAGTTGAGTTTTTCGACATAAGATACCTTACCGTCTTTGTCACGTTCAATAGACGCACCACCCATTCCTGTGCCCCAAATCAAGTAGTGAAAATCGGACTGTTGATTACCGTAGTATGCTTCGCCGAGTCCCGCGGTAACTGCGTCGTTTTCGAAAAACACAGGACAGTTTAAGGTATCCGATATAGGCTCGGTAAGAGGCTGGCCGTTCCAAAATGGCAAGTGAATTGCCGACGCGATACGCGTTCTGTCTGGGTTTGGTGTTCCGGGTGTGCCGATTCCGACAGCCTTTATTGCCTCGCGACCAGCTACTTTTTTTGCGGATTCTACGATAAAGTCCAGATCATTTTCATAATCCATAGAGTTACGTCGCCTGACGGGTTCATCGACATAGTTTATTGATTCTAGGTCTCGTATTCCCGCTACTCGCGTGTTTGTTCCGCCCATGTCTACAGAGATATACATTTAATCCTCCTTTTCCAATAGGTATTGTTCCAACATGCTTTGTAAGTTGATTTTTCGACCCTCAGTTGATTTTAGGGTAGACCGAAGTACGGAGTTGGTCGCGAGTGCCCGTACGAAGTCATCGCCTCGCTCGCGACGTACGTCTTCCATGCGAAATACATGCGGCTTGATAGTAAAAATCGTGAAATCGTCATATGGCGCGGGTAGGCGGGTCAGGGTTTCGCGTTCACTCCGCAGGAATAATCGACTGCCTATATCGCGAGCAATCCTTTTGGGTCGAAGGTTACGTTCTAGACTAGGTTCTAGTGCTATGTTTGGCGTGTACTCGACGAACTGATTGCCTCGCCAAGTTATGCCACTAGGATATTCGTGAAGATGGTCCAGAAATTTATCAACCGTGTCTTTTAGCCTGTACCTATTAGTCCCTGCGGGTTTGTGATAGCCGTCTACGTTATGATGGATTCTGTCCATGTCGGCACCAATAAAGTCAGTCAGGTTCCAGTTTGTTGGTGTTGCCAAAAATCCCGCGCGTAATACGTGTTTATCATCTTCGTCACGTTTGACGACACAGATGTCTTCTTGACCCAGCAGGCCACTTATAGCTAGCGGATGCCAATTATCGCGTTCAGGCCTGATACTGAATTGATCGTCGGTTATTGTGTTTATAATAACCTTGCCAAATTTTCGTTGCGTCTCGATGCGATATTTATCAGGAAAGTGCTTTGCCAGGTAGTTTGCTTGAAGGGATAATAGTTGTTGTGACGCGGCCCGAACAACGGGGTCATCATCGTCTGTATCCAAAACTCGACACATGTCATCCAAAAATGCTGATTTTCTATAGTTTACAACGTCGGATAGTTGCTCGTCTGGCCAAAACCAAGGAGCAAAACGCTGACTTTCAATAGTGGCATCTAGTTTGGTGACGGGAGCCATGTTTGGCGCGGGAGCAGTCTCGTTCATTTTCATGACACGTAGGTAATCCCAATTGGTCGACATGACTATGCCTTCCTCGGATGCTGAGGAATATCCCAGTGGGCAGCCTTGTGACTTTTCCATTAGAATCAGTGTAGCCCTGTCGAGACAGGGGCGCAAGCATGAGGGTTTAGCGACTAGGCGATTCTATCGGTCGTAAAAATACGATCCGTGTGTTTGACGGCTTTTGTTGGTCCTGTGACATGCGTAATTGGTGGATTCTTCGATATGTATTCAACGACCTCATCGATTCCATTTCTAACTTGTTCGATTGTTAGGTCATGGGCGGTTTGCGCGATTATCTTTAAATCTGTTGGTTCAGTGTGTTGATCCAAAGCCTGGGCATAAAAACCCGTACGAGTATCCTTTGAGTCCATACTTTCTAGTACCCAGCTCTTCGTATTTCCAATAGCAGACGCAATTGATGAATCGGTGTAATCAGCCCCGGGTCGACTTAAGGCCTCTAGCAACATTTTTCCTGCCTTTCTTGTATTCGATGGAGCTACTTCGGCATTTGCGCCTATAGACCAGGCTAGTGGGGAGTTTGAGTCGTAAAAATCCACGCCAGCATCGTAGGCTAGTCCAGTATCACCCCTAAATCTTTTGAAGCAATAATTACTCATTGCTTGCGTTACGGTCTCGAACAATATCTTGTTGTTTCGAAATCTTTCGACGAATGCTGGATCCAGAGGAGTCGCTACGCGCACCTCGGCGTTATCAACAGCTCCTAGCTCTAGACCGGACGTTGTAGCCTTTGGTGGTCCCGGATGCTTCACTTCAGTGACGGGGGCTGCCAGGTCGGATAAGTCAAAATAGTTATCTATATGTTCAATTAATTCCTCCATGCGCACATTGCCAACAGCAATGATTGCCATGTTTGACGACACATAGTGTTTTTTATAAAACTCTAGGATTTCCGTTCTAGAAAATTCTAATTTATCCGCATAGCCAATAATATCGCGACCAAATGGTTTGCCAAAGAGCGCATACGTTGACGCCGTTTCGTGGATACTGTTCATTTTTTCGCGGTTTTCTCTCGCTTCTTGGTTGATAAGTTTCAGTTCGTTCTTTAAGGCTTTCTTTGGTAGCGTTGCTCGGAATAGCATCTCTCCAAGCCTTTGTATGTTCGGCTCGACATAAGGTCCGATACCAAAGTAACTAGTATCTTCGTAGGACGTATTCGCGTTATATTCAAGGGCATTTATACCCGTGAAGTTTAATTGTGCTTCTTCGTCTTTAAATAACTCTGTTCCTATGTGTACGCAATGTTCTAATACGTGTGATAGACCTGCGTTCTTTTCCGTTTCATGCAAACTCCCAACACCCACGCGAGCCGTTATACGTGAGTTTTCCGTGGATAAACTATCGACGAAAATTTTTAGTCCTTTGTGCGTTGTTCTCTCTAGCGTCATGACGTCTAACCTTCAATAGTATTATCTACTAATTTCCAATACTGTCGCAACGATTCACTATAGCTCTCAACTATTCCATTTTGTATAGATAAGCACCTGGTACAAAAGTCCAGAGTGGACTTTTCGTCTCCGTTGAGCTTCTCTAGGGCATTGTACATATCGCCTAGTGGCGGATCGGCTTCTTCGGCTGCTTCTGTCTTTTCCTCTATATCGGCAATCTGCCACGTCGTCGCCATGAACGCGGTGGACGCTATTGTGCGCATCATGTTGGCCTGGAACTCTTCGTATGGTGCATGAACATACAGTCCCTCGGCGTTGCTAATATCATTGGGCGAGACACTAAAACCTTGCTGTCGCAACCTGGCCGTTAATGATTCCCTATGCGATGCCCCATATATGACGAACGCATTTGAGTCGTGGTCCTGCATATCTTGAGTGATTATATCCACGGCGCTTTCTTCACGTATTTCCACGGCTTGCCATCGGCTATCAACCAAATCCGCCAGATGATCAAAGTACTTTTTGCCATTATCGTATTCCAGTAAACCTCTGCCCATAAGCAGTTCGAAATTGTATAGGTCATATAGAAACGATGTCACCGTGTCGAAATCTTTCTGATTGTCTGGGTCTATTCTATGGCTATAATCGGCGGGTATAATCTGACAGTCTTTTTTTAACAATCCGCTAAAGATACTGTCCTCGTACGAAAAATCCTTATCTTCATAGACGGTGTCATCGTTCCTATATAAGTCAACTATTTCTTTTTTTGCTCTTTTATAATCTCGGTCTTTGCCGGTTGATCGAAGATAGCGGCCTAGGTATATAGACAATACGCGTATGTCGTTTTCTGGCAAAACTTCCAGATTCATAGCTTCAACATATACGACAGATTCCGCGGGTATTATTTCCAGTGTTCTTTGGGCGTCTTTTTCGGACACGTGTCTGTTATAGATGGCGTGTATGTCTGTTGGTGATTTTACGCCTTCTGCGCTTTTCGCCATGAACTCTCCGCTTTATTTGTACTAGTTTACTCTGTTATAAAGGTAACTACAAACACAAGCGTCAATACTAAAGCCCCGCGTCCGACGAGGCGATAGTACCTTGCACGGGAGCGGGGCTGGTTCTAGTGAAATAGCGCCAAGATTGCCGAGATGATGAATAGTATCCCGAATCCGGCCCAGACGAACCTCGCCAATCCCCTCCAGAGGGTTCGGCGTTGTTTGAACTCGGTCCTTGGTTGCATCGCGGTCACGATGAATCCGATGCCTGCCAATATCGCGAGCGGAATCGTGACATATGCTGGCAAGACCGAGTAGTCGTCTGTCAGCGCAACCGGCAAAAACGCCACGGCTGCGACAATCGATATCGTCGCGCAGTACGTTTTGCCGTACATGACGTATAGGCGCCGACGCTCTGGCATGGACGAATCTGCTCGTGATCGAGTATGGTTTCGTGCGCGCATCACGTTGAAATAAATGAACGAACCAAAAACCAACGCCCAGACCAAAATATTCAACGCGACCAAAGTAGTGGACTCCATAATTCACCACCTTTCACTGCATAGAACGAACTACAAAGATATTATTGTAGATTATGTATATAATAGCATAAAATAGCAAAAAAATCAATATACATAACATTTGTGGGGCAAGCGAACAACATGGTATATTAAAAGCACAAGCATGTCGTGGAAAAAGGGTAGGTCAGTTGTGCCATGGTTAATTGCAGGCGGAGTAACGCTTATTTTTGGTGTTGCAACGGTTGCAATGACAATCATGCTAGAAGACGCCAACATAGCTGTTCTAAATCCAAAAGGAGCCGTAGCGCAGGCAGAGTATGACCTGATCGTGCTGACATTGTGGCTGAGCGCGATTGTTGTTATCCCGGTGTTTATAATGCTAGGTGCTTTTGCGTGGCGGTATCGCGAGTCGAACACGAAGGCCAAATATACTCCAAACCACGATAGTGACGTTCGCATAGAGGCTGTGTGGTGGGGTATTCCAATAATCATTATTGGAATATTGAGCGTGATCACCTGGGTAACGACTCATCAATTAGATCCATATAAGCCGTTAGTTTCTGATCAAAAAGCCATTCGTGTACAGGTGGTTTCCATGCAGTGGAAATGGTTGTTCCTGTATCCGGATTATGAAGTGGCGTCCGTGAATGTATTAAAGATGCCGGTTGGCGTACCGGTGGATTTCGAGATAACCGGAGACGCGCCGATGAGTGCTTTTTGGATTCCAAATCTAGGTACTCAGACATACGCAATGAACGGAATGTCGGCCAGGTTAAGTTTGGTCGCGGATGAAGATGGCACCTATCGCGGTAGCAACTCTAATTTAGCAGGCGAGGGTTATGCGGATATGCATTTCAACGTGGAAACCGCCCGTGACATGGACGAGTTCAAGCAGTGGGCAAAGATGATTCGAGAGGATGACGAGCATGAGCATATCGACATGACGGTCTATGAAGAAATGGCCCAGCCAAGTAGGAATGCGATACCTCGATATATGCATCTGCACGACAGAAATATTTATGCTAAAGTGTTGAATAAGTATATGGACCACGGCTACGGATCATTAGAGGGGTATTATCATTATGACCATTGATTGGTTACAAATGCTGTTTGGCAGGCTTAGTCTCGACGCTCTACCTAGTGACATCGTTACTATTGGTGGTGCCGCGATGGGTGTGTTTGGTTTATTATTTATTGTTGGTTTAATCACAGTCACAAAACGCTGGCGTTGGCTGTGGCGTACATGGTTGACGTCACTAGATCCAAAAAAGATTGGAGTGATGTACATAATTGTATCCGCGGTCATGTTGTTACGAGGCTTGGCCGACGTAGTGATGCTTCGTGCGCAGCAAGCCTTGTTTGCCACCGGCATGGATAGTCCGATTGGCTCTGATTTATTCCAGCAGGTCTTTTCCGCGCACGGTACGATTATGATTTTCTTTGTCGCCATGGGCGTGATATTCGGTCTCATCAATTTGATAGTGCCCCTCCAGATCGGTGCCCGCGACGTGGCATTCCCGTTACTAAATTCGATCAGCTTTTGGCTGTTCTTTGCCGGTATGGCGTTGATGAACGTTAGTTTGATTATCGGTGAGTTTTCGGCTGCTGGATGGTTGGCGTATCCGCCTCTCAGCACCCTGGAATACAGTCCAGGGACAGGGGTGGACTATTGGATATGGGCGTTGCAGATAGCCGGAATAGGTAGCCTGCTCTCGGGTGTTAATTTCCTAGTCACTATATTTACCATGCGTCGCAAAGGCATGACGTTAATGAAAATGCCAATTTTTGTATGGTCTGTAGTGGGCAGTATGGCACTGGTCGTGTTTGCTTTTCCAATCCTGACCGCTACGCTAGGTATGCTTACTCTAGATAGGACTTTGGATACAAACTTCTTTACGTCTGACATGGGTGGAAATCCAATGATGTACGTCAATTTGATTTGGGCGTGGGGTCACCCAGAGGTTTATATATTGATATTGCCGGCGTTCGGCGCTTTCTCGGAAATAGTTCCCGTGTTTAGTCGCAAGCGTTTATTTGGCTATACAAGTATGGTTTGGGCGATTATGGCAATTACGGTATTGTCGTTTACTGTTTGGTTGCACCACTTCTTTACTATGGGGGCGGGCGCGAACGTCAACGCTTTCTTTGGCATAATGACAATGATTATCGCGGTGCCGACAGGAGTGAAGGTATTTAACTGGCTATTCACCATGTTTAGGGGTAGGATCAGTTTCAAGACACCGATGCTATGGTTTATGGGATTTATAGTCACATTCACAATAGGTGGAGTTACTGGTGTATTGATGGCCGTACCTGGTATAGACTTCCAAGTCCACAACAGCCTGTTCTTGGTTGCCCACTTCCATAACATGATCATTGGCGGAGTACTGTTTGGCGCGTTCGCGGCGCTGGCGTACTGGTGGCCAAAGTTTACAGGCTTTCGTCTACACGAGGGGTTGGGCGTCGCGGCGTTTTGGAGCTGGTTAGTGGGATTCGTATTGGCATTCGCACCCCTTTACATTTTGGGATTAATGGGCGCGGTTCGTCGTTTGGACTCATACGATGCTTCGTTGGGTTGGCAAGGACTGTTCGTAGTAGCGGGAGTAGGCGTAATGTTTATATTGCTGGGCGTATTCTTCCAGGTATTACAACTGGCATATAGTATATGGAAGCGTAAAGAACTGGCATGCGACCACGATCCATGGAATGGGCGCACGCTGGAGTGGGCGACCCCTACTCCCGTAGCCGAGTATAACTTCGCAACCATGGAAGCGGTAAACGATAGGGATGAATATTGGGAAACAAAGTACTCGCGCAAACGTAGAAACCATCCGAAATATTCCGACATACTAGTTCCCAAGAACAGCGGATTTGGAGTGTACGTATCGAGCGCCGTAGTAGTCATGGGGTTTGCTATCGTCTGGCATATGTGGTTAATAGCGGCTATCGCGTTGATAGTGACAATAGTATTGGCGATATGTGTTGGATTACGTGAAAATGTCGAGCGAGTAATCACTGCCAAGCAAGTAGCGGCGTCTGAAAAAAAGCTGTGGAAAGGGGCGGGCGCATGAGCTCGGTAGCTGAAACAGCAGAACAGAAACATCTTTTGTCTAAGACAACGATTGGTTTTTGGCTATATCTGATGACAGACTGTTTGCTGTTTGCCACGCTGTTCGCTACCTTCGCAGTGCTGAGAGGTGCGACCGCGGGCGGTCCTGACGGTGCCGAGATATATGAAATGCCAGTAGTATTGGCCGAGACCATAATTCTACTAACGAGTAGCTTTACGTGTGGCATGGCCCTACTGGGAATGATGGCGAAGAACACAAAACAAGTCTTGTGGTCACTAGTGGCGACGTTCATATTGGGCTTGGCCTTCGTGGTCATAGAGGTTGCCGAGTTTGCTAAATTAATCGCTGAAGGTCACGGCCCGCAGGCCAGCGCGTTTTTGTCAGCGTTCTTTACTTTAGTAGGAACCCATGGGCTGCATGTTAGTGTTGGTCTATTATGGCTGATTATACTAGGTGTTTTGATATGGAAGAGGGGCCTGACTAGTAAGCTAACGAGGTCGTTGACTTTGTTCGCCTTATTCTGGCACTTCCTTGATCTAATCTGGATATTTGTGTTTACGGTAGTGTACCTGATGGGGGTAGTTGTATGACGGTTAGTCACTATGTAACTGGATTTATACTCTCATTAGCCTTGACGCTCATGGCGTATTACGTCGCGGTTTATCATCCAACTCATTCTTTGGCGCTATTGATTCTCGTCGTACTCGCCATAACACAACTAGCGGTTCAACTGCTATACTTCTTGCATTTAGGAGAAGAGGTTGGTCCAAAATTAAAGCAGTTATCATTTTGGTTTATGGCCACGTCATTGATCATTATTGTCGTCGGATCGGTTTGGATAATGTCGAATCTGAATGAAAGAATGATGCACTTTTCACCACAAGAAAAAACTGAATACATGCTACGCGAATACGATAAAGGTTTCTAAAAGAGAAAGGCCCGCCAACAGGGAGCGGGCTCTCTCTGTCGACGGGTTGGTACATACTAGCGGCTATTGTGATCCTTCTTGTCCCGAATCATTCCGATTATCGCGAGAACGATAATCAAAATACACGTACCTACGACACCACCCAGAGCATATAACTGGGATCTGTCGGGTTCACTGGAAGGAGTGACTACAGTGTCCGGTAGAGCTACGGGAATGTAACTCTTCGGGTACGTGTTGTAGTCATCATGTCCGGGGTTGTAGCGGAAAATCCACGACAGATCCTCTAGCAGACTGACGATTGGACGTGTCTTGTCTACCTGCGTCGTGTCATGGAATCCTTTTACGTATCGACCGGTTGCTTCGAACAATACAGGTTCTAGTCGGTCGAAATGCGAACCGTAAAAACTGTACGCGAACCGACCCTGGTCCGCCACGACAAGAATGTAGTCGGTGGGCGGATTGCACGTTTCGAGGAAAAGCTGGTTGTAGTAGTGTGTCGTCATGTTGTTGGAAAACTCACTAACCCCACGAACATATACTTCAGCTCCTGAAACCCTCTGAAGTTCTTGGGCTGCAAAAGCAACCTGGTGGTAATCGAAGGTTGTGGCCTGGGCATGATCTGCGACCGGCACGCTACAATCGATTGGAGGTGTATTGGCCGCCGATGCTAGCGGGGCAACTACGAATGTTGAAAGTAGTGCCGTGACTACTAATTGAGCGCGAAGCTTCTTCACTGGGATATCCTCTCGCTAGTACTGAAATGAGCTTGTCCTGTTTCTTTCTGGACTTGAAACATACTTTACAACTTAAATTAAATTTTGTACAGACAACTGGAAAGGTTGATGGACTGTATGGTATGATTACGCTAATCTGAACGGTGGGTTCAGTATGACCGAGAGGCAAGCGTGTGACGGATTTTTGTCACCCCTTTTTATTCGAGGGGGAATTTGTAGGCCTGCGTCTATCGAACGAGATTTGGTTGTCGCGTGAATGTCCGCCGGAATTTCGAGGCGGTGGAACTTTGGAAACTGCGCCGTGGATTGACTACGTGCGCGCGCTCCGAGGAAACATGGCGGGGGTGGGCTGCGTTGACCACTGGCAACACGAAAGCCCGCACGTAGAAGTACCGCGCGAGATTCAAGACAAGAGCGATAGACAGGTCTGTATCCACTGCAACCAACGGAAGTGTTTTTGGTGGATACACGTGTCACCTACGACACAGTTGTCAGAGGACGAGCTCGTTGCGATACAGGCATGGATGCTCCATTGCATGTTGGTGGCGGTTCCGTCTGTCATAACACGGTGTAGTTGCTAGAAAAGACTCGGTCGAGCTCCGGGTCGCGAGACACAAGCAAAATGCTTCGTGTCTTGTGACCGGAGCTTTTTGCTTTATATGAATTGGGATAGAATAGATACAAATGGAAAGACGAACGAGGTCATATCTACAATTGATGAAACCTGGCATTACACTCAGTAATACCTTAGCCGCGGTTGCTGGATTCTTTTTGGCGTCTAGTATGTACGGATTTGATGCGTTGACCTTTATAGGAGTAACGGCCGGTATAGCACTTGTGATCGCTTCGGCATGCGTCGCGAATAACATGGTGGATCGTGATATTGATCTACGCATGAAAAGAACGCGCGGACGTGAAGTTGCCGCTGGCAATATCAGCATGCGAAACGCATCCATCTACGCCGTGGCACTGGGTGTTGCGGGTTTCGGATCATTAGTACTATGGACTAATTGGTGGACCGTTGCACTTGGCGTGTTGGCATATATTTGGTACGTAGTCATATACGGAATCGCGAAGCGGAAAACCCCAGCATCTACTCTCATTGGAGCTGTATGTGGCGCACTACCGCCTATGGCTGGCTACGCAGCCGTGACTAACAATATAGGCACGGTAGCGGTTATACTTTTCGCGATGTTGGTTATTTGGCAAATGCCGCATTTTTACGCGATTGCCATGATGCGTCGCGACGATTATAAAAAGGCGGGACTTCCTGTTTGGTCCGTGAAATATGGCATGGCGAGCACGCGAAAGCAAATCATGCGTTGGGTACTTGCATTTTTGGTCGTTACCCCCGCTCTCGCACTCGTGGGTGCTACTTGCGATCTGTACCTATTGGTCATGGTCGGTGCTGGATTATATTGGGCCGTACAGGCGATGGCCTATACTAACGAGCCTGACGAAATATGGGCAAGGCGACTTTTCAAAAGTTCAATTTGGGTATTATTAATCATGCTTTTCGCGATAGGCATTGGTGGTTACATATAGCAACCTCAACACAAAACCAATCGTTTTCTCATCATGCTAGCTGGCTGGAATCCGCCCTGACCTTCGCAACGTAACGACGATTACGTTTTTTCAGTCAGAACGTATTCCATCTCATCTATTCATGCGATGAAACGCAGGTTTTGTATTGAGGTTACTATGCCATAAGTGTTAATATAAACTAGATGAATATAACTATAATAGGCGGTGGTTTTGGTGGTGTAAAAGTGGCACTAGAACTATCCAAGGATGCGAACAACAATATTACCTTAATTAGTGATAGGGAAGATTTTCAGTACTATCCTGCGCTCTATGGCACGGCCACCGGCCGCAGTCATTTGCAGTCATGGGTCCCATTGGGCAAGATATTCGCTAGCAAATTAAACGTGGATGTTGTCATAGACAGCGTCACCAAGGTAGACCCGACTGCCAAGTCGCTCAACGGAACATCTGGGACTGTGTATAAATACGATCGACTCGTACTGTCACTAGGCTCTATTACTACGTATTTTGGTATCAAGGGATTGGATGAGTTCTCGTACGGCATAAAGTCGTACGAAGAGATAAAGGAACTAAAGCACCACCTGTATTCCGCGATCGTTGAAAACCGTGAAGTAGAGAAAGAGTACGTGATAATTGGTGGCGGACCAACCGGTGTTGAGTTGGCGTCGGCGATGCGTGAATATATACATAGAATATGTGAACACCATAACGTGCCACATGGCAAGATAGGCATCACTGTGCTAGAGGCTATGCCAAGATTGTTGCCTAAGATGAGCGAAAAAACCAGCGCGAAGGTCAAGCAGCGATTAGAAAAATTAGGCGTCAAAGTTCTACTAAACGAAAAAGTTGAATCGGCCAGTCAAGACGGCTTGAAGGTGAATGGAAAACCTCTGAAAAGCCATACGGTAATATGGACATCGGGCGTGGCTAATAATCCATTTTTCTCCGAAAATGCCGAGCACTTTGAACTTGCGAAAAATGGCAAGGTTATCGTAGATGAATATATGCGCACCAATGACGGAATATATGTAATAGGTGACAATGCCGCGACATCATTTAGCGGATTAGCGCAAACTGCATTGCATGACGCAAAATTTGTCGCGAGTAACATCAAGCGCAGAAAAAGTGGCGGTAAGGCCAAGAAATACAAAGCAGTGCTACCGCCGGTAGTAATACCACTGGGTGAAAACTGGGCGGTATTTGAATGGCATTGGATGAAACTATACGGGTGGCCCGCGTCATTACTGCGAAGAGCTGCCGATTTGGTAGGCTATACGGATATACTACCTCTTGGTCAAGCGTTAGGCCAATGGCATGCGCAGACAGTTGTTGAGGATGACTACTTCACTCCATCGGCGCCAAAAAAGAAAAAATGATACAATAGTACCAAATGAAAGCGAGGATTTTTTATGGCGACATCTAATAGCCAGCGTGTAGGAATATGGGCAATAGCAGTAATAATGATTCTAGGTACTCTAGGTTCGTTCTTCTTGATAGTGGTAGCGAATGAAAACGACGTGAACGACCAGCAGAGTCTAAATGAGATGCAGCAGAAGTATATGAAGCAGGTTCAGGAATATCAAAAAAAGTTAACCGAGCAGGCATCTGAATTATCAAAAAAATATTACAAATCATTTGAAAAATACGAAGACCAGCCAGAAAAGTTCAACGCGGATAAAGTGACCAAGTTGACAACGGTTGATTTGAAAAAAGGCGACGGTGCCGTAATAAAAGACAGTACCGAATGGGGCGCATACTACGTAGGCTGGCTACCAACTGGTCAAATGTTCGATAGCTCATTTAACGGTAAAGAACTTCGACCGCCTATTACCTCTGACATGGGGTTGATTGAAGGCTGGACGAAGGGCATGCAGGGAATGAGAATTGGTGGCGTTCGGATCATTACGATTCCTGCCGAGTTAGCTTATGGGGAAACAGGTAGTGGAAAAATAGAGCCTAATACGCCAATCAAGTTTGTTGTCATGGCTATTCCAAAACCGCAAACGATTCCAAAACCGCAAACGATTCCACAACCTGATACACCACAACAATAGTAATTAGTGCTATACTAAGTATAGGAAAATATGACAGAAGAAAACAAAGTTATAGAAACGGTAATGATTGGCGCAGGACCTAGCGCGTTGGCTGCCGCTGTATATACTACACGTGAAGATATCGAAACGGTTGTGTATGAAAAGGGCGTCATTGGCGGTTTGGCTGCGATTACTGACATGATAGACAATTATCCTGGATTTCCGCAAGGAGTCGAGGGTATGAAGCTCGCTGGCGAGCTAGAGCAACAAGCGAAACGATTCGGCGCAAAGATAGATTTCGGTGAAGTGAGCGATATCAAAGTCAATGACGACAAGACGAAAACATTGATGGTGGATGGTCAGCCTGTCACTGCGAAAACGGTATTGATAGCGACCGGAAGTGACTATAATAAACTTGGTATACCAGGCGAACAAGAGCTCTATGGCAGAGGGGTACATTACTGCGCGACTTGTGACGGTGCCTTCTATCGCGATAAAAGACTTGTAGTCGTAGGCGGTGGCAATTCTGCCGTTCAAGAAACAATCTTTTTGACACGATTCGCTACGCATATAGATTTGTTGGTACGAAGTACGGTAAAGGCTAGTGATGTACTGCAAAAAGATTTACAAAAATTTGTTGACGAAGGCAAGGTTACAGTTCATTTAGGCGTGACGCCAACGGAGATTGTAGCGACGGACGGCAAGGTGACTCATGTGGCCGCCAAAAAAGGCGACAAAGACATCAAAGTCGATACGGACGGAGTATTCGTATTCATAGGCCTAAAACCGAACACGCAATTCCTAAAGGATAGCGGGATAGAGTTTGATGAACGTGGCCTGATCAAAACCGACGAACATCTAGAGACTAATCTGCCCGGTGTATTCTGTAGCGGTGACGTACGTAGCGGCGCGACAATGCAAATAGCTAGTGCAGTTGGTGAAGGTGCTACCGCGGCACTATCTATTCGCGAATATCTCGATGACATCTCTCATATAGAATCGGCGCCAAAAACGAACTAACCTGACAGTAGAGAGTAGCTACGTCTTGTTGACATTTCTACAATGACAAATTCTTGTTTTTCGTGCATAATAGTACTGTAAACATAACCAAAACGAGAGACCACCACGCTCGCGGGATTTTTCCCTAAAAACAAAAAGAAAGTTTTAAAAAGCGTGAAAAAATTTACAGATTTAGCCTATGGGCGCTATTCGATGGTATTACTTGTAATTCTGTTTCCTGTCGCCTTGTTTCTCGTATGGTCAAGTCAGCTATTTGTCGCCCCGATAGTGCACGGTGCCACTTGTGGCGCGTCGACCAATTTTATCACCACCTGGAAAACAGATAATCCCGGTAGTAGCAATAGCACATCGATTACCCTTACCGCCGACCCTGTTAGCTTTAACTACAACATAGACTGGGATAATGACGGAGTAATGGACGAAACTTTGGCGAGTCCTAATACGTCTGTAACACATGATTTTGGTACACCCGGAACATATACTATTCAGATTTGTGGTAGCTATCCATACATCAATTGGGATTATAGCGACGATCAAGAAAAGCTTGTTCGCGTGAATCAATGGGGTGATAACGCTTGGACTACGATGGCGGATGCCTTTTATGGCGCGAGCAACATGACAATCACTGCTTCGGATACGCCCGACTTGTCTAGCGTCACTGACGCATCAAATATGTTTCGGGACGCTTCATCGTTCAACCAAGATATCAGTGGCTGGGATGTAAGTAATATTCAAAACTTTACGAATATGTTTGCTGGAGCGACGAGTTTTAATCAGGATATAGGTGGCTGGAACGTGAGTGGTGCCAATAATATGGCGGCGATGTTCGCGGGTGCTTCATCGTTCAACCAAGATATCAGTAGCTGGAACGTGGGCTCAGTGACGAGTATGAATCTCATGTTCGCTGGGTATAATTACTATACGGTCGGTCTAGACGCCTATTTTACCAATTACCCAATGGCCTTTAATCAGGATATATCAGGTTGGGATACAGGACAGGTATCGTCAATGCAGTGGATGTTCGCTAACGACGCGGATACGCGTATGAGAACGTTATTCGAGGGGTTTGGATACACAGTGCACGTTTCAAATAGTGCGCAGGCTCATGCTTTTTCGCAAGAAGTTGGTGGTTTTGACGTATCCAACGTATTAGCTATGAATGACATGTTATCGGGTAGCTCATTATCAGCAGCCGAGTATGATCAGACACTTGCTGGTTGGTCCGCGCAAGTATTGCAGGATGATGTTGAACTTGGCGCCCTGGGTCTGAAATATTGTAGCGGTGGAACGGCTAGGGCGGATATAATCAGTACATACTCATGGGTGATTTCAGACGGAGGTGTAAACTGTCTAGATCTCGATCCTAACAGTAGCCTAACTGGCGTAGATGTATCCACCGGGTTAGCTTTGATTAATCCAGACTCAACCCAACATACGGTACGTCTCTTCAAAAACGGCTCGCCACTAGCGCAAGCCAATGTATTCTTTGACAACGCCATCGACTGGAGAGACGTTGATGGAGGTGTCGACAGTGCTAATTACAAAAGTGTTATCTCGGGACTGGCAAGCGCTGACGCAGTTGTTGGGAGCCATACGCTATTCGTACCTCGTGCCAGTACTCACGGCGCAGTGGTAATATGCCCCCATGCCCAAACTCTAGAGCAGGTATCGGCAAATTGTACTGATGCGACAGTTGTGACATCTGCGGATTCGAACGTGTCAGTCGTGACGATAGGCGGTGGTAGCTACTGGAGAGTTAATGGATTGACAGGTACCGGCGGCATAAGCGTGCCTAGCGCACCAAATACCGGCTGGAGTCCAGTTCCACTGCCTGTTTTTGTAATAATTTCGGGACTAGGCCTGATAGTGATGGGCGTATCGATACGCAGAATATCGAGGAAGCGTGCTTTGGTATAGATTGTACATACTGCCGTATATTCTTCTCGCGCTTGGTTCATTCGTGGCGGCTTTTGGCTTGAGTGCCGTTGTGCAGAGCAATGTTGTCGCACTGGGCGGAGATCCTGTTATATCGGATCGGGCATTAGTGAGCGAAGAAGACCTGCCAGATGAAAACGAACCAGACTGCGAGAACTACAAAGTCTCTGATCATCAACCGCGCAAGATAATAATGCCGACAATAAATACAGAGGGGTGCTTGCAAAAGGTCGGCATAGACAGCAAGGGTGCTATAGGGGTGCCGAACAATATACATGTCGGTGGCTGGTATACTGGCCTTTCGATGCCTGGTAGCAAAGGATTGAGCCTGATTGATGGTCATTTGCGTGGATTGTACAATCAAGGTATTTTTGAAAACCTGTATAAACTCAAGAGTGGCGATCATTTCGAGATAGAATATGGTGACGGTAGTAGTAAAAAGTTTGAGGTAGTGAGCGTCAAACAGTACTCGGTACGCGAAACTAGCGCGCGAATGTTCTATAAGCACCCAGACATAGATAGTCAGCTAAATCTAATTACATGTTTTGGTGAATGGCAATCGGACACCAGACAATTCAACCAACGGATATTGGTAGTTACCAAGCTGGTAAGATAAATCATCGTTTCTTTTTGTGAGATTTCTTGTCTAGGGTCTTTAGGATTTTGTCAGGATAGTCTGTCACTACGCCGTCGACGCCACGCTTTGCAAGTAGTAGCGCGGTGTCGGGGCGGTTGACCGTATATACGTATGTAAAGATATCCATCTTTTTCGCCATTTGCAGAGACACTTTGTTGATATGTAACCTGTGCCAGCCAGCGGCAGACAGATGTAGTTTGCGATGGTACGCCATAAAAGACAGTGGGTTTACGCTATGTAGCAATGACAGGTTGATATCACGGCTCCGCTTGCGTAATCTTAGCAGGGTGGAGACATGGAATGACGAAAATAGGATATTATTCCAGTCCGAAGGCTTGTTGATATAGTTATTTTTTATTAGGTTAAAGACTTCATCCACGCCCGTCGCTGGCTTGAATTCCAGGTTGAGATATATTTTGCCGAAAAGTGCATCTAGGGCATTGCGAAGAGTAGTCACGGGGCCCGCCTTACGTAGTTTTGAATACCTAGTACTACTGATTTTGTGGCCGTGTAGCTTGCTGTCGTGCGCAAGTATAGGCACTTTGTCACTAGTCAGCCGAACGTCAAACTCTAGCATATCGGCACCACTGTCGATTCCGGCTAATAATGATTCCATTGAGTTTTCAGGAGCCAGACCTGCGGCTCCTCGATGTCCGATGATAAGCATACGTATAATTATAGTTTATTGGTGTTTTTTGTATAGTGACCAAGTTTTTATTATGTTGTTGTTTTGCTATACTATCAGATGAAAAGCAACCAACTGAATGGAGAAAATATGGCAGATTTTAATCAAATCCTAACACCTGGCGACGTTGATGGCGGTGTTGTAAATGTAGTAGTAGAAATTCCCGCTGGAAGTAGTCACAAGATAGAATGGAATCGTGATCTAGCGGTTATGCAACTAGATCGTGTAGAACCGGCTGTTTTTGCGAAACCATGCAACTATGGTTTTATACCACAGACACTGGACGAAGACGGTGACGAATTGGACGCTCTAATTATTACTGACGAACCGTTGCCTACGGGCGTATTCCTAGAAGCGACCGTCATTGGTGTCATGAAGTTTGAGGACGGCGGGGAAGTAGATGACAAGGTTGTCGTTGTGCCGACCGATGATCGAAATACCGGTAATCGTATCCAGAGTTTGGATGACATTCCACAATTAATCAAGCAAATTGACTTCCACTTCAGTCACTACAAAGATTTGAAAAAGCCTGGCACTACCGTGGTAAAAGGCTGGGGTGATCCAGAAGAGGCAAAAGCCGTTATACACGAAGCAATCGAACGCTGGAATAAAAAATGACGAAAACCCAGTGTGTTGCCAAAGCACTGATATTAGATAAAAACGGCGATTTTTTGCTACTGACGCGTAGCGACACCCATCCACACTATGCCGGTTATTATGATCTGCCTGGTGGTGGAGTGGAAAAGGCGGAATCGTATCGAAAGGCGCTTGTCCGTGAAGTTCGCGAGGAAACAGGACTAAGCCTAGATGAACAACAAATCCGCGTACTGTATACCGTAACTCAGGTTATACACGGCATTAGTTATCCGACGGTATTGTATTATGCGCGGATAGACGAAGAAAAACCTGTAATAGATTTGAGTTACGAGCACAAATCATTTGACTGGGCACATATCGATCGCCTCTCGGAGGTAGAGCCACAGATTGCTCCGACATACCGCGAAGCTCTCTCGTACATCAGAGACAACGATATCATTAGTGATATTGACACAGTATAATTAAGATGTTATAAATCTACATATCCCTGTTCAACGAGACCCGGGAGGGTAGTGATGGAATATACGGAGAGGCAGAAGCGACGGCTGGCCTTGGATCGGCAGGACTACCAGAGGCGTATGAGCTGGCTGGTTTTGCTGTACATTGTCTTGTTCATTCTGTTTCCGATCATCGGGACGATGTCATGGCTGGTAGCGCTAGGATTGTTCCTGGTGTCGTGTGCCGTGTCGGCTCTGATTGTGGTGCTTGCATGGCATCGCCACTGCAGGCGTTTCGACCGGAGAGTTCTAATCGAAAATCGGAAAAGAGCCACGGACCACAACTGATTGAATCTCAGGACGGGGAAGGGCGTGTAGTCAAGTGACTGCGCGCCCTTTCGCCTTTAGCCTCTTTTTTTACGAAGCGCCTTGTCGTGTATGATGGCCGCCGCGCCACTGACCGCTTGAATGAGGCCCAGTTTACGGAGTTGCATGCGTAATTTTGTGCGCGCATGCGTAGTGGTGACTAGATCTTGCCAGTCTTTTTTGGGCTGCGAAAGTTTGCGCGTAGTCACCTCGACGACGTCGCCATTCGCAAGTGGCTTATCGAACGGATGGATAACTCCGTTCACGCGAAAGCTGTACGCATGTTTACCTATGTCACTGTGTACGAGGTACGCGAAGTCTAACGGTAGTGCGCCTTCTGGCATATTATATATGTCGCCTTTTGGAGAAAATACGAATATCCTATCTCCAAAGAGATCAACGTTGAGCTGTTTTTTACTGATTTTCTCGCCATCGCGTAAACGAGCCGCCACCTCCTGCATTTGTGTTATCCACTGTAATTCCGTCGGTAGGTGCACGGCTGTTTTTTTGCGTACGTAATCTTTTTTGCTTTTTTGTTCGTGATAATGAAAACTAGCGGCCAGCCCACGCTCGGCATAGTCATGCATCTCGTTAGTACGAATTTGAAATTCAACAATTTGTTCATTTGGAGTCAATACGGTGGTATGGAGACTCTGATAACCGTTCGGCTTTGGTACGGCAATATAATCCTTGATTCTGGCGATCATTGGTTGATACATGCTGTGCAATATTCCCAACACCCTATAACAGGTCTCTTTGTCGTCGACGATGATCCGTAGCGCCATCAGGTCATAAATATCGTCGATATTGCCA
Source organism: uncultured Candidatus Saccharibacteria bacterium (assembly GCA_964641025.1). GTDB lineage: Bacteria > Patescibacteriota > Saccharimonadia > Saccharimonadales > Saccharimonadaceae > UBA2112. Next base: position 49,729 of record CAZXJP010000006.1, read on the forward strand.
TTCACTTTTCGTAATTTTTTGTACAAGCTGTATATGCTTTTAACTCGCCCGTTTATCTCTGCTTTTATGTGCTGTTTGGAAAGTTCTTTTTCTACCTCTACCCGAACAGTGCCTAGTTTTCGCGTGCTCTTGCCGAGTCGTTTTTTCATAAGGGATTTTAGATGGTTGAATTCACGAGGATCTAGATAGCTAAAGGCTAATTCTTCAATTTGCATACGAACGCGTCCCATACCTATACGGTCAGCGATTTGAGCGAAAACTTCCAATGACTCCCTGGCAACCTTTTTTTGCTTTTCTACTGGAAGATATTGCAGGGTTTGTAGATTATGTAGTCGGTCGGCAAGTTTTATGATTATTACGCGAACATCCTGGCTAACGGCTATGAGTAGTTTTGATAGATTATCTTTGGTCTGTGGTAAATAACTATCAAGATCTCGCATGCCGGATCTAGCCTGCGATACTTTGGTAACACCGTCAACCAAAAAAGATACGTCACGTCCGAACAAGCTTTCTATTTCGTCAAGTGTCGTCTCGGTGTCCTCTACGCAGTCATGTAAAACGCCAGCCAAGACGCTGTCCATGTCCATGCCCCATTCAATCAATAGGCGTGCCACGGCGAAAGGGTGGATTATGTAGGGCTCACCGCTCAAGCGTTTTTGTCCACGATGTTTTGATGTCGCAAAGTCCATGGCATGTTCTAGTTCGGCCAACTGGTCGTCGGTATAGGTCTGAGACGCTAATTCCAAAACTTCACGCTTTTTCATAATAATTATTATAACAGCGGTAATGATGCATACAAATGATAAGGTAAAACCTGCGCGCGTTGTTGGCGGCTAACTCTTCTGCTTCACTTACTGCCACCCCGAAGTGAGTATTATGTAAAGCGTTTGCATATTGCCGACAAGATGTTTACAATCTATAGAGAAAACACTAAAGCTTAAAAGAGGTAGAATCAATGTCAGTAGCAAAACTAGGAATCAATGGATTTGGCCGTATCGGTAGGAATGCATTTAAAATTGCTTTCGAACGAAAAGATTTGGAAATCGTTGCTATCAACGATCTGACGGACACAAAAACATTGGCTTATTTGTTAAAGCACGATAGCAATTACGGTACGTATCAGCATGAAGTTAGTTTTGATGATGAACACATAATCGTTGATGACAAAAAGGTAAAAGTATTGGCCGAGAAAGATCCTGCGGTATTGCCGTGGAAAGACCTAGAGGTTGACGTAGTTATAGAATCAACTGGTCGATTCACCGCGAAGGAAGACGCCGAGAAGCATATCACTGGAGGTGGCGCCAAAAGAGTTATTATCAGCGGACCTAGTAAGTCTGACGGAGTCGACACTATAGTTCTGGGCGCGAACGATGACAAAATCGACGGGTCTACCGACGTCGTCAGTAACGCTAGCTGTACCACGAATAGCTTGGGGGCTGTCATGGCTATCTTGGATAGTGAGTTCGGCGTAGAAAAGTCCTTGTTAACTACAGTGCATAGCTATACGGCTAGTCAAGTGTTGCAGGATGCACCAAGCAAGGATTTGCGTGAAGGACGAAACGCCGCCGAGAATATGGTTCCAACTACAACTGGCGCGGCAATCGCGGTCACGAAAACTCTGCCAAAACTAGAAGGCAAGTTCGATGGGTTATCTATTCGTGTCCCAACCCCAGTCGTTTCAATTAGTGACGTTACCGCGTTGCTATCCAAGGACGTAACGGTCGATGAAATCAATAACGCTTTCAAAAAAGCATCCAAAGAACCATATTATCAGGGTATTCTGGGTGTTAGCGAAGAGCCATTGGTCAGCCGTGACTATATAGGCAATAGCCACTCTGGCGTTGTCGACTTGCTCTTGACCAAAGTAGTTGCTGGCAATCTGATTAAGGTGGCAGTTTGGTACGACAATGAATGGGGCTATAGCAATCGTTTGGTTGAATTAGTGGCTGACGTTGGTAAATCCGTAAAAAAATCTGAATAGTAAACTCTGTAACAGATCTTGAGGCTTTAAGCTATTCTTCAGCGCATCTCTCTATAATTTTAGGTAACAATAATAGAGGGAGGAGTGGCAATGGAAAACTACAAAGAGGCAAATACGAAACTCGAAGACGAAAAGTCTTATGAGCAAGAAGAGGAAAAGTACGAGAAGGTTGCATCTGATTTAGAGTCGATTATTGATTCGCATAATCCGATGTACTACAGGATTGAACATGATTCGTTCTTGTTAAAACAAGCTAAAGACATTCCAACGGACTTTGAACATGAAGGCAGGCTAGTACTAGCTGACGTGTATGTCGTGCGCAGTTTAACCTTGGGAGAAGCGGACGGCGAGCACGGGCATATGGAGGAGATAGCCGATGGCGTTTACTTGGATGAAGGCACCCAGGAGATTGAATCGATCCCAAACGCGATGGGTATAGAATTTCGAGTCGCGGGATCTATGCACAGTGGTATGGAAGGGCATATTCAAGGAGTGAACTGGAGCATATCTCATGGTTTGGCCGGAGAACCCGCGCTGGATCAAATAACTGATATGTCTAAATACATACAACGACCCATTGCCACGCGGGTTCCTGCTTCGCAATATTTATAAATGCGCCAGATTTCAACCCTTTGTTTTTTGTCATAAAACGCTTATACTAATAATCATGAAAGTATATTTAGGCGGTGATCATGCCGGATTTGATTTGAAAGAAGACGTGCACGTATATTTGGCAAAACGTGGAGTTGACGTAGTCGACGTGGGTCCCATGGAGTTAGACCCAAAGGACGATTTCCCTCAGTTCGCGCAGGCAGCCGTATTGAAGGTGATAGGTGACGATGACGATGACGCTCGCGCGATTCTGATTTGCGGTGGTGGCCAGGGTATGGCCATGGCGGCCAACAGGTTCCGTGGCATTCGTGCTAGCGTGATCTGGGACGCCGAAGAGGCGAGGATCACCAGAAACGATAATGATAGTAACGTGCTATGTCTGCCGGCTCGAGTGCTCCAGCGCGAAGACGAACGAATCTGGCACGACATTGTCGACACGTGGATACATTCACCGTTTTCGGGAGCCGTACGTTATAAGCGCAGAAATGCAGAACTGGATGAGCTGGCGTAATGAGCACGATTGTTCCAACAGTACTGGCATCCACGCCAGAGGATTACAAAGCTAGTCTGGAACGGGTACATACGTTTACGAATAGGATTCATGTTGATTTTAGTGATGGATCTTTTGCGCCAAATAAAACAATCGCCGTGAATCAAATCTGGTGGCCCCAACAATGGCAGACTGATATACATGCCATGGTTGCCGATCCTGGTCAATACGTAGATCTATTAATATCAATGAAACCGAGCTTGATAATCTTTCATGCCGAGGTTCAAATAGACCTGGCTCCAGTGCTCAAAAAAGTCCGTGACAGCGGGATAAAAGCGGGCATAGCCTTGATGCGATCGTCTGTCCCTGCCGACTATGCTACTCATATCGAAAACGTGGACCACGTGATGGTATTTAGTGGCGACCTAGGAAACTACGGCGGTACGGCCAGTATGATGCAATTAGAAAAAATTCGCATGATAAAGAATATTAACTCAGGCCTTGAGATTGGTTGGGATGGAGGCGTGGCCACCGAGAACGCATTTAGTCTATCGCAAGGCGGAGTGGATGTATTGAATACAGGGGGTGCCATTCAGAAGGCACAGGATCCAAAAGCCGCGTATGATGCATTGGTAAAAGAAGTAAGTAAACAGGGGGCGGTATGACGAAACAGCATATGACGATTGTCGAGTTAGAACACAAGGCATATGCCTTGCGCGAGGATTTGATAAAAATGCTGGAAACGGCTGGAAGTGGCCACAGCGCGGGACCATTAGGGCTGGCAGAATTAGTCGGCACCCTCTATTTTGATGTCATGAAGTATGATCCAAAAAATCCTGACTGGGATCAGAGGGACTACTTTTTCCTTAGTAACGGTCACTGTGTTCCGATTCAGTATGTTGCTATGGCGCACGCCGGATTTTTTGATAAGGACGAGCTAAAGACGCTTCGAAAGTTTGGTAGTCGATTGCAGGGTCATCCCGAGCGAACAAAATTACCCGGGCTGGAAAACACGAGCGGTCCATTGGGCAGTGGTTTATCTCAGGCAGCAGGCGTAGCGTACACGCTGCAGTATATAGATAAAAACCCCAAAAGATTCGTGTATGTTGTCACTGGTGACGGTGAATTGAACGAGGGTAATATATGGGAAGCTGCTATGTTTGCTGGAAAGTACAAACTGGCGCAGTTAGTCGTATTCATAGACAGAAACAATATTCAGATAGATGGTCCGACTGATGAAGTTATGCCGCTTGAAGACTTGCATGGTAAATGGGAATCGTTTGGCTGGCATGTACAGGAAATTGACGGACATAATGTCGAAAGCATTCGTGACGCGGCGAGCATGGCGCGAGCGATTACCGACAAGCCAAGTGCTATTATTACGCACACTATCCCCGGTAAAGGAGTTGATTTTATGGAATACGATTTCCACTATCATGGATATTTCCTAAACAAGGATGATGGCAAGAGGGCATTGAATAAACTTCGCACGTTAGACGGAAAGATAAAAGGAGAGCACGAATGAGTCATTTCCCACTAAAACGCGGTATTTACGGTGACGACGTTGAAAGCGAGCCAACGCGCGCCGGCTTTGGTCGTGGACTAAAAGCGGCTGGCGAGCAAGACGAAAACGTCGTGGCCCTGTGCGCGGACTTGACTGACAGTACTCAAATGAGCAAGTTCAAGGAAGCATTTCCTGATCGTTTCGTGGAAGTGGGCGTCGCGGAGCAAAATCTCGTTACGGTCGCAAGCGGTATGGCGCGTGCAGGTAAAATTCCGTTTACCAGTAGCTATGCTGCATTTAGCCCAGGACGAAATTGGGAGCAGATCCGTACAACAATTTGTCTCAACGATCAGCCGGTAAAGATTGTTGGTAGTCACGCGGGAGTTAGCGTTGGTCCTGACGGTGCGACTCATCAGATGCTAGAAGATATCGCGTTGATGCGCGTTTTGCCAAACATGGTTGTAGTAGCGCCTGGCGATAGTATCGAGGCAGAAAAAGCAACGAAAGAGATCGCAAAAAATGGCAAACCCTCGTATATCCGATTAGCTCGAGAGAAAACACCGGTATTTACAACCGACGATGCGCCTTTTGAAATAGGCAAAGCATATGTCCTGCGCGAAGGCGAGGACGTGTCGTTGCTGGGTACTGGCACTATGACGTATCAGTTATTAGTGGCGGCAAAGTTGCTAGAAGAACAAGGAATCAAGGCTGAGGTGGTGCACGTACCAACGATAAAACCGTTGGATAGTCACACCGTATTGGCCAGCGTTCAAAAAACCGGCCGTGTCGTAACTGCGGAGGAAGCACAGTTCGCGGCGGGCTTTGGCGGTGGTATTGCCGAGCTTTTGACCGAAAAACTACCAACACCGCTAAAACGCATAGGCATATATGATAGGTTTGGCGAATCTGGTTCTCCAAACGAGCTGCTAGAGCATTTTGGACTCACAGGTGCTAAAATGGTTAAGGATATAAAACATTTTGTGGACACGACTCCACGATATCATAGATAAATAACGGGGGTGGGATGACGCTGACAATACCATATATACGAGCAAATACGATGCGAGCGAGGCATCTATATCAGCGTGCCCGTAGACAGGGCTTTGCTATTGGCGCCTTTAATATCGACAATCAAGAGACATTGATAGCGGTATCGCGTGCGGCTCAAAAAATGCATTCGCCAGTCATGGTCGAAGTGAGCCATGGAGAAGTAAAAGCGATTGGGCTAGAAAACATTCGCGACATGGTCGACAACTATAAAGCCGAGTACGGCATAGAAATGTATATCAATCTGGATCACAGCCCAACCGTCGAAGATTGTAAACGTGCCATAGACGCTGGATTCGAGTTTATCCATATCGATATTAGTCAGGCGGACAAGGACGCGGGTCTAGAGGAAATTATCGCGAAAACCAAAGAAGTGGTAGAGTACGCGAAATTTACTGGTGCCTTGGTCGAGAGCGAGCCGCATTACTTTGGCGGATCCTCTAACAAACATGACGAAAAGATAGATTACGAAGCAATCAAAAAAACATTCAGCACACCTCATGACGCCAAATATTTTTGTGACATGACGGGCATAGACACGTTTGCCGCCGCCGTCGGAAATTTGCACGGCAAATATCCCGTGCCTAAAAAACTAGACTTAGACTTGCTCAAGGAAATTCGCGATGAAATCGATTGCCATATTAGCTTACATGGTGGATCTGGTACCCCGTTGCATTACTTTGAATCGGCAGCGAAAATTGGTGTCAGCAAGATAAATATCAATAGTGATATGCGTATAGCTTTTCGTGACACTTTAGAAAAGGTACTAAAAGACAACCCTGACGAGTATGCCGTGGTGAAACTAATGCCCGAAGTTTATACCGAAGTCCAAAAAGTAGTCGAAGAAAAAATCAAAGCATTTGGTAGCGAAGGAAAAGCTGTAGTCTAGACTTTTCGTGACAGAATAGCTACACTTGCAACATGAAAGCACGTGAGGGATACATAGAAATAACTAGCTATGAGATTGACGATCTTACGGCTTATCCTATGGGTAAAAAGCTTGATAGGCACTTTGCCGGCGTGCTAGGCGACGAGATAGAATTGTACCAAGATGACATCGCACGATTTCTTGATCTGGCGGCGTATGATTGGGAACAGGTGCCGTTGGAGTACACTGCCGAGGACAATGTACCAAAACAATCCAGCGATTTTGAAAAATTCATCAGTCGAGGCAAGCGCCTCAAGGCGCGAGAAGCGTCGCTAATTCTGCGATATGCCGGTGAAGAAGCTGAAACGGAACGTCAAAGCTTGGCGCACAGAATACCGACGGACTTCGCACGGGAGATTGCCGTACTATCTATGATGCACTCGATTGTAGAGAAAAGCAGAGCAGATGGTTATAGAATTGCCGATAGGTCGGTACATGATGAAGTTATGGCAATGCCAGATAGAGAGGCGGCTAGACAGGCCTGGATACAGTCGCATCGAATTAACCACAGAAACATCATTACCAAGGCGTATTGGAACGAGCTGAAACGCAAAGAACACATGGAAACTGCCAAGGAATATAGTGATAACGTCGATGAACTTGCCCAAGCGTACAGCTTTACTATTGCCGACGCTATGCATGGATATTTTACAAAGAATAACAAACGCAAATAAAGGAATGAGCCCGCCCCCGTAAAGGAGCGTTTGTCTCGCGATCGCGGGACCAGCTCACTCGTGGGGCGGGCGTTGTTAGCCCATCATCATGCGTGCCATCGGGATGGTGTCGGCCAACACCTTGTCCCAGTTGGCGTCGTTCGGAACGGGACGCTTGTCCAGGTTGAGGTATCGACATAGCGAGGGGGTTCCCGCGCAGATCGAATTGCCGTCGTCGTCGATGATGGGGTTGATGTGCTTGTGGGCGTACTTGGTATCGCCCGTGGCAAGCTCGTACAGCTTGTTGGCGTCGTCCTTTTGGTCGAGTGGTCCTGCGCATGCTTCGCATGTCAGTCCCGTGCTTTGTCCGGACATAGCGCACTCCAATCCATTTGGTACCAGCGGTCTATGGTGAGACCCTATAATTTCATTATACCATAATAACATTACATAGTCAATTATACAGAGGTAGAAAAGCTCATGTTATACTGTCATATATGAGTGAAAAAAATGTAAAAATTATAGCAATTGGAGCAGCGGTTCAGGATGTATTTCTGAGCGAAAGCGAAGAGTTCGAGCCGGTTAGTGACCGTAGCGCGCACGAACAGTTCATGAAACTGGAATTGGGTGCGAAGGCTGACGTAAACCACATAACTTTCTCTACAGGAGGCGGTGCGACGAACGCGGCGGTTACTTTCGTGAGGCAAGGCCTGCGCGCCGAGTTTATGGGAACCGTAGGTAAGGATCCGGCTGGACAGGCTGTGTTGGATGATTTGGACAAGGAAGGCGTGGGTACGAGCCACGTTAGCTATAGCGAAAAATATAACACTGGATATTCAGTACTTCTACTAGCGCCTACGGGCGAAAGGACTATTCTGACGTATCGTGGTGCATCCACCCATTATCATCAGAAAGATTTCAAACTAGACGAGGTGGAAGCCGATTGGCTGTATGTTTCGTCGATGGCGGGTTGCTTCGAGGTCTTGGACAAATTGTTCGGCCATGCTCGCAAAAAAGGAATGAAGATAATGTTCAACCCTGGCAAGGGTGAGCTAGCGCATCCTGCTAAATTGCGTGCCTTGCTAGAAGACGTCGATGTCCTGAATGTGAACAAAGAAGAAATGGCACAGATCGTCGAGGGTGAGTCAATAGAGGAGCTAACTGTTCACGCGCTTAATTACGTGAACGTTGCGATTGTCAGTGATGGTCCTCGTGGTGTATGCGCTAGCGATGGAAAATCCATCGTAAAGGCCGGTATGTACCAGGACGTAAAAGTGATTGATCGTACTGGCGCCGGTGATGCTTTTGGTTCTGGATTCTTGTCGCAATGGGCTGCTGGTAAATCTTTGGCTGACAGTATTGTGTTTGCCAGTGCTAACTCAACGTCGGTCGTGCGCTATATTGGCGCAAAGACCGGAATATTGCAACATGGCGTAAAATTACACGACATGCCACTCAGCGAAAAAGCGCTCTGATACACTGTAAAAAATATAGCTACACAAGCATAAGCATGATATAATTCGTGTATATATGGCTAGAGCTTTGAAACAACTTTTGGGCAATGATCATCCCCTGTTTTCTGTTAATTTGGCTGCACTAGAAAAGGCTACTGGTGGCGCTGGAGTCGATACGAAACTTTTAGGTGATATCACGGACAGGGCGGTTGCGGTTTTGCGACGCCTAGGACTAGATCCAGCGAATACGACCGGCAAAGAAGCATATCAAGCGCTCAATAGTTTTGCGAAGAACGAAGTGTCACAGAGTCGATTAAAAGACTGTGACTTTGTATTGATGTTGTTTGGCGATGACCTGGTCTCATTCAATCTACAAGACGTTATAGAAAATTCGCATCACCAGTTAGAATTCGAAGACAGGACAATGGGCCATGCCCAGCGCCACCTGCGTGCTGAAATTATATGTAGATATGCCGACCATGACAGAACCCGTGACGAGGTGGTGCATAAACTGGCTGACGAAATCGGTCTAAAACAACCTAATGACGAGGAGTACCCTAGCGTGCATGAACCTGTATCCCTGAATGATAAACCAAAAATTTTAGCTATAGGTGATATTTTCACTGATGCGTTTATAAAATTAAATGAAGAAGTTGCACGGGTTGATACAGATCCTGACGGTAGCAAGCGAATTAGTTTACCATTAGGCACGAAGCCGCCGTATGATCAGGTAGATATTGTTCAGGCTGTAGGACCAGCCCCTAACGCTGCTGTGAGTGTTGCGCGCCTAGGGCTGTCTGTAGGTCTCGATTCCTTTATAGGGGACGATGAAGTTGGACGTGAAGCCCTGGAATATTTAAGGAATGAAAGAGTTGATACGACGACAATGCTCGTAGAGAAGGGGATAAAGACAAGTTATTATTTTGTTCTTCGTTATGGTGCCGAGCGTACAATCTTAGTCAAGAACGAACAGTTTGATTACAAGTGGAGTCCGCCGGATTACACACCAGAGTGGGTGTATTTAGCATTAATGAGCGATGCATCCTGGGAATTCCACGAGTCTCTAGCAGACTACCTCGAGTCAAACCCTGAGATAAAACTAGCTTTTCAGCCCGGTACTTTTCATTTTAAGTGGGGCGCGGAGAAGCTGAAGCGGATATATAAGCGTACGCATATTTTGATTTTGAACCGCGAAGAGGCGGTGGATGTAACCGGCGAAAGTTATGACGATCTAAAATCGCTAACAAAGGCGTTACATAATCTTGGGCCGCAGATCGTTGTTATTACTGATGGTCCAAATGGCTCTTACGCGTCATACGATTGGAAGCTTGTGACGATTCCAAACTATCCTGACCCTGCTCCACCACTTGACCGTACGGGTGCTGGTGACGCATTCGCCTCAACGATTGTTGCCGCGTTGGCTCTCGGTGAGTCGATGGATACAGCTTTGACATGGGCGCCTATAAACAGCGCAAGTGTTGTGCAGAAGCTTGGAGCCCAAGAAGGACTGTTGTCACGCGATGAGCTAGAGGAATATTTGAAAAAAGCCCCAGAAGACTATAAGGTTACGGAGGTTAGCGAGTGAGATATCAGATCTGCGTCTCGGGTGCGGCGAGTGGAGATACAGTATCTGCGGCTCATCAAATAGCTTATGATTTGGGTGCGGCTATTGCTAAAAAAGGCAAAACTTTATTGACGGGTGCCACGGTAGGACTTCCACACTACGCGGCTATGGGCTATGCCAGCGTAAAAGACACACATCATGGTATATCAGTAGGGTTTAGCCCGGCCAGCTCATTCCGCGAACACGTTGCTGTCTATAAATTGCCTACCAAAGATTTTGACTACATTAATTTTACCGGCATGGAATATGTCGGACGTGACGTGCATTTGGTCCGAAGTAGCGACGCGGTGATAACGGTAGGCGGTCGTATGGGTAGCTTGCACGAGCTAGCCACCGCGCTAGAGAGCCGCAAAGTTTGCGCCGTGTTATTAGGTAGCGGAGGACTCGCTGACTATACCCCTACGCTATTGGAGAACATAGTAGCCCCTGGTGCAAAAGATATTATTTTTGATACCGATCCCGTGCGAATAGTCAATAAAGTTATCAAAGCGCTAGACGAGAAATACGAAGATTTTGAGCACGATGGAACCGACAGCCAACTGGGCGACAGGTACAAGGGCCACAAAAAACTCAACAGAAGTGGTTAGAGATATGGTAGATAGTTACCTAGATCATCATCGCCATCTTCATCGGGATAATAACCTTCGTAAAATGACTCGCCACTGAGTAATTTAGCTTCGTCAAACGTGTCTGGAGGCTTGTTCAATACGTCGCGCATCGGTACTTCGGACATAGGTATACCTAGGTCGTTTTGGTCCCTGGCGAAAGCATCCATGAACTTGATTGTTATGATTGCGCGCCTTGGTAGTTCGGACTCTACTATGACGTTTTCGCCCTGACCAAATGGAAACATATCTATACTGTCAATACTGATTTTTCCCTCTTCGTGCATATTGCCGAATTTATGAGTCATGGCTTCTATGTTGCCAACTAAAAAGTCTACGTCCGCATCTGTACCGGTCATCGGTTTCTCGAATAGTTTCATAGCTTCATTATAACATATTTGTGCATAATTGTAAATATTAGGGCAGTAGAGTATAATTGATTAGATGACCACTGATGAGTTCAGACTAGAGACGAAGTACCAACCGACCGGCGATCAACCGACGGCAATTTCGCAATTGGTTGATGGCTTACAATCCGGAGAGCACGAGCAAACACTATTGGGTGTAACGGGTAGCGGTAAAACATTTACGATGGCGAACATTATTCAGCAGAATCAAAAGCCTACGTTAGTATTGGCGCACAACAAAACTTTGGCCGCGCAACTGTATAGTGAGTTTAAATCGTTTTTTCCAGACAACGAAGTGCATTATTTTGTTAGCTACTTTGATTATTACCAGCCAGAAGCGTATATCGCGTCTAGTGATACCTATATAGAAAAGGATTCGCAAATCAATGAAGAGATTGATCGTTTGCGCCATGCGGCTACTTCGGCACTATTGTCACGTCGTGACGTAATCATAGTAGCTAGCGTCAGTTGTATATATGGCATAGGAAATCCCGATGACTATGCTGACATGTCGATTCGTTTGACCGTGGGCGAGAGACGTTTGCAGGACAAGTTTATTCGGCAACTTACCGATATCCAGTATCATCGAAATGACATAGATTTCGCACGGGGTACTTTTCGTGTAAAGGGTGACGTGGTCGACGTATTTCCAGCGGGCAGTGACGTAGGTTATCGCATTGAATTCTTTGGTGATGAACTAGAGCGTATTACGCGGATAGATCCACTAACGGGCGAAATACTGGGCGAACCAAATGAATTACAAATATTTCCTTCTAGTCACTACGTCACGCCAAAGCAAAAGCTGGCCGTCGCTATTGAAAATATAAAAAATGAATACGACGAGCGCATGAAGTATTTCGAAAAGTATGACAAACATCTGGAAGCGCAAAGACTGTCACAGCGTACAAAGTACGATATTGAGATGCTAGAACAAACAGGTTTTGTAAAGGGAATTGAAAACTATAGTAGATATCTAACGAACCGCGAACCAGGCGAGCAACCAGCGACCCTACTGGATTATTTTCCGGACGATTGGCTATTGCTAGTGGACGAAAGCCACCAGACTCTGCCTCAGGTTCGTGGCATGTATAATGGCGATCGTGCGCGCAAGGAGGTACTAGTAGAGTATGGTTTTCGCTTGCCATCAGCACTAGATAATAGGCCTCTACGATTTGATGAGTTCGAGCGCCACGTGAATCAAGTCATATATGTCTCTGCGACGCCAGGAGATTATGAGTTGTCGCGAAGCCCCAAGCCTGCTCAACAAATCATTCGTCCCACAGGCCTATTGGATCCAAAAATCGACATACGACCCACAAAAGGGCAGGTGGATGATTTGATAGCGGAGATACGCGAACGTACCGCTAGTAATCAACGAGTGCTCGTCACTACCTTAACAAAAAGAATGGCCGAGGACCTCAGTCAATATCTACAGGATCTGGGTATAAAAACCGCTTATATTCATAGTGACATCGATACCTTGGAAAGAGGTGATATATTGAAAGATCTCCGTAGCGGCGTATATGACGTGTTAGTCGGTATTAACTTGCTACGAGAAGGACTGGACTTACCGGAAGTCAGCATGGTAGCGATTATGGATGCTGATAAAGAAGGATTCTTGCGTAGTGAAAGCGCGTTGATACAAACCATCGGCCGAGCAGCAAGACACCTAGACGGCACTGTTCTAATGTACGCCGACAATATAACCGGCAGTATGAGGGCCGCGATTGACGAAACCAATCGCCGGCGCAAGATTCAGCAGGAATACAACGAAAAACATGACATCACTCCGACGAGCGTCGCCAAAGAGATCAGTGAAGGCTTACGTGCGATAATCCCGCAAAAAGACAGCAAACCAAAGATAGACTTAAAAAAGATACCAAAGGATGAGTACGGTAGCCTAGTCAAAGACCTAGAGGGTCAGATGAAATTGGCAAGTGCCAACCTCGAGTTTGAACGGGCAGCTGAACTGCGTGATTTGATCGCCGAAATACGCGAAAAAATATAGCAATAACTACACTTGCTATACCTCTTATGTTAAACTGTTAATAAGTATGGATGATTCTTCTACGAACCCATATATACCGCAGGAGTCCCAAAACATCAGAGACAAAGTCTCCCAGAGACAGTCTCCGTTGGGACGATTGGTGAAATGGTTAATGATCACAACCATAGCTTTGGCCGTTTTGGTCGGGGGTGGTTTATTTTTTGTTGTTCCATTAACAACAGCGGTAGATACTGAAGCACGGAAAGAATTCGCCAATACCTTGCAACCACCAGAGCAGACGCTCAAACGTGTCGACGTGCAATCCGAAGTGGGTTTTCAGCTAAATTATGACAACCGTTTATATAGTAGCTATGCCGAAGTAGGCGACAGTACCGCTGGGACTGATGAGAGCGCTGCTGTTTTGTCTGGCGAAACATACGAAAACAATGATTTGCGAGTTTCGCGTGCGTATAACTATGTCCGTATACGACCCATCGAAAGCGTTGATTCTTCGCGCTCGCTGATTACTCAACCTCCAGAACTAGAGGTATTCGCGACTACTAGCCCCGACGACTTAGACGAGGCGGCAAAGCTAGAAGAAAACCAGGATCTGTCTAGGCTTAGTTTGTTTGTAAAACTAGACGGAGACAAAAGGGCGGAAAAAAGAGTAGCTGATGATAACACGGTGGTTACGATTGAAGCGACAAAGCCGGACAGTTTTACGATTAACAACGTCGAATATCAAAAAGTTCGCTATACGACTACAAATGAAAACTATCGAATTACTAATGTAAAACGTGACGAATGTTACTATACCATTCAGTTTGATCAGCCATTTGCCGTTTGTATTAGCAATATTCGACCAAGCAACGTTAGCGCCGCTAGTTTGGTTGAGCAGGTATTTGACTCTATAGTTTATGAACAAGCGACTACGTTGCCGGTTTCGGGTAACGATACAACTTCGTTTAATAACACTATTATGCGATTAGCGCAGGCAACTGATGATAATGTCGAAGTTCCGGGCGATGAGGTTGAAAGTACAGATGAAGAGGTCACACCCGAAGCGACCACGCTCGACACTAGCTCTAACGTAGGGGGCGAGTCTGACCTAATCACTGTTACGCCTGAATACTATACCAACGGAGACGCGCTAAAGGCATTTGCCAGCGCGCAACCAAGCGTTGTGCGTGTAGGTATGCTGTACTGCGCGGATCTGGCATTGAAATTCGAAGACGGAGAAACCGCAACGACCTTAACTGACGCATGCGTAGGGCGAACATCTAGCGGCGTGTTTGTTTCTAGGGATGGATACATCGCGACGACAGGACACGCGATTCGTACGAATATCAAGGACGCAGTAAACGGCTATATCAATTTCGCGCCAGATCGCGAGCTGATGCTAGACCGATTGCAACGAGTTCTCGATTACCTACTAGAGGCAAAGATAATCCTAGATACAGACGCGGAATATCTGCAAACTGGCGCGTCGACAGGTGATCAAGAGGCCTTGGCGAAAATAATGAACATTGGTCAAATAATTCCTGATAACTATATAACAGCAGTAGAAGAAGAATATACATATGCTATTCAACCGTCCGACAAGCCAATCGTAGTAAACCGTAACGATACTTTTAAACCGGCGTTTGCCTATTCCGACAGTGTACTCAAGGCAGATTACGTGGCATCTGAATTTGATACAGATAAATCCGTGCAGTACGTGTTTGGAAGTGAAACGCCAGCAACGGATGTTGGCCTGCTAAAAACGGACGGTAGTTTTCCAGAAGTTATGATTGACGGCAGTCATGCCACGAAAGCCAACGACGTTTTGAGTACGATAGGTTTTACGTCCTATACTGACAGCACGTTAACTATAGACAACTTGCGTGATATGCCGATTGCTACAATTAGCCACGTAGAGCAGGCATATGAAAGGGACGGCACTACTTTGGTGCAAACTGATCAACCGGTATTACCCGGCAATGACGGAGCACCGGTATTTAATAGCGAAGGAAAGTTAATTGGATTTGCAGTGTATGGATTGTTGTATTGCCCAGATCAACAATGCTTTGCCAGTGGAACCGTGCGATCAGCATCGGAACTGACGAAGCTCATTAACGAAGAAAACGTATCACTCAACACGGGCGGACAAATAGCATCAGTATGGCGTGACGGAGTAGGTCAGTTCATGAACGCGAATTATTCGGCCAGCACGGGATCATTCGGCAATGCTAGTTCATATAGGTTTAATCGTTGGGCAACCCCACTCCGTGATTTATCTAGTGGTTTACAAGGAAGCGCCAAAGACACATCGTTGTGGAATCAATTGCAGGTAATTATGATAGCCGTAACCGTAGCTATGGTAGCCGCTACCGTGATACTGGCAGTATTGAACTGGCTATATAAGCGTCGTGTCAGCATGTTACAAACCGGTCATTACGGTGCTGCCGTTGATACTCCGCAAACACCCAGTGTTGCCCCGCCCGCTCCGATGTACACTCCACCATCCTCCAGTACACCCCAGACAACTGTGCCGGGCGCCACTCCTCCTCAACCGAGCCAACCTGAACAGCCCGCGCAGCCTCAGACTGGAGTTCCACCAACGCAGCCTCCGTCACCTGCTAATCCGCCCGCTCCATCGGGTCCGGTCGAAGATCCATTCTATAAGCAATAGCTATCTTTTGAGGATGCGAAATTTACGAGCAGGGGCAAATACCCAGAATTTGTAGCCCGGGAAGGTCCAGGTTATAGATAGGGCTGCCGTTATAAATTGAGCGATGTACAGATCGATGCCTAGTTGCTGATTTAGGAACCAGTTCAGATTGAATACTAATAATGCGCTGAATCCGGTAAAGATAACGAATCGCCAAACTTCTGTCGGTTTACTTCGTTTCTTTCTACTGGCAGAGAAAACCCAGATGTCTAATATCAAGAAGAATAGGGCATACGCGGTAATCGTTGATACGAGCAGTGCCCAAAAATCGTTGGCGTAGAAAACTTTGTCTAGTAACGCGAACAGGGAATATGTGACCCAGAATGGTATGTTTCCGGCTACCTGTAATTTAATGAATTCGAAAAAGCCTTGACGTACGTTTTTATTTTTTAGTGGCCCAACCCTAGTAAGCTTTAGCATTATCTATAGTATAACACCTTCGGTCTGCCGGTTCCTCGTGCTATACTTAATGAAGTAATGAAAAATATGATTGAAGTGCGCGGATTAACAAAGCGCTATGGCGACAAATTGGCCGTGAATGGCATAGATTTTGAAGTTAAAAAAGGCGAGATTTTTGGTATCCTCGGCCCGAACGGGGCCGGCAAGACGACGACTCTCGAAATGATGGAGACGTTGCGTCCAATAGACGAAGGCTCTGTAACTATTAATGGTGTTGATGTAGCCAAAAACCCCCGTAAGATCAAGTATATGATTGGTGTTCAACCTCAGAGTCCATCATTTCAAGACAAGACAAAGCTCACGGAAATTATACGAGAGTTTGCCGCTGCTTATGGCGAGAGAGTAGATCCCATGAAGTTTCTCAGGGATGTTAACCTAGAGGACAAGGCGAATGCATTTTTTGAGAATCTATCAGGAGGTCAGAAACAACGTTTGAGTATCACGACCGCACTCGTACATGGTCCAAAGGTATTTTTTCTCGATGAGCCCACGACCGGCCTTGACCCACAGGCGCGACGCAATCTATGGGAACTAATCGAGAATGTTCGCGACCGAGGTATAAGCGTTGTCATGACGACGCACTACATGGATGAAGCCGAAGTACTATGCGACAGGATTGCCATCATGGACGAAGGCAAAATTATCGCTATTGGCACGCCAAAGAGCCTAATCAAAGATTTGCTTGGACGGGGCTTCAAAAAAGAACAGCATGTCGAGCAGGCGAACCTAGAAGATGTTTTCATCGACCTGACGGGCAAGGGGCTTCGCGATGCGTAGATCACTATACACGATACTCACGTTTGTTCGCATAGATACCAAGCGATATTTTCGCGACAAATTAGCACTATTCTTTACAATTGTCTTTCCGCTGATATTCTTGTTTGTGTTCGGCAGTTTAAACTCTGGCAATAGTGATGTTTCGTTTAGGGTGGCGCTTGTCAATAACAGCGATAGCTCTTTTGCAAAAGAGTTCACCAAGAATGCTAAAGATAGCAAAATCTTTAATATTAACGAGGAAGCTGACACGATAGACGAGGCAAGAGAACTGATGAGCAAATCGCAAATAGATGCGACAATTGTTTTGCCAGAAACATTCGGTGAAGTGTCCGCGGAAACCAAGTTGCCGGGTGGACAGGCCAGATTGTTGTTTACTCAAAACAACGAACAATCGGGTTCTGCGCTTTCGTCCGTACTGAACTCGCAGTTCGAGGCGATAAACGAAGAGCTCGCACCGTCTATCACGCCTTTCACTGTCAAATCCGAACCGCTAAAAGAAAAGAGCTTATCGCCGTTTGACTATACATTCGCTGGTTTGCTCGGGTTCGCAATAATCGGCATGGGAATATTCGGGCCGGTCAATGTATTCCCAGAGCTGAAGAAGATGGGCATCTTGAGGCGCCTAAGTACGACTCCGATAACAGTCTGGCAGTATTTCTTGTCGACAATGATTGGCCAGCTTGTGGTTGGTGCAGTGTCCCTGTCAATTATGTTCGCTGTCGCCATACTCGTGTTTGGGCTCACTATTATCGGTAACTGGCTAGAGCTGACCCTGTTCCTCGTACTCTCGGTTACGATGATTCTCGGGATAGGCTTGGCACTTGGCGGATGGGCTAAGAATGAGCGTCAGGTCGCGCCTCTCTCTAACATCATCGTATTTCCTATGATGTTCCTGTCTGGCACGTTCTTCCCGCGATTCTTGATGCCAGAGTGGCTTCAGAATATCTCAAACTTTCTACCGCTAACGCCAGTCATTGATGGTATCCGTCTGATCGCCACCGAAGGCGCCCATTTGTGGGAGATTGGTCCCCAGCTTGGCCTAGTACTGCTCTGGATGGTGGTCATCTATCTCATCGCATTCCGTGTTTTCCGCTGGGAGTAGCTATTACATAGTATTCGCTAATTTTTAGTATTGTGGAAAACTATTTCGCATAGAATTACCCTTTTGCTTATCTGTGGTAAACTGGAAGCAGACCTTTTATGGGTCGTTTGCGAGCATATGTAGACGGCGGAACACGTGGAGGGTCATAATCATAGGGGGAACGTGCGACAGACTGCGAATCTGTGCT
>CAZXJP010000007.1:0-62977 GCA_964641025.1 uncultured Candidatus Saccharibacteria bacterium
CCAGAGAATATCTGTATGCTTTGTATACCTATGGTTATGCATAAAAATCCCAGTGATAAAAGTATTTATCACTGGGATTTTTATGCCCTTTTGGGTTTTTGAATGGAGGAAAATCACATGAAAATTATTAATATTGGAGTTTTAGCTCATGTTGATGCAGGAAAAACTACCTTAACAGAAAGCTTATTATATAACAGTGGAGCGATTACAGAATTAGGAAGCGTGGACAAAGGTACAACGAGGACGGATAATACGCTTTTAGAACGTCAGAGAGGAATTACAATTCAGACAGGAATAACCTCTTTTCAGTGGGAAAATACGAAGGTGAACATCATAGACACGCCAGGACATATGGATTTCTTAGCAGAAGTATATCGTTCATTATCAGTTTTAGATGGGGCAATTCTACTGATTTCTGCAAAAGATGGCGTACAAGCACAAACTCGTATATTATTTCATGCACTTAGGAAAATGGGGATTCCCACAATCTTTTTTATCAATAAGATTGACCAAAATGGAATTGATTTATCAACGGTTTATCAGGATATTAAAGAGAAACTTTCTGCCGAAATTGTAATCAAACAGAAGGTAGAACTGTATCCTAATATGTGTGTGACGAACTTTACCGAATCTGAACAATGGGATACGGTAATAGAGGGAAACGATGACCTTTTAGAGAAATATATGTCCGGTAAATCATTAGAAGCATTGGAACTCGAACAAGAGGAAAGCATAAGATTTCATAATTGTTCCCTGTTCCCTGTTTATCACGGAAGTGCAAAAAACAATATAGGGATTGATAACCTTATAGAAGTGATTACGAATAAATTTTATTCATCAACACATCGAGGTCCGTCTGAACTTTGCGGAAATGTTTTCAAAATTGAATATACAAAAAAAAGACAACGTCTTGCATATATACGCCTTTATAGTGGAGTACTACATTTACGAGATTCGGTTAGAGTATCAGAAAAAGAAAAAATAAAAGTTACAGAAATGTATACTTCAATAAATGGTGAATTATGTAAGATTGATAGAGCTTATTCTGGAGAAATTGTTATTTTGCAAAATGAGTTTTTGAAGTTAAATAGTGTTCTTGGAGATACAAAACTATTGCCACAGAGAAAAAAGATTGAAAATCCGCACCCTCTACTACAAACAACTGTTGAACCGAGTAAACCTGAACAGAGAGAAATGTTGCTTGATGCCCTTTTGGAAATCTCAGATAGTGATCCGCTTCTACGATATTACGTGGATTCTACGACACATGAAATTATACTTTCTTTCTTAGGGAAAGTACAAATGGAAGTGATTAGTGCACTGTTGCAAGAAAAGTATCATGTGGAGATAGAACTAAAAGAGCCTACAGTCATTTATATGGAGAGACCGTTAAAAAATGCAGAATATACCATTCACATCGAAGTGCCGCCAAATCCTTTCTGGGCTTCCATTGGTTTATCTGTATCACCGCTTCCGTTGGGAAGTGGAATGCAGTATGAGAGCTCGGTTTCTCTTGGATACTTAAATCAATCATTTCAAAATGCAGTTATGGAAGGGATACGCTATGGTTGCGAACAAGGATTATATGGTTGGAATGTGACGGATTGTAAAATCTGTTTTAAGTATGGCTTATACTATAGCCCTGTTAGTACCCCAGCAGATTTTCGGATGCTTGCTCCTATTGTATTGGAACAAGTCTTAAAAAAAGCTGGAACAGAATTGTTAGAGCCATATCTTAGTTTTAAAATTTATGCGCCACAGGAATATCTTTCACGAGCATACAACGATGCTCCTAAATATTGTGCGAACATCGTAGACACTCAATTGAAAAATAATGAGGTCATTCTTAGTGGAGAAATCCCTGCTCGGTGTATTCAAGAATATCGTAGTGATTTAACTTTCTTTACAAATGGACGTAGTGTTTGTTTAACAGAGTTAAAAGGGTACCATGTTACTACCGGTGAACCTGTTTGCCAGCCCCGTCGTCCAAATAGTCGGATAGATAAAGTACGATATATGTTCAATAAAATAACTTAGTGTATTTTATGTTGTTATATAAATATGGTTTCTTGTTAAATAAGATGAAATATTTTTTAATAAAGATTTGAATTAAAGTGTAAAGGAGGAATTAATTATGAAGTGAAATGAATGTAACAGGGTTCAATTAAAAGAGGGAAGCGTATCATTAACCCTATAAACTACGTCTGCCCTCATTATTGGAGGGTGAAATGTGAATACATCCTATTCACAATCGAATTTACGACACAACCAAATTTTAATTTGGCTTTGCATTTTATCTTTTTTTAGCGTATTAAATGAAATGGTTTTGAACGTCTCATTACCTGATATTGCAAATGATTTTAATAAACCACCTGCGAGTACAAACTGGGTGAACACAGCCTTTATGTTAACCTTTTCCATTGGAACAGCTGTATATGGAAAGCTATCTGATCAATTAGGCATCAAAAGGTTACTCCTATTTGGAATTATAATAAATTGTTTCGGGTCGGTAATTGGGTTTGTTGGCCATTCTTTCTTTTCCTTACTTATTATGGCTCGTTTTATTCAAGGGGCTGGTGCAGCTGCATTTCCAGCACTCGTAATGGTTGTAGTTGCGCGCTATATTCCAAAGGAAAATAGGGGTAAAGCATTTGGTCTTATTGGATCGATAGTAGCCATGGGAGAAGGAGTCGGTCCAGCGATTGGTGGAATGATAGCCCATTATATTCATTGGTCCTATCTTCTACTCATTCCTATGATAACAATTATCACTGTTCCGTTTCTTATGAAATTATTAAAGAAAGAAGTAAGGATAAAAGGTCATTTTGATATCAAAGGAATTATACTAATGTCTGTAGGCATTGTATTTTTTATGTTGTTTACAACATCATATAGCATTTCTTTTCTTATCGTTAGCGTGCTGTCATTCCTGATATTTGTAAAACATATCAGGAAAGTAACAGATCCTTTTGTTGATCCCGGATTAGGGAAAAATATACCTTTTATGATTGGAGTTCTTTGTGGGGGAATTATATTTGGAACAGTAGCAGGGTTTGTCTCTATGGTTCCTTATATGATGAAAGATGTTCACTAGCTAAGTACTGCCGAAATCGGAAGTGTAATTATTTTCCCTGGAACAATGAGTGTCATTATTTTCGGCTACATTGGTGGGATACTTGTTGATAGAAGAGGTCCTTTATACGTGTTAAACATCGGAGTTACATTTCTTTCTGTTAGCTTTTTAACTGCTTCCTTTCTTTTAGAAACAACATCATGGTTCATGACAATTATAATCGTATTTGTTTTAGGTGGGCTTTCGTTCACCAAAACAGTTATATCAACAATTGTTTCAAGTAGCTTGAAACAGCAGGAAGCTGGTGCTGGAATGAGTTTGCTTAACTTTACCAGCTTTTTATCAGAGGGAACAGGTATTGCAATTGTAGGTGGTTTATTATCCATACCCTTACTTGATCAAAGGTTGTTACCTATGGAAGTTGATCAGTCAACTTATCTGTATAGTAATTTGTTATTACTTTTTTCAGGAATCATTGTCATTAGTTGGCTGGTTACCTTGAATGTATATAAACATTCTCAAAGGGATTTCTAAATCGTTAAGGGATCAACTTTGGGAGAGAGTTCAAAATTGACCCTTTTTTTATAACAGGAATTCAAATCTTTTTGTTCCATTAAAGGGCGCGATTGCTGAATAAAAGATACGAGAGACCTCTCTTGTATCTTTTTTATTTTGAGTGGTTTTGTCCGTTACACTAGAAAACCGAAAGACAATAAAAATTTTATTCTTGCTGAGTCTGGCTTTCGGTAAGCTAGACAAAACGGACAAAATAAAAATTGGCAAGGGTTTAAAGGTGGAGATTTTTTGAGTGATCTTCTCAAAAAATACTACCTGTCCCTTGCTGATTTTTAAACGAGCACGAGAGCAAAACCCCCCTTTGCTGAGGTGGCAGAGGGCAGGTTTTTTTGTTTCTTTTTTCTCGTAAAAAAAGAAAGGTCTTAAAGGTTTTATGGTTTTGGTCGGCACTGCCGACAGCCTCGCAGAGCACACTTCATAATCAAAGAGAGCGAAAAAGTAGAACGAATGATGATATTGACCATGAGCGAACACGTGAAAATTATGATTTGAAAAATGATAAAAATATTGATTACAACGAACGTGTCAAAGAAATTATTGAATCACAAAAAACAGGTACAAGAAAAACGAGGAAAGATGCTGTTCTTGTAAATGAGTTGCTAGTAACATCTGACCGAGATTTTTTTGAGCAACTGGATCCAGGAGAACAAAAACGATTTTTTGAGGAAAGTTATAAATTATTTTCCGAACGATATGGCAAGCAAAATATTGCTTATGCAACAGTTCATAATGATGAGCAAACCCCTCACATGCATTTAGGTGTTGTGCCTATGCGTGATGGAAAACTGCAAGGAAAAAATGTGTTTAATCGTCAAGAACTGTTATGGCTACAAGATAAATTCCCCGAGCATATGAAAAAACAGGGTTTTGAGTTGAAGCGTGGTGAACGTGGCTCTGACCGTAAACATATTGAGACAGCTAAATTTAAAAAACAAACTTTGGAAAAAGAGATTGATTTTCTAGAAAAAAATTTAGCAGTTAAAAAAGATGAATGGACTGCTTATAGCGATAAAGTTAAATCAGATTTAGAAGTACCAGCGAAACGACACATGAAAAGTGTTGAAGTGCCAACGGGTGAAAAGTCCATGTTTGGTTTGGGAAAAGAAATAATGAAAACAGAAAAGAAACCAACCAAAAATGTTGTTATATCGGAGCGTGATTATAAAAACTTAGTGACTGCTGCGAGAGATAACGATAGGTTAAAACAGCATGTTAGAAATCTCATGAGTACTGATATGGCGAGAGAATATAAAAAATTAAGTAAAGAACATGGGCAAGTTAAAGAAAAATATAGTGGTCTTGTAGAGCGATTTAATGAAAATGTAAATGATTATAATGAGTTGCTTGAAGAAAACAAGTCTTTAAAGTCTAAAATAAGCGATTTAAAGCGTGATGTGAGTTTAATCTATGAAAGCACTAAGGAATTCCTTAAGGAACGTACAGACGGCTTAAAAGCCTTTAAAAACGTTTTTAAGGGGTTTGTAGACAAGGTAAAGGATAAAACAGCACAATTCCAAGAAAAACACGATTTAGAACCTAAAAAGAACGAATTTGAACTAACTCATAACCGAGAGGTAAAAAAAGAACGAAGTCGAGATCAGGGAATGAGTTTATAAAATAAAAAAAGCACCTGAAAAGGTGTCTTTTTTTGATGGTTTTGAACTTGTTCTTTCTTATCTTGATGATGATACTGTCCCTAAGACCGTACTAACAGAAGAACAGGAAGAAAAACTGTTAGCCTTTGCAAAAGCTGATAAAACCTACAGCAAAAATTATGATGAAATTCTGATACTCTTAAAAACAGGTCTTCGTATTTCAGAGTTTGGTGGTTTGACACTTCCAGATTTAGATTTTGAGAATCGTCTTGTCAATATAGACCATCAGCTATTGAGAGATACTGAAATTGGGTACTACATTGAAACACCAAAGACCAAAAGTGGCGAACGTCAAGTTCCTATGGTTGAAGAAGCCTATCAAGCATTTAAGCGAGTGTTAGCGAATCGAAAGAATGATAAGCGTGTTGAGATTGATGGATATAGTGATTTCCTCTTTCTTAATAGAAAGAACTATCCAAAAGTGGCAAGTGATTACAACGGCATGATGAAAGGTCTTGTTAAGAAATACAATAAGTATAACGAGGATAAATTGCCACACATCACTCCACATAGTTTGCGACATACATTCTGTACCAACTATGCAAATGCAGGAATGAATCCAAAGGCATTACAGTACATTATGGGACATGCTAATATAGCCATGACGCTGAACTATTACGCACATGCAACATTCGATTCTGCAATGGCAGAAATGAAACGCTTGAATAAAGAGAAGCAACAGGAGCGTCTTGTTGCTTAGTAGTACAAATGAATTTACTACTTATTTACCACTTCTGACAGCTAAGACATGAGGAAATATGCAAAGAAACGTGAAGTATCTTCCTACAGTAAAAATACTCGAAAGCACATAGAATAAGGCTTTACGAGCATTTAAGAAAATATAAAAAGATAATTAGAA
The DNA here is from genome assembly GCA_964641025.1 of uncultured Candidatus Saccharibacteria bacterium. Classification (GTDB taxonomy): domain Bacteria; phylum Patescibacteriota; class Saccharimonadia; order Saccharimonadales; family Saccharimonadaceae; genus UBA2112. The sequence continues at coordinate 6,164 of CAZXJP010000007.1, forward strand.
ATTTATACTTTGTTTCTTTGTAAAATTTTTGCATATAATTTCATTTTGCTAGTGTTTTCGACTTTACTCAACTCGTTATCTTAAAACCATAGTTACTCCAAAGTACCTATGGCACTTCTGGGGTATTTAGTACCCCTAAAGTGCCTTATTGTAGTAAGTTTCCACCTCTGATACTTTTATGCTAAGTGGGATAGTAACTAAATTTGAGAGGGAGATATAGTGGGGCTAAAAAAGACACAATACATCGTAGCACTTATTGTCGCAGTCGGTCTGCCATTCATCTTGGCTGATCCTGCGTTCGCACAAACACCGGGTGGCGTCAGTAACGTCGAAAACTTTATACGGAGCGTGATCACTGTTCTGGCAGGACTTGCCGGTCTGGTTGCGACCGGCTTTTTTGTAGCTGGGGGTTTCACCTACATCACGAGTTCAGGTAATCCCGAACAGCTCGACAAAGCAAAACGGACACTAACCTGGTCGGCAATCGGACTAGCTATTGTCATCGGTGCGTTTATATTGGCGCAAATCGTTACGACACTGGCAACCCAGGCGTTTGGAGGATAGCCCAAGGCCATGTGGGGTTTTGAGGACGCCCTGCTGACAGGGCTTAGTACATTTGCTAGCACATCACAGGCAATCGCCTCGATGCGTGAGTACGTCATGCCGGTAGTGCAGATATTATCTGGGCTGGCCGGACTGGTCTGTGTGTTTTTCATCGTGCAAGCTGGCTATCTCTACATATCCAGTAGTGGTAAGCCGGAACAGATGGAGCATGCCAAAGAAATACTCAAGAAGGCTCTACTCGGGCTTGTTATTGTATTGGCGGCAATCACCCTGACGGCTATTCTGGCTAACGCCTACGGTACGCCACAAAGCCCCGGCAATGCCACACTACCTAGCCTTGAGGCAGTTCAAGAAGAGGAGCAAAGCAACGGCTTCCTCGACATGGTCGTCAAGGCGATTACTGGCGTACTGGCGCAGATCGTCAATGGTGTCGCCACGCCGTTTCTTGGCGCTCTGGATTTCTTCACCACCAGTACGCCGTCAATGGCGAGCAATCCGAGCGTCTTTAATTTCTGGCTAGCGATGGTCGGAATTGCTAATGTGTTATTCATCCTCGTACTCGTCCTGATCGGCTTCCATGTCATGAGTGCCTCGGCACTCGGGTTCGATGAGGTCGAGCCAAAACATCTACTACCGCGTGTCGCCCTGATATTCGTCTTGATGAACACCTCAATCTTTCTGATCGACGGTATCATTGCACTATCCAACGCCCTCATTACGGCAGTCGGCTTAATATCTGGTTCGACATCAGTCTGGGATACGCTTATGAAAGTCGTCGCCGAAACTTCCGGACTCGGTATCGCAGCACTGCTTATCATGGTTGGCTTTGTAATTTGCTCGATCGTGCTGCTGGTCTATTATGTTATGCGTCTCGTCACGCTATATATCGGAGCGGTGCTGGCACCGATCGTCAGTCTACTCTGGCTAGTCCCAGGCTTCCGTGACTTTGCCGAAACTGCCTTCAAAACCTATCTCTCGACTATCTTTGTCCTGTTCGTTCATGTCGTCATCTTGCAGTTATCTGCTTCGCTATTCGCTGGCATGGCGACATCTTCCGGCGAAACAGCCGTACCAGATACCCTTATGGCGATGGTAACAGGTATCGCGACTATCCTGATGCTCCTCAAAGCTCAGGGCGTTATGATGCAATTTAGCTATGTCAGCATGGGTGCTCGTAATATGAAAAAACTAGGCGGTCAGTTTATGAATGGTGTCAGCTACATGACCGGAAAAACCAGAGGTGTCGCCAGCTCAATCAGTTCAAAAACCGACAGCGCCAAAAAGACGCGGATAATTCGGGGTGTTGAGTCGCGAGCAGTTAATACAGGCAAGACCCAGACCGTCCGCTACCAAAACAAGAAAGGCACGGCTGATATCGCTCATACTGCTACGCCGACTAAACCAAAACCGACTATGAAAACCGGCACGACCTATGAAGCACCTACCGTCAAAGTAACTCGTGTTAGTCATCCGCGAAATAGCAGTAAGGATAAAACATCATGAAAATGACCGTCGTACCAGCTCAAGTCACAACTGTCGAGGATCGGATAATTGGCAACCTCGGATTCTCGCAGATCTTACTGCTAATCATTCCGGTCTTCACCAGTGCCTTCATCTTCGGACTCTTCCCGCCGTTCATGGGTGGCGCACTATATAAGTACATCATCATGGCATCGGTCGCACTGCTATTCTGCATATTAGCCATTCGTATCAAAGGAAAAATCGTTGCTAACTGGATCATAACTATCTCAAGATATAACCTCCGACCGAAGTATTATCTGTATAACAAAAATGTCACCACCCATCGTGAAGAATACCAGACGAAGCTTGTCAATCAAGAGAGTCAGAAGATTACCGAAGACAAACCGCAAAGAAAGCTCGATTTACAGCAACTCGACATACCAACCACTGCTAAGCTACTTGCTACCATTGAAAACCCTAGCGCCAACTTCCGGATCGAACCAGGAAAGAAAGGAAATTTACATGTTCGCTTTACAGAAATCGAAGACTAAAACCAGCTCCAGAGGACAGATCGCCATCAAGGGCGTGCGTGATGGCATCTTGATGTTACCAAATAACGAATATCGGGCTATCCTACAGGTGTCGTCACTAAACTTTGAGCTACGCAGTGAAGAGGAACAAGACGCTATCATTGAAACCTACGAAAGCTTCCTCAATTCTGTCGGCACGAGTTTGCAGATATTGATTCGGACACGCGAGATCGATATGGATAAATACCTCGATGACATCGGTGAACGACAGAAAAATGAAACCGTACCAATCTACCAGCAGCAACTACAAAACTACGATGAGTTTATCCGTTCGCTGATTACCGATAACAAGATTCTAACGCGCCACTTCTACATTGTCGTGCCGTACAAACTAAGTGGCAAAACTGATTTCGACCTTGTGAATGAACAAGTGAAAATACGACTCGACATCATCGCAAAAGGTATCGCCCGACTCGGCATGCACACTGATCAACTAAGTAGTCTCGAAGTGCTCGATCTGTTCTACAGTTTTTACAGTCCGGCTCAATCGAAACTCCAGCCACTGACTGAACAGGCATTAGCAATCATCCACACTGCGCTAGTAGAAAAAGGAGAAACCGTATGAGTAAGCTCGACATAGTTCGCGAAAAAGTGATTGATCTGATCACCGCACCAGCCCGTAAACGTAAGCAAGCACGTATCGAACGCCAGAAAGAACTAAACATCACATTCGGAGAGCAGGACGCGGTTGATATCTTGTCCTATGCCGGACTCGAGGAGAATATTGATTACCTCAACATCGATGGTGTCTACATGCGCACCCTCTATATATCCGGCTATCCGTTTGTGGCCAACTCTGGCTGGATGGATAGTCTGATCAACTTCAATCACGATACGGATATCAGCTATCATGTCCATGAAGTTAGCGCTCTTTCGGCACTACCGAAACTACACCGGAAAATCACTGAACTTGAAAGCACTAAACGTGCCATGATGCGAGCCGGAAAGATCGTCGGCAGCGAGATCACCGATCCGCTCGAATCGGCCATGGAACTGAGGGATAAAATTCAGCGCGGCCAAGAAAAACTATTCCAGATGTCGATCTATATTTGCATCAGAGCCGAGAGTCTCGAAGAGCTGAACAAGATTACCAAGCTGCTCGAAGCTACGATGTCCGCCAGGTTGTTTTATTCGAAGGTGGCTCGTTACCAACAACTTGAGGCTTTGCAATCCATCCTACCTCGCGCCGAAGATCAACTAGCTCAAAAACGAAACCTCGACAGCTCAAGTGCCGCACTGACATTCCCGTTCATGTCATCAGAACTCGTCCAGGAAAGCGGTATCCTGTACGGTGTCAACAAGTCGAATAACTCGCTGGTTATTCTCGATCGTTTTAGTCTCCATAACGCCAAGTCGATTACGTTCGCTCAGTCCGGTGCCGGAAAAAGCTACACCACGAAAGTTGAAATCCTCCGCCAGCTCATGCAAGGAACGCGCGTAATCGTGATCGACCCGGAACAAGAATATAAACGCCTAACTGAATCTGTCGGTGGCACATATATCAAGCTTTCGGCCAGGAGTAAACAAAAGATCAATCCATTTGATCTAGCGACGACCTTTTCAAAAGCATCAGACTTGTCTGAGCACACCCAAGACTTAATGGAAGTGATTGGCCTGATGGCAGAGGGGCTAACATCACGAGAAAAAGCCGCCGTTGATAAAACAATTCTGAAGATATATAGGCAAGCCAAGACAAAGCAACCACTGCTCGAAGACCTTTATGCTGAGCTGCACAAACTCGGCCAACTAAAACTCTGCGAGAAGCTAGAAAAGTACATCTCTGGGTCACTTGCCGATGTCTTCAATGCCCAGACAAATATCGAATTAGACAACCGCTTAGTTATCTTCGATATCAAAGATTTACCAGAGAGCTTACGCCAAATTATGATGCTAATCATTTCAAACTTCGTCAAAAACCAAGTGATGGCCAAGCCTGAAAAACGTCTGCTAATAATCGACGAAGGCTGGCTACTACTCGAACACGAAGAATCAGCTCGATTCGTCGCTGGCCTGGTGCGTCGGGCACGTAAATACTATCTTGGCGTATCAATAATCTCTCAACAAGCCAACGACTTTCTAAAAAGTGACTACGGTCGGGCGATCGCCTCGCAGTCGGCACTACGAATATTGATGCGACAAGACACCACGACCATCAAGGGCGTGGTCAGTGAGTTTAACCTCAGTGAATACGAACAAAGTTTCTTACTGACCTGCGAACGTGGTGATGCGTTGATTATTGCCGATCAAAATCATGTTGCTGTAGAAGTTGTCGCATCGGAGAAAGAACATCCACTAATTACTACCAATCCGGCGGAGCTGTACGTGTGAACAATGGAATAAGCATCTTTGCGATTGGATTCAAGGCGAAACGCCTACTAGCTCTTATCGTCGTAACGATGTTTGTCGTTTTGACGCTACCGGTGATGGCGGTATTCTCGCTCGGTATGCCGACAGTCAACTGGCTGGCCAATGCACCGAATGCTGAGGCCGCCGAAACAATGGGCTTTTACATGGGGCCACCGATGCCAGGCAATACCTACGCTTGGGGCAACTGTACGTGGTGGTCATATGCGATGCGCCAGTGGGCTGGCAGTCCAATCCCGACAACTTGGGGCAACGCCAACACTTGGGACGATTATGCCAAACGTGACGGCTATACCGTCAACAATACGCCGGCCGTCGGCGCTATATTCCAAACTGATGACGGCGAATACGGCCACGTTGCCTACGTTATTGACGTCAACGAAGAAACTGGTGTATGGAAAATATCCGAGATGAATGCACCGACCATCAATGTTGTATCGACTCGAACATTCAGCAAAGAAGCCGCCGCACACTATAGTTTCATACATAACAAATCAGGAGATGATGTATGGGTTCCGAAACCTCTTTCGCCGATACCGCCTTACAGTATTGGCCAGTAGTAGCGATCACACTCGCATCGATCGTCGGTGCCGTGCTTGTGCTGTCGTTAATTCGCGCGATTGTAAATCGTCGTTACTTACGCGCCAGAGAGATGACATGGCTCGAAATTACACCGCCATCATCCATCGCTAAAACACCCGAAGCTACCGAGCAGCTGTTTTCTGTCATCCACGGTACGCGTGCCGCTAGACCACTAAAGGACAAGCTCATAGGACGTTCACCGACCTATAGCTTTGAGATTGTATCGACCAGAAAAGAAGGTATCCGCTATCTACTTCAGTTAGAAAAGTCGAAGTCAAAAAGTATCCAGAAGGCCATTACCTCATACATCCCAGATTCAAAAGTCAAAGAGATTAGCCGTGATGACACAACAGCAGATAAAGTTATCGAATTCAAAGAGAACGGCCACTACGTACTACCGTTGACATTAACATCAGTCTTTGAGCAACACGATCCACTCGGTTACGTGACTGGTGCGATGACTCATTTATCGGACGATGAGCAGATCACTCTGCAGTTCGTCGCAACACCGGTGCGAATGCGCGAGGCCGAAATACTATCACATAAAATTCTCAGCAACGAGAACATCCTTCAGCAGGTCGGCAGCAAACAGTTTGCCGGGGCAGGAAAAATCTTGAATGTCTTCGGCAAAGCCTCGTCGGGATTAACCGATCTGGCAGGTGAAATATACGTAGGTACTACATCCGGCTACACAGACTATTATCGTTCTCGCAGCCGAACTGTCCAACAACAATCCGAGGTAATACGAACCGATCGGCCAGCTAGATCTCTCAGCGCCTTCGAGCAAGAGTTGATGGAGACAATGCACCGTAAAGTCACTCAGCCGCTATTTCAGGTTAATGTTCGTATCTTAGTTAAAAGTCCCGAGGCCAGTGGTCATATCACCACGATGAAATCGGTGCTTGACGGTTATAGCGTGCCGCCGTATCAGTCGCTCAAAGCCAAAGCACACATACCGTTTGTCGACCGGAGACGTCATAAACTAGCGGTCGATAGATTGCCGTCACTGATGCGTAAATCAAGTATTATCCTCGCCGCATCAGAGCTGGCGAGTTTGTATCATTTTCCATCGAGCCAGATTAGTAAAACAGACAATCTAGTTTCGTCGCTGAGCAAAACACTACCGGCACCCCTATCGCTCAAGCAAGGAATCGAGCTAGACGTAGTTATCGGGATGAATCATCACCATAATACACAGACCCCTATCGGATTAGTCGCGCTTGAGCGTGAACGCCACCAGTATGTTATTGGAGGAACCGGTAGCGGCAAGACTACCATGCTCCAGTACCAAATAGTTCAGGATATGAAAAACGGCAAAGGACTGGCGGTTATCGATCCTCACGGTGACATGGCTGAAACATTGTTGCGACACGTTCCACCAGACCGAATCAAAGATGTAGTGTATTTTAACCCAGATGATTTAGAATACCCGATTGGTTTAAACCTCCTCGAACTTACCCCGGGACTCAAGGGTAATGAGTTATTGCGTGAGAAAGATATCATCACCGAATCGGTCGTATCGGTGTTTCGCAAGATCTTCTCCGATGATGATAGCGGCGGACATCGTATTGAATATGTACTACGTAACGCCATACATACAGCGCTGACGGTCGAGGATGCGACATTATTTACGGTACTCAAGCTACTGCAGAATGATAAATTTCGCAAAGAAGTCGTCGCCAAACTAGAGGATGAGGACTTGATTGACTTCTGGAAGAATGAGCTTGGCAAAGCTGGCGAAATGCAGAAAGTAAAAATGGCAGCCGGCATCACGGCAAAAATTGGACGTTTCAATGCAAACGCTTCCGCTCGTTTAGTCCTAAAACAGAAAAAATCAACAATCGATTTTCAGAGCATGATGGACGACGGTAAGATATTAATTTGTAATTTTTCAAAGGGACTACTGGGAGAGGATGTATCAGAGTTGTTCGGTATCGCTACACTGGCGAAACTACAGCTAGCAAGCCTACGTCGCGCCCGTATCAAACAATCAGAAAGGCGCGCATTCTACCTGTATGTCGACGAGTTTCAGAATTTCGCCACTCCATCGTTCGTTCAGCTTCTAAGTGAAGCCCGAAAATATCGACTATTTCTGACAATCGCCGAGCAATCTACTAGCCAGCAGGACGATCAGCAGATGGTTAATATTATCATGGCGAACGTCGGAACTGTTATTTGTTTCAGAACCGGCAATCCGCAAGACGAGCGGATATTACTACCTCTGTTTAGTCCATATATTGACCCAGGTGAGATCAGTAATCTACCGGCCTTCAACTTTTACGCTAAGCTGTCTGCCATCCATGCCCAAGAACCGCTATCGGGTCAGACGCTACTACTCGAAAGTGATGGCAGTGAAAATATCGCCGAATCTGTAATTAAACATTCTCGAGGGGAATTCGCAATCAAGCAGGAAGAGCTGGAAGATAATGTGCGCGCAGAAAAAGTGAGCACCAATGCCAAGCCGGTAAAAACCGAAGCTAAGTCGCATAAGAAGACAGCCAAAACTAGAAAAACAACAAGCAAAACAGCACAGGAGATAAAACCTGCACCCAGTCCGGCCAAATCAACCCCGCCGGGCTTCAGCTAGCCTTCGATATCGTCGATTACTTTGCGTAGTTTGCCAGCTGCTAGTCCGAAGTCCTCGTCGGGTTGGGCTGGAGTGTCTGGGGTTATATCTTTAACTTCTTCGTAAAGATCAAGGATGCGCACTGCTACGCTCGGCTTCTTGTTAGCTATGAGATCTACATTGAATGCCACAACGTCAATATGGGCGCCATGAACCCGACTAGATAGACCCGTAGCCTTGTCTTCTCGGATACTCACACTCGTTTTATTTACATCTGTCATTAGGGCTATTATACGACATTTTCTACAACATATATAGTCGTGGTAAAATGTAGATATGACCACCTCTGACGGTACCACGAAAAAAGTAGCGAAGAAACTAAAGAGTCTTCGACTTGATCGTGATCTTACGCAAGCAGAAATTGCCGATAAAGCAAAGATGAGTACGAATTATTATGCCAAGATTGAGCGCGGTGAAGTTCGACCGTCAGTTGATATATACGAGCGTTTAGCAAAAGCCTTAAAAGTCACAGCCTCGGACATTTTTCCTTTCTAGTTCGCCAGAGCGGCTAATCCATCTCTATCGATCAGTACGCAGTCGTTTCCCTCGGCTAGCCGCTTGGCGACATTGCTGTATGTGCTGTTTGTAACAACCATAGCTCGATCACAGCCATAAAGACGCAAGCCCGTAACAACCTGACGAACTGCCTCGGCCTTTACTAATCCAGAGTAGCGTTTGGTCTGTATGCCCCAGCGCACACCGTCTTTTTCGGCTATAATATCGACTCCGTAATCGTATTGTTCGGTTAGAGATACATTACTATACCCACGCTCGGCAAGCAGTTGTGCTATATAGTGTTCAAAACTAATGCCGTCCATTGAGTCTACGTCTTGAAAGCGCAGATTTTGGTTTAGCCTATGAATCTTCTGAATCAGCCAGATTACCTTTTTCAAAACAAAGACCATAAATACACCCAGTAGGACATACGAGACATAGTCCCAATAGACATACGCTATGCCAATGACTAAAATGTTCGAAACCAGACCGCCACGAAACAGCAAGCTGATCATTGCGACGCCTCCTCATCGTTGTCCTCGTATACGATATCCAACTCCGCCACATCGAAGTCCAGCTCATCTGAAAAAGTTATATTCCCATCCCCGAGCCCCAGCCAAAACAAGGACGACCCTCGCGGTCGTTTTTGTTTTGGTTTTTGTGGAGGCAGGCTTGTTACGGGCCTGGTTTTCGCAGAAAATGATTCGAACCCCAGAAGGTGGTGCGCTCGCGAAGCGGTCGCGCGCGGCCATCCCTCCATCCCAGCCATGAAAAACGTCAGACCTTTGTCTGACTTTTTTCGTTTAATGGACATATCTGTTAAATTGTTATAAAATATTAGTATATGGCAAATATATTGTTACTAGAAGATTATCCAAGTTTGCAAAGAATTTTTTCGACTATTTTAAAATCGGACAACCACAAGGTCTACGCGGCATCCAATGGCCGTGAGGGTTTAGGACTGGCAGATCAACACGACATCGATCTGGTCCTTGTCGATATATTGATGCCTATCATGGGGGGTATCGATTTTTTGAAAGAATATGATATCAAGAACAATCACCCAGACGTGAAAGCCATCGTTTTAACCAATATTTTCGACAAAGACATAGTAGAACAAGCCAAAAAATTAGGCGCAAGTGACTACATTATCAAATCAGACATCAAACCTAGCGATATCATCAGAATCGTTAATGACACGCTAGGTTAGTGTCTAGCCCTTGTTTTTTATAGGTAGTACTACCGTAAATGTAGACCCTTTACCGACACCCTCGGAGGCTACGCTAATTTTTCCATTGTGTAACTCGACAATCTTTTTTACCAGATACAGACCCAAGCCACTACTCTGGGAGATGTCCGAATTAGGATTGTTCAGCCGTGAGAATTTATTAAATAACTTATCGATGTCTTTTGGATCTATACCAAAGCCTTGATCTATAAATGCGATAGTGGCATTCTGTCGATTATATTTTATCTCAATCGTCAGCGTAGTTCCATTCGGAGAATACTTGCTGGCATTGGCTATTAAATTTTCAACTATCATGTATAGCTTTTCTTTGTCACCGTCTATCGTACGTGATTTTTTTGGTGCGTTTAATACCACGTGTTGATCACGCTCGATTAGTACGGGGCGAATTTGCTTCACGACGTTTCTAATCAAAATTTCCGTATCAACTTTTTCTAGCGACGGTTCCATTTTGTGTGTTTCGGCCTGCGTTACTGCAAGAATTTGATTAACCAAGTGTAGTTGCTGTTCGTTTTCTTTATACGCCGACGCCAGAAGCTCATTCCACTCGTCAGATCCGGGTTTTGCGAAGCCGTCTATTAACATAGACAGATAGCCCTTGACCGAGCTAGCGGGAGTACGTAACTGGTGCGATGTTAACATAACGAATTCGTTTTTCAGCTTGTCTAGATTTTCTAGATTCTCTGCCATGTTGTTGAATGATTTCGCCAATATTCCATACTCACTTTTTGATGATATCTTGTTTCTATCCAGGTCGACGCGAGCGCTCAAATCACCCTTACTCATCGACTCCACTGCTATAGACAGTATTATCAATGGATCGGTCAATATTCGTGATGCATATTGCGCGATAAACACTCCAATTACCAAAACTATAAAAATTATACTGACAGACATAGCGGTAATGTCGTTCAGCGACGCAAACGCCTCCGATTGATCAATTTTCACCACGACACCCCAGTTAGTGCCCTCTATAGGCCTAGAGACCGATAGTATTTCTTCGCCTCTATAGCTTTCTAATTTCATACTAGTTGCTGACTCGCCATCTACAGCACGCACTACAGGATTATTCTTATTTGAACCATCAACTACGCGTTTTAGGGATGCGTTTTGATCAAAACGCAAATTAGTAATGTACTGTACGTCTCCATTACTCAACTTTCTCGCTAGTATCGTCTCGCCGGTATCGCCCAATTTCTTATAATCGGACACAACTTTTTGTAAGGTATCGGCCTTGTTTTCAATCACGACGACGCCTACGGGCCGGCCTTCAAGCATGATTGGCCCCGACATGACCAGCTCAAGTTCGCCATCATTCAGCGAGAGGTTGTTGATTGTACTGTTTTTATCCCTATAAAGTTTGAAGGCATCAGCGTTTGATACATCCCTACCTATATAATCCAGGTTCGACGATGCAATGACTCTGCCATCCAGATTGAGTATAGATATATTTTTGTATTGCTCGTTTGCTTTTGTCGAAGCTTGCAGCGATCGATTGAGTGTCTCTCTATCTTCTTGACTTTGAGTAATATTAAATCGCTCTACCGACTCTGGCAAAAATAACCTCGTAGTAAACGCGGACAGAGAGTTACTGTATCGATTGGTTATCTCTTCGATTCGACCCTGCTGTACGTCAGCCGTGTACTCTAAACTCTCTTTTGCATTGTCATAGATGTAGCTTTGGAATCCAAAATAGAACAAACCGCTCACGGCTAGTACTGGCACTAATATTAGTCCCAAAAACCACAAAATCACCCTTTGACCGATCAGCATATAACTACTGCGCCCCCGCCTTTAATGCGACTCTTTTTTGCTTGCCTAAAATTTGTTGCTGGCGCATCTGCAAAGACCCGCGCGCAACTAGGGCAAATCCAAGCCCAATTATAACTAGTAATGTATATACAATGATTAACGTAGGACCTAGGCCAAATTCGCTCGTCCTACTTGTCCCTAATGCTTCTACAATCTGCGTTAAAATTGTAGCGGCAACTATCATCAATATACCGTTATAAAAGTTAATTATGCCTTTCCTAGATGGTAGCTTGGAATACCTAGCATAATGTTCCATATTAATCACTATCATCAGCCCCAATGCCCATGTCACGACTACGGGCAGCATAATCGTGCCAAATACTAGCTCATCTGGCATGTGATACGTCGCCGTAGCTAGATTGTCATTAGATATCTGTCGAGCAGGGTTAGAAAAAACTAATATGCTATAGAAAACACCGAACAATCCCACGGGTACTCCGACATTTAGAATTTTGGTTGCTAGTGGAATCTTTTGCTTTTGCGTTCGCAGTAATCTGATTGAGCCCCAGAATATGAAGCAAAAACTAACGAGTGTAACGAAAGTGGATTCGTAATTGCTAGCTATTATATACTCCGCTACATCTGTGTTTCCCCCCATAAACCGATACGCCGAAGACGCTATTGGTACTAATATTAACTGTAATGCCAATATTGAAATACCTATCGTGATCAAATTGTAGGCTTCTCTTTTTGTCCGTTTTTTTATTCCACCAGTAAAGTCATGGAACCTGCTCCAACCAGCTATTGCGCAATACCAAATAAAGAATAGTGGCAGGAACACAGAAAGAGACAACAGATAAAGTACGAGCAAAGAAATTTCGTATTGTTCAGTTGTTTTGACAGTTTCTGGAGAAAAAAGCGACAAAGAAACATAGATAATCCACACTATGCTTAGCATGATTGTATATCTGTTAATATAGTTCTTTATCGATATCATATCGTCCTACTATTATACCATTTTACGATTTTTATGTAAATATTTGATATTACAGCCATAAATAAGCTAATTTTAAGTTTTGAATGTAATAATCGTATATAAGTGAAAAGGTTGTTACCCATCACTAGCACCTAAAAAGAGGACGTGTCGTACAAATATTATTGCACGATTCTCGTCCTCGCATGAGGCATCCCCGCTCATAGTATCGCCATACGAATATTCGTATGGCGATACTTTTTTGGGACGAAGAAACAATAAACCAAAACGCTCCGTTCATTTGTACGATCGGAGCGTTTTAGTATGGAGCCTTTTTGTATTAGTGTTGCTGGGATATACGCATCAACTGCATCCTGCTTCCCCCAGTACCGGGCCACTCGATCGTGTCGAACGGTTTTTTGCCCATCAACACTCGTCCGAGGGGGCTCTGTGAGCTAACATGTCCTAGGCTAGGATCCGCCTCGATAGTATCCACTATCGTATATATCATGCGGTCACCTTGAGGATCGATGAGTTCAACCTCCGATCCCATGACAACTTTTTTGATGTTAGATTTAGACTCTCGCGGGAAGGGTTTCGCTACTCTAAGAACCTCCATCTTTTCTTCTATCTCGTTTTCTATTGCGTCCAGTCTGGAAAGCCTCTCCAGCTTTTCGAAGCGGGCTTCGTGGTTGTTTATCTTGTCCTGGTCGTGCAGTTCATGAATAATCTTTGAACGAGTACGCTCTAACTTATTAATTGATTTTTTGAACTTTTTTCGACCTTTTTTGCTCAAATATACGGTTGTTGTTAAAGTTTGCATTTTTACCTCTACTCTCCTCCTACACTTTAGTCTGATTAAAGGTTATCGACACACCACCATAATGACACGCGAACCTTAAATATAATTTAATAATACATACCTAATGTTTTCATTTATTATCGTGTAAACAAGGCTGGTTATTTTAGCTTTTTTCTGCCCGATTTACAGTCTCTCGTCTTATTTTTTTACAGGTAGTTCCACGCGAAACTCTGTCGTGTGATTACTATGGCTATATGCAGATATAGTGCCTTTATGCAGTTCCATGATTTGACGTGCCAAGGCAAGACCCAATCCTGCGCCCTCGCCACCATATGCGTCTTCGGCACGGTAATAAGGCTCGAACATGTACTTTAGCTTGTCGGACGGAATATATTTGCCTTTGCTATTGACGCTGACCGAAACCATCTTTTCTTTGACCTTCATTTGAATTTCAATTTTCGACTCATTTTCGCTATATAGATACGCGTTATTGATCAGTATGGCAAATACCTCGTCAATACCAGATACGTTCACACGTACGTTCGCTCGTTTTTTGGATGATGATTTAATCTTTACGCGGCTATGGTCTGGATCGTAGCGCTCGACGGTACTTTTGATTAGGTCGAACAGATCAACGTTCTTGAACTCTAGGCCCGATGGGTCTATAGAGCTAAGTTTCAATAAAGACTTTGACAGGGACTTTAAACGATTGATTTCATCTAGGTTTCGCCTGAGCTGTTCTCGAAGTTCATCCGCCGACACACTATCATCACTCAAGGTGACTTCCGTATCGAGTAGCATGTTCGCCAGTGGAGTCCTGAGGGAATGGCTGGCATAGCTAGCGAACTGCGACCTAGCAACATACATTTGTTCGATATCATTCAATGCGCGTCGAGTCAGAATATAGGATAGCGATCCAATACCTAGCAATATAAGGATATTTATGAAGATAATTGTTATCAAAGTTCTATACATTGTCGCGTCATATTGATCCTGCATCAACAATGTAAAGTTGTCTGCATCCAGCAATTGTTGCGTATTTGGTATTTCTGCTCGTTGCTCTGGCAGTAGCTCAAAAAAGACGAAGTTTGACCGACTAGCTGTACTAACATAAATCAATGCGCTAACAGTAAGGCTCATAGCCATCACTATCGCAGTAAATGTAATTGATATTTTTATTGCCACGTTACGAAACATATGTTGCCTTCCCGAGCCATCGCTCAAACTTTATTATAATATAAAATAAATTTATTGATTGCGCAAATTAGAGGTCCGCTGTCACTAGTCATACGGCCGATAAACATCATACTCCTTATTCCTCCTTATTAATGCCTGCACCCTCGCGGTAAGTTCCGCGACCGAGAATGGCTTGACCATATAGTCATCCGCGCCACTTTTTAATCCTTCCACCACTTTATCCTCGTCGCCCATGCCCGTTAGCATGAGCACTGGAATATTAACCTTATCTCCCCTCATTGATTTGAGGATATTCAACCCATCAAAACCCCTCGGCAACATTCTGTCGAGTATAACCATGTCATACGGTCCTAACGTGGCCAGGGCCATACCCTCATCACCACTATATGCAATATCAATACTATGGTTCTGATTCTCGAGAATCGTCTTGAGTGCTCGTGCTATTTTGTGCTCGTCTTCTACGACTAATATGTTCATATTGAGTACCACTTTCCGTCTCATTACCACTTACAGCATCAGCCAGCGCGACACTGTCTTTTTCACATTTGTTGATACTACACAATAAAACTTAAATCATGCTGAATTTTCGCGGAAATACGTTATTTTGTATCAATTTTATAGCCAAAGCCACGAACCGTCTTGATAAGTTTTTTGTCAAAGGGCTCGTCTATCTTGTTGCGAAGGTATTTTATGTTGACTTCTACGGTGTTATACAGAACATCTGCGTCATAATCCCAGACATGTGAAATAATTGTTTCTTTACTACATGGACGATTTTGGTTGCGCAAAAGAAACTCTAGCAAGGCAAATTCCTTACTGGTTAAGCTAATCGGTTTTCCAGCCCTAGTGACCGAATATGTAACCGTGTCCAGTTTTAGGTCACCTGCCTTTAATATTGTTCCCGTTTGTGACTTTGGCCTCCGTAGCAATGCCCTCGTTCTAGCTAGCAATTCATTTAGCGAGAATGGTTTTACCATGTAGTCGTCGGCACCGCTATCGAGGCCTTTTATCGTCTCGGAGGATCCGTCCATCCCTGTCAGTATCAGCACAGGCGTGTGTATATGAGCGTCTCGCATTGCCCTAACAATTGCCAATCCATCGTATTCTCCGGGTATCATCCTGTCTAATATGGCAAGATCATATGGCTCGGTCGTAGCCATAGCATAGCCTTCGTCGCCATCATACACCACGTCGACAGCATAATGCTCGCGCTCTAATACCTTACGTATGGCGCTAGCTATTTTGTGTTCGTCCTCAACAACTAGTACTCTCATTATTGCCTATTATAAAACATTTATGAGAATTATGCTAGATTTTTTGTATTATGAAATCGGCGTTACTTTTTTCGCAGGGGCCATAACCCCCAGACACAATACGCTGCAAAGACTAGCAAAATACACGAGAGCAGCACCGTGGGCCACCCGGCCGCAAATGCTAGTTTAGACCCAAACATACCACTGTTTTGTACAATGTTATCCGTCCAAAGTGCCAATAATGACAGCTTTAGCCACGCCCCCGCCACAGCCAAGCTACAGACCAGGCTCAACCAGCGCATTAAGGGGCTGAGTGTCATGCGAAGCAAAAAAGGCAGTGCCAGTACTTCCACGGTTACGATCAAGACCGCCGCGATAGTCGCCGTGTCCATGCCGCCCCATAAATTGTATTGATCTAATAGCGGAATGAACTTTTCAAAAGCGAATAACTGTAAGAATACCATGATGACTATGATGGCGGAGTACACCCACGCTACGTATACGGCATTGGGACTAACTGGCTTGGGAGCGGGTTTTGCAACTATTTTCCTCATATTATTATCCTAGCATAAACGTTGTCCAAAAAACGTTGTTATTTTATTTAAAGTGCTTGCGTTTTTGCTATAAACACTGTATCTTTAGATTAGCGAAAGTTACAAAAACAAACACATGTTCAAAAAACATAAGTAGCTAATCGCTCTACGATATCCACCACAACATATCTCGAAAGCACCCCTATCCATAACGGGGTGTTTTCATTTGACATTTTTTACATTTGGTCGTACCGTATACATAGTCCAGACAACCTATGGAGGTAGTGTGATGAAACTAGATCTAGGCAAGTTAGTCAAACTTGCCGATGACACCCACGCCAGATTTAAACTCAACCTGGAGATTCGTCATTACGGAACGCCACGCACAAATCGCGAGTCCCGAGAGTACAGCCGAATCAAGAACGAACACTACAAACTGTGCGAAGGAAACGTCTCCTTCAACCCCTTATCGGTTATGCGACTCCGACGCCGTACGATGGCATACCTGCGCCGTTTCGGCGGGGACATCCTACAGCAGGCTCTGGAAAACAAGAAGAATGCCCATCTCCACTACTGACGAGAGTCAGTGTAGGGGTGGGCATTTAATTTCCACTATATCAACTATCCGCTTTTAGCGAGTTTTCCTGTCTCCATTTGGCTATTTCTGCATGATTGCCGCTCAACAGCACCTCTGGCACCTTCATGCCACGAAAATCTTCTGGACGAGTATACTGTGGAAACTCTAGTGTCTCTCCATCACTAAAGCTCTCTATCTCGGCACTGTTCTCGCCACCCAGCACGCCAGGTATTAAACGAACTATGCTATCAACAACCGTCATAGCAGGGAGCTCTCCGCCCGTTAGTACATAGTCTCCTACGCTAATCTGTTCATCTACTAAAGTCGTAATCCTTTCATCATAGCCTTCGTATCGGCCACATATGATAATGTAGCTGTCGTTGCTATCCGCGTGAGTCCGGGCCGATGCCTGCACCCACCTTTTACCCCTAGCCGTCATTAATAACACCTTGGCGTTCGGGTCATTCTTTTTTGCTTGTTCAACGGCCTTGAAAAGTGGTTCGGGCATTAATAGCATTCCATCCCCTCCACCGTATGGAGTATCATCTACCGTCTTTCGTGGGCCTAGACCAAATTTGCGTAAATCAATCGTTGACAACTCTATATGTCCATCTTTTTGAGCCTTCCACATCATGGAACTACCAAAAACACCCGTGAACATATCGGGAAACAGAGTGATTACTTGAATTTTTCTCATCTCTACCAGTGTAGATTATATTGACATAAATGTAAATATTTATTATAATATGTATAGCATGTTGCACCGCTACTGGAAAGGAGGGGCGACATGAGTTCTGCGAAAAAGACTGTCAGCAAGTCCGTGAGTTGCAAGTTGATCGGCGATCCCGATGTTGACCGACTGGAAGCGCCCAGCGACCAGATCATCGATGTCATCAACGGGCGTATTTATACCCTTTCGAGGTACGTGCGACTGGCTTATTTGGCGACCGCCATCTTGGCCGTGCTCGTTCTGGCGATGTTCTACGCCGTCAGTGGCAAAGACACCACGGCAATCATGGTTCTACTGGTTTTCGAGATTCCCTTGGTCTCCTGCTGCTTGTACTTGTATCCGCACAAGTGGAACATGTGGCGGCAGGCCTGGATCATCACCCGGGACCACATGACCCTTCACAAACGCTTCGAGCCCAATCGAGGGCCTGCAATCGAGCAAATCACGGACGACGAAGTCCACCGATTTGATTACCTGTTCGAGTCCAACCGATAGGAGAAGCAATGGACGAGTTGAATCCATACAGTGCCACGACTTCTGTGAGCTACAGAGATAGTGTCGACACTGTCAGGTACAAGCCGGGTGATAACCCGCGCAATCTGATTCACAACCGTGTCATCGATTTGCACGGAACCATGCTGGCCATCTGGGTCTTTTACGCATTTGGAATCGCGTTGACCATGGTCATGGTTGGTTCACTCCTCAGTCCGGTCATCGGGCTGATAGTGGCCGGCGTAGCTGCGGCGTTCACGGTTAAATTCGTTCTGCGCAAGAACGACAAGACAATCGGCCTCATCAACCAATGGAATCTGGTTCTGTCAGGCAAACCGCCACGAGACGACAGGCCCGAACGCCTAGGACCGGCAATCGAGCAGATCGATTAGCCCACATGGAAAAGCCCGGAGGAGCGTGACGCTCACCCCCGCTCCTCCAGTGGGCTTTTTCATATTATATTATTTTTGTAAACTTTATGTTATAATTTCAAAACTGACTTTCATTGTGGATGTCAAAGTACAGGAAGGAAAATGCCATGACGAATGGCAACAAAAAGGTCGCCATTGAATCCACCGGGTTTCAATGGTTCTGCGTCCTGGTCGCAGTGGTTATGACAGTCTTGGCCATGGCCTGCGTCGTGTCGCAGTTGTTCTATGGGACATACGGCGGATTCGCGTGGCTGTTCGGCTTTGGTGCATTGGTATTTGGGTTCATCGCCCTAGCCAATTTCCATCACGACCAGCGCCACATCGCCTACAAGGTGTTCAACGACCAAGGCCGACGAATCAAGTACGTCCGAACACAACAGCCTCGTCGCGTCCGAATGTGATACGCGCGACCCACGACAACACCCACCCCGGGACCCACCGTTCAGAGCACCGCTCCGGTGGTCTCTGGCGGTGGGTTTTCGCTTTCTTGTGTTTGATACCTATCCTACAAAACGAAAATCGTCCCCGAGGGGACGATTTCACACATAAATCTCTCACGCAATATATTGTATATCACGTATATGCTCGCAGTTCAGTTATGTGTTGAACTGGTAATGATTATATATCAAGATCATCCAGTTCTTCAAGCTCTTTTCGAGACTTTTTTGCATAATCTGACTCTTCGTCCTGGTTATCCACAGTCTCCTCTGATACTTCTTCCACAGGTTCTTCATCAACGGGCTCCTCGACGTCTGTATCGTCGCTTTTTGGAGTTTTTGCAGAAGACGTGTTATCGTCAGACGACATGGTAACTCCGCTATCTCGTCCGTCGGTATTTACGATTTTTAGATTGTATCGAGCATCGTTCTTCGTACCAAGGGCTCGCAAAAGAGTACGTAAACTCTGCGCAGTTATTCCTCGTTTACCTATAACACGACCCAAATCATCGGGATGTACGGTTAGTGAAAGTAAAACACCTTTTTCATCGATAATCCTCTCGACTGAAACGTCGTCGGGGTGTCCCACTAGTGATTTTACGATGTATTCTACAAATTGCTGATCAATTGTTGTCGACATTTTCGGCCTCCGTCGCTTGTATATATACCTATCTGATACTCTGCCATTATAGCATGCAAATAAAAATTAGCATAAGGGTTTATCAACCATTTTGATAAAAGACTGCAATAAGTAAGGGTGAGCCTATTCAGCTTTTTCTTCAGATGGAGCTTCCTCGGCGGGTTGCTCGTCTGTAGTTTCTTCGCTAGGCGCTTCTGCCTCTTCCGCTGGTGCCTCTTCGGGGAGAGCTTCCTCGGCGGGTTGGTTCTTGCGAAGTTTTTCTAGATTTTTGATAGATTTTTGTTGTTTAGAATCGTGTTCCTTAACCCATTTTGGCAATTTGACACCCTCTGCCTTTAGAACTTTTACTACCCTAGGGGTTGGTTGCGCACCATTGTCTAGATACTTCTGAGCAAGATCTTTTTGCAGTGTTACTTCTTTGGTATGTGGGTTGTATGTTCCGACATAAGCAACCACGCGACCACTAGATGGGTGGCGCTGTGCTTCCTGTACGGCAATTCGGTAGACTGGATAGCCTTTACGTCCGACTCGTTGCAAACGAATAGCGAGCATGTTTAATAAATTTCCTCTTCTTTAAATTCAGTTGTTATTGAATTGTTTACAATTGTACAGGTTTTTGCTCCAGATGTCAATCTGTTAACAACTATCGTAGCCTCCGCAAAAATTAAACAAGGTTTGATGGATCATGATTGCGGGTATCACCGAAGCAATAGCGAGTCCGCCTATAGCAATTGCGAGGAATTTTTTGTCACTCCACTTTTCTAGTTTAGATATCTTTATCGCACCGATACCAACATAAAATACAATAAATTCCGCAATCAACACCGGTAATGCGATAAGCACGAAGCCAGACAAGCCGCGTCCTCCAGGCATCGACACTCCTAGCTGGTTAGCTACGACACCTGCAAGAAAAACTGATATTACCCCCGAAGCAACGAGCAACAACAGTTGATACCTTGCCTTGATTATTTTGTCTTTATTCTCCATCTAGATACAACCTCGCTTATGTTACGTGCATTATTATATCAGCCCATCATTTTGTCGCCTACATACACGCTTTTTATATAGATGTCAACGACGTCCGTCGCGCCGAATACGAACGATAGCGAGCAAATTCTTAATTTGCATAATTTCCCGAAACGTCCAGTCGCGTGTCACATAGATACCCAGGCAAACCATGACGCCCAGTAAGAGTAATATTCCGGAACCATTTGGTATTCGAGTTACCAGTTCGGCATATCCGGCAATAATTGCTGCTGATGGAATAGTAATTAACCACGCAGTCAGTATATGTTTTGCCACTCTCCAGTTGACGGATTTTCTGTCCGTCGCCAAACCTGAACCTAATATAGATCCGCTAATGGTGTGCGTGGTAGAAACCGGCATCCCATAATGCGACGTCAGCCATAATGTAGTCGCCGCGGACGTTTCAGCAGCAAAGCCTTGCTGTGGCGTGAGCTTTGTTATCTTTTCTCCTAACGTGTGGATGATACGCCATCCACCCAAATACGTACCAATGGCCATGGCAGTAGCGGATGAAACAATAACCCAAAGCGGCACGCCCCAATCCTGCCCCGGATACGCGGCAATCAGTGCCAGCACAATGATTCCCATGGTTTTCTGCGCGTCATTCGTGCCATGAGTGAACGCCACGAAACCACCCGACAATAACTGAAGTCGTTTGAATACCAACGATACTTTTTCTTGATGGAATCTCTTTACAATCCGTATAATTACGAACAATAATATTGCGGCGCCTGCCATACCCATAATCGGCGAGACAAGCGATGGAAGCAGCACCTTGGACTGCACACCATCCCAGAGAATAACATCGGCACCTGCCGAGAAGAATGTTGCACCCGCAACACCCCCAATAAGTGCATGCGATGAACTAGACGGCAACCCCATCCGCCAAGTAACTAGGTTCCAGACAATCGCGCCGACCAGGCCCGCTAATACCACATCTAGGGTAATGACATCGGGGTTCACTATACCCTTGGCAATCGTCGCAGCGACATGCAGTGAAACAAAAGCGCCTAAAAAGTTCAGAATCGCCGCGCCAATCACAGCTAGTTTTGGATGTATCGCCTTGGTTGACACCATAGTAGCAATAGCATTTGCCGTATCATGAAATCCATTCGTGAAATCAAAAAACAATGCAACACCAACGACAATGACTAATGTAATTTCCATCCTTTACAAGGTTATCGACAGATATGGACTATTACAACAGCATAATCGGTATATGTGTCGTAGTTTTATCTACATTAATTACAGCGATTTTTTCTTTGCGTTTACTTCGTACTTTTCAATCGCGGCTTTAGCTGCCTGCTGCTGGGCGTTTTGTTTACTAGTACCAGTTCCTTTACCCATCATTTTGTCACCTACGTACACGCCCAGAGTGAATACTTTATCATGATCGGGACCTTCCTCTTCCAATACTTTGTATTGTGGCGTAGCACCATCGATCTTTTGCGAAACTTCCTGAAGGTGAGATTTTGGATCTCGCCAACTTCCGGTCTTTAGTATCTCATCAAGTTTTGATAGGATATTTTTTTTGATGAATTCTTCGGCGGCCTCGTATCCCTTTTCCAGGTAAATCGCGCCTATTACGGCCTCGAAGGCATTTGCCAATATCTGCTGCCTGGCACGTTTACTGCCGTTCTTTTCCCCCCTGCTCATACGCAACAGTGGTTCATAGCCCAATTTACTACCCGCCTCACCTATGCTTTCGGTTCGGACTAGGCTAGCCCTCCAGCTGGTCAAAATTCCTTCTGGTTCGTCGAAGTTCTTGTATAGATAGTCTGTCACCACCAATTCCAATACCGCGTCACCGAGGAATTCCAAACGTTCGTTGTGTTCAGATACGCTCTTGCGATGCTCGTTGACATAGCTACGATGAGTCAGCGCGGTTATCAGATAATCGATGTGGTCGAATTCAAACCCAATATGGTCACGGGCAAAGTCCTGATACGGCGTTTTGTTCATACCGCTCATTACAAATTGTCCTGTCGTATCTTTTTCATAGCTAATAACATTAGTTTTCCGATATCTTCGTATTCCACTTCCTCTAGGGCGTCATGGAAATCAAACCAACGGATGTCGTTCATTATGTCTTCTTTTTGGATAGCGTTTGTGTCGCCCAACGCCTTGACCAGATAAATTTGCGTTGTCATCAAAACTAGTTTATCCAAACGGCGATAACGAAAATGTATTTTTCCCAACCACCCCTGAATCTCTAGCTCGTGCAGTCCCGCTTCCTCGCCTATTTCACGACGTGCAGTCTGCTGAGCAGTTTCGCCTTCTTCTATGTGGCCTTTTGGTATAGTCCACCTGTCCTTGATATCCTGGATCAGCAAAATCTCTATTTTGCCACTTTTGTTACGTCGCCATACTACGCCACCGGCAGTTGCTTCGCGTACGATTTCTTGGATTGATGGTTTTTTGCGATTGAAATATTTTTTGAAGTTATTTAGATTTGGTTTCGACATCTGTTTGGTCCTCTACGAGAGTTCGAAACGCCGTGCCCAACACGCCATTTATAAACTTACTCGAATTGTCCGAACCAAACGCTTTTGCCAATTCCACCGCTTCGTTTATAGCTACCTTTGGGGGTACTTGGTCTGCCAAATGGAGCAATTCGTACAAACCGATGCGGAGTACGTTCCGATCGATACGCGCGATTTGCTCTAGCGGCCATTCAGGTGCCAGTGGACGAATCTGGTCGTCCAGTTCGTCCTGTTTGTCCAATACACCTTCAACCAACTTTTTTACAAAGTCTGTATCTTCTATTTCCTGGTCATATCGGCCAAGATTGCGGTCAAGTATTTCGTCAACCGATACACTTTTATCATCGGCGCTGAGTCGAAATTCATATTCGTACAGCGTCTGTAGTGCAACGATCCTGCCCAAGTGACGATTTGATGCCATGTACGTAAGGTTCTTTCTTGTTAATACTTTTTATCAGTATAACGCTTATGCGCTTACTTTGCGAGTTTTTTACCGGTCTCGCGTTTGGTAGTTGCTACCTTAACCGGCGATTTAGCGTTGACACGACGTGCAAGTTTGAGCACGAGGTGACTTCGGCGTAGACCCGTTTTACGGGGGCTAGTCTGCTTTTTCGGTTCTGACATAGAAAAGTTCTCCTCTCGGTTGTCATTATTTGTAATGATTATAGCATTTTTGCAAGCATTATTCAATAGTATTGCTTATTTATTGTGTTTATGTTATAATTAAGAGATAGGCCTTGTAAACTGACAGGTCATCACCCGAGAGGAGAACCTTACTGTGTTGGAATTTGTACTGTTCATGATCGTCGGTCTCGGCGCCATGGCGTATGCCTATTGGGGAGGACCCGAGGACTATGTGGTGACCGATCGCATTCGGCGCGTCCGCTTTGGTGGAGGCATCGGGATGATTGCTGGCCTCATCTACGGATTCTTCTCGCTTCCGTCGACCGACGTCACTCCGCCTTTCACACCCATGCCACTCGACGTTTCGATGCTGTGTGCCGGCATCATGATGTTCGGCATCGGCACCGCCGCCGTGACGTTCGCCTTCTTCGTTGGCAAGCACGTCACGACAACCTGACAGTCCCAACCCGACAGACACCTCCTGGTTCAGCCCATGCTACCAGGAGGTGTTTTCTTTTATATTGATTTTTTATCTTGTTTATGCTATAATAATACACACGAGACGCGTGATAGACGCGCGTCGAGAGAACCAAGGAGTTAAAAAAATATGGGATACACCTCGTGGCTGTTCTTGCTCACGGTTGTCATCATCCCTACCATGATCTACTTTGGTCGTAACGAAAAGTTGGGCACCGACTCGCTCGTTTGGGTTGGCCTTGGCCTCGTCGGCATCGCAGCCGTCAGCGTTCTGGTCGGCTACGTGTTCGGCGTCGAAAAGGCAGTTGCCCATTCCGACCCCGTCTACGCCCTTCTGTCATATGGCATCTTCTTCGTGGCGTGGCCGTTCGCTCGCTGGTTCTTCGGAACCGTGAATGACCCCTCTCTGAAGAAGTAGTACAGATCAAATGCTCCAAAGTTCGGCCCCTCACTGCTACGGCAGTGGGGGGTTGTCCTATTTTATGACTATATTTACCAGCTTTTTTGGTACGTATATAACCTTTAAAGGCTCTTTGTCTCCAACGAATTTAGCAACGTTTTCGTTGGCTAGTGCCTGAGATTTTATATCGTCTTCGCTTGCGTCTAACGCAAGCTCCAGAGTTGCGCGTAGTTTACCGTTTACCTGCACGACTATTGTCATGCTATCGCCAATCGTATATTTGTCATTCCATTTGGGCCAACTATCGCGCTGAATGGATGTTTTATGACCTAACTGGTGCCATAATTCCTCGGCAATGTGTGGCGCAAAAGGCGCAATCATCGATACCAGGGCAGAAAGTGCCGGATGCCAATCTTCCGTACGGTACTCATCCTTAGCCTTTAATTTATATAGGTCGTTGGTGCACTCCATAATGGCTGCTATCGCAGTATTGTAACGCTGATCCTCTAGGTCTGCCGTCACCTTCTTGATAGTTCGGTGTAACGAACTGTTCTTTAGTTCGGCCGTACGCGAAGCATCCGGGTTATTCTCTAGTAACTCCTGAACCAAAGTCCACACGCGGTTTAGGAATCGATAGGTACCTGGCACCCCTTGTTCGTCCCATCGAGCGCTAAATTCCAAAGGAGCAGCGAACATTAAATAAGTACGGAGTGAGTCGGCGCCGTACCCGCTAGAGATAATTTCCAGTGGATCGATACCATTACCTTTGCTTTTTGAAAACGCGCTACCATCGCTCGCCGTAACCTTGCCATTGAACAGGAACCGCTTGAATGGTTCGGGATGCTCGAGCAACCCCTGTTTGTGAAGAAATCGCGTGACGAAACGCGCATAGATCATATGCGCCGTAGCATGGTCGCCGCCGTTATAAAAGTCAACTGGTTGCCACTTGTCGGCACGCTCTTTGCTAAAAGGTTTGTCATCGTTGCGTGGATCGAGGTATCGTAGAAAATACCAGCTAGAGCAGATGTAGGTGTCAAGCGTATCCGTCTCGCGCTCGGCATCCCCACCACACTTTGGACACTGTACGTGCAGCCATTCATCAGCACGCGCTAGGGCACTCCGACCATCACCCGCAGGCGCAAAGTCCACAAGTTCCGGCAACACAACTGGCAAATTTTCATCCAAGACAGTTCCATCGGTCGGACAATTGATAATCGGTATCGGCGCGCCCCAATATCGCTGACGGCTAACAGACCAGTCACGAATCTTGAATAGCGTTTTGGACTCGCCAATGCCTTTTTCCTCGAGCCAAGCAACTATTCTCTCTCGTGCGTCATTAACATTAAGACCATCGAATTCACCGGAATTTACAAGGTTCTCATTCTCGTCAACAACCTGCACGATTGGCAAATCAAACTTCTGGGCGAACTCTTGGTCACGTTCATCATGGGCCGGGACCGCCATAATCGCGCCGGTTCCGTAACCATAAAGCACATAGTCGGCAACCCAAATTGGCATCTTTTGTCCGTTGGCAGGATTTAGGGCATACGCGCCTGTAAATACTCCGGTTTTTTCTTTGTTCTCCATTCGTTCTATTTCAGACTTTTTCGCGGATTCTTTAATGTATGCCTGAACTTCTTTTTCTTTGTCCTGTGTTACATAAAAATCAACGTCTGGATGCTCCGGGGCAAGTACTAGAAAAGTCGCGCCGAACAATGTGTCGGGTCGAGTGGTAAATACTCTGGTTTTTGATTCGCTATCGACTTCAACAAAATCAATCTCTGCACCCTGTGATTTACCTATCCAATTTTTCTGCGCTAGCTTGACACTCTCCGTCCAGTCCAGCTCATTCGTTGCTTCCAGTAGTTCATCAGCATATTCTGTAATCTTGAAAAACCATTGTTTGATTTCCTTTTTTTCGACGAGAGGATCGTCAGGGCTGTCGTGACGCCAACATTTGCCGTCAATTACCTGCTCGTTACTCAGTACGGTTTTGTCCTTGTCGCACCACCACTGCATACGGCTGTCCTGGTATGCCAAACCAGCTTTGTACATTTCAGCAAAAATCCACTGTGTCCACTTATAATACTCTGGTTCATGGGTGGCAATCTCTTTACTCCAATCGTTGCTCCAGCCCATTGCCTTGTACTGCTTGTGATACCCCGGGATAATCTTTTTCATGCTCTCTTGCGGAGAGATTCCGGATTTGATTGCAAAGTTTTCTGCCGGCAACCCAAACGCGTCCCAACCAACGGGATGATAACTCTCGTATCCCTGTTGACGCTTGAAACGCGCCATGACGTCACTAATCGTATAGTTCATGGCATGACCAATGTGAATACCGGCGCCACTAGGGTAATTAAACATGCTCATGGCGAAATATTTGTTTTTGGAGCTATTCAAATCGGCAACATAGGTGCCGTTCTCGTCCCAATATTTTTGCCATTTAGGCTCTATCTCTTTCGGAGAATATCTTTTCATCTGTTACATTATAACAGTTCTACTCTTCAATTAAGGGATTGGCCAACAAATTGTTGTAGCCATCTATCAAGCGCTTGAGGTCTATACCTTCACTGGGTACTTGAATAATGGGCTT
The DNA here is from genome assembly GCA_964641025.1 of uncultured Candidatus Saccharibacteria bacterium. Lineage (GTDB taxonomy): Bacteria > Patescibacteriota > Saccharimonadia > Saccharimonadales > Saccharimonadaceae > UBA2112. Next base: position 33,515 of record CAZXJP010000007.1, read on the forward strand.
TTCCTTGGGATATTGCGCAGTTATCTTTATTACTTCGACGTTATTTTTTACCGCGACTATACTCTCCATTCTGTTGTCTGGTTGCGACATAGTCACCTTGTATTGCACGCCCTCGTTATAAAAATCTAGCCTATCAGCTACATATTTACACCGCGGTACTTCTTTGCCAAAATCAGTTTTTACCAAACCGTCAAAGAAGGATTTTAGTCTGTCTACATCTATCCGATAAGTTACCTCCGAACTATCCTCAGTGTTCACAACTTCACTGACGTCTAGGAACTGATTCGCCGAGTAATTGCTCTGCATGGACTGCTTTGAGTCATTAGCATCTGAAATACCCACTCTTGCGCCCAAGCCACACTGCAACAGTACAGATGCCAGTGAGTCAGTGGATAGGTCATCGACATTCGCTCGCATCCATAAATTGTCTAGGAATACAATTCGATTCTCGTGTGTCTGAGTCTGGCGCTGATTTGACTGCGACAAAAACAATCTCAAGAATTCCTTTGGCGTCGTAGTCTTTATATACAAATCTTTTCCACTAGCAACAGCTTCTACCCTTGCGCCCTCTAGCGTTCCGTCTAGGTGTTGAACAACACCATCGGTTATTACCTGAAAGTTACTGTTATTGTTGCCCACTGTCACGTTATACACGGCTGGACTTTGCCGGGCATACTCCGCGGCGTCAAATAATGTCTTTACCGGGCTGGACTGCCATGTATTCTGCATCAATGCCACGACTACCACTATCAAAACCAGTAGTCCACCGCCCAAGAAAAGCCACAAATTCAACCATGATTTTTTGGTTACTTTTGGTGGTTCGGGTTTACTCATCAGACGATATTCCTTTCAAAGAATTCTTCTTTCGTAGCCATCCACGCGGGTGATTGTCGCACCAGTTTGTTCGCGTCATTCTGGTCTAGCAAAAGCACTTTGATTGCCTCTTCAGTATACACCTGATTTTGCGATCCTTTAACTAGCACCACGGCATTCGGTTTTATCACGCTGTGAGCAAATGCTCCCGCCTGAACAGAGCTGTCGAATGATTTTACTTGACAGCCTTGCGCATGCGCCGCGGGTGCTATGTATTTTTCCGCGTCAGCGCCAACGGTTATAACCCACTCGACGTAATCCGGATGAAACATACGTCCTAGTTTTTGATGCTCCGCAGGCGAAACGTCACCTAGCTCATTCATACTCCCTAGTATCGCAATCCTTTGCGGCGCTTCCATGCCTAGAAATGTCTGAATAGCGGCGACGGCATCCTCGGGGCTGGACTTATATGAGTCATCAATTATTTTCGCGCCCCCGACGCCTCGCAATAGTTGCATGCGCCCTGGCACAGGCTGGATTTTTGATACCCCACTAGATATCTGTTCGCCGGTAAGCCCCATCTTTACGCCAACCGTCGCGGCAGCCACTATGGGACGGACATTATGTTCACCCAATGCGTGAACCGTCATCGAAACAGGACTGGGCAAGTCTGGCGCGATGAAATTACCGCTTCGGCCTTTTTGTTCGTCATATTCAACCTGCACGAACCTGTATTCGGCAACATCAGTAGTGCCATAGGTATCTAGGTTGGTATTGGTCAAATACTGAGCAAAGCTTCCATCAATATCATCTCTATTGATAAGCGCTAACTGTGAAAAGTTGCCCGAGGATAATTCTTCCTTGGCTACGGCGTCTAAAGTTTTGAAGTTTTCCATATGTTCCTGCGTGACGCCCGTCACTACCGCCATGTATGGTTTTAGGTATCGGCCGAACTCCTCAATATCGCCCGGTTTATCCGCGCCAAGCTCCTGCACTATTACTTCAACGTCCGCCGGCATTATTGATTTGTCCTTGGCTCTTCGAATCGCCGTCTCCCACTCGTTTATGTTACGAATATTGTCCGGATATGGGACCCCCAGAATAGTCAGTGGCACGCTCATGTCGGTATTGTAATTACCTTCGTGTAGTCGGACCTTGTATTTTTCCGACAACACTGTAGCGATGGCCTTTTTTGTACTGGTTTTGCCGACACTGCCAGTTACAACAATTAGTTTTATTTCGGGATGGGCCTGAAAATAAGAAACAACTGCTTCTTGAAGCTTTCTTTTGACCCTTGATTTGTATTTATCCTGTAACCCCTTAAACATTAGTGTTATTATAACACTTCTATTTTTGCTTTGACACTATCTTGCTTGATACTTTTTGTCCAATTTTTTTCGTCGTTTGTCCTACGCGTTCGCTGACCCTCTTTCGACGCACCATCACCTGTTCATCGAGTATTGTGACATCTGACTCCAACCAAGGCTCATCCGATTTCACAAAGCGGTATTCATGCGGTTGAAATTGTATTTCTAGCACGCCCTTTTCTTGCAGTACATATACCAAACCGATAGACGCGTTCGCCCCTGCTTGTCCCCACAGCGCATCAATCTTGCCCATCAATTGAACCAACCCGATTTCGTCTCCCGACTCTTTTATAATCTCTATCATGTCGTGTTTTATTTTGCGCTCCAACCGTGCCCGGGTAACCTCATGTATCAATCTGTCCAGAGCTTCAGAATTGCGAACAACATCAATATTACCTGTCTTTTGCGCAGCCTCCAGCCAGTCTGATGTTTTTGGGTCATGTGGCAGTATCTGCTCAAACTCATCGACCATCTCTTCGTATTCCCACGAAGAGCCCATATCGTAATCGCCTATACTCCAGCCCGTTTTTTGTTCTGTCATACCGAGGAATTATACCCATGGCACCGACGCTACACAATAGCATGTTAATACTTGCGCTTTTGATTACGCTCATGCATAATGGTTTCCGTGCTGGTGCGCAAGGGGCGATTCCCGAAGCGCGGAAAATAAACATCCAACACGCAAAACCACCCGCCCCGGGTGGGCGCGCAACAGCCACCATGTATTTACTACCTTCTTTGAACAGAAGGTAGTTTGTTGGGATTTATTTTATTTACTTCTTATGCTTTGTGTGCTATATATAAATATTACAAGGCAAACGGAGGGAGTATGAGTACACACGTTCAAGAGTATGTAGATAGCCACCTCTGGGGGCTATTTGTGTTGCAAGGGCTAGCAGCTGTGCTGTTTGGTGTCGTTGCATTGTTCTTTCCAGGGCTGGAATTAGCCAGCCTCGTATTATTCTTTGCCGTCTACTTGGTAGTAGTCGGCGTCGTCGAATTGGTTCACGGCTTCCGTGACCTCGGCCACAGCGGATCCTGGTGGTTCTCGCTAATGGTCGGATTGGTCATGGTCGGAGCTGGTGTATACCTAGTTCGCGAAACAGCAATGGAGCTAAGTTCGTTCCTCGTCTTCGTAGGCGCGGTCGTACTTGCCAAAGGTGTAGCCGACTTGTACGTTGCAGGGTTCTTTACCCGTGACAGCGACCATCGTTGGCTATGGGTAGTCGCGGGTGTCGTCGGTGTTGTGGCCGGTGTCATGTTGTGGCGCTACCCAGTCGCAGACGGACTAGATTTCGTCTGGGTATTAGGCCTTTGGGCGCTCGTTGTTGGATCTGTCGGGTTGGCGCAAGCCGTCCGATCGCACGAATAGCCTGTAAACAGGCTATTTTTGGTTCAACAAAAATAGCAGAAATAAAATTTAAACACCCGTCGATTGCCTTGGCGACGGGTGTTTTTGTTGCTATGATTAATGAGCACGATGGCGTGTGTTCGAGGGGATATAGCTCAGTTGATTAGAGCGCTGCCATGGCATGGCAGAGGTCGAGGGTTTGAGTCCCTCTATCTCCACCAATTTTGATTACGGGGTAAGCGATGGAAAAAGAAAAATCAGTTGCCAAAAAAGGATTGATCAACAATATTATCGAAATTGCCGGTTGGCTCGGAGTATTACTGATACTCGGTGGCTACTGGTTACTGGCAATTGATACTATCCATAGCCGTTCATGGGAATACCATGTGATGATACTAATCGGCTCTACCTTTGTTGGTATCGTTTCATGGCGAATACGAAATTATCAACCCGTAGCTCTGAACGTTGTTTTTGTACTATTGGCAATCGTCGCGTTAACTCGGTTATACTTGCAATAATCGTCCTAGATTGCTTTAATAAGGAGGTTCAGAAGCATACAGAATACATGTTCCTCTTTGAGTACAACGGTACGTCTGCATTGGTCGATCTGACAATTGACAAAAGTAATTAAAGAGAAGCATATATTCATGGCATCACAGAATCTATTCATTGGTAGTCTAGCATTTGCTACGACTGACGATGGCCTGCGTGATCATTTCGCGCAAATCGGTCCTGTTGCTAGCGCTCGCGTCATCACTGACCGCGAGACTGGCCGCAGCCGAGGTTTTGGCTTTGTTGAATTCGAAAACGATGAAGACAACCAAAAAGCTATCGATGAGCTAAACGGCAAAGAATTGGACGGTCGTCCAATCAATGTCAGCCTAGCACGTCCAAAAGAAGATAAATAATAGTTAACATGTTAACGATTATGCCCCTCCTGCGTGGAGGGGCTCTTCTTTTATTGACTATCTTTGGTAAATAAACCATAATATGCTCATTCCTGTAGGTGGCGCCATGGAGGCGCCTTTTCAAAAGGAGTTCCTAACATGACTAGCACTGGCAATGTGACCGTGCAGACTGACGTCGTCATTGTCGGTACCGGATTTTCCGGACTGGGAATGTCGAGGAAACTGTGCGAGATGGGTATCAACCACGTCGTACTCACGAAAGAAAGCGAAGTCGGCGGTACATGGTTTCTCAACACCTACCCCGGCCTATGCTGCGACATCCCGATCCCGTTGTACTGCTATCGCGACGTTCCATTTTTGGACGCCAAACGGCTGTTCCCGACGGGACCCGAGATCAATCGATACCTGATCAACTTTTCGTGCGAGTACGGAGTGCGTGATCATATTCGGTTCAACAGCGAGATTGACGAAGCCCGTTGGAGCGACGAAGATCATTGCTGGCACGTGTTCACGACTGACGGCACCGAGTACGTCGCGCCCGTCGCCGTTTCTGGCGCAGGTGCGTTGCATATTCCCAAACATTTAGAGATTGATGGGATGGAGACGTTCGACGGTGACGTGATGCACACGGCCGAATGGGACCACAACGTCCAGCTGACGGGCAAGCGCGTAGCTGTAGTCGGCACAGGCGCGAGTTCGATCCAGGTCGTACCCGAACTGGTCGGCGACATTGACGTAGCCGAACTAAGGCTGTTTCAGCGAACGCCTCCGTGGGTATTACCTATCGGAAACCCCAGCTACAAAAGCAGGGGCAAGCTGAAGCACTACGCCTATCGTCTGTACTGGTATCTATATCAGGAAGCACTGGGCGTGGCACTCACCAAACAAACGTGGATTCTCCCCTTCCTCCAGCGTTGGGGGATTCAGAACATCCACCGCGCCATCAAGGATCCGGTGTTGCGCGAGAAGTTAACGCCCAGATATCCCATTGGCGGCAAGCGAATCGGCAAGAGCAAGAAGTATTACCCAGCAATCGCCGATGAACGAACCACGCTGGTAACGGATTCAATCAGCAGAATCTGCCCGGCCGGCATCATAACGGTCGACCAGAATGGCGTCGAAACCCTTCACGAGGTTGACGTCATCATCGAGGGCACCGGGTTCGAGGTTGTCGAATCATACAGACATCTGCGTCTGTTTGGTATCAACGGTGAGGACTTGGTCGCGAAAATGGACCGCGTAGGACTAAAGGCCTACAAGGGCACGATGTTCCCCGGTGTTCCCAACTTTTTCATTCTGTTGGGACCAAACACCGGCCTGGGTCACAACTCGGTGGTGCTGATGATCGAGGCTCAAATAGAGTGGGTCACGAAAGTCCTCCGAATGCGAGACAGAATGAAGGGCGTTGACGCGTTGATGCCCAATCATGACGTGTCGGAAAAGCACAACGCCGAACTGCAAGCAGCGTTCGAAGGCACCGTCTGGACCAAAGTCAAAAACTGGTATCAAGATCCGCGGTTTGGGACTATACCGACACTGTGGCCTTGGCTGGTTGGCAAATTCCGCAAGCAGATGAAACATGTACGGCGCGAGGATTTTGATTTCATAGTCTCGCGTTGATTCTGTAAAGGATGAAAGGACACTATCTACAGGATGGCCCGGGTTGAAACCCGGGCCATTCGCATTTTTAAACTTACTTAATTAAATATCGGCAACGGAGATCGGACCCAGTCCCAACCTAGCCCCAATACATTATTCAAAATTCCATACGCGTTCAACAACCACAAGGTCGCTACCACTACAAGTGCTGTTAGCAACCAAAATATGGACTGTACGGCTCTGTTCTGACCGTGTAACCATTTTTCCCATGCGTCGTATTTGGATTTCGCGAATTGCAGTAATCGCCTCGCCCACTCATATTGCGTCGACAAAATAGCCAATCCAGCGAATACTGTCGCCCATCCAGGGCCAGGGTATGGAATCATGATTATGCCAGCGAATAACACTACAAAACCAACGGTCGAGATGGATACCTTTTTTATTTTTCGTTTCATCCCTACAAGTATAACAATTATCCATTAAAAACGCCCGTTGTAGTTTTGCAACATTTGGGATAAAATGTCACATCAAGAGTTATCATGTCTGAACTAAACGAAAAATTTGACAAGGTGTGGACTGGCGTAGGCACGTTTCGCGTGGCGCGCGACATTGGCATGGTTAGCCTAAAGGCAGACGCCGTGGATGTCGTCATACCATCGGAGCAACTTTGTTGCGCTGAATCATACGGTTGCCCTCACGATCGCGAAAAGATCATGCAATATTACAGAGAGGCGCTAGAGTCCGAGGGGTTATCCTATGACGAAGGGTTGGAGTGGCAAGAGCTGAATTTTGCCCTGCGCAAGATTCACTTAACCCCTAACCAGGTGCAAATAGACTTACCTTGTGACAATTACCAGATAGACATCGACATGTCTAAATTCCTAGACTAGGAATCAATCTTTTCAAAACGTGGAATTGTTTTTCCGTCATGCACCACCCCATCAACGAACATTTCGTATGGCCTTGAAAAATATTCTACATTCGAATCATACAGTGGCTTGTAAACCACCATCGGATCAAGCGTTTCAGTATGAACCGCCACTCCGATTACCTCGTATTCGTTGCCCTTATAGTGCCGGTATATTCCAGTTTCAATTGCGGGAGGATCCGGAATATCGCTCATTATTTCGTTCTACGCCTCAGAGTGAGAGCACCTAGTAATAACGCAGCGACGGTAAATACAAACACCACGCCAAGATCCCGCCACGCTTCTCCTGTTATATCTACTTCGCCTACTACAGTCTGCAAAGCATCAACTGCGTATGTCAAAGGCAGAAAGTACGCCATGGCCTCTAGGGCGTCCGGCATTCGCTCGAGTGGCAACAATAGCCCACACAGCAGGAACTGCGGGAATATTAATGCCGGCATAAACTGAATTGCCTGAAACTCAGTACGCGCAAAGGCGCTCACGAATATTCCCAATGCCGTACCGAGCAAGGCATCGGCCACTGCCATTACGAGCAGAAACCAAACAGGACCACTTATCTCTAAACCGAGACCATAGATCAAAACCGTACCCGCGATAATCGCTTGAATCACGGCCAGCAAGCCAAACGCCAACATGTAGCCAAGTACCAAGTCTAGCTTCCCAATAGGTAATGCCATCAATCTTTCGAGAGTACCGCCCGTTCTTTCGCGCAGTGTAGTTATACTCGTTATCAGAAACATTATTACAAATGGAAATATTCCGAGTAGCGCGGGAGCGATCAGATTAAAAACTTCCAGATTATCATCATACATCCAGCGCAATAGAGACAACAGAATAACTGGTACCAAAAATATCATCGCTACAGTTCGATGATCGTGTGACAACTGGCGCAAAATGCGCAACATAGTCGCTATCGTTGCATGAAAATGAAACATCATTTCTTGCTCGCCTTTCGTTTTTCAGCGCGCTCGGAAGCCTTGATGACGGCAATAAATGCCTCTCCGACCGTACGTTTTTTAGTGACTTCCAATAATTTCTTTTGGGTATTTCGCCAGACGAATTTTCCCTCTCGTAGTAACAACAGATTCTTACAACGCGCAGCCTCATCCATAACGTGACTAGAAATCAATAAGGTTCTACCTTGTTTTGCCAAGTCGGTGAAAAGATCCCATAGTTCGTTACGCAAAACCGGATCCAGCCCCACGGTTGGTTCGTCTAACACCAACAGCTCTGGCCTCCCTAGCAGGGCAATCGCCAGGCTAACGCGTGCTAATTGACCGCCTGATAAACTATGCGCAACTTGATTGCGTTGTTTTTCCAGATGTACCATGCCGATTACTTTTTCGACGTCGTGCTTGTCGGTGCGTACCAAAGTCGCGAAGTAACTGAGATTTTGAGCCACGGTCAGGTCGGGATAAACAGCAGGATTTTGAGTAACATATCCTATGGTTTTTCGTAGTGATTTATGGCCCGCGGGCTTTCCCAGAACGTTTAGTTCGCCCACATGCTTTTGCACACCAATAATTGCTCGCATTAAGGTAGTTTTGCCACTACCGCTAGGTCCGATTAGTCCGGTAATGGTTCCGGATTCTACCGCGAATTCTAGATTGTCCAGTATCGTCTGTTGGCCTTTTCTGACCACAAGCCCCTTTGAACTAATCGCAGTAGATGACATACAGCTATTTTATCATAGGCGTTAATAAGTGTGGCGCATCGCCGAAAAAACAGGAACATTATCCGATAACACAGGCCTCTCTTTTCCAGACCTGTCCAGGACCACAAAGCCCGCAACTATTTTGCCTGGATATATAGCTTTTACTTTTTCCATACTGGATCCGGTAGTATAAACATCGTCTACCAACAGTGCGTTCGCCTCGGGCTCTGATTTTTGCGTTATATAAAAACCGTTCTCATTCTTTCTTGCCGGAACATGCCATGACATCAGTTCATCCGCCAGGTAATCCCCTATGGCAGTCGCGCCATTTCCTACCGTTAGTATAGTGTTATATTCTTCCACAGGGACCTTCGAACGAATGCATTTTAATAATCCATGAATCGCTACGTTATACAGTTGCTCGTTTGTGACAATACGATCAAAGTCAAACTTCTCCTTAGCTCTCTTGCCCGAAGCAAATACAAAATCACCGCGAATTGTCGCGGTTTTTAATAGCATTTCCTTGTCGGCGGATTCTATAAACTCCATTACTCTTTGATCAGTCTTAGCAGTTCATTTTCGTCAATTATATTTGTATCATATTCCTGTGCTTTTTTCAATTTACTAGCCCCTACCTTTCCGCCAGCCACTAGATATGTTGTATCCTTTGCAACGGATGATTGAAAAGTTCCGCCTAGCGCGCGGATTTTGTCGGCAGCTACGTCACGCCCCATGGACTCTAGAGTGCCTGTTATGACGAAGCTTTTTCCAACTAATTTACCTGTCTTTTTTTCATAGTGCGGTTTTACGCCCAGGTCATCAAACTTTTGCAACAGCTTCTCATTATCAGGATCGGCAAACCACGCGACAATCGATTCGGCAACGACGCCCCCTATACCTTCGACGTGCGACAGGTCGTCTATGGTAGCACGCGACAGTGAGTCTACGGAATGGAATCGATTCGCTAAATCTATAGCCGTCTGCGCACCGACGTGACGTATGCCCAGACCTAGGATAAATTTTTCTAGCGGAGGATTCTTTTTTTCCTGAATCGCATTGATTAATTTTTTGGCAGAAATATCAGCAAATCTTTCAAGCCCCAACACATCGTCAATGGTCAATTTATATATGTCAGCGACATCGCGCACTAATCCAGCATCCACCAATGCCACGACATTTTTCTCGCCGAGCGTATCTATGTCTAATGCGCCTTTTGAAGCGTAATACTCTACCGATCGCTTTAGTATCAGATCACTAGATGATCCTTTAACGCGGTAAACTACGTCTTTGCCACGGCGTTCGAATTCCAGTTCTGGATACTGATGCTTGAGGGCTCGTTGGTAGTCAAACTTTTTAGCATTTTTCGGCCGAAGCTCGGTCACGACGCTTTGTACCTGGGGGATTATATCACCGGCCTTGAAGATCACGACGGTATCACCAATCCGAACGTCTAGTCGTGCGATCTCGTCGGCATTGTGCAAACTAGCATGCTGTACGGTGGTGCCCGCTACCACTACGGGATCGAAAACCGCGACGGGAGTCGCCGCCCCCGTGCGACCAATACTAATCACTACGTCTTTTACTATGGTCGTAGCTTGCTCGGCAGGGTATTTGTACGCGACCGCCGCCCTAGGCTGCTTTCCAACTATACCCAGCTCACGATATTGTTTACGATCATTGACTTTTATTACCAACCCGTCCGTATTGAAAGCTAGACTATTCCTAGCTCCGTTTATATAATCAACGAATTTCATAACGTCCGACAATGACTGAAATACTTTTGCCTCACTATTGCGTGTTACGCCTATCGCCGTCAAGGCTTCGTAGCTATACATGCAGGTAGGAACATCATCTGGATTTTCCCTTAACAAATCATACGCCCGGAAATGAAGTGGTCGAGCGGCAACTAGTTTTGGATCTAATTGACGTATGGTGCCGGCCGCCAAGTTGCGTGGATTAGCGAATACTGGCTCGCCCAACTTTTTACGCTTCGCGTTCAAGGAATCGAAATCTTTTTTGAGCATGACTATTTCGCCACGAATCTCGGTGCGACCATTCAAAAATTTTTCGTATCCATCAGCCTTACGCAATCTCAGGGGTACATTTTTAATTGTGCGTACGTTATTTGTCACGTCCTCACCAACATAGCTATCACCTCTTGTTATAGCCTGTGTAAACACGCCATCGATATAAACTAACGCGCAGGCTAGACCATCCATTTTCACATCCGCGAAAAATTCATGCTTTCGTCTAGGCAATAGCTTGTCCATTCTTTTCACCCAAGCCTCTACCTCATCAGTGTCAAATACATCATTCAGACTTAACATCCTAGTAGAATGTTGGACCTTTTTAAATCCACCTTTCAACTCGTTACCTACACGCTGGGTGATACTGTCTTGCGTCACCAGCTCTGGATTATCGGTTTCTAGTTTTTTTAGTTCGTTAAACAGCCCGTCATATACAGCATCGCTAACCGACGGTTCGTCTAGAACATGATACTCATAATTATATTGCTCCAACAGGCGTCGAAGCTCTGTTATTCGCTCGCTAGGCGGGTGCTGCGTCATCGTCAACAAGCCTCCGATACAGCAGATATATATAGGTGGTCGCAAAAACCACAGTCACAGAAGACATAGCAAAAATAACCAACGGAACCAGTGGCAACCAGCCAATATTCGGCGATACATCCTTTAACCATGAATCGAACATGATAATAGGAATAACAATAACAGCCCAGGTCAATACCACGATAAATGCCAGCCATGACAGTCGCAAAAGTATCCTAAATCTTCGGCCAACTACCATGTCGCCCGCAGCCCTAATCGCACGAAAAGGATACATGCCAGGAAGCGTGGATATAATTATCGCCACCAGGCTAGCAACTATCCAATACAGTGAAACCAAACCTAACGCCACGACTCCAGAAAGAGCTAGTACGGCAGGAGCACCACTATCTGCCAATCCAGACGCTACGGCTGCATCATATGCAATCAAGCCGACTGACAATGGCAATAATTGGACCACCATAATGAATGCTATTGCTACGGTTGCCACGACGGGCGAACCGCAATTATATAGTCCGTCGCGGAGCCTAGGTTTGTGACCGGCTAATACGTTGCGCAGTAACCACACTATTGTCAAAAATACATAAAAGAATGTCAGTCCCAATATCACTGATTGGCCTTCCGTCAAGCTTGGCGCCAAACCGGTCGTTATGGACGCCACCAACAACAGTCCAGCCTCTGATACGGCACCGTAGTTTCCGGCAAACAAATCCCCGCTAGACTCGCGCAGTAACGTCGCCAGATTACTATAGGTATCCTGTGCGCCAAAACCACCGATGATGACTATCGCGAATAGATACACGACGGACAAAGCACCAAATAACTTGCGATTGGTCCACAGCACGCTACGAACATGATTAGTAAATGACCAGTATCCAGGTAACTTGAATGATCTTTTATAATCGCGTTTCCTCGTTACCCTGAATGACCTATGAGGACGACGGTTCATAAGACCCGTTACCCTATTACGTACCGTGTTGACACGTTTTACCAGCCACGGCCTAAACTGTTGCCATGCTGTCTTGTCGGCCTTTTTGATCGTCTTTTTCGTAGTTTTTTTACTGGGTCGCTTTTTAGTCGGCATAAGGCATAGTATCAGAACTTGTTAGCGTTTTTCTTCAGTCTTTTGATCCTATCATCCAGTGGTGGATGAGTGCTAAACATAGACGTGAACGCACCCTTTTTCAAAGGATTGTTCAAAAACAAATGCGCCGTCGATGAACTCTGACGCTTTAGGGGCTGTGAATGATTCTTTAGCTTCTCTAGAGCACTTGCCAACCCTTCGGAATCACGAGTAGTTAGCGCTCCGGTGGCATCCGCCAAATATTCTCGTTGTCGACTGACGGCCATCTGAATCAGAGCTGCAATGATAGGAGCAAGTATGATTAACACTATGCCGATTACTATTACTGCTGGATGCGTGTTTCGGTTGTTACCGCCCCCGAATATCAACATTCGTAGTGCTATATCAGACAATATACCTATCGCGCTGACCAAGCCAAAGGCAATCATACTCACTCGAATATCGTAATTTTTTACATGACCCAGCTCGTGCGCCATGACGCCCTCTAGTTCTCGGTCACTCATGATATCCATCAGTCCAGTCGTTGCTGCTACGATTGCATGTTTTGGATTGCGTCCAGTCGCGAATGCGTTCGGTGCCGGATCGTCAATTACATATACTTTTGGCATAGGCATGCCTGTAGTAATTGATAGGTTTTCTACTATACGGTACAGGCGGGGGTTGTCTTTTTTGCGTATTTCATGGGCACCAGTCATTGATACCGCCAATTTATCAGCGATAAAATACTGTATCAGCGTATAGACCAGTGCCCCGCCTATGACCCAATACGATATATATACGTCACCAAAGTACAAACTAGCGACATAGCCAATCGCGGCCAGCAAACCTATAAAGGTGGCCATAATCAGAACAGTGTTGCGCTTGTTTTTGCCAATCGCTCCGTACATCTTGTCTCCTCAGAAATTACTTTTTGTCAGACTTTTTTTCGTCGTCGAAATCTACGTCTACTACATTTTCGACTTTTTCGCGTTCACTTTCGTCTACGTCAAAGAATTCGCGTTCTTTAAAACCTAGCATTCCAGCGAAGATGTTATTTGGAAATAGCTGAATCTTGGTGTTTAGATCACGTACGCCACCGTTATAGAAACGTCGAGCAGCCTGAATCTTGTCTTCGGTGTCTACTAGTTCCGCCTGTAGTTCGCTAAAGTTCTGGCTAGCCTTTAGATCTGGATAGGCTTCAGCGACCGCGAACAGGCTCTTTAGCGCGTCCGTTAGCATATTGTCAGCCTTGGCAGCTTCCTTTGGTGAGGCGTCTGCCTGGTTGACTACTTCGCTACGAGCCTTCGTTACTTCTTCGAACACGCCCTTTTCGTGCTTGGCATATCCCTTGACTGTCTTTACTAGATTTGGAATCAAATCAGCACGTCGCTTCATCTGAACGGTGATGTCGCTCCATGCTTCATCTACACGAATCTTTAGTTTTACTAGCGCGTTATATGTTACCCACAAAAACAGTAGTACCAGAACGATTAGTCCGAGCAGTACCCAAAATGCAATATCCATTATTATTTCCCCTTTAAATTAATTTGGTTCAAAGTTTATTTTATACGTATATTATAGCATATTTTTAGCATTAAATATTCTACGTAAAAAGAAAAAACCCCACACATAGGTGAGATGTTTTCTTTGGTGCGAATGTACGACGAAGCTCGAACCTATTTTGAACAAAATGCATGAACCAAGCCCCGCCGCCTAGCGCACGCAAGCGTGCGCTGCGCCCCGACAGAAAAACCCTTTGCATTTTTGAGATTTCCCCCCGCCGAATTTCTTTTGAATTAGGAAAAGGGATTTTTCTGTCGGTTCGCCTGCCCTTGAAGGCAGAGGCGGCGTGGCTTTGGGGCGGCACAGCCGCCCGCGCTTCGCGCCCGCATCAAAGAAAGAAAATTTGCTAATTAAGCATAATTATGTTGACATATCTCTATATTTTTGCTACTGTAGTCATATGGTAAAAGATTATCAGTTTACTTTCTCTGTATTGCCCACTCCCGCACCTATAAGGCAGCTGGGGTAAGTTACTCATTTCACAAATAATCAACTAGTCAGTGAAACGCCCCAGCCAAGGGGCATTTTTTATGCCCAGAAATCTGAACTGACTACTGGAGATTATTGAAATGAACTATCAAATTGAAAAAGATTTACTAATTGTAAAGGTGGGAACAAATGTCCTAGCTGAAACTGGCAACGGACATGAAAAATTAAACGATGAAGCATTTGAAGCTATTGGCAACGAAGTGCGCCAACAGTCAGACGCAGGAAATGGAGTCATACTTGTTACCTCTGGTGCAATAACAGCTGGTGTATTTGGTGAACAGAAACGTCGAGAAGATATCCGTAGCACTGTAGAGGAGCAAAGATACGCTGCTCGCGGTTGGGATACGGTCGTACAAAAATGGAAATCCGTTATCAGTAACGAACGAGTAAGCTCAACACTCCTAACCAAGCGTGAAATACACACTGATACAATGCGTACAAAGTTGCTCGGAGTAATTGCTTGCTGCTTGAGCCATAGCGATATATTTGTTGTTAACGAGAACGATTGTTTGAGTGATGATGAAATAAAGTTTGGCGATAACGATACACTGGCTGCCGCTCTTGCGGCGGAGTGTGCTGTGGCTGGTTTGGCGAAATCAGTCAAACTCATACTTCTAACTAATAAGGACGGCTTGAACGAAGTTGCAGATGACGACAGCACACTCATTCGTACCGTTACGGATATAGACTTAGTTGAGAAATTTGCTGGAAGTGCGGCTAATGGTCATTCTCGTGGAGGCATGGTAACAAAAATCAAGGCAGCCAGAACCGCAAAAGCGGCTGGTGTAGAGACCTATATTGCCAATGGACGAGAAAACCATGCAATAAGCAAGACTCTTGCTAGAGAAATTGGAACGTATTTTTCAGCCCAGTAAGTTTATAATGAAGAAAGGAAATAAGAATATCATGACAAAAAATCTACTCCCAAGCAAAACAGAAAATCCTGCTGAATGGTACACACGTGTTATCCAGCTGGCAGAACTTGCTGACTATGGACCAACAAAAGGCACGATGATAATCCGACCCTATGGCTATGCGATATGGGAATATGTGCAACAAGCATTTGACGGTATGATTAAAGATTATGGCGTTGAAAATGCCTATTTTCCACTGTTTATCCCAATGTCCTATCTTGAGAAAGAAGCGAACCATGTCGAGGGTTTTGCCCCAGAGCTTGCAGTTGTAACGCATGGTGGCGGTCAGGAGCTAGAAGAAGCGTTAGTTGTTCGACCAACCAGCGAAACTATTATCAATGCTTCATTTACCAAGTGGGTACAAAGCCACCGGGATTTACCTATTAAACTCAATCAGTGGTGCAATGTGGTGCGGTGGGAAAAGCGAACGCTACCCTTTCTGCGTACCAGCGAATTTTTGTGGCAAGAGGGTCATACCGTACATGCAACACACGACGAAGCAATCGCCATGCAAAAATATGCAATAGACTCTTACGCGAAACTCTATCGAGAGTATTTTGCGATAGAGGGCTATGTCGGGCGTAAATCAACAATGGAGCGATTTGCGGGTGCTGACGAGACTTTGACATACGAAACGATGATGCCAAGCGGCAAAGCTTTGCAAAGTTGTACGTCTCACGATTTGGGTCATAATTTTGCGAAAGCCTTTGACACTAAGTTTCAAGACGAAAACGGCGAACAGCAGTATGTATGGCAAACTAGTTGGGGCTTATCGACACGCTCAATCGGTGGCTTAATTATGGGACATGGCGATAATAATGGATTAGTTTTACCTCCACGGCTTGCGCCTATACAAGTGATTATTGTACCTGTAAATACCAGCGAGACAACAATAGCCTACGTCAAGGGGATTGAGAGTCAATTAAAAGATTCTGGCGTAAGAGTTAAGTCTGACCTAAGAGATGACGAACGATTTGGCTATAAGCTCAATAAGTGGGAAGTCAAAGGAGTGCCACTCATTCTCAAAATTGGCGATAACGAAGTTGAAGCGCAAAAAGTTACCATTAAACGACGTGATAATGCACAGGAAGATTCTACTGATGTGGCTGATTTAGAAACCACCACCCAGCAATTACTCGCTGACGTTCAGACTGCATTGCTGGAAAAATCCCGACAAGTTCGTGATGAGAACACACGGGAAGCAAGCACCTATGACGAGATGAAAGAGATTCTTTCCAAACACAAAGGCTTCGTAAAAGTCTTTTGGAATGACAACCCAGAGATAGAAGCTAAGATCAAAGAAGAAACAAAAGCCGTCAGCCGCTGCTGCATTGAAGAAAATGCTCAAGGGGTTGATTTCTATACAGGCCAGCCTGCTTCGCAAATATGGTTATTTGCACAAAGCTACTAACCACAAGTCATAAGCTTTTTTTGGCTGAAGCCGAAAAGCGCACCCGACAGAAAAATCCCTTTTCCTAATTCAAAAGAAATTCGGCGGGGGGAAATCTCAAAAATGCAAAGGGTTTTTCTGTCGGGGCGCAGCGCACGCTTGCGTGCGCTAGGCGGCGGGGCTTGGTTCATGCATTTTGTTCAAAATAGGTTCGAGCTTCGTCGTACATTCGCACCAAAAACGAACTTTTCGACAGATTCAGGCGCGTTGCGCCTGTTTTTGTTTGGGAAATTAGGGTTTTGCGGAGCAAAACCCAGCTGCTTTTCTGGGGGGAGGTTTGAAATTGCCACTCCGACAAGTCGGAGTGCTTTTTGTTTTGTCGCGGCTAAAGCCGCGCCACTTCGTGGTAAAATAAGAGTGGACACAACTTTATATCGAGAGAGCTTTTTGTTTGGCTTTAATAGCCGTCTCGTACAATTTTGAGTTTTCTCGGAGTTGTGTCCAGCGAGGCGGCTATTTAAGTTCAAGGGGGTGAGATGAACGAGAAATATATTCTCTACGCACGCAAATCAACCGACACGGAAGACAAGCAAGTATTGTCTATCGAGGCGCAGATAGTCGAGCTACGCAAGTATGCGCGGGATAATAATTTGGTTGTTGTCGATGAACTGATAGAAAAGAAAACCGCAAAATCTCCCGGACGACCAGTATTCAATACCGTGCTTGCACGGATTCAAAATGGCGAAGCCAACGGTATTTTGGCGTGGCACCCCGACCGACTGGCGCGTAACTCGATAGACGGCGGGCAAATTATCTATTTACTCGACCAAACAGTTCTCAATTTTCTGCGGTTTCCAATGTTCCAATTCGACAATACTTCACAAGGCAAATTCATGTTGTCGATTATGTTTGGTCAAAGCAAATATTATGTCGATAATCTCGCCGAAAACGTGAAGCGTGGCTTGCGCCAAAAAGTCAGGCGCGGTGATTTTCCCGGATTTGCACCACTCGGTTATTACAACCACCCAAAAACCAAGACACTGGCTATCGACAAATCCACCGCGCCGCTCGCGAAGCAAGTTTTTGAGGTATACGTCAAAGATAAGAGCCGTTTTGAGGACATCGCCGCGTTTCTATTCAATAAAGGTATAAAAACCAAAGGCGGCAAACCATACCCGAAAGACAAAATAAAGCTGATACTAACAAACCCTGTGTATTATGGGCATTTCCGTTATGGCGGCGAGGTGCATGAGGGTAACCATGAGCCATTGATTACCAAGAAACTATTTGACGCAGTACAGACGGTACTTAAACGACGTTGTCATGTACAGAAGCCAAAGAACGAATCAATGCCGCTCTGCGGTATTGTGCGTTGTCCGTGCGGTATGATGATTACCGCCGAGAGACAGGTCAAACGATATAAAAACGGTACTTCGTGCCAATATATTTACTATCACTGTACGCGCAAGAGTAAAACGGTGCGTTGCAAAGAGCCTGCGGTGCGAAGCGGGGTGTTTGATGACCAGCTGGCAAGCCTTGCGCTTGGCTACGCCATGCCCAAAACGTGGGCGAGTACGCTACTGGCGTGGATTAAGCGAGATGAGGTGGAGAGCATAGGCGAAAGTGAGCGACTGGCTAGCAACTTACGCGCTCAAATCGCACGTTTGTCTGAAAAGTCGGAGCGTTTGCTCGATAGTTTTCTAGAGCAAGACATTGAGCGTGCCGATTACCTCGCCAAGAAAGCCGAGATCATGAGCGAAAAGAAAACACTAGAGGAGAAAATGAACGCCATTTTGCTTGGGCAAAATATGTGGCTTGAACCAATGAAAAAATGGATAGAAACTGCCGTTTCTATCTGGGAAATAGCAAAATCTGATGACTTGGCGGCGAAAAAGTCGCTTTATCAGGAAATCTTTGGCTTGAACTTAAAAATGGAAAACAAAAAAGTCAGCTTGCTAGCCGAGCAATTTCAAACCTCCCCCCAGAAAAGCAGCTGGGTTTTGCTCCGCAAAACCCTAATTTCCCAAACAAAAACAGGCGCAACGCGCCTGAATCTGTCGAAAAGTTCGTTTTTGGTGGCTCCTCCCAGACTTGAACTGGGGACACAAGGCTCTTCAGGCCTCTGCTCTACCAACTGAGCTAAAGAGCCATGGTTGGTTAGTACAGGGGATATTCTACACTATTTTATTAACTTTTTCCAATACCGATACATCAATCATTGTTTGCCCTGTCAGTAATGTTGCATGTAACAAATATAGCACTCGCACGTTATATATACTGGATACATTTTAATTAGTCATCACAGCAATGGAGGTTCACATGGCAAGTGCTCAGGATTTACAAAAGCAGGCCAACGACTTACAGGATCGTGCGCAACAGCAACAAAAACAAGCGGATATAAAGCTTGGCGAGGCACAGAAACTACAAGAAAAGGCCGCGCAAAGAGCCCAAGAAGCAGCCGATGTTCAGCAAAAGGCGGCCGCGCAAGCCGCACAAGAGGCGCAACAGTCGCAGAATCTCTCGCAAACAAACAGCACTTATTTGATCTAGCCAATAATACAGGTTGTTGTAAACGCTTATGCTAAACTTAATACATGTGGGCAAGTCGTAAAAACTCAGGCTTCACTATAGTTGAACTATTAATTGTAGTTGTCGTCATAGGCGTTCTTGCCGCGATTGTTATTGTCGCGTACAACGGCATCACCGCTTCGGCACAAAAAAGTGCTACTACGAGCGAGCTAAAGCAGTGGGAAAAACTGATTATGCTATATAAAGCACGACATGGCGCCTATCCCATGCCGGCTGCGAATCCAACCACGGACGGCGGTCCTGGCGCCAGCGTTGACGATTATTGGTGTCTGGGTACTGGTTTCCCAGAGGTGTCCGGCACGGCCTATTGTTATGCATACGGAGGTGGAGCGTATCAGGTCGAGGAGTCAAGGAACGCAACTCTATTGAGCCTTCTCGCCGAAAATGGCACTCCCCCGCAGAATTCAGCCAAATACATCTACGGAGGCGTTGTTGGCCCCGTTCTGCGTTGGCTTAGCAGTACCGACGTAAGGTTATACGGAATATATCCGCCAGATATGGACTGTGTTGGAGCTGGCCTACTCGAAGGATATGGCAACACCACGCGTCGAGAGTGTTACATACGTCTACAATAACTAGAAACGCATTCGTATAGACATTAAGGTCTGTTTAAGAAGCATGTAATAGAGTGGTGATAGTTATACCTAAAGAAACGGAGGAATATGACTATCGCACAAGATATGCAGAATAAAGCAATGGACATGCAGAAACAGGCTCAACAAAAAGAACAGCGTGCACAGGAGCACCAACAAAACGCAGAAGTGAAGCTTGGAGAGGCGCAGCAATTACAAAATTCTGCCGCTCAAATGAACAGCGAAGCGGCCAAGGCGGCGAAAGAGGCAGCCGACATGCAACAAAAGGCCGCGGACCAGGCCAAGCGCGAAGCAAAACAAATCGATAACGCTCCCAACAATTTAAATTCTTTGATTTAAATTACTATGTTAACAAAACGTTCATGCTTGCATTTTCGCGTTTTTTGTGGATAATAATACACAGAAAGTCTGACCGCTCTCAAACAAAAACGCGCCCTAATCGGGCGCATTCTTTTATTTCTTTAGCGCGTCGTATATTTGTCCGGCAGACGCACGTACTTCGTCGTACGTACCATTGTGATCCCAACCCATCATTCCTCCGCTCAGCACATGGTGGGTCAACGAATGAAAGTGATGCGGAGCCGTCGTGTGACGCTTGTCTTCCACGACCATTGATACACTGCCTTCGTCCGTCATGACGAATGGACTATTTACATAATACTCGGGCTCGCCTATGGGCGAAGCAGCTGCCTGGAGTGCGATGATCAGTTCATCTAGATCTTCTGACGGAACGGTATAGAGTTGTGAGGCCAGCTCGTCTTTGCCTTGAGCAATAAACTTACCGGTTATCTCTATCTGTGGGGTAATCTTTAGATTTTCATCCAGTTCGCGCGCAGAACTAATCCAGCGCTTACGCGTCACTTCGTCGTAGTTTGGAATAATATCATTGACCAGTAAAACGGCAGCATATCCAACGAATTGTTGTGTTGTCATGGGTGGCAAATCGCCCAATTGAACCTTGGTCATATCACCAGCCCAAAAACCAGTATCGATTTTTGGACCCTCAAATGTCGGCATCACTAATGTCATGCCCATATTATAACATAATGGACGTTATTTTTCAACAGATGAGAGACTAGTTGGCGCTGAAATTCAACTGCTCGTATAGATCGTCGCCCTCGGACGTTGGACGCTTGTATACCGCCATTTTGATGACCTTTGGTACTAGTCGAAATGCCACGAAGTCACCCGCGATCAGTTTGTCGGCTGGAGCTATCTCGTCCTGATTGCTCTCTTCCGATGATTTGCTCATATTTTTTAGAACTGCTTTTGCTTTTTCTTCGTCCTCTACTACCTCGACGCTACCAAACACCTGCAGGGTCGTCTGCTCTTGTTCGTCATATACCAGATATGCTACCTGCGGGTTTTCTTCTAGATTTTTGTGCTTTTGGGTTTCTTTTTTCGTAGCGAATAGCAAACCAAAGTCATCCTCCAGTTTGTGATAGACCACTGCGACATGCGGGTTTGACGCACTGTCGGCCGTAGCTAGTACGCCACTATAATGATCGTTTAGAAAATTCCTTATATAATCTTTGCTCTCTGATGTTGTTTCTGATTCGATTTTAATGGTAGTTGTCATATGGATATATTAGCACAGACATAGCGCTAGGGTTATAATAATCAACATGCACGACGAACATGCAGAACGGGTCAAAAAAGAACTGGTTCAGGCCGGCCTGTCAAAGATTGCGATGTTTCGTTTTTCTACTGCTTTCGCGCACAAGATAATTCGTGCCGATGAACATATTCACGCTGCCGTATACGGGCACCGCGAGGTCGAACCGGGCGGCATCTTTGGATACGAAGAGGGATTAATCATTGCAACCAACCAGCGCATCATATATCTAGTGCATCGACCAGGATTTACAAAAACCGACGAAATGGGCTACGACATGGTACGCGGAGTAAAAATATCTTATGCCGGAATGTTCTGTTCTATTCAGCTTCATACTCTTCATGGCAAGATTGGTACGTTTAAACTAGCGTTCGCACGTCGTCGCCCGGCTAGGCGCTTCGTGGATTTCGTCAACGAACATTCAATCAGTAAGTCCATAGATTAAACACATATGCGTATTCATACGTATTGACATATGCGTTTATGCTGTATAATCAATTCATGGGTAACCCAGAGTTTTCGAATTCTGACGCCGATACGATACGGCGTGAATACGAACGCGATGGGTTTTTTAAATTTGAAAATGTTCTTCCTCGCGACGAGGCCTTGGATCTAGGCACAGAGCTGTCCGCGCTCATACTGAGCAGAGGTAAAAACGTCCAGTGGGAATATAATGACAACAACCCCAAAGAAGTTGCCAAGTCCCAAGTTTTTGATATTCACGACGTACAGGATCACGAAAAATCAGGTAATTTCAAACGCTTGATGCATGATGCGCGCATCATGTCTCGACTCTCGGTTCTATTGGGCGGACCAGTGATACACCACCACGACAAAGGTTTTGTAAAACCACACGCAACCAGCGAAACAGTCGGTGGCAAGTTTCCGCCACATCAGGATTATCCGTTTTTCCCACACGAAAACTACAACATGTTAGCGGCCATAGTATACCTGTCTGATATAGAAGAAGACATGGGGCCCGTTCGTGTATTCCCCGGTAGCCACAAACAGGGGCCATTAAAGCACAATCAAGTGGCAGGGCGCGAATTTTATCTCGATACAGTCGACTTTCCACCAGAAAACGCCGTAATCGTACCAGGCAAAGCTGGGACTATGGTAGCGTTTAATCTAAATACCGTACATATGTCAGGACCAAACACGAACACGGAACACGATCGCAGGTCGTGGCTCATCCAAGCTAGAGGTGTCGGTTCACATAGAATCTCTGGCGAGCTAGAGCCTCACGAGGGCGAGATTCTTTGGCCCAACGAATAGATTTATAGCTTATGCATTATTGACTTTTTATAACTTTTGTGTTAGAATAAATGGTTGAAAGTAGTGTACTACTAGTCCTTTAAGGAGATTCGATGAGCAGGGGAACCTTGCTGTCTTTGATCGCAGCTATTCTTGCGATTGTGGCGCTGTCTGCGTCGCTGGCGTTCTACAAGAACTCGTCCGACAAGAGCAATCCTCGGACCGGTGGTGAGGTCGCGACTTTCGACGTCGACACCAGCAACGTCGACCAGCTCTATTTCATGGAGCTCGTCAACAACACCCACGATGCCATTCGGCGCTGCAACCGCCAGCCCGGATCGGGCGTGTTGATGACCTTTGACGACCACGGCACACCCGAGCAGGTTCAGGCCATCTTGGACAAGCTCGACGAGCACAAGATGCGCGCGGCGTTCTTTCCGACGGGCAAGTGGGCTATCGAGAACTACGACCTCATCCTCAGGATGCGGGCCGAAGGACACATTCTCGGCAACCACACCCACACCCACGCCAATCTGGAAGAGCTGTCGGCCAACGACGAATCGGCGTTCTACGGCGAGATCTACCCCGTCGAGGGCATGATCAACACCGTACCTCAGTTACTCCGACCTCCGTACGAGGCCGGGGCATACGACGCACGCGTCGGTGAACGACTGAGCGAACGAAATGTTCAGATTTGCACCTGGACCGCCGACACGAAGGACTGGCAGGGTGGCGATGTCAGCCAGATGATGCAACCGCTCCGAGACGGTGATGGACATCTTCCACCTCTCGGCCCTGATGGTGTCATCTTGGCGCACATGCACCTGCCCCACACGCCGGCGCTAATCGACGCCGTGGTCCAGTACCTGAACGAGCAGGGCTGGGCGTACGAACGAACCACCTGACCATCCATCTCCGACAATGGCCTCATCCGCAAGGATGGGGCCATTTTCCTTTGACTTTGAACAGAGGTTAGGTATTGACTTTTTTATCCTTTTATGCTAATATTATACAGAGCGTAAAAAGCCATGGGGCTCGGAAATTCGACCCCTCTTTTTTTGCCGCACGTTAAAGCTTAGACATGGATGAAGAGAAAGGACTCTCATCGTGCCCAGAAAGATTGTGGCGCTGGTTCCAGCGTACAATGAATCGTCCAGTATCGGAGCCACGATCGAGGCGCTACTGACACAGACAAGGCCCATCGACGTCATTGTGATCATCCCGAACGGATGCACGGACGACACGGCGGACGTAGCTCGATCCTACGCGAACGACAACAACGCGCTAGTGGTGTACGAGCTTCCCAGACTAGAGCACAAAAAGTCTCAGGCGCTCAATATGGCCTGGAACAAATATGCTCGTGACGCCGACATCGTGATCAGTATCGATGCCGACACGATTTTTGACCCTGACGCCGTAGAGCAATGGGAAAAAGATTTCGACGGCACGACCCGGCGCAAGCGTCACTACAAACCCCTGGGTGGTTCGGCCGCGAAGGCCACCATGCCCAAGGAAGGTTTCTGGGATCGGTTGCAAAAAGCGGAGTTCGCACGTTCAGTCGACGCCAGCCTGCAGCGCGGTTATACTACCGTACTTCCTGGTGCCGGAGCGGCGTTCGACAATGCCGCTCTGCTCAGAATCGTAGACGAAACCGACCGCGAAGGACCCTGGTCCTACGAGTCGCCCGTCGAAGATTTTGAACTGACGTACCAACTGCGCAAGCGTAACTACCTGTGCATGGTCAGCCCCAATGTTCGTATGTATACGGACAGCATGAGCTCGTTCAGGGCCATGTGGGACCAGCGCATGAAGTGGTCGACGGGCACGATTGACGACCTGATAACTATCGGATTCAACCGCCTAACGTTCATTGATTGGTGGCATCAGTTTTTGTGTGCTTTCATGATATCCGTACGTATGCTGTGGTTGTTCCTTATAGTCCTACAGGTTACCCTGGGGATTTTTCAGGTTCACTGGTTCTGGTGGGCGGTTTATCCGCTGGTCATTGCGGGGTCTCAGTTCTATCTCAGTTGGCGAATTCCAAGCGCCGACTGGAAAGACAAGGCCCTCGCCGGAACAATCGTGCCATACGAAATCTTTGGCTACATTGCCATGGCATGGTTCGTGGCAGCGTGGAAGGAAGTCCTGATCTCTAGACTAACGGGTCGATACAAAGACCGGTGGGCATTGCAGTACCACGCCGAGGGCGTGGGATAGCAATCCCGCCAGAACCATCACTACTACCGTAAGGAGGTGATTAAATGACCTATGGTCCTCACATCGGAACAGGTGCAGGCGCTGCCGCCATCGGCGGTGGCGGACTGGCTGCAGCCATGCACTATGCGAGCATGCTGATGCTGGCGATTGCAGCGATCTTCTTGCTCGCCCTGGCAATCCAGATGGCCCGCAAGTCGTTACGCAGGTCGTCGAGCCAGCGTCCGTAGAGGGTGAAATTCGT
This sequence comes from uncultured Candidatus Saccharibacteria bacterium, assembly GCA_964641025.1. Taxonomy (GTDB): domain Bacteria; phylum Patescibacteriota; class Saccharimonadia; order Saccharimonadales; family Saccharimonadaceae; genus UBA2112. The sequence continues at coordinate 58,627 of CAZXJP010000007.1, forward strand.
CCAGTTTAACTTCGACAGCCCGGTGGCACATGCCACCGGGTTTTCTATTTGTCATTGATAAATTTATTAAATTGTGTTATAATATACATAAGCTTTCAGCTAGAACATTTCGGCTATCTAGGAGTCCAATGAAGATATCGAGCATAAAGCCTCTACTGGGCTTGTCGGTCATCGCTTGCCTCGTGGCGGCAGTCGCGTTTTGGCTAGGTTCGGCAATGAAGCCAGAGGCCCCCTCGCCCAAGCGAGTTGACTCATCCGAGCAAACCGCACAGGTCATGCAAGAGGCAAAGAAGCAGGCGCAAAGCGCAGAGCCCGTCGTCGTGATCAATCCGACCAATATCGTCAACCTGAAGGTTCCGGCGGTCGGAATCGACGTAGGCTTTTCGGGCGAGACTTGGCCCCGCCAGTCGCCCAACTGCCACGGCGCAGATACCTGCATCGATCCGCCCGTCATGGACCAGGCAGCTTGGTATGGGGCTCGCGCCCTACCCTCGCAGCCTTCGGATGACGCCGTGCTGGTGTATGGTCATTCCAACTGGAACGACACTTCACAGCAAGCGTTCAACGACCTACCGGCCGTTCGCCAAGGCGACGCCGTCATCGCGACGACGGAAAACGGCGTATTCACGTACGAGGCCGTCGATCCACGACTGATTCCGTACGAGGAAATTCCGACCAGCGAGTTCGTTTACGGCAAAGAGCCGAACAAGATCGTTCTCGTGACGTGCAACAGCAAAGAGAACGCTGGAACGGTCGTCGTCGCGTATCTGGTTCACGCCGAGCCATTGGTCGCATAAACACAAGACCATCGACTGACTTCTAGAATGCGACAAGGCGCCTTGCCCCCTAACAGGGGCGGGCGCCTTTTCAATTTCTTTATAATACAAACACCTTGACTCCCGCACAATCCTATAAATGCGGGAGTTTCGTTTTTGTTTGGCCGACAGAGACAGTGATGGTATTACTGGTTATCGCCAAAAAGGTGGTTCTGCACTCGTACTCATACTCGCTATCCTCCTATCCGTTTACTGATTGAATTTTCGCCGGTATCATGCCGTGTTCTACAGACGCCAGTTGCTCGGCGCCATTTCTGACCAGTACGTCACGTATGCTACCCTCTTTCAAATTGTTGTCTTCGGCCGCTATCAACACTCCATCTTTTTCAATTATCGACTTCTGCTCCTCGGCCGTCTCTTCTGGTATTCCCATGTTCACTAACGCTCCTACGAATCCTCCTGTCAACGCGCCTATCGCTCCTCCTGTTATAGTGGTCAGCGCGGTCCAGCCTAAACCTGCCAGAACTATCGCCGGACCAGCGACGAACAATCCTGCTGTTGTAATGGCCCCAAAAACCAAACCAGCCAGGCCACCCACCGACCCACCAACGGTTGCCCCTCCTTCTACGTTCATCCGGGGATCCTCCTCTTCCAAGGCTATGGAGTTGGCCTCTTCTTCGTAATTCTTGTCCTCCCTCATAAACAGGGAAAAGTCTTCTTTGGCCACACCCATGTCCTCCAGCTCCAAGATAGCGTCGTTCGCGTTTGCCTTGTCTCTGAATGCACCCATTACCATTTTTGTCATATTTCCTCCTTCCTGTTACCTTTACACCACTATTGTAGTAAGCCTAGATTAATTTCCGCTTAATACGTGCTCCGTTTGTCTGGTCATAAAATCCATATGGATTTCCATATGGATTTTTACAGATCTAAACGATACTTATTGCGCTCCTTACTGTAGTGTATATAATATGTCTATGAACTTTTTACGTAGAAACAACAGACGAGAAGAAACGGTTCCGGGCGCCACGCACGAAAGTCGTTTCGAAGATTCAGCCTTGTACAAAAGGCTCACCACCTATGGTACTCGCGGAATAGTATGGGTAGACAGCCCCGAGGGCGCATCCATTTCTCCAGAAGCCGCCCAATACCTACGACCCGCAGGCTTGGAATACACGGACCCAGACAACCCAGACTCTGAATCTTGAAAAAAAACTACTGTTAGGTTACAATACTCAAGTAATTTACGCGGGTGTAGCTCAGTTGTTAGAGCGCTTCCTTGCCAAGGAAGAGGTCGAGAGTTAGAGTCTCTTCACCCGCACCAAATATCTGAATTTGAGCCCGCAAGGGCTTTTTTCTTTGTTTCGACAATGGTCTTAAAGGGGTCGTTGAGCACATAAGACAACTTTTTGTCTTTCAATTCAATGTTTGAAAGCACATATTCCAATAACTTGTTTTGTAACGCCTCATCGCTTGCTTTAAACAATTCTTCTGCTCTCTGAGCTAAATCTAACAGATAAGAAGCGTTAAGTTGGAATGACTTGTTATCGCTCGTTAGCATCTTTAGGCGGTCATTCAATTCTTGCTGTCTACTTTCAAGGTCATTTACATATTCGTCATACTGGTCGGTAGTAATCCCCCCTGCATCGGGCTATATCTTAATAATACAAGCCTTACTTACACTGCCTAATAGACGCACCATCAAACTCAGGAACTTGACGTTGCTCTGCTTGTTCTCTTGTAGTTGCTGGACCATTTTCTGATATGTCATTGATAAGCCACTGCATCTCATCTATTTCACGCCGTTGAGCCTTAATTATCTCTACAGCTAGTTCACAAACTCGCACATCCTCATTTTCAAAATTCTCACTCGTAAGTATTGCGATTGAGTGATGAGGTATCATTGCACTCATAAACGATTTGTCATCAACTGTATTTTGGCTGCGGACTAAGAATGTTCCGAGTATGAAAAGCAAAATACTTCCTGCAATAATCCCGACATTGATTTTGGTATTCTTATACATTCCCAACATAAAGCCGAGCATCACTACTGCCATCGTTGAGCCCATAAGCAGGGTCATAAAGAACCGTGTTTCACTCCATTCAACGTGCGATAACTGATAGGTATTAACATACATAACGCCGTACATTACGAGCATTGAAGTTGCTATCATTGCTCCGAACCTCAAGTATTTTTTGCGTTCATCGTTATTTTGATTGTCTTGGCTTTTTGTTGCATCTACAACTTTAGACATAATCACTCCTTTATCATTACTGCACTACTATTTTAACAATGCACTAAATTGAACTATTGACTTAATACCCCTAGGGGGTATCATAGTAACTATGATAGCAGACATAAAAAAACGAGCATTGCACCGAGCTAAGATACTTGAGGGACAAATGCGTGGTGTCCAAAAAATGATTGAAAACGAAGACTACTGTATGGACATACTTACTCAAAACCTCGCTATACAAAAGTCAATCGGCTCGCTCAACAAGCTGATACTTGAAAACCACATACGCACCCACATAAGTGAAAGCCTTGCCTCAAGCAACAAGAAAGAACGAGAGAAAGCAATTAACGAGTTACTTGAGCTGTATGAACTGGCATCTATAAGGGGTAAAAATGGGAGTTAGTATGAAGAAAAAACCAATACTGATCGCAACATCAATATTAACCGCTATTGTCTTAGTCGTAGTTGGTATTTATGGGTTAACCTATACATCGACACCAGCCAACATACGAACCCCTGAGTTTGAACATTATCACTTACGGGCACAAGTTGTTATAGATGGTGAGTATGTAGACTTTTCTAAGGACGAGTTTCAAAGAGAATATGACGGTAATACTTGCAGTGCAGAAATAAGCGAAGAACCATTTGATTTTCACGACAATATGGACCAATTTGTGCACGTTCATTGGGACGGTATGACAGGTGGACAGCTTCTTAAATACTACGGACTTAATGTTCTGGGCGGTGATGATAATAGTCTTGGTAAAAACTACACCAACGGCATACTCTCGCCTGAAAATGTTGATATTTATGGCGATTTTATCCCTCAGCCATCAGAAACTGCCAATTACTTCGTGTATGTCGGTGATAAGAATAGTTACCAGCAAAAATCTTGGGATGAATTTGTTAATAAAGACTTGGAAGAATTTTTTGGTCAAAAAAGTAATCTAAGCCAAGATGAACAGGTGTCGCTCCTAGAAAAAATCCTATTCCCTAAAGCCTATGCACACGATGGCGAAATGGATGGTCATTCTGAGGATAGCGATAAAAGCGAAGACGAGTTGAAGCGAATAAACAATCTCATAGGTAATGTGGTGATTTTCGCTCAAGACACAGAGCCCACGAGCGAGCAAATAACCGAGAAGTTTAACAACTTAGTTCCGTTACACGATAGTACCTGTGGCGGCTAAACTTGTAGCAATTAATAAAGGAGTGGTATGAAGAAAATTGTAATTGGATTAGTGATACTAGTAGGTGTGATGGTGCTATGGGGTGTTTCTAAACCAAGCCAACGAGACAGTTCAGTCGATGAAACTGAGGTTATAACCAGGCTGCAAG
>CAZXJP010000008.1:0-45301 GCA_964641025.1 uncultured Candidatus Saccharibacteria bacterium
GTCTTGATGTCACGATTGTCCCGATCTTATAGCTTGGTATGTATTTCGGCCTTGCGTTCTTAATAAAATCCTTATATTTGTCTCCATCGTCGTTTTGTTCAGGAGTGGGGTCCTCGCACAATACGCCATCCAGGTCATAACAAGCCTTAGTCGTGTAAACATCATGATGAAGTACATTCCACTCAAATACCCTAGGATAAGGTACTAATTCCAAAAATATATCAACTGTTGGGGCTTCTACTGCGGAGTAGACCGCAAGCGTAGTCACTCTTTCACGTATTTTTTTTGGCAAGGCTTCAATCTTTTCCATAAAACGCTGCCCGCCACCATATGCATCCTCAACTATGAGTATCTTTTTTGCGTCTTGTGTATTTTTTAGTGCGCCATTTTTAATAATTCGATTGCCGTGGGTTGTTGGGCTGTTATTGACCAGCTCGTCATATGAGCACACAGATATGTTTAGGTCCTGACCAATGATGTATGCCGGGACCATACCACTTCGTGGTACACCAACAACCAAATCAAAGTTCTCATTTGCTATAACAGGGAGACTGTCGTGAATGATTTTAGCCAAATCTGCATAACTTCTAAAATTCAGATGTCCCATTGTTCCACTTTCCGTAATATTTACCTTCTCTCCTCAATAATGCAGTTGCGCTAAATTTATCAGTATTTTGTACGGCTACCCTCAGTGAATTCTCCTCGTTCGTATATGCGATCCGTTTCTTTGTTATGACTTCATCAATTGTTGCAACTATATACAGATTCGTGTTGTTATATAGCGACAGAGGCACTTCGTATTCAAAAGAGTTTTTCCCTTTTTTTGTTATAGCCGATGTACCGTTTTGTATTATTGGGTATCCACCCCTTCCCTCGTCTAAGATAGACATTTTTACATTTATTGGGGTATCGTCCATTATTTCGTAGTTTATTTTAAATTTTAGGTTGTCGTTACTATTTAGTAGTTGTTTACCGTCTGTGGTAACCTTCAATCTTGGCACCCTTTCGCTCAGACCGTCAGCATATTCACCGTCAGAAAGCCTTTCATTCTGCTTTGGAGAGCTGAGGTTCTCCATTATATACTGGTTTGCGACATCTTCATTTTTTCCAATTGTTTTTATTACCGAGTCTTGAATGAGAAGTGCACTGTCACAAAACTTGCGAACAGCATCCATATTATGCGTTACCAATATGACGGTTGTCGTCTTATCCTCTTTAACTTTCTTAAAGTACGCATCACATTTTCTCTGAAATGATTCGTCGCCAACTGCCAATACCTCGTCTAGAACAAGTATGTCGGCATTAGCTCGTGTTGCCACGGAAAAAGCTAGCCGTACCTGCATACCGGACGAATAATTCTTTAGTTTTTGATCCATGAACTTTTCTAGTTCGGCAAATGCAACAATATCGTCATACATGGCTTCGACTTCTTTTTTGGAAAAGCCTAGTAATGCACCGTTGAGATACACGTTTTCACGGCCAGTCAGCTCTGGATTAAAGCCAACGCCGAGTTCGATGAACGGAACGAGGCGTCCGCTCTTTGTTACTTTACCTTTTGTTGGTCGATATATTTCGGCAATAATTTTTAGTAATGTACTTTTGCCGCTACCGTTTCGTCCAACGATACCAAAAAACTCTCCTTTTTTTACTTCGAAAGATATATTTTTTAGCGCATGCTGGACTTCATAGCCTTTGCGCTTTTTCTTGCCGATAGACATGACGGCTGACTTTAATGAATTAGTTCGTTCGTGTGGTAGTTTGAAATCTTTATAGACTCCATCAACCTTGATTGCGATATCGTCCTTCATACTATATTTCCTCCGCGAATTTTGGTGATTGTCGACGGAAATACCATGCAGCAAAGACGGTGAACAAAACCGTTATAACGATAGGCCAAACTCTGTACCAGCCGGATGAAAATATCTGCTCGAACGTATGGGTTTGTGGCGTAATCAATAGATACCGTGCGTCTTGAATAATCTGTGCCATTGGCGTGTACATTTGGATTTGCGCGACTAGTGGTGCCCGTTCTATGACTAGCGTGATTGGATATAGTATTGGCGTGAAATAAAAGCCGGCTTGCATGACTATCTCCCAGATGTAACCTATGTCACGGAACTTGACGTATAGCGCGCTCAACAGGAAAGCAACTCCAATGGCTAATACGAAGAGTTCAGCCAGTATCAAAAGGAATAGCGGCGCATGCCAATGAATTTCTACACCCGCAACAGCCATGAACGCAATCAAAACAACAAAATTAATAACAAGGTTGATAAAGGCTGATATAGAACCCGCGAGGACAATAACGTATTTTGGAAAGTTCAGTTTTCGCAACAAGTCACCTTTGCCAGATATTGCCTGAATTCCGTTATTTGTTACCTCTGAAAAATAGTTCCATAGTAGGATACCGAGCAACAGGTAGACCGGATAGTGAGGAACGCTTGCGCCCGCATTGAATACCACGCCAAATACCAAGTACAGAATTACGAACATGAACAAAGGACGGAGTAATGTCCAGATATACCCAAGGACGGAGCCTTGATATCGTAATTTGAAATCAGTAATAACCAGCTGTCTTAGCAGTATTACAGAATAGCGATACCTCTGTTTTAGCCGTTCTAACATCTGTAACAATTATAACGCATTAACGTGTCTATTGTATTGATGGATTTAATTGACAGACCTATACGTTATGCTTGGTATAATAGTCACATGTCTAAGAAAAAAGTTGTCGTAACTGGTATTAATGGTTTCGTCGGTCATCACCTTGCTCGTGAGCTGGTGAATAACGACGTAGAGGTGGTTGGCGTAGGTCACGAGCCCGAATTAACAGGCGAGTTGAAAGAAATTGTCAGTGAGTACTTCCATCAGGACCTCGTCGCAAGCTGGCCAAATACTGGCGACGTTGATGGTGTAATAAACTTGGCTGGTTTGGCTGCGGTCGGGCCATCATTCGACGATCCCCAGCGCTATATAGAGATGAATAGCGCGATAGTCACGAACCTCTGCGAGTACTACCAAAAAAGAGACAACCATCCTCGAATAGTTATCATCAGTAGTGGCGCGATATATAGCCCCGATCAGCCACTTCCTATCAGCGAAGACGGCGAAATAGGCCTAACATCTCCCTATGCCGTCAGTAAGGTTCTGACGGAAAATCAAGTCATCTATTACAGACAACGAGGCCTAGACTGCGTAGTAGCACGTCCTTTCAACCATATAGGCCCGGGCCAAGCAAAAGGTTTTATACTGCCTGATTTTTACGATCGAATATCAAGCACGACCGAAAGCTTGATTAAGGTTGGTAATATTGAAACTAAACGCGACTACACGGATGTGCGCGACATTGCCAAGGCGTACACAAAGATGGTACTCGCACCAAAGCTAAACTCGCCGATCTATAACGTTTGTTCCGGCAAGAGTCTGTCGGGCAAAGAGATCCTCGACGAACTAAAGTCGGCAATGGGGCGTGATGATATAACATTTGAAGTTGATCCGGCGCTAGTTCGTCCAACTGATATTCCAGAAATCACTGGTGATAGTTCTAGATTGCAAAACGAAATAGACTGGCACCCAGAAATTGATATCCACCAAACAATTCATGATTTCGTAGAGTCCAATAAATAGTTGCTAGACAGAGCCGTGCGACCTCTGTACTTGATTTTTTATAGTTTTTATGCTAAAATTATAGAGTTAGCATGAATCAAACAGAAAAAAACCTCTTAACAAATAATGCACCTCACCTTCTAGAAACATCTGGGGTAGAAGTTAAATTTCTGACAACCGGGCCAAAAGGCATAAAAGTAAAGACCAAAAATACTCTGGCACGAAAGGCCCTTGGTAAACCTAGGCTGAATAACGACCAAACGTCTAGACTGCGTGATGCTTTCAGAAGCGAGTCTAGGTTTCAGGGAGTTGATGAATACGAGAAGATTCGTTCAGCGCATGGCGCCCATTCACCCGAAGCATTATCCGCATGGAAGACATATCGGGAACGGGCAATAGCTAGCAAAAAACTCGGTATTCGAAACCTTGAATTAGACATGGGCACTGATTCTCTATCTGTTGACGTCATGAATGTACCGTATCCGGTTTATAACCTCCTTTCAAAACCAGAGAGCGACCCGGAGGTTCGTGAACTCGCGGAAGCTGCAGGTACGGCCGCTACTATCATTACTTCTGACAACAAACTTATTATTCAGCACCGCTTGGTTGCCAAAGCAAAACCAGGGGGCGGTTTAACGCAAGGAAACGCTCTTTACGCTGACATACCCGGTGCAAGCGCGGCGGGGATGCTAGACGCACAGCCTGGTGATACAACCTCTGTACCCGCACATGTTACAACTGAAAGCATAGCTGAAAATATACTAAAGGAAATTGACGAAGAACTAGGTCTCGAGAATGACGATATACAAGACTTAAAGATCGTAGGATTGGCCAGCGACAAGGTCAAGCCTCATGATGAGCTCCTTTTCTTTGGCACGACTCCATTAACGCTAGACCAAGTCCATGAAAAGTCAAAACACTCAAATAGAAACAGGGTCTTGGGTGACGCCGACTTCGAAGAAAAGTTTTTAGCTATCAAAGCTAATCCTGATGCTATAAAGACTCTGTTAACAGAAGTCCGAACACCTATGCCATCTACCCATGCGGCAAGCGTATTCGCCACTGGGTATGCGCTCGTTCTGGAAAAGGACGGCGTCGACGCGGCAAAGCGATGGTGCCTAGATGTTCAGGATGGCATGCGGAAAAATGAAGATATTATCAACAAAATGATTAAAGAGTATTACAAAAATAATCCCAACTCCACTAGCAGTGTACCTGCGCGCTACCGTGAAAAGTCAGTTCCAAAGAGGAATCTGGAAGGCTATGCTCCAGAATATACACCAGAGGAACAAGGCTTGCCTTCACTAGAATCAGAACTTGATAGAACCGGTCTAGGTCTTTAATCTTTCCGGGAATGAGTGCGCTAGTGCCGATGTCATGTATGCGGCCTTAAACTTGCCAGATTGCCATAGTTTTGTAATGTCATCGGGACTGATTAACTGTAATTTTCCTATTGCCTCGGTTTTTTCATGATCCGTATCTGAAACTTCTCTGGCGTTTTTGATACGCACAATATAATCTGTGTGTTTAATCTTTGATGGATAGTCTCGTGATTCGCCTATTACTTCTACTTCATCAGACTCGTATCCGGTCTCTTCTTTTAGTTCTCGTAGCGCCGCTTGTTCGGGCGTCTGGCCATCCTCTATACTGCCTGCAGGAAAGGATAGAATGGTTTCGTTGATCGCATATTTGTATTCTTCAAACATTAAGATATCGCCTTTTTTATCAGTGGCAACGATTACTACGCTATCAGGAAAGCCGACTACACTATAGTCATCAAAAACATGACCATCACCGACATCCACGGTATCTTCCCATAGCTTCAGAAACTTGGTATCGTAAATTGTTTTACGTCCAAGTTGCTTCCATGGTTTCATATCTAAATCTTCGTTTCTTCAACCACTAGGTCGTGCTGAACCATTAGCTTGACCAATCCCGGGAAGTCAACCTTGCGCTCCCATCCGAGCACTTTCTCGGCCTTTTCAGGATTACCTAGCAACAAGTCTACCTCTGCCGGACGCATGAATGCAGGATTTTGACGCACATAAGGTTTCCAGTCGGCTATGCCGATTTCCGCGAATGCAATCGTCAAGAATTCTTCGATGGAATGTGTCTCGCCCGTCGCTAGAACATAGTTATCTGGCTTGTCTTGTTGGAGCATGCGCCACATACCTTCTACATAATCGCCGGCGTAGCCCCAGTCTCGCTTTGGCCATAAATCACCTAGCTCGATATGGTCTTGTTTGCCCAACTTTATACGCGCGACAGCGTTACTAATCTTTCGCGTGACGAACTCGACGCCACGTCGTTCACCCTCGTGGTTAAACAGGATGCCCGATACATTGTACATATCATAGCTTTCGCGATAGTTCTGAGTAATCCAGTGTCCATACATCTTTGCCACGCCATAAGGACTTCGTGGATGAAAAGTCGAGTTTTCGTCGTAACCTTTTTCGGGCCGGTTGTATTCTAATCCGCCATACATTTCTGAAGTTGACGCCTGATAAAAGCGAACGTTACCACCTTTGTCGGTAAGACGTATGGCTTCAAGCATATTCAACACACCCTTGGCGGTGACTTCCGCTGTTAGTTGTGGATTCTTGAATGAGTATCCTACATGACTAATTGCGGCTAGATTATATACCTCGTCTGGTTTTGCAATCTGCATCGCCCGGACCAGGGATGACGGGTCTGTCAAATCAGCATCTATCAATGTTGCAAAAGGAAATTCCTGCTGGGTAATAAGCCTTTTTGGATTATGTTGACCCCTGATAATACCATACACATTGTAGCCTTTTTCATGAAGCAAAGCAGCCAGATGTCCACCATCTTGGCCCGTAATACCCGTGATTAATGCAGTTTTATTCGTGCTAGTCATTTGTTTTAACCCTCGCAAGTTTACCTAAATATACAATCCATTATACATTGATTAACGGTTGTAGTCATCCGACAATCGCACTATGTCTTCTTCGTTCGATAAGTTGTCTGGATCGCTATGCTGCCATATTTCGGCAACTAGGGCGTATTTTCCTTGCACGCCAACCAGTCTGTGTCTCTCGCCCTTTTCAAACTGAACCACTTCACCGGCCTTGACCCGGACTATGTCACCCTGATCATCATTATTACTCTTGTGGTATGCTCCATCGGTCAGAAAGGCCCATCTTTCAGCTCGTCGGTCATGATACTGCCAACTGAGTCTTTGCTCGGGCGAAACAATCAGGAACTTTGGACTAAGTTCGGCATTTTCTATTCCTAGCTGCGCTTCCTCTATCGTTAGTCCTGGGAAAAAACTTTCAATGAATCGCTCGGCGTCCTTACTATCAAAACGAAGGTAGGCACCCCACGGCTTCGTGTCATCACGATCCACAGTTACGTATCCTTCATCGCTTGCAATTCGTTCGACTTGATCTACTAGCGATAGCTTTTCTACCGTTCCATTCAAGTTTAGTGCGAGTAGTTCTTCCTTTATTTCAGACATGTTACCTCCTCTGGATTGACTCTATTATATCAGTCACGCAACCCCTGTAAATGTTATAATTATTACATGGTTAAGGTCGTGTCCATACTGGTTCCCGTATACAATGAGGAGTTGTCGTTGTTAAAACTATATAAACGACTAGTTGATGTTGCTAAAGAAAACAGCAAATACGGGTTTGAGTTTTTGTTCGTGAATGACGGCAGTCGAGATAAGAGCCTAGAGATTATTAAAGACATCAAAAAGAATGATGGTCGCGTTGCATACATAGACTTGTCACGGAATTATGGCAAAGAGGTTGCAATAATTGCCGGAATCGACCACGTAAAATCCGACGCGGTTGTAGTTATTGATTCAGACCTACAAGATCCACCAGAGCTGATTTCGGAAATGATCAAACATTGGGAAGATGGATATGACGATGTATATGCCCGTCGAACGGAGCGTATCGGAGAATCATGGTTGAAAAGAAAGACCTCGTCTGTCTTTTACCGCGTTTTGCAATATTCCACCGAAATACCCATACAAAAGGACACGGGTGATTTTCGACTACTAGATAAAAAGTGCATAACGGCTATTCGGCAATTCCGTGAACGTGAAAGATATACCAAAGGCATATTTAGCTGGATTGGATACCGTAAAAAGGAAATTACTTATATTCGCCAGCCCCGCATATCTGGCAAATCCAAATGGAATTATCTACAGTTAGTTAATTTGGCAATAAATGGAATTGTTTCATTTACCACCGCCCCTTTACGCGCCTCCACGATAGTTGGTTTGGTCGTGTCGCTAGTGGCATTTATGTATATATTATTCCTTGTTACTAGAACAATACTGTTCGGGGCGGACGTCGCTGGTTATCCATCTATGATGGCGGTCGTATTATTTCTAGGCGGCGTTCAGTTGATCTCACTGGGTATTATCGGCGAGTACGTCGGTAGGATATATAATGAAACAAAGCAGAGACCACTATATTTGGTCGATGAATATCACGAAGCAAGGGCAAAGAAATAGTGCATATAGCGATAGACGCCAGAATTATCAGTAGTGGAACCGGTAGATACATCGAGCGGTTGTTGACTCACCTAGAAAGGTTAGATTCTGATCACACCTACAGTGTTCTGGTTCGCGCAAAAGACAAAACGTATTGGACCCCAACCAAGGATAACTTCAAGGTTGTCGTCGCGGATTACGCCGACTACTCTTTCTCTGAACAGTTAGGTTTTTATAGATTTTTAAAGAGGCTAAAGCCAGACTTGGTGCATTTTTGCATGCCCCAACAACCCTTGTTATATCGTGGCCTATCAGTGACATCTATATTAGATCTGAACCTTTTACGAATCGAGAGTAACGATATGAACCCTCATGTCTTAAAAGTAAAAAAGAGAATATTCTCCAAATTATTACGTAGCGTTGCAAAGCGAAGTAATCAGATAATGACAATTAGCAACTATAGCAAAGAAGACTTATTAGACTTTATAAAGATTAATCCTGACAAAATTACAGTAGCGTATCCCGCAGCTGAAAAGTTTGATACTCATCCCGAAGTAGTCGATCGTTATAAAGGCCAGCAATATATAATGTACGTCGGCCGGGCAGAGTCGTACAAAAACAACCGGACGATGATTAAAGCCCATCAAAGGTTGCTTGCAAAGAATCCTAATCTAAGGCTTGTCATCGTCGGTAAAAAAGACAAGCAACGTCTAGATGACATGAGGTGGGTAAAAGACAATGATTACACCAACGTCGATTTTGTAGGCTTTATGTCGGACGGACAGCTGGCGTGGTTATATCAAAATTGTCAGGCATATGTGTTCCCTTCGTTCATGGAAGGGTTTGGCTTGCCGCCGCTAGAGGCAATGCAATATGGCGCGCCCGTGGTTAGTAGTAATGCTACATGCCTGCCAGAAGTATTGGGCGACGCTGCACTGTACTTTAATCCACTGTACGAAAAAGAAATGTCCAATAAAATCCAGACGATAATAGATGACAAAAAATTACGTGAACAAATGATCAGAAAAGGGCATGATCAGGTCAATAAGTATTCGTGGAAACGAATGGCAGAGCAAACACTAGAGGTCTACAACAAGAGTTTGGGAATTGGGAAATAGGAACTGGGAAAACAACTTTATTATGAGGATTGTTGGGCGATAACAATCTTGCGATCGCGACCTTCACCTTCAGAAAAGGTATCGATATCCGAATACTCACCTGCGACTTTATGGACTACTCGCCTATCCGCGGCGTTTAGGCTAACTACCTTTGAGTCGCCCGATTTTCGAACTTCCTCAATCCATTCGCGTGCTTGTGCGGCTATTTTGTCGGCTCGCTGTTTTTTGTACTCAGCAATATCTATATTCACTCGATATGTTTCAGCGCCTTGATTGCGCAACGCGGTAGTTAGTAGGAGTTGCATGCTTCGCAATGTCTCGGCACCACGGCCAATCAATAAACTGTTCGAATCGGTTGATGGCACGTTTACCTCTATCACTTCATCGTTTATTTCAGCACTGACGTCTACGTTTACTCCAAAAAACGACAATATATCCGTCATATATTTCTGTGCGAACTCGACTGCTTGATCGTTATTCATTATTTACCTCCCTTGGTTCGCTTGTTCTTTTTTGACGAATTATATGAAGATTTGGCCACGACACGAGTCACATTTGCCTCGCTCGCTTCTCGAGCGCGTGCTTTCGCTGTTGCTTTTTTGCCTGGTTTTTTCGATGGATGATCTGCTATGTCCTCTAATTCTTCCTCATCCTGTTTCAGGATATGCGCCTGTTGAGCTACCGCAACAAAGGTCATAGTCGCGTAGTACAGAGCGATGGCGCTTGGGAACGATAGCATGATAAATAGCATAAAGAATGGCAAGACAAACATCATCTTGCTCATTATCGCCGCGTTAATCTCTGACTGATCAGCCTCTTTGCCATTTGCCGCTTCGTTCATGATGTCGCGAAGTTTGCGTCGCTTGGATGGATCCTGTGGCATTGTCTGTTTGCTTTGGTAATACTGAGCTACCGCTGCGCCGATTGCTATCGCAATCATCAGGACGCTAAATCCGTGTTCACCAATTGGTGACTTGGTCAGATCCGCGACGCCCAGAAATGTTTCATTAAACTTTTCTGGATTTTCTACGATGCGATTAATGGACGGAATGTTTTCCAGAAAGTCATAGGTGTATTTCGTGAACTCATTTTTATTTACAAAGACCTGAATAACTAGATACAGGGCAATGAATATTGGTAGCTGAACTAATAGTATTCCAATCGAACGAAAAGGACTGACCCCATGGCGTTTGTACAGCTCCATCATTTGGATACCCTGCATCTGCTTGTTGCCCTTGTACTGTTTTTTGATTTGCTCTAGTTCGGGCTGCAATTTTCGCATCAGTTTTGTTTGATGCAACTGTTTTTTGACCAGGGGATACATCACGAACCTCAACAGAATCGTGAATAGGATAATACTAATACCGAAATCCCCGCCAGGGATTGCGTTATATAGAACCATTAATATGTTAAAAAGTGGCTGTACTAATAGGATTTCAAATATGTTCATTTATCACTCCACAGGATAGTTTATGGTGGTTTTCTATATTATAACACTTCGCATTTATTTGTTGTATATGCCAGCCTGATCAAATAAATACTCAATCGTTTCGGTTAGTTCATCGTGCTCGATTGTTTGAACCTCTGACGAAAAGACTATCAACACAATGTCCTTACTAGGTTGAATACCAGGTA
The DNA here is from genome assembly GCA_964641025.1 of uncultured Candidatus Saccharibacteria bacterium. Taxonomy (GTDB): domain Bacteria; phylum Patescibacteriota; class Saccharimonadia; order Saccharimonadales; family Saccharimonadaceae; genus UBA2112. Next base: position 10,828 of record CAZXJP010000008.1, read on the forward strand.
GCTCCTTGCGAACCGCTTCATACACGCGACGACGAATTCTGTTTCGCGCGACGGCACTCTTTACTACCTTTTTACTGACGACAACAGCCACGCGGGGTTCTTTCCTCCTGGGATGAGTCGTATGTTTTATAGACATCAATCGATGACGTACAGACTTGCCATGCGTATATACGTACTTGAGGCTACCGTGGCCATGAAAACGATTTTTAAAAGCTAACATATATATAAGTATATGGTATTTGGCAGGTGTTACGCAGTAATTGATAAAACTTACGTCGTAGCTACCGTCTCGTAAACAGCTTCTTTTTGTATTAAATAGAAATCTTTGCGCGACCTTTTACTCGGCGACGCTTTAGTACGGCACGGCCAGCCTTCGTGGCTTTTCGCGCTCGGTAACCGTGTGTTTTTGCACGGTGACGTGTGTGGGGTTGATGAGTTCTTTTTGGCATATCCTTGATACTTTAGCTTATTTTGGAAGAATCGTCAATATTCTGACACTCTAATATCACCTTTTCCACCCTTTTCTCTACTTTATCCACAATTTTACTGGGGTCGTCGCAAATTGTGGAAAAATCGAACACTAGTCGTTTTTTGTCTGTTGTTTATTTTATAGCTTGTGGAAAAGTCGTGGCTAAACTATAGTAAGTCTCAGTAAAGACCTGAACTTATGCGGGGTTAAAACAGATCTTAGAGGGAGTTATTCGGTGCAAAATACATTATGGCAAAGCGTCCTAGGAGAAATAGAACTTTCTGTTCCTCATGCCACCTTTGTCACGTGGTTTAAAAATACCGAACTACTGGAATGTAGTGACGACGTGGTAACTATCGCGGTTCCGAATATTTTCGCGGTCAGACAATTTCAGGTGAAATTTTCTGATCAAATACGCCAAGTGCTGGCAAAGCATGGCGTAAAGCCCAAGGAAATAGACTTCATAGTAAAGACCAGTGGCAAAAAGACATCTATAAATCGTGAGACTACATCGTCAAATCAACAAGTAGTCGACCGTTTGACCTCTCCGAAACCCAACGCCGGCGTGGCAAAAACCGGTGGGCTCAACCCCAGATACACCTTTTCTAACTTTATCGTTGGTTCTAGTAACGACCTGGCGTATACGGCTTGCCAGGCAGTGGCTCAGTACCCGGGCACTAAATATAATCCCCTATTTCTATATGGTGGCGTAGGTCTAGGTAAGACTCATTTGGCACAGGCTGTGGGAAACGAAATAATAAAGGTCCAGCCCGACGCACGCGTTGTATATATAAGTAGCGAGACCTTCGTAAAAGAATTCCTAGAGAGTATTCGTTTCAAGAAAAAAGGATTTTCGGACAAATACCGAAATGTTGACGTGCTCATCGTTGATGACATGCAATTCATCGCCAACAAGGAAAAAACACAAGAAGAATTCTTCCACACGTTTAACGCATTACATCAAAACAATAAGCAGATTATCATAACTAGTGACAAGCCACCGAAGAGTATACCAACATTGACGGAGCGCCTACGTAGTAGGTTCGAAATGGGCATGCCTATAGATATACAAATGCCCGACTTCGAAACACGATGCGCTATCATCGAGACAAAGGCTTCGTTATCTGGAGTAGAGCTAGATCGTGAAACGGTTGAATATCTAGCCAACAACGTAAAGACTAACATTCGTGAATTAGAAGGCGCATTGAACCAACTATTGGCATACGCAGAGATGCGCGGCATAACCCCGGATATATCAACGGCTGAAGGTCTGCTGGGGAATGTTCGCAGGACTAGACCGCAACATATCACGGCGAAACAAATCATAGACAAAACCGCGAAGTATTTTTCTTTGTCATCAGCCGAGATATGCAGTGCCCAGAGAGACAAGCATATAGTAACACCTAGACAGATTGCTATGTACCTACTGCGTAGCGAGCTTCGTCTGAGCTTCCCAAAGATAGCGAACGAACTCGGTCGCAAAGACCACACCACCGCGATTCATTCGGTCGAAAAAATCGAGAAATCTATCAAGCTTGATTTCTCTGTACGCGAACAAGTATCGGATATTAGGGAGAGACTATATGCTTAGGTTTTTGGCGTATGGCAGTTGGTATATAGTAGTTGGTATATTTATATTTGCCGGAAATGTTTTGAAATCATGTGGAAACGCGTCGGATAACCTGCGAAAAGCCTGTAGAATTATTGCGCAAAAAGGCATACGAAGTGTGGAATCATATTTCATGAAATCACAAATCGTGTGTAAAAAGGCGATTATAGGCACATTTATGCCCCAACTTTTACTAGCCGTTTTCCACACCAAAAAAATGCAATTTCAATCTGTAGATAGTGACTTTTCCGCACTTTCCACAGCGCCTATAACTACTAAAGCAAATTTAAAAAAGGTTTAAAGGATAATAATAATGGAACTTTCCGTCACACAAGAAAATCTATCCCGAGCACTAGGTGCAGCGTCTAGAGTTGCTAGTTCAAAAACCCAACTGCCGATTCTCAATAATATATTAATGAGGACCGATGGCCATAGGTTGATGGTAGCAGCGACCAATCTGGAGATTGCATCATCGCAACACATAGGAGCAAAGATCGTAAACGAGGGCGCGATAACTATACCCGCGCGACTAATAACGGAGTTCGTGTCTAGCCTGCCAAAGACAACCGTAAAGTTAAAAGTCGATGACAATAAGTTGCAACTAAAGGCGGACGGATACACCTCTACTATAAATGGAACCCTAGCCGATGACTTCCCTGAATTACCTACTATAAATGAAAAAACCGCGGTTAAATATAATATAGGAACGAGCTCGTTAAAGCAGGCTATTAGCCAAACAATACTAACCGCTAGCAGTGATGCTACTCGTCCGGTTTTGACGGGCGTGTACTGGCATTCATTTGAAGGGCATCTATACCTGGCTGCCACCGACGGATACAGGCTGTCAGAAAAGAGACTGGTCGCTACAAAGAGCGACGTGTCGGCGATTATCCCTACTAGTACATTGCAGGAAGTTTTACGATCTATAAGTGACGACATAGAGGAAGTAGAGGTCTTGTTTGACGAGACGCAAGTCAGGTTTCGTTTAAACGATACAGAAATCACGAGTCGATTAATAGACGGCAAATTCCCTGATTATAGACAGCTTATTCCAGCAAAGTCTGAGACCAATGTCACCCTTGCGTGCTCTGATTTCGCGCAGATAACAAAGGTGGCAGGATTGTTTGCCCGTGAGTCTGGCGGAAGTGTTACTATCACGGCTGATTCGTCCAAGGGTAAGCTATCACTACACTCCGTAGCTACCGAGTTGGGCGAAAATACATCAGAAACGTCGGCAAAAGTGAGCGCCGACGGTGAAGTTACTTTGAATTCCCGATATCTAATAGAATCCTTGAACGTGGTTGATAACGACGAGGTAGTGTTTAGGTTTAGCGGCAAGCTATCTCCGTGCGTATTAGCGGGTAACAAAAAAGACAGTGATTACCTACATGTCATAATGCCACTAAAAAGCTAATCGATTAGCTTAGGTGGTGTAATGATCGTCAAATCAATAAATGTAAAAAACGTCCGCTCGCACGATGATTTTAAAGGTGTCTTTTCTGAGGGTACAACTGTCATAACGGGGAAAAATGGTAGTGGAAAAACTACTTTGCTAGAGTCTTTATACGTTGGGCTGCGCGGAAAATCCTTTAAAGGTACGGACAAAGAAATACTACGACATGATAATGCATGGTACCGCATAGATATAGGCCTGGATAACCAAGAAAGGGTTATAAAATACCAGCCAGGAGATCAATATAAATCAAAAATTTTTGAGATTGATGGAAAAAAGTTTTCTCGATTACCAAAAACATCCAAGTATCCGGTAGTACTGTTCGAACCTGATGATTTGAGGTTATTGCACGGCTCCCCTTCTCGGCGGCGAAGGTTTTTTGATCTATTAGTGACACAGACGAATCCGGAATATCAAACAGTAGTGAATAGATACGAAAAGATACTAAAACAGCGCAACGCTTTGCTGAAAGAAAAAGGTACGGATACTAATCGATTATTCGCGTGGGACGTAAGTCTGGCAAAATATGGATCACAGATAATACTAGCCAGAAAAGATATCGTAAACAAGATAAATCAATCTGTAGAGACTGTATATAATAAAATCGCGAAAACCAAAGACGAAGTCAGACTCAATTATCCATATCCTACTAGTGGTAACGTGGAACAAAGGCTACTCGCGGAGCTAGAAGCTAGTATTCAAAAGGACCTAATAATCGGGAGCACTAGCGTGGGTCCGCACAGACACGATATAGAAGTTTATTTTAATAATAAATTAGCAGAGACATCGGCGTCACGTGGCGAGACAAGAACCATTGTTCTGGCTCTGAAGTTCATAGAAGTTGTTATGATAGAGGAAGCCGGCGATCAAAAGCCCCTAATACTACTAGACGACGTTTTTAGTGAGCTAGATGAGCCTCGCCAAACCCATCTGGTATCTAATTTTAATGACAATCAAATTATCATGACGAGCGTCGCTGTGCCCGACAGGCTAAAGAACGCAAAGATAATAAAGCTCTAGTTGCTGTACTGTACGGTAAGGCCTGATACGTTCCTGCTCTGAACATATTCTTCTGCCTGTGCCTTTATCTGCTTGTATTTTTCTATATCGATATTTTTTCCGCCAGATACACGGACTAGTGGCGTAGTCAAAGCAACGTAGACTCTATTTCCGACCAAATCATTATTTATTATATCGCTGGTCTTTTTGGTATCAAAAGGAAATCTGTCTATAGGGCGAATTTTGCCATTGTTATCTTGGTCTAATAGCCGGTAGGCATAGGTAGTATTGGGATCAAAAGGAGTGGTGCCTATAATAAAGATATTTCCGTCAACGGGATACAATGCTTTTGGTACTACGTTGGATGAATAAAATACCTGATGGGCAACTGAGTTGTCGTCGGGGTCTATTGCATATACGCTATCGTTATTTACGTAATAGAGTTTATCACTAGCCGCGACGGAACTAACGTTGCTCGATACTTCTACGGGTTTGTATGTGTCGCCTGATTTTTTGAAATGATATAGCTGACCGAATTTGTAACCATATAATTCCCCTTTGTCGGTTGCGTGTATATCGGTCAGAGTAAATATATTGTCGGAAAATTTATAAATATCCGTGGTTTTGTTTGCAAATGAATGCACGACTAGTTGCGATTGGGTAACCTTATCGAAATTAAATCCTTGTGGGACGTCTCCTATGGCCGTTGGTCCACGATAGCAATACGCTGCTTCTACCGTTACGGAACATAACGTTTGGTTGTAGAGGCGCTCGTAGTCGTTCGGAGCGCTTATCGAATGATATTCAACGTCACTACCGCTACTGGGCGAGCCTACGAAAATCTCACCACTTCTTTTAGCGATAACGAACTTTTTGTTTTTTGTGTTGCTATGGTCCGAAAAGATACGAACGGCTACGGTTTCGACGTTATGATGATCTGCGAATTCATCCTCTGACGTATCATGGACCTCTATTCCTAGATCGGGCGCATTATACGATATTGATTTGTTATTATCACTAATTCCAACAACCCGTGCAGGTGTCGAGAATAGCACACCAAGATGATTACCTGGACCGGTATAATTTATGGGATAAATTATCGAGCTTACTTTTTTATGGGACCAAGGTTTGGATGTGGGCGTTTGATATTCGAACAAACCTGCGTTGGGCTTTTGGCAGTTATAATACGCTAGTTTATCTGTATTTGGCCTGAACAGGGCGCAGGTGGACGCAGTAGTGCTTCGATAAGCTATTTTTTCGGCGTTCTTGTCCTTGTATAACGAGACTTTTTTGTCCACGATGCCATACCAAGGTATTTCTAAATTGACACGGGTTTTTATGTTTTCTCCGCTAGAAACGACAACGCTTTTTGTACTACGCGGTAGTATGAGCATACTTCCTGTCTCGCCGGCCTTTTCCGGCGTTTCATCCGTGGAGTCTGATCCGATATATACGGCGACATTTTCTGTTTCAAAATCGGCGTCGGCATCTATAAAGACTAGCGCGTAGGTATTAAATAAATGGAGGCAAAACAAAAACAGTGCAAAAATAAAACCGAGAGAAACAACCAGCTTTACATGGTCGAGTGTCCATTTTATCGTTTTGTATATTATTCCTTCATTTTCTTCCATGGCTCAACCTACTCCTCAAAACTCACATGTATATGATTCCAGTGATCTCCGGGGTCGCACTCGGCAATGTTTGGATTATTGGCCACGACTTCTTGACAGGCGGCGCCGTTATAAATTACGTAACGAATACCTAGCTCTTCGGCGTTTTCTACGTAATATCTGAATAATGCATCGCATGCAGGTGACGGTGCCCCTCTGTCTGAGTGACATGTCTCACCATTTACAGCGCCCAGATCAAGCGCTAACCCAGACGGATGATCTCCATAGTTGCAACTATGGTGGCGGTGGATGTCTGTTACGGTGATACTCTCGGTGCCAGAACTGTTGACGCCGGCCATCAGACCTCGGAGCGTCTTTCCACGAATACCCTCCGTACACCTCTCTATAGGTGTATCCGAGCAATTTTCGATATCGTGTTGCTCGTCGCCGTTACCACCCAGAACTATCTTGCCACTGGTTATAGCCTCCTGCGCGGCCGGCAGGGCTTCGGCGCAGGTTTCGCCCGGTATCGCTCCCGATCCTATAACACCAGGTGTGGCGCAGTTATTACCGGTGTCTTGAGCAGAGGCAGTGAGTGTTCCAGGGTCTTTACCGGTATATTCCTTGTACAAGTCCTCGCCTTTTTTCTGTCGCTCGCCAGTTCCGTTTGACACCTCGAATATTTCATCAAAAATTTGCGATGATTCCGCTGGCGACAATCCTTTCATGTCTACATGCAGATTGCGCTCTTGCATTTCCTTCCACGTAAATTCCAATTGTGTTCCCAGACAGGTAATGTCCGTGCCCCTCTCCGCGGCATAGTCTGCCAAGTCTTGTTGCCTAGATCCGCACCACTGAGCTATACCTAGGCCAACTGTTCCGGTGATTGGGCCAGAGGCGCCATTGCATCCGCTACCAGGATTAGGAGCTTCGTGCCTATAAGGATTAAAACCGCTTTCTTGCAGCCAGTTGCCCATTATTCCAGCAGTCGCTTTTTCGGCCTCGTCTTTGGAATAGCCTTCTTGGGTGAATTTATTTACAAAGTATCCCCACACTTGGTCTTTATTTGCCTGGTCTTCGCCTGCGTTATTGCCGCATCCGCCACCATCGCCAATAACGCTAGATGCTGGTCTAGTGGACGACGACGGGTCGTTCGTGCACTCGTTCACAGTGCAGCCATATAGGGCGTAATTTGTTTCGCAAAATAGAACACGGGCCGCGTAACTTGTCTCCACTGGATTAACTAGAGGAATGGCCAGGGATATAGCAAAGACCAGCTTTAGCCGTTTTTTGATACTCTTAAATCTATCTTGCATTTGCTAATACCTCCGACCATGGGAAATTTATTCCTGGGTCTGTACGATCATTGTAACCGGCTGCTTGAGCTACGTCGATATGACCTGCCACACCTCGGGTTGAACCACCATTTAATATACCCGCGCCGCTTACTTTTTCGGTAGGTATATTAAACTTGGACGACCATTCCGCGATACATTTCGACAGCGTTTGGTTTTGCGGTGAGCTTGCGTCAAGTCGAGCGCCTTTGTCTGCGAACCCAACTAACGCGATATTCAGACTGTCTGTATTGGCGCCTCGGGCACCATTTGCTATTTGATTATCGGGGACTAGGCGATGCGCCATTCCGCTTTCTTCGATAGCTACGTGGTATGAGTTTCCTCCTGCTAATAGAGCATCGGCCATTCCCTGTAGACTGTCGCCTTCGGTAGTATGGACGAGTATCATTCTAGGCTCACCCCTGGTGCTATTTCCGGTGGCAAACTCACCCAATGTAGACGTGTCGGCTATTCCGCACGTTGTCGTAGTCGTAGTTTGTGTCGGCGCGTCCTCCCAACAATATTCGATATTCTCCTCGCTAGCGTACAGGGCTATGCACATATGGTAGTAATACGACATCCAGGCCAATTGTTCATCCGTTATTTTTGATCCTTTTCCGGCTGCGCATTCGGCGCCAATATACCAGTCCTCGTTATCTTCCTCGACACTTGTGTCCGTATATCCCAATGGGTATTCGCGGTCATTTCCGCAATGTCGCATAAACATCAGGAAGGGGTTTTTATATTCCTTTTCCTCAGCGCTATATTTATTCATACCGGTAGGTTTTCCGGTATCGCGGTCGATAAAAGGCTGAGGCTCTTCCTTGTCGTCGTCTTCGTATTTTTGTGCGTATAGATAGTCTATCGCTTCATCTATGCACACTCTTTGTGATCCATTTGCTTCGCTTTCCATGCACTCTTCGACGACCGGTAACATATAGGGAATGGCCCTGCCGGATTCGTTCGCACAAGGTATGCCTAGCTCCCCTAGCCCTGGGTCGTTGCATTTGTCTAGGGCCGCCTGAAAGGTTGCTTGCGATTCATATATCTGTATCGGCATGAATAGTCCATCCTTTGCAGCGTGTGCAACTCCTATCTTTGGAATAGATGCCACGCTACCTAGCATATTAGAAATCACCGAGAATCCCGTGCCGTTCCAGGCCATCGTTGATATACCCGACGCAAACTGCCCCGCGAATGAATACGGGTTATTCGGATTCAGTTGATCCTTTGATGCTTCGTACTTAGCATCTGCGATTAGTTCATCTTGGTAATCCTTGTCATTTAGCATATCTAAATATGCTTGATATGCCTGCGCATCGTCACCAGCCGCTGCGAATCCAGATGACCTATCCATATTTCCGCCAATCACTCCACTGGCCGAAACAAGCGCATCGCCGAGAGCCGGACCATGTAGATTATCTGTAAGGTTCGCTTTTGTTATAGCTTCTATGGCGGGTTCTGACAATTTTTCAGTGATGACTTTTATCACGTCATCGCCCCATATCTGTACGAAAGCCTGTTGGGCTACTACCGCTCCGGCACACTTGATCAAGGCAAGAGGGCCAAAGGCGCACTGTATTGCTCCTGTGTAGGCGGCTATCTTTGCTGCATTACATGCGGTTCTAATATTGTCTGATCCGAATTGTTTTTGGGCCTCTCTAACCAGTCCAATTCCAGTAACGCTAGGTGCCCAGGCTGTATAGTCTGGATTCTGTACAGGATCGCCATTTAGGGCGGCGTTTATACCCTTGGAATCCATAGCGGTTTTACCAACCATATTGTCGGTTATATTATCATTCGGATCCGCGTCGGCTTCTTTTTGAGTTACCGGTCTAGTGAGCCTATCGCCGAAATATTCAACTGTTTCCCAGTCTATATTTCCGCCATCCCCGGCCTCCTTTAGTTCCGCGCCCGGTTTTAGAAAAGGCGTTGCGAATTTTAATAGTTCTGTGTGCCAATAAAGTGTTATTGCCGCCTGAGTTGCGCGAATAATGTCGTAACCAAGACATGCAAACATAGCCGGTATGGCAACCCCGCTCGTGGCCGCCGCCGCTGTTCTAATACCGGATAGTTTGCTTTTTGCATCAGAGCTTACTTTTTCGGTCTCTCCATCAACAGTACTCCTGACCCTGTCGGGGTCTGTATTACCATCTGCGTCTACGCTTGCTCCCGTTTGAGAGTTCATCCTTTCTCTATTCTCTGCTTCTCGGGTTTCTTTGTCTGGACTCTTGCTGGACCTAAATCTATCCGATACGTTCAGACCGAACTTGGTGAGGGTTTTGTTGAATGAGCTCTTGGCGTTTATGTAACCTGCCTTTACCGGAAAGCGCTTGAGTAGGCTATTGAATTGCGGATGAGTATATCGCAAGCCTTTGTAATCGACGATATTTGTCACCTTCGTGCCTTTATATTCCAGGCCGCGGACTTTATATCTACCAAGCGTGTTCTTTTGTCCATCACCGATATCAACGGTGATTCCGCGTTCGCGCCACTGTTGCAGGCGTGATTCGCTAATCGTCGCGAACTTACATTTTATTTTGGATTCAGCGCAGTTTCTGGTCTGTCCTGTCAGTACAGCCGCGATATATGATCGGCCGGTTTTTACAAAGACACGATTGCCATGATCGGAATGGTTTGCTAATAGATCTGATAAATTGACCAGTAGGCTAGCGGGGCCTAAAACGATAGAGCCCAGACCAAAGGTGCCAACTAATCCGCCTATTATTCCTGCCGTCGGGCCACCTCGCATAAATGCGTTTCGCAGGCGGTTGAATCGATTGAGTTTTTTTGGGCTAACACCCGTAGGCACGTCGTCCGGATTTTCTTCCTCGTCCTTTATGCTCGATTCGCCGTTGACTTTGGCGCCACGTTTTTTACGTTCTTTTCCCTTCCTTTTATAAAAGTCTTCGACGGGATTATTGTCGCCGTCATCTTCCCAGTTTATAGGCTCGCTATCTTCTTCGTCGACTTCGTCATTATCCGACAACTGGTCGAAGTCGCCTCGAATATCATCGAATTCTGGCGAGTTTTCTCTATCTGCGATCTCTCGAGTTACATCGTCGTCAGATACTGATGGTTTCTGTCTGTTTGGCAAGGCCATGGGCTACTAACCTCCAGCCTGTTGTCCAGCCCCACCAGCCGCTTTTTGTTGATCTTGCTCGGCGCGTTTTTGAGCCTCGGCCTGCATTCTGGCTTCCTCTTGTTGTTGTAGCATTTGGACGGGGCTTGTTGTCACCAATTGATGCTCGGTTCGGGACGCAACGACCTGTATATGTACGTGATTGGCGCCCGCAAAGAACAATCCTTGCCCAACAGGGAAATTAGACAAACGCTTACGCTCTTCGTCGGTCAACTTGAACACGTCGGCCAAGACGTCAACGGCGCTCGGAGACTGTTTTAATAGCAATTGCATAGAACTGTTAGCTACGATGGCGCGACCCATTTTACTAGCCATAAAATCTTCGACGTCCTGACTGATTGTTGTGACACCAAGGTAATATTTACGGGCACGTTTCGCTAGGCTGAATAGGAAGTTGGCGCTATCCTCATATTTCATCAACTGCCATGCCTCGTCTACGATCAACATTCGCTTTTTTAGGTGGCTTCTGACAACGTTCCAAATATGGGATAGGACGATATACATGGCTACCGGTCGGAGTTCATCCTCTAGGTCTCGAATGTTAAAGATAACCATCTGGTTGTCTATATCAATATTTGATTGTTGCGAGAATATTCCGGCAAAAGTACCGCTGGTGTATTTTCGCAGGCGCTGGGCAAGCGCAGGTCCATTACCCTCCATATGCACCAGGGTGTCATATAGGTCGACCATAGTGGGAGGAGGCGAAGTGTGCGTCAACGGGTCACTCGTGATACCGGCGCGGGCATAGGTGTCTATCAACGCTTGGTCTAGGTCTGCCTCTTCGGCTGGCGTCATGGCGGTAACGTTGGTTTGACCACTGGCTTGCAACGTAGCACCACCGAGCATTAACCGTAGTAGGCCATGAAGAGTCACTAGGTTTGCACGCAAAGCGTCGTCTGCCTCTGACGAGTCAACCACATGAGGCAAATCAAAAGGATTTACACGAACGTCGGAATTCAATGACAAACGCAAATAACTACCACCCACAGCGTCGGAGAGTTTTTGATATTCGTTTTCAGGGTCGACGATCAAGACGTCGGTACCCATCATCATAGAGCGAATAGCTTCTAATTTGACCGTGAATGATTTGCCTGAACCAGACTTTGCGAACACGACCATGTTCGCGTTCTCTAGCGTAAACCTGTCGAAGATTATTAGGCCATTATTGTGCATGTTGATTCCGTATAGGATTCCTTTTTCTTGCGACAAATCGGCGCTAGTAAAAGGAAAGCTTGTTGAAATCGCGCCGGTATTCATGTTTCGACGAATTTGCAATTGATCTGTCATCTGTGGCGACGTGCTGTTCAGGCCTTGCTCTTGCTGGCTGGACGCCACTTTGCTGAATACTAATTGCTGGCCAAATATAGTCTCTATCTTGTGCTGGATAAAGCTAAGCTCATCCAGGCTATCTGCGTACATAGTGATATACAGACCGTATCGGAAAAACCTTTCTGAACCGACCTGAATTTCGTCACGAAGTTCTTCGGCGTCGTTTAGCGCGGCCTCTAGGCCAGGGTCGCGTGTGCGTCCTTTTTCTTCGTTGATAGCGATAGTCGCCTGCATTTGCGTGACTTTTTTGCGCAGGTTCTTTAGGACCACTTCGGACTCGACAGGGTAAAAGAACATACTTACATCTAGTACTTCGTCGATATTGATAATGCTTGATAGCCAGCCTGTGTAGATTTGTCGAGGATAGGCGTATACGTACAAAGTCTTGCCGTATTTCGTACCTAGTCGGAAGTACGCGGCGTGTATCTCTATACTAGAGGGAGCGATCAAATCACGTAGAGTAGTGATACCCTTTTGAAAAGCCTGCTCTACTTCGGCCTGTTCACGGGCTCGCTGTTGCGCGGCGACGTCAAGCTTGTTGTTTTTGGCCATTGTTGGCATCCTCCTCGCGCATCAGGTGATATCTAGGCGCATCGCCCTCACCCTTCTTTACATACATCGCTGTCACGCTTTCAAAATCTCCTAGCGGTTCACGTACGGCAGTGTCAGGATTATAGAAGTTGTAATACAACTCACCGAGCTCCTTGGTTTTTAACTGAACACACTTTACCCCCAACTGATACAGGCCACTCATGACGGCATCGACATGGTTTTTTATCTCGTCCTTGGCTTTTTCGTATTGTTCCGCGCTGACTACTATTGCTCGTTGTTTCGGAGTACCGCCAAAAATGGTTCCGAATAGGCTTTTACTGCCCCTTTTGAGCGAGTCTATATCGCCCATTGGCCAATATGGGACAACTACGTAAAATGTTTTGTCCATGATGTTGGCTTCTTGGGACAAGGTGTCAATAAAGTCGATATAGTCATCGGTCAGGATGTTCAAAAGCATATTTTCTTGGTCTTTACGTATATCGGTCAGGCGCTCTAGATACGGTCCTATGTCCACTCTTTGCGAGCGAATAAGAATCTGCACGGGGAAGTATAGTGAATTCAAAAAATTCTGGTAGCTATACTCGATACCTTCGCGTTCCTTACTGCTCATCAAATCGAAATTGATGGATTTACAAGCTATCACGGCCCGAAAACTACCGTCGTTCATAATGACCATATCATCACGCAGTTCGGAAAAAAGTAATGAATTTTGCGTGGTATTCGGATTGGTCGGCGGCGCTGGCGTATGTGCCTCGCGCGGGTCGGCGGCTGGTGGCGCAGGAGCTGCCGGTTGTCCCTGTTGTGGCGTGGGTTGTTGGGGCCGACCCGCAGGAGCATTAGCAGGAGCACCATCTGGTGGTGCGCTTGCGACTTCCTGTGGTTGTTGTTCTGGAGGCATGCCCTATAATCCCCTTTGCCTTAATGAAGTGATATCGTCACTTCCTCACCTTCTTTTAGTGACTTGTTGTCCGTAGCAACGCGCTTTGCCTGATGCGCAATGGTCGCTATTGTCACGCCCTCTTGACTAGACAAGTCCTTCGCCTGCTTATTCGTCAGTTCCATTGTATCAGTATCAGGGGTAGAAGCGCTAGTGTTTGTACTTGGTTTTTGCACAGGTTTTCCACGGTTTTCGGCAGCCTCTTCGGCCAGCGCGGCGGCGTAGGCGGCTACGTCCCTACCTTGCTTCTCGGCATGTTTCTTTACCGCGGCCTCCTCTTTCTTTTTCAACTCATCATCAGATGGAACGACCGAACTAGGGTCGCTAGTTGCGGTATCGTCGGTGTTTGTAGTTGTTTTCTGCGCCTGGTCAGAAGCCTGGGCAGGGGGTGTTTTGGCCGAGGTTTTCATGTTGCTCACGGCACTTTCGCGCCTAGATGTGGCGGCGTTTTGTAACCTCTCGGTCATAGCTTGGGCCGATGGGCTAGAATTATCCATTACGTCGGCCGCCTGTTGTGACTCGTAATACAGGTCGTTGCTTACGGATGTGTCGGCAGCCTGAACACCCCTGATAGCCCAGCCGTGAGAATCAACCAAACTGGTCAGATAGTCCAAACGTTTGTTCGCCTCGGCGTCATCAAATTGTTTCGTTAAAATCCTGTTTGAGTTTTTTGGCGGAATTATGGTTACAAAGGAGTCGATTCCATCTGGTAACCAAAACCTCTTGTGGGATTTTAGGAAGTAAAAGGAAACCACGGCAGATAGGTATGCCTCCATGGGCTGATCCTTGCGCAGAGGAAGCGCAAGTGTACCAAAAAATAGAATTACCGGCAGGGGCAGGATTGCCAAAACGGGAAAAAGTTGACCCAGACCCCATGCGCCCGCTAAAGAAATAGCGACTATAATCAAATAAATAAATTGACGAAAACTAAACGGACCGATTAGCTTGTCGTCCGCCTCGACGTCTTGAGGTACTTTGTATACCGCCATATCTGTTACGATTATACCGTACTACTTATGCTTTTGCGAGGTTTGAAGGCTACTTTTTAACTAGTTTATAAATATATTCCAAAATGTTTTCGAATACAAATCAAAACAAACTTTTTACCTGCACTTTTTGCCCATAAAATCCCCGTCCAATATAACGTAAAAAATAACTTAATTTTCTGTCCGGCCGGACAGAAAATGATACTATGTAAATATGAAAAAAGTAAAAGGGAAAAGACAAAAGAGTGTAACGACGGAATTGTTGCTCGCGCTAGTCCCCTATACTCGCCAAAACCTTATGCTCACATATTCGCCTAATAGGTTTTTTAACGAACTAGATAGGATTGGTATGTATCCCGGTGATTCATACAAACAGGCATATTATAGGGCAAAGAAAAATAGGCTAATTACGGTAGACAAAGGTAAAGTAAGTCTTTCGAAAGAAGCGAAACGCACCATTCTACCCTATACCGCGAGTAAACTTCTGGGTAACGTGCGGCTGATGGTCATCTTTGACATACCAGAGGAATATTCGCACATAAGGCGTCAGTTCCGTTCGGTATTGCGCGATCTGCAATTCGATCAAATTCAGCAAAGTGTATGGATGACCGACAAAGATTACACAAAAGAATTACGTGAAATAATAAACGATCTAGGGGCTAAAGACTGGATTAAAATGTTTGAATCAGCCCCAATCGAATAGTTTAATTTTTTGTCCGACCGGACGGATAATTAAACTATTTTAAACAATGTGATGGTGGGTGCGTGGCTGTGAATGGTTATAGAATTTTCGAGACGGGAGTTTTGTTTTTGTGAACTTGGTTGTATTGAATCCAAAAACAAACGAGCGCCAGCAATGCAATCAGAGCGTTTACAGGCAACAATAGATATACGGCTGGTAACAATAATGCGAACAGCGATACAAAAACATAGGCGGCGCCAGGTAATACGAACTTGGCAGTGAATAGATTGCCTACAGTCACCCTACCTCGCCAGTGGCGCAGGGCTTTTTTTAGAAGGGCTGACATCATATTGCTGGTATATAGGACAATCAGAGCGATAACAAAAGACAAAGCTATCCACAGAGTAGAAACCACGACCCAGTTACCAGTGTCGGGCTGGACGGTAATTATAGGAGCCCCATAGGTGTGCACGATTTGGTTTGCTTCATCAACGCCCCCATATGCGGGTTCCATATAATTAAATACGGTGAACTGTAACAGCGCAATTATTGGCAACGATATTGCCTGTAGAATCAACAGAGTCAGGCACAGGTATCCTATTCTATATATTAGATTGCGCACAATTCATACCCACTACTTGCTTACAGATTTCTCTACAATTTCTCGAGTCTTGTCCTTTAGTGCTTTTTGCGCCGTAGCGTTGTTTAATACGACGTTTGCACGATTAACCTCAATAGCCTTACCGTCGGGTCCGATGATGCTAGATTTCTTAGTCATGGCACCAACAAATCCGGATGCAACGCCCATCGATACTCCATCTCCGCCTGTAGCGAACTTTGTCTGGCTGGCAGCTTGCTCATCAGTAAGTCCATCCCATGTTCCTGAATTACTTCTAATAGCGGCCATTGTACTTCCACCCTGAGCATATTTATAAACGTCGGCATCAGAGCTCTTGATACTGCTTTGCGATAGTATGTGTTGCATGAGGTGAGAGAATGATTTTTCGTCTACCTTCAACTTCTTGTTATCAATATCGTCGAACATTTTACGCATTTCATGCACACCTTCTTTACCGGCTACGCTCGTTAGCATTTCTTGTGCGGCTAAGGCACCAACTTCATCTCCAGACGCTAGGGCTTTTCGTAATTCAGGAGCCAATACGTTTTCTGGTAGGTCCCCAGGACGGTCCCTTAATAACTGATTTAAGGATGCCTTTCGCTCTTCTTTTTCTTGATCGCGGAGCTTTTCTGCAGATCCAGCAAAGTTAGCAGACAGTTTTCTGTCCTGCGCACCCCATGACCCACCTGCTACCCGACCAACGTTTCCCTGGAGTCCACGTGACGCTATGCGTGTATAGGCGCCACCAAATCTACCCTTCCTGCTCATCTTGTCGGCGAACTGCTGATCTTGGTAATTCTTCTTAATAGCCTTCCTAGTCTCCATTCCACGACCAATCGCGCTTCTGTTCATGCGTTCCTGGGCCTTGGTTCCTGCCTTGCCAGAATATGTCTCGACGGCGCCGGATATCTTGCCACCAATCTGACCAGCACCCTGCAAAGCTGCCTTTAGCACGCTCCATACCGCCAACATTGGCGCTACCGCGATGAGGGCGGCTACCAAGCCTAACATCACGGGTGTTGATCTGTTTCCGCAGCTACCCTGCTGAGCCAAAGCCTGGTCTTGTCCTTGTGGCCTAGCATTTGGATTACTGAGAGGCAGAGTGACACATTTGTCACTGCCATCATCGTAATAACTAACAGTGGCAGAAGTTCCGACGCCGTTTGTGCCAGCCACCAAAATGACCGCACTAGCCAACTGACCTGCGCCAAACAGCAGACCGACCACCGGAAATACCATCAATAATTTCCAGAACATAGATAGCCATTTGCGGAAGTATTGCTCAGTGTTAGGTAATAGATATAGAACAAAAGCTATTGGTGACACGACAACCAATAGGATGATGAAGGCTTTTCGCATTAACAGGATAATGATGATTATCAGTACTGTCGCTAGGATTATGCCAATGGCTGATACCAGCAAAGGCATGACTAGCCAAACGATTCCCACGGTCGCTAGAACTATGCCGGCTATTACGGCTAATGCGCCCGTGCCGGTCTGTATGCCGGTATCGCTGGCGGCGGGCATGGCCGTTCTGTCGGATACAGAGGCGGCCGCGTTCACTAGGAAGTTCTTTGTCTCGTAACCCAAGATGTTAGACAAATCCACCATTGCCTGACAAATAAAGTACGATATATTGACCGCGATAGCGGCTATTATCAGGCGCGGTACAAGTTTTTTGATGCCATAGTTGTCGATGCCTCGTCCAGTTACTTGCGACATAATGATGACCAACAGCGCGATAACGAACATAACGTTGGCGATGTTTCGCGCCAATTGCCACGTAGCATAGGTTCCTGTATCGTTGCTACTAGTGTCAAAAGTTGCTACGAGTTCTGGTTCAATCTCTAAAAACTGGCCAGCCAAAAAGCCAAAAGCCTGGTCGCCTATCCATGCGGCCTTCTCTATGACAGGACAGACGATCCAACCGATTTTATCGACAGCGCAGGATACTTCTTCCTCGTCACCAGTTGTTCCAGCAGTCCCCGTCCCTGGTGCACCTGCAGGGGGGTCGGTGATACATTGAATATTGCCATTGTTGTCCTCTTCTCTAGCTCCGTCCTGAATCTCAATAGGTGTACACGGTCCGGGGTGATCTGCATAAACGGTATTTGATGAGAATATTGAGATAAATGCGAAAATAACGACAAAAGCAGTCGCACTAAATGTGATGAGTCGGGTAAATTTTGCGATCATCTCTACTGTATAAATATAGCATAAGCTCTATCAAGAATACAGAGATGAGAGAGTTGCTAAACAGGTTCGTGTGGTATGTCGCGAAGGTTATCTACGCGCATCGATGGCATCTCGTCGATATTGTAGTTCTGGACCAAGACGGGTTTTCCATCAATAAATTGATAGATGACCTGGAAGTTTGGGGCGGATGGATCTGTAGTTCCCATAATTTCGGCTATTTTTGAGGGAATACCAGCAGGATCGTAACCATTACTTAGAACGTAGTGCCTAAATACGGGCGACTCCTTGGGCAATCTATCGCTAGAGGAGATATTTACAGCAGTAGCGCCACCAAGGGCATCGACGTCACGATTCCTTACGAATTCTACTATCTCGTCATGAGTGTCGCTAGAGCTATCTACTAATGCGGCGGTCATTTTTACGCGGGTATCTTCCGGTAAATCGGACGTAACTAATAAATACGAAATTGACGATTGAAGTGTCTGGATTTGATCACCAGTCATATTCTCGGAGGGAGTGACCAGGTCTTTAATGTATTCATATTTTCCGGGTAGATTCAATCTCTTCTTAAGTTCTGCATGCGAAGATTCAAGTAGGCTCATACCTTGGAACTCGCCATCATTGCGAGGCTGGTTTAGTTTTTCATAGGCCCAATTAACTCGTTCTTCGCGAGTATAGTTTGCATTGTCAAAGAATTCTTCGGGGGTTGAGTTTTCTAGGGTCAGATCGTTACGGCTTTCGTGTGATACATTGCTTGTATCAGGGTTAGCGTCCTGCGAAACGCCTGGACGATCAACGCGGATTTCTACCCTGTCGCCACTATTACACGCAGCCAAGGCTACGACCGCGAAAGGCGCGGCAAGTGCAGCTATTAGCTTTTCTTTTTTCGAGAATGTTGACTGCTGTTCGTGGTGGTTCTTTCTAGTCATATATCGCTATTATACACCAAAACTTACCAAAATGCAAGTGCTTAAGTCTATTACCGCCAGAATGCGGTTTTTTGGGTGTTTAGGACAGTCTCGATTTCTTCGATTCCGTCTATCAGGACGGGCAGTTTGTAGTCTAGTTGCTTGCTGGGTGGTTGAGGTAGTTCGCCGCCTCTGTTGTCTGCATCCGAAACGAAGTCACTTACCTGAGCTAGATAATTATCAAAGAATTGATTATTGAATGGTTCATATTCGGATTTTGATCCATTTTCAAGCGCGTTCTCGCACGTATTCAACAGGTTATTAGTATTCTGTTTATCGGAACTTATATACGCATTGCAGGAATTAACGATAGTCGTATAGATCCTCATAGATTGTGCAAGTTTTTTTACGGAATCATTATATTTGACGAACGATTCTCGGTTTTTGTTCATGGTCGAACTAACAGCGAAATCACGCGAAATCACGCCACTGCCTAAAAAGGTACCGAGGGACTCGTCAAACAATTCCGACAACACGCCTATTTTTAACGAGGATATATTGGAGATTTTGTCCGGATTTTTCGCCATCAATAATTCCAACTCTAAGGTAGCGTAGCTATTCGTGACGGCGTCGAGGTTTTTTGAGGCGACGTTATAATCGCTATCGGATGGCCTCCATGCCAAAAAGTACGTGGCAACCAGAACGATAAGTAAAATTACGAAAGAGATAAAGACGAGAAGTTTTTTATTGGGTGATTTTTCCATAAATAATCCAATCAACCTAACTGGGGTAATCCCGTTGCGCAGTCGTACTTAGTTGCCCCCGGCTGTATTATTTCGTCTAGGAAATTGAGGGTTGGACAGATGAAGCGACAGTCGTAACCAAGGTGATTAAACGAGAATCCATCATTGTTTCCGGCTGCGCCTTGTGTACAGCCACCTTCTGTGGCGTTCTCGTCACCTTCCAATATCAAGGCTTCAGAGCGAACCCCGAGGGCTTGTAGCTTGTCTCGTAGGTCGTACGCTTGTTGCGGATCGATTAGTTGGTCGTTATAGAATCCCGCGAGGAACGTAGGCGGTGTTTCGGGACTGGCAAACAAAGCCGGCGACGCGGAGTTTAGGTTGTCTATACATTCTATTAGTTTGTGCGTTGCTAGGTTTATGACACCACTGGATAAGCCCTGGAAATCACCATTTTGTATTTGTTGCGTTACTGTTTCTAGGTCCTGCGCAGTCTGGGATACCGCTTGCATTACGGTCATTGCTTCAAAGATGACTCCAACAGGGTTTATCGTGCTGGAATCAAAACCTCCTGGCAGGGGCCCGCTACTATTGGATGCTCCAAAGCCAAGACTAGAGAAATCATTGCTAGCAAGACCCTCGCCCTCTTTTACTACGTTGCCACTTCCGCCAGCTAGCAAATTGGTCGTGTTGGCCAATCCCGCGAGGTCGGTAGGAATACAAGTAGAATGATCTATACTAATCGCGAATGATTCGAATGATTTGAATAACGCAGTGTAGGCATTCGTGGGTGCAGACCATCCAACAACGGCCTTCGCGCCTGATTTTCCACTAGCACCGGCCCTGGTTACTAGGTGTCCGCCTGCGCTATCGCCCCATATTACGATTCTGCTAGGATCTATTCCGTACATGCCCGAGTTGTTTATCATATGACGAATACCGCGCAAGACATCTTCGTATATATAATATATACCGTCAGAACCTAGCCTATATGTAACATCAAATACTGCGTAGCCTCGTTGCTGTAACTGGCCCGTTTCCCAGATCTTGTCGCTATTATGGTCATTTGCATGCCAGCCACCACCGTTAAAGAACAAGACAGCAGGACAACCACCACCACTAAAATTGAAATTACTTAAGTTGTTACCCTGATTGCCCGAGCCTCCACCTAGGCCGCCCAGATTGCCCAGTAGACCAGATCCACCGCTCAAGCCACCCAAACTATTCAATAGGCCACCACCTCCGCCAAATATAGACTGATAGCCACCCAGGTAACCCTCTTCGTATCCGTTTTGGGCATTTTGATTGGACTCAAACAACTCGTCCAGATCAGTTTGCTCTGACCCGAACAGACCAGATTGATTATCTGGGTCATTTAGTAAACCGCGCAGATCGTCCAAATTGTTCGCGTATTGCGCTGCTTGCTGTGCTGCCTTAAAGCCTTCTTGGTATGCCTGATCGTAGCTGGATTGGACCGCGCTACCTGCTGCATTAGGGACTCCCTGGGCCGTACACTCGCTAGGATATACTTTGATTGATTGTTTTTTGCCGGCGCCGTTTATATACGAGCCGTAATTGTTGTCTGCTATTTCACCAGTATTAACATCGGCATCCTGACCGTTGGCGTGCAACACGTCAATCAGTTCGGTTAAGTTGCCTGCCTGATTTAACTGATCTTGCAGTTGGAAATAGTTGCCTGCGTTACTAAACGGATTGGATGATGGGGACGGCGTAGAGCGATAAGTCTTCTGACCCGCGCCCAGAGCACAGGCATTGTATAGCTCTAAGTCTACCGTAGCAACATTTTGGTTACATTCTCCATACTCTTGACCACCCTGGCAGGCCTTTAGTAGGTCGCCCGTAAATCCACGACACCTGCCGGTTGCGGGTGTATTGTTATTGTTCGGTACTCGATCAAGAGTGTCCAGACCGGCACCCACGGCGCACGCGTTGTAGTACTCTAAGTTTACCTGAGCAATGCTTTGATTACATGAACTACTTTGTTGTCCAGTTTGGCAATATTCTAGCAAATCACCGCTAAAGCCTTGGCAGGCGCCTGACGCTGGTTGTGGTGATGGCGAGGAAGAGACGCCGTTTATAGTGCCATTCTTTTTGGCATTCGCGGCGCCGCGACAGATGTCTGCAGTTGCCTGGCCAAACGTAATAAAGTAATCATTACAGTCAAAATTTGCTTTGGTGCCATCACGGCACGCATTTTTGTCGCTACTGGAAGTGTACTGTGCACAGTATTCCTCTACGGTTTCCGCGCTCACATTCTGTACGGTCGCTAAACTACCGGAAACAATTGTTCCAGCCAAAAAAACAAAAAACATCAAGCCCACAAGTAAGCGATTGCCCGCCCTTGAGCCTAATGAATATACGTTAATGCCCAGTATCTTTTTGCGCATGATAATACCATAATCAGAATACAACAGTAATCAGTTAAGGACAAGCGTTACTCCGAGGGCGCTGGCATTTTGCTTGTGGTAATATATACTTGGAATATGACCGAAGACACGAAAAGTGACAAGCCCCGAAAAGTCAGCAAGCGTACTCAGCTAATAGTGTTGCCAGTTATGGCATTGATAGCAGCCACTGCTATATTGGTTGCAATCGTGTTGATAGTAGCCTTCCCTTCCTATGATCCGAAACAACAGGGCGTTGGCGCGAACGGATTTCGATCGGCATTGATCGAACAAGGTGCCGACTTGGGCGCAAGCAACCTAGTAACTAAAGATTTAGTTACGGAAGCCCTGGGCGATAAAGCAAAATCTGTTTCGAGCGCAAAAAGTAGCAAGGTTTTGAATTTGAATGGCATACGAAGCCAGTCGGTTCAATATGATTTCGTTAGGCAAGATGGCAAATCGGCTGTGTTATATGCGGATATAGTCCAGTTTAACAATTCTGTAGTCATGGACAGTCAAAATATACTAAAAGCCTCGCAAAAAACCGGTGACATCCAGGGTAAATCAGCCTACTTTCTACATGCGCAAACATTAGGACAGGAGCGAGAGCATAGAATGATTGTCGTTGACGGTCTGACGGTATATAAATACGTAATTTCACAGCCAGTTAGAAAAGTCACCATACCAGAAGTTTCATCACTGGCGGTCCTAAAAAATATAGCCCAAAAAGCTAACTACTAAACCTAATAACCAGAGTATAAGATGTCGTTACTCATATAATATGGGTTCAGATAACTCGCGCCGGCTTGGTTGTCGGGATGTGTACAATCGACTGATCCTGCTAGGGATCCGTCTACGGAACATATCATAGTGTACGCACGGAAATTGGTTAACATCTCGCTCTGTTCGGTGCACTTTTTGCCGGTGTACCAATCTTGATCTGCCGCCGCGCCCTCTACGATTGACTGGAATCCTATGATAGGTATTTTTGCATATGGGTCGCCTCGATCATAGATGCTAATAGGCTCTATTCCACCGCGTTTGTCTGCGCGTCGTTTTTGTATTTCCTCGTCGGACAAGCTGGCGTATTGAACATGAATGGCGCTTCTGCCCCACGGATCGGCGCGATTAACGCAGTACTGTAGAAACTTATCATATTCACTGTTGGGTATTGCCTTGCCCGTTCTTTCGTCTATAAATGGTTGTTGCGATACGGATGTTACCTCGGCCACCATTCGCTCGACATTTTGTAGGTCTCCCTCTGGATCGGCCAAAGCAGCGCGTTCTTGCAATTCCGTTATTTTGTCTTGGTATGCGTCTGAATGAGACTGTGTCATATAGTCCAGAACACTGTCTATCTGCGCCGCTAGCTCTAACCTGCTGAAACTATAGCGGACATTGCAGGCAGTATCCGCCATGATTAATATCGCCAAATATTCTGGGTCTGGACACGACAGGCGGAGAGGATTAAACGGCGCGGGCTGTAAATAATAAATTGCATCGGCAGATGGGTTCAGTCGATTGAATCCATCTTTTACCAAAGAGAAAACGTTTGCTAGTGATGAAAATAATGGAGCCTCGTCGCCATATGTTGGAGTTAATTTTCGCATTATCGAACCAAGGAACGAGAACTTGTTGTAAGCGTCAAATGGATTTTTGCGTGCATTGTAGCGCGCGACTTCGTTGTATTCCTTCATAACTTCTTCTTTTTTGGCCAGGTACTCTGCCATAAACAGAGCATTACTTGGCATCATTCCGCGAGACATTGCCATATCGCCAAGTATCTGTCCGGTTCCCGCAAATATTGCGTCACTGGCGGCTACTCCTTTTGTTTGCGATGTGAACAACAGGGATATCGCGTTTGCCCAGGCAACGACGTTCGCGCCAAATATACCTGCCACATATGCCGAGAGCGTCTGGCCGGTCGCTTTTAGAGATGGTTGAGTTAATCCTTCTCCGTGTACGTGACGATGAGGTTCATCATAGTGTGTTACTGGACACGTCTCTTGCGCGACTTCTATTGCGTGTGCCAGACCTGCCTGCCATCCTGGTGGCGCGCTCGCTTCCACCTGTGGAACACATTCTTTTTCAGTGTCCTTGATCGCCTCATGATTCGTCGTTGTCTCGGCCGCCAAACAATATTCACGATCACTGCCCGTTAGGTTTAGCGGCGGCATACCCAGTTGACCAGGTAGCTGTGATGCTGCACCTTGTGCCCCTGCCGAAGCCATTATTTGAGACCAAGAAGGAGCCAACGCCGCTATCAAATCAAATGTATCTAGATAGTACAAGAGGCCATAGATAGATGGCACGGGTAGGTTGTTGTATACGATAGCTTTGTACATAGAGGAATCCGTTGCGTTTGGACCGTTATAGCCTCCAAAGGTACTTTCGGCTAATTTGCTAGCTAGAACATTTGACGTTACTTCTTCGCCACTGCCCGCTTTTATCGCGTCAGCGGCCTTTAGATATTGCATAGCAAACCTAGCTACTGTCGCGGCCTTTGCTGATTTGGCGTTGTTGGTGACGGCCTTTCCAAACGAGTACCAAGCACACTGTAGTCCGCCGTACGAATATGTTTGAAGGGAGAGGGGTAGCATAAATGCTTCTAGCTGAGCGATAGTCAAAGGATTACTGAGAGACCCTAGACTGACGCCATTAGAGCCCGGCCTGCCGTATAAATCTATGGATCCGCCGTTTCTGACTGAATTATCAAAAGACTTGTTCACCTGCTGTTCGGTATTTCCGCCAACAGTGTTACCTTTGGTTAGATTATATCTAGTCTTGAGAACTTGTTTGAAACGCGTATCCAAAAAGAAGCCTGATTTTGGATTGAACACATTATATACGAGCGCTTTGTTGGCGCTACTGAGATTTGCATATAGGAACAACATGTCACCCGTCGCAATCAGGCCGGGACTTTGGACAGGAGGTATTATAGAAGCGACCTGGTATCTTTCCTCGGCGCGCTCGTTGCCTGGTTGGCCGTCGTCGCGGTTATCTTCTTCTACTTTTGCGCCGAGAACGATGAAGCCTTGTTTCTCAAAGGCTTGCTTTTGCGCACGACTCATCGTCGACAGTTTGCATTTTATGTGCTCCTTGTCGCCACAGTTGCTTCGCCCAATCTTGTAATTCATTATTTTTTTGTAATACGTATCGAGAGCAATTGTGGCATCGGCCAGATCGTTGGTATACATTTCCTTGATATTTACTAGCAGAATGTTTGGAGCGAATATCGAACTATACCAGACGCCACCCAAGATAAGGAAGACAACGAATATAAACGCCGATCCTTTACGCATCTTGCCAGCGTGACGACCAGCAAATCGGAACTTGCCTTTTTCGCTTTTTTTGTCCTTGTACTTTAGTTTACCCGTCTGCCACTCGACGTCTGGGTCAGACTCTTTGTCTTTTACTTTCTCGGCGTCATCTGAGTTATCTTTTTTGCCGGAACGATTGAACTTGGATTCGTAATCAGACTCGGATACCGATTTGTCGGCCGGATTCAGGCGAGTCTTTGCCATTACTCATTGTCCTTGTCATTTTCTTTGTTGCCACGAACGTCTAAATCGTGAGGTTCATCATCATGGTCGGGATGTTTTTTACCCAAAATATCGTCACGGTTTCGAGCGTCGTCTAACTCTTTTTCTGAATCATATATATATTTATTAGCACGAGCTTTCGCCTTTTCCTGAGTACCGCTAATTGGCGGAGTAAACTCCCCGTTCGTGCCAGGGCCACGGTCTTTGTTGCCGAGCAGTGAGGACGAGTCTACCTGAACAGGAACGGCCACCGCTTTTACGGGTTGTACGGGACCAGAGCTACCAGATACAATATTTGAGCTTTGTGCCATTTGGGGAGCCCTATATGCGCTAGTCGGGGCCGATGGCTGACTCGCGCCGCCGCCCGAATCGCCGCCACCGCCACTTGTTCCCGCGGGTGGTGGGCCGGCGCTGAGCTTACGCTCTTTGTCTTTTGAATCAGTGCCTTGCTTGCGATTCATCTGACTAAATATATCCTTGGCGGTAACTTGCTCGTTCTCGTCCTTGCCTGCGATAACCTTTTCTTTTTCGTCGCCATTTTTAGATCCACCTTCTGCTTGTAGACCTTCTAGATTCATCTCTTCCAAATTACCATTTAGCGCGGCGGCTTCTTGATCTTGTCGTCGTTTCTCTTCCTCTAAGGCGGCTTCGTCTTTAGGTTTTGCACCACCTTGTTCGGCAAGAGACGAAGACGGTTGCGGGCCTGTAATTGGTGCTGGTTGTCTACCGTTGCGATCGTCTAGGCTGCCGGTGAGCGTGCTACCGCCCAAAGTGCGTCTGCGACCACGGGTGAACGCCTGTCTACGATTAGGTGCTTCGCCAAACATTTGTTTACGATTTTGCGCGCCGGCCGTTGCTTTGCCGGTAACTCGCGCTTCTTTGTCTTCGTCGCCTCTCCTACCCTTCACGGCGGCAGAAAGTCTGGAGCTAGCCATATTCATGACTGATGACATGTTCTTGAACAGGAACCATACACCAAGCAACGGAACTACTGCCGCAGCTGCCGCGGTCGCGTCAGTAATCGCGCTACCGCTACCGCCAGTACGAGAAAAGTAAAAATCATTCGCCGCACGGTAGTTGGCGTCGTTTGACCCAACGCTGACTATCGTAGTGCTCGCTATCTGACCCGCGCCCAAAAGGAGGGCGATAATCGGGTACAGCATGATCATTTGTATAAATAGTCGAACGCCGGCCGTAAAGAACCTTTCTAGGTTGGGTAGTAGGTAGGCGACGAATAATAGGGGCGAAACTAATACTAGCAGAGCAACGATAGTTTTTCGCATAATCAACAAAATCAGCATAGCTGCGCATATAGTCGCGACGGATACAATAACTGCTGCCACCGGTGCCAGGAGCACCCATGCCACGCCTGTTTTCTGCAAAACGGCCGCGGTCAAGGTGGCCAGTGTTCCGTCCTGGAATGCTCCGCCAGCGTTACCGCCTATTGGCATGACGGAGTTTCCTATACGGGATGCCACCTGATCGTTCATTATGAACAATATGGAATCTCCCATGATATTAGATATATCTATCAATATCACGCACAGGAAATAAGATATATTGACGGCTATTGCCGCCACTATTAGTCGTGGGAGTAATCGCTTGATACTATAGCCGCCACTACCCCGCCCGGATATTTGCGAATAAACTAGAACCATAAAGGCAACTACGAACGCCGCGTTTGCCACGGTACGCATGATTTCCCACGCGGTATATGTTCCACTCTGGTCGTCTACGAGCGCGTAGTCGATACGCAGGAAGTTGTCGTTTATATAAGCAAATCCATAATCAGCAAGCTTCGCGATAGAGCGCATAGTCGGGCATATGACCCAACCAACGGTTTCTATTGAACAACTAGAGAGTCCGTTCGTGAACGACCCCCCTAGAGATAGAAGATCTGATATACCCTGCGCGTGCGCGGGGCGTGCCATCATCGGTGACGCGACCATTACGACTGCCAGAGCGACGCCCAAAAACAGCATGCTCGCTTTGCGTAAAATCCCGCGTTGCCACACTGCTCCAAGCCGAGCGAAAATTGTTTTATCCGATGGAGGCATAGCCGAAGCTACGTTGAGAAAGGAAAAACGATTTGCAGCCGGTTTGGTGTGGCGTGGTGATGTGGGAGTTTTGCGCAATGCGAGCATAGCCCCACGCCTAAGATGTGCGTGCAGAACACCGGTCATGCGTTTCGACCATCTCTGCAACATATTACCCTTTTAGTATCTGTTATTATGCTTGTGCTGTCAATGTTATAATCATATGCAGTATGCAACCCGAACAGCCAGGTTCTAGCACGCCAAATCCGAACATTCCGGACTATTTGGGCATGGAGCCGATTCCTGATCCAGAAATTGCCAGTCGTAAAAAAAATAAAATTACAAAAATATTTACAATATTTTTTACAGTGTCTCTGGTGTTTATTTTGTCCGTTGGCGGGTTAATTTGGTGGCTAGAACATAACTCGGCAGAAAACAAACTCTACAGAGCTATACACAACAGTATGCAGCACGAATATATAGAACGAGATTATGTATTAAAGTTTGAAAGTGAATTCGTTAAGGTTTCCAAGCGCTTTATGGTAGAGTCCGACTTTTCTAACCTAACAATGCCCAAATCAAAATATACACATGAAATGAGCTATGACGATGGTAAGGGAGATAACGGCACCGTGACCGGTCAGATTATAAGTCTAGGTAGTTCCGAGGTGTTCGGAACCTTACAGGAATCGGACGCAAATCAAGACCTAATACAGCCGGAGAAAGAGCTGTGGTATAGGCTAAAATTGCCGGCTGCTGACAATAATGAACAATGGTTCGATCAGATATTTGACTCAAAGAGTGCCAGGACATCGCTGACTAGCCCATTAGTATTTCCGATTTTTGGAAACTATAGTATGAATGATCGGCAGAGCCTTGTTGATCAATTGTCCAGCGCGCGTGTGTATAGTGTTACGAACGTTGATAAAAGCGGTGACTACAGTATATATTCGGCAACCATAGACGCCGATAAGGCATATGATATTTATGGTAAGTTTGCAAAAAAACAAAAGGTTCAGTTAATTGATAAAAATGAATTTCTGTCCGTTTTGAATATAGATAACAAAGTAAAGTTTTGGGTAGAAGAAAACGAAAATAAAATCTCGAAACTTGAGTACAGAGTCAAATCGACACTAACTACCTCCGAATACGACGTTGCAGTTGACATAGAATACCCCAATAAGTTAACCGTAGGCGGACCAAGTGAATATAAGGAATTTGTCGACCTCGTTAAAGAATCGGCGGTAGGTCCATGATTGTCGTGCAAAAAAACATCTACGTATTTGCTCGGTTTCTGGCCATATCAGTATTGTTTGCTGGCCTAGCAAACGTCATTGCTCCCCCGCAAAGTGCATATGCGGCATGCTATGGACAAAGGGACCACTCAATCGAGATAAATGGCAATGAATATGATGCCTCTTTGGATGATTTCGAAAGAGGGTTTGTAGACGATGGAAACCAGCTTATTCGCATACCGGATGACCAAAACTGTTACAAGCAGAATTATGACAGTATGAGCCCAGAGGCAAAAGAATGGGCAGGTAGCTATCAAGACTATATGCAATCCGTCAAAGACTGCGAGGACACCGATGGTAGCGTACAGGCCCCAGCGTGTGCGAACGCTATCGTTAGTTGTACAGGATATGCGATTAACTGGAGAGAGCAGTGCGGCAACACATCAGAAAAAGGCCTAGTAGATCAAATAGCAGAGAATTGTCATGAGGCCGGATATTATGGTCAGGTTGACGACGATAATAGATGTAATGTCATCGGTAAGGCAAACGACGACGAGCTAACCAGCATCGAAGAAGAATTAATAGGAAACTTCAACTGTAATCAGGCTAATTTAGACGAGGCACAGGCCTGCAGAGAAATTTACCAACAGGCCATTATTTCGTGTGCCCAGCAGTATGGCATAGATACTACTGGTTCCGGACGAGCTCATGTGAATCAGGATACAAATAACGAGTATGGACACACAAACCTCGGGGACTTAACCCCGCAACAATACGAAAGTTGTATCTATGATAGGACGCGTGAAAACGTTAACAATGAGCCACTATGTACCTCGCTTGGGGGTATCTGGATTGATTCAAACACGCCAGACCCCGGAGATCCAAATGGTAATGTAGTGGAGCGCGGATGCTACAATCAGCAATCAGATTTGATAAACCCTGCCGCATGTGAACAAGGTGGCGGAACCTGGACGGACAACACCCCAAACAACCCGAATGATAACGATTGGGGATGTAGACCTCCTCCCGAGGCTGGACCTTGTGACGGTCGCGGGGGCGTTGACCCGAATGATTCGACAAAATGTCTGGATGGTTCAGAGGTAGAGAATGCAGGAGGGCCAAGTCAAACAGATTCGCCATTAGTACCAAACACGCGATGTGGTAAGGCCCGCGTGAACCTACTTGCCTGTGGAACGGACGAGGGCAACCTGGCGTTTCAGAATTTGCTAAAGATCGCGGCTATTGTCCTATCGTTCGCGGTCGGTGCGGCGGCAGTGGCGGGACTAGCTTGGGCTTCAGTATTGTATGCCAAGGCTGAGGATAACGAGGGCAACGTAGCGGCATCGAAAGAGTTGATACGCAATATCGTAATCGGATTATTACTATACGTGCTACTATTGGCACTAGTTAATTGGCTTGTTCCAGGAGGGTTATTCGGTCCATGAGAAAGAAGATAATACTAGTTTCAGTCGCCGTGCTGGCATTGGTTATTGCTAACCCTGCTCAGGTAGAAGCGCAAGGGTTCTTGCAGAACTTGTTTGGAGGCGGCAATAGTGGCGGAACTGGCGGTGGTTGTGGTGATACAAAGACACACCTCGTGGGATGCGAGGGTGAGACGGGCGTAGAGGCCATCGGGCAGATGATACAAATAGCCCTGATCGTTATGACGACTTTGATAGGGGCGATTTCAATAGGTGCACTCGCCTATGCGGGTATCCTGTATGCTAGCGCGCGCGACGACAAACAAAAGGTGTCGCAGGCTATAAAGGTGGTGAGAAATGTAGTAGTTGGAATATTAATGTACGTGCTGACGATAGCATTGATAGCGTGGTTGATACCGAGCAACGTCATCAATACTCCAGAGCCAACCGAACAGTCCGAGCAAATAGACCCAGAAACAGGTCAGCCAATTGATAACTCATCTGGCGACGTGGTAGAATAAGCGCAATGAAACGCCTAATAATTAGTATGACAATAATTGCGTCGTTCGTAGTGGGGGGGCTGGCGTTTGGTCCGGCGTCCGCGGCACAGGCGGCTGACTGCCCTAACCAAAACCCGTTTTTTCCTAGTTGGTACGATGGTTTGTGCGAGGCCGGGACCGGAAATATAATGCCTCCAACTAACGGAGGAAACTCAGCGCAAGACACAGGTCAAGGCATAGGTGGTTGGTTGTCTAGAATCGCGCTAAATATCGCGACGATGATACTGACGGCGGCGGCATACGTATCGTTGGCATTCGTGATATACGGTGGTTTTAAATACATAACCTCCGGAGATAACAGTAGCGGCACTCAAGCAGCACGCAAGACGATAACGAACGCCATAATAGGACTGGTTATCTCCATTATGGCCGTAGCGATAATCAACTTTATTACAGGATTCTTTGGATAGATATGTCATGGAATTTCGAGAAAGATAAATAAGGGTATCTAGAGATGGCAAGAGCTAATCAACAAACCGATATCACTATTGATCCTACCGACATAGGCCTGGACGGCGGGGCGCCTACGCAAATTACTGGCGAAGTCGTCGCGGATGTATTGAATATTGTATACGCCGTAGCGGCCTTTGCCGCTATTATAGTTATAATAGTAGGCGGAATTCGCTATACGTCCAGCAACGGTGATAGCAACGGCATACAAACTGCGAAAAATACCATAATGTACGCTGTCGTAGGATTAATAGTCGTCATAATAGCCGCGGCAATAACAAACTTCGTCGTCGCGATGGTTGCAGGTCAGAGTGGCGGCGCAGGAGGAACTCCATAATGAAATACATCAAACCAATCTTAGTAACGCTACTAATCGCCTTTATGGTTGCCTTGCCGTTTGCTGGAGTTTCTGACGCCAGTGCCGTGAATATCGTTGATAACTCTTGTCAGGGCGCCGGTGCTGGTTCGCCACTATGTGATAGTTCGGACGAAGAGCTGGAACCACTGATTAAAAACGTCGTGAATCTTTTGCTGGCGGTATTGGGCTTTGTAGCGGTAATTATGATTATCATAGGTGGCATACGATACACCACCAGTAATGGTGATTCAAATAACACCAAGGCCGCCAAGGATACCATACTATATTCAGTCGTAGGTCTGGTCGTGGCTATATTGGCGTATGCAATAGTAAACTTTGTTCTGGAATTTTTCGCGTAATAACCATATAGGAGGAAATATGAAAAAACTAACATTAGCACTGACTAGCTTGGCAATGATGTTTGGTGTCGTGGCCGCTCCCGTCGCAACGGTACATGCGAGCGCCGCCGACCAAATAAAAGATTCCGTGGATGAAATTAACGACGGTAACGACACCAATCTACAGGAGGGAATAAAGACAATCGTAAACATGATGCTGTTTATCCTGGGCGCGATAGCCGTTATTATGATAATTATCGGTGGTATACGTTACGCTACTAGTAACGGCGATGCCAGCAACATAAAAGCCGCCAAAGACATCGTGTTGTACGCGGTCGTAGGTCTGGTCGTGGCTATATTGGCGTACGCAATAGTAAACTTCGTCCTAGACGCGTTTAGTGGCTAAGCTTAACAAATCACGGATATTTTGATATAAGTATAAGCAGATTAATACAAAGCGAAAGGTATTAGAAAATGAATAAACTAAAGAAATTAATATCGTCTGCCCTGATGGTGCCAGCGCTAGCGCTAGGCTTTGGGGTATTCGCAGCCGTGCCAGCACATGCTGTTTTTGACATGGGTCTGCAAGACGGCGCGAACGCCGCACAGGGAAAAGATCAGCAAGGTGACGCGGCTAGCCTATTTGGTGAAGGTGGTCAGGGCGGAATTTTCCGAACCATTACCAACGTGATGCTATTTATCATCGGTGCGATCAGCGTTATTATGTTGATTATCGGTGGTATACGCTATGTGGTATCTGGTGGTGACTCAACCAAGGTGCAGGAAGCAAAAAATACGATATTGTACGCAATCGTAGGTGTCGTAGTGGCTATCCTAGCCTACGCTGTCGTCAACTTCGTCATATCGAGCTTTACGGACGGAGCCTAACAAATCAAATAAAAACAAGCCTCCGTAAAGGGGGCTGTTTTTATTTTCTGGTTTTTGGCTATTAGCTATTGGAATTTAGCGAACGTACATAGTACGGTTGCCATATTCCAATAGCCATATTCCAATAGCCAACAACTACAGAACCTGAATCTTTTTGGCCTGTTCTTGTTTGACCTTTGTAAAGCCGATGGTAAGTACGCCGTCTTTTAGGACAGCCTCTACTTCGTCTTCTTTTACGGCTACAGGTAGTGCTAGCGTGCGACTAAACTCGCCCCAATAGCATTCCTGGATGTGCCAGTTAGTTGTTCCTGATTCGTCACCACCACTCAGCGTTCCGCTGATTGTCAGAATTCCGTCGGAAATACTGACATCCAAATCATCTTTGTTTACGCCAGCAGTTCTCGCTTTTACTACTAGCCTTTCCTCGGTCTCAAAGACATCAACGGCAAGCTGGCCCGGAAAATCTTCTTCGGTAGAATCTTCTTCGGTTGTTGCTGGTGCTGCAGCGGCACTGCTGTCGCTATCGCTCAGGTCGTCATCGTTTAGAAACGCTGCGGCCAACTCGTCCTCCATCAAGAGATCGTCTTCGTTTGGTTTACGGGCCATTGTATCCTCCACTTTTACACTTGGCTCTTGACAATTAGTCTCCTACAGTATAGCTAATACTAGTGGGATAATCAACCTATCCTGGTGGGTAAACGTAAAAATTACAATGATTGATAACTGTATTGCTTTCCTTGCCCCTCACCTCTGTTCTGGATGCGGAACAGAGGGTATGTTATTGTGCGATAGTTGTAAAAACGACATTATTGATGAGCCGTTTTTATACTGTGGTGCCTGTGCCAAGAGACCTGCGAGTGGTAATGGAATTTGTAAGGAATGCAAGGTGCCGTATGAGCGCATGTGGTGTATGGCGGACAGGCGCGATAACTTACAGCGACTCATTGGTAATTTCAAATTTACGAATGCAAAATCAGCAAGTACTACTCTAGCCGATATGCTAAATGATCATTTGCCCGAAATGCCACAAAACGTCGTGGTCGTTCCGGTGCCTACAGTGGGTCCTCATATACGCCAGAGGGGCTATGACCATATGCTACTGATAGCGCGTCGGTTCGCAAAGTTGAGGAGTCTGCAGGTAAACACTGGTCTACAAAGAGCGAGCACTGCGCAACAGAGGTCAGCTGGGCGTACTTTGCGCGTAAAACAGGCTAAATCGGCTTTTAAATGCAACACGAATTTAGATTCCGATAAAATCTATTTACTAATGGACGACGTCATCACTACTGGCGCGACGGTAAAATACGCGACCAAAACCTTGTTGGATGCTGGCGCTACCAAGGTTTGGGTCGCTTCTATTAGTCGTCAACCTATGGACTAACAGGGGTTAATTTGCTAGTATAATCCAAGTATGGAGAGGTGACCGAGTGGTTGATGGTACCGGTCTTGAAAACCGGCAAGGTGTAAAAGCCTTCGAGGGTTCGAATCCCTCCCTCTCCGCCACGTGTTAAAATTAGGCGAAGCCGTCAGCGCGGCTTGTCGCGCCCCAATTCATTAAACCAAGCTTACTGTTTGATGAATTGAGAGGAGAAACAACGAAACAAGGGAGATTTACGTAGTAAATTGACCAAGTGGAGTGAGTTTCGACGAGGAGGAGTACCCAAGTGGCTGAAGGG
>CAZXJP010000009.1:0-43125 GCA_964641025.1 uncultured Candidatus Saccharibacteria bacterium
TAGCTGCATATGTTGCAAAACAATTGGGCTTAGATACTTACTTTGCAGATGTAAAACCAGAAGATAAAGCCAATGAAGTAAAGAAACAACAGAGAGATGGTAAAAAAGTTGCGATGGTAGGTGATGGCGTTAACGATGCCCCTGCTCTAAGTCAAGCTGATATTGGCATTGCGATTGGAGCTGGAACAGATGTTGCTATAAAGTCGGCGGATATTATTTTGGTAAAGAGTAACCCTATTGATGTGGTTAAAATAGTCAAACTATCAAAAGCCACATACAAAAAGATGATACAAAACCTTATTTGGGCAGCTGGCTATAATGTGCTTGTAATTCCTCTGGCAGCTGGCGTATTGTTTAGCGTTGGCATTGTCGTAGCCCCTGCTCTAGGTGCAGCAATTATGTCAGTGTCTACAATTGTAGTTGCCTTGAATGCACAGCTGTTAAGGCGAGTGGACCTAAGTAGTTAGTGGGCTTTATAAAGGACCGTTCAACGGTGCTCGTAAACGCTCACTAATCTGTAAGTAGTTCGCCTGATAAGTTAAATACCTGAACTAAGTGTTTTAGTTTATAATCGTTATGTGCGTTGATTGCTGATGTTTGAAATGCGTCAACTATCTTGCACCAATGAAAATGACGAGCCTCGTGCTCGGTCTTTTCGTTGGTATCGGCGTGAAATAGATTCTAACTCTCGACCTCTTCAAAGAAAACTATAGTCGAGCCCGGAGTCCATGCGCCCTTATACTAATGAATTTAGTACATGCAACGCTCCGTTGCATACTTAGAAGCAAAAGTTGCTTGTGATAGTAAAATAGAAGCTATAAGGTAGAGCTGGTGTCACTATCAATTAAAATTAAACGAGAGGAAATGTCATGACATTCCCGCAAAAACTAAAGAATATGCGCAACAAACTTGGTTTATCGCAAGAACAGCTTGCTGACAAACTAGGCGTATCACGCCAGGCCATTACTAAGTGGGAGTCTGGCGAGGGTATGCCGGACACGTTCAATATGAAGGCACTAGCAAAATTGAGTGGACATACTATAGATTATTTGCTGGACAACGATACAAATAATGTACGGCAAATGAACTTTGTCGAAGCTGTGCGCGACACGTTCACGCGTTTCTCGGATTTCGAGGGACGGACAACTAAGCCAACCTTCTGGTGGTATGCACTCTTCTATGTCCTTGTACTGGCGGTGTGTAGTGTGTTTGACTTTGTGCAGCTCACCGAGAATGTCACGCTCGCACACGTCCTTGCGTCAGTCTTCGCGATTGTCACGCTCGTACCGTCTATTGCAGTGGGTGTTCGTCGCCTACGCGATAGCGATGAGAGCTGGCGATCGATGTTTTGGCTGTTCGTTCCCGTATTCGGACTCGCATACCTGTGTGTGCTGTGGTTGCGACCTCACGCCAATAGGTAATCTATTGATAGTACATCTGTCCTAGGGCACGACACTAAACTGCCCTAAATTCACGGTTAGGGGTTAAGAAAACGCGGTTCTCTCATGAGCGGTGTTTTTGTTTTACGGTATAATTAGCCTGATGAATAACAGTGTGCATGGAGCGATAAACCAAGAAGCGTTAGGTTACACGGCCGACTATCTATTTCGTGTGTCAATCAAGGGCCTGATCCGCAACGAAAACGGCGAAGTGCTTGTCGTAAAGGAAACTGGGCGCACAGGATGGGATATGCCCGGTGGAGGCATGGACCACGGGGAAGATTTCAAGCAAGCAATTGCTCGCGAACTTTACGAGGAAGTTAGACTAACGGGCAACTTTACCTATCGTGTTATCGCCGCCGAAGATCCAAAGCTTTTGCTTCGGGCAAAGATATGGCAAATGAGGCTCGTGTTTGAAGTAAAGCCCGACAATATGACCTTTGAAGCAGGTGATGATGGCGATGAAATAATGTTTATCAATCCAGAGCAACTAAGAGACTCTAGCGATTTCGCCGAGCGCAAAGTCTATGAATATTCACTACTGACAGAGTAATATTATCCGCTCCGTGCATTTCGACTCTATGCCTGCTTGTCATCATCACTTGAATTAGTGTACTTCCGTTTGCGCCAACATCATACTTGGCTTATGCTAGGAATATGAATACATATAGAAAATTAGAATCTGGATTTGGCGCTGTTGGAATAATAGCTGTAGTTGTCGTCATAGCCCTCGTTGGTGGACTTGGATGGTTGGCATACGATAACTTCGTTAACAAGGCAGACGATACTGGAAATGATACAAAAAATAATAGTCAGACTACACAGAAGTCACCAGCACCCAGCTCTAGCCCCAAGGCAGAACAAGCCACGGGTACAGTCATAACCACTGGTGACAGTGAGTTCGGCACAATGCTGTTTAATGAAGACAACCAAGCAATCTATATATGGGAAGTTGAAGAGACAGAAAAGCCACTTTGTTATGAAGATTGCGAAACGGCCTGGCCACCAGTGCTGACCGATGGCGAACCACAAGCGGATGGCGCCGTCAAAAGCGACCTACTAGGTACGACCGAGCGGGGCGATGGAAAAACACAGGTAACCTACAACGGACATCCCCTGTACTACTATGCACACGAAGCACCTGGTGAAGTAAAATGTCACAACGTCAGCACGCACGGCGGTCTATGGTGGGTCATCCAGCCAAACGGCAATCGCGCAGAATAAAGAATGATTTACGCGGAACTATTATGAGCAAAACTCCCCTACCCAACAGCATAGGAAAACCGGCCACGAGAGCGCTCGAAGCCGAAGGCATTACCTGTCTCGAAGAGTTAAGTGAATTGACGGAAAAGGAGCTCGCTAACCTACATGGCGTCGGGCCTAAAGCCATAGGCATACTCAAAGAGAATTTAGATTTAAACAAGATGTGTTTACTTACCCCGAAAGGCATGAAGCCGAAAAAAGCCGAGATCATAGATGGATACATGATTAAGTATCACGCAAACGGCGTTACTCGGTGGTCAAAAGGCAAGGTTGTGGATGGACAACCAGATGGCTACTGGGAGTGGTATCGACCTGACGGAACGATTAAACGCTCGGGACACTTCACTTCCGGCAAACCCGTAGGCGAATGGACAACCTACAACGAAAAGGGCAAGGCCCACAAAGTGACTAGTCGCTAATATGGTGCTAGACTAACTTAGTAATAATCTTGACAGGAGAAACAAAATGGCAAAATACGTCGATGGTTTCGTATTGGTAGTACCAAAAGGCAAAGAAGCAGAATATCAAAAAATGGCCGAGGAAGGCCGAGACAGCTGGATGAAGCACGGCGCGTTGCAGTATTTTGAATGCCGAGGTGACGACCTGAAACAAAATGAGATGGGTGATCTGAAATCACGCGCATACCAGGAAATGACAGGCGCGAACAGCGACGAGAACGTCTGGTTTTCGTTCATCGTTTTCGAATCAAAAGAGCACCGTGACGAGGTCAACGCCAAAGTCATGGCAGAAATGGACGAAGCATACTCCGAGCAAACCGATTTTGAAATACCACAAGACATGACAAAGATGGCATACGGTGGCTTCGAGGTCGTAGTAGAAGGACAAAAGTGACCGAAAAACAATCCGTATTCACTACCCTACCCGAGATCAAAAAACGAAGCTTTGCCGAAAATGAAACGGCATGGGCGTTTTTGACAAACATCCCAATCACGCCAGGACATTCACTCATCGCGCCAAAGCGTGTAGTAGAAACAGCCGAGGATCTAACGGAACAAGAAATACTGGACATATTCGCGCTGGCGTCGGTGGTCAAAGAAGCGTTGCGAAAATCATTCGGAGCTGAAGGATTTAACTGTGCCTGGAACGAGGGGCCCGACTATGGCCAGTCCGTGCCGCATTTTCATCTGCATATAGTCCCACGAACGCCTGATGACGACGGAATAACCGAATACGAACCGCGACAGTTCCTGTACAGGCCCGGTAGCCGCGAAGCCTCACCAGAGGCGGAACTCGCCGATATCGCATCCAAAATACGTCAAAACATAGCATAATTACACTTTATACTTGCATTATAAGCATAAATGTGATACAATTATTAATAGTATGAGCGGCGAGGCTGGAATACGTTTTAGTGCCCCAGAAAAGCCAAAGACGATCGAAGCATTTCGACGAGGGGTGGCGCGTATAGTCGGCATGCTAGCAATCTCTGGCGTTGCTGTCGCGTGTGGCGAAAAAGGCATAGAACCACAAGCAAACGCGATAATTCCAAACGACCAAGCCGAGGCTTTGGTGATTCAACCGACCGAACCAGAAATACAAATAGATGGCGAAGTATCTATAATGCCGCACATCGCCGACCCTGCCGTCCTAAAATTAGAGGACGGCTCTTTTGTATTCAGCGGAACCAAGGAAGGCGACACCGACGTATTGCCCTTGTATCGTTCGGATAATCTAGTAGACTACACGAAAATAGATGAATATAATCCTAGCCTACTGGATCCAGCGAACGACTATTGTCGACTGTGGGCACCGGACATCGCCGCCATGGGAAATGACAAATACCAAATGTTCTTTACCGCGCGACAAATTGGCGAGGGTCAAGATTGCGAAGACTCTGGAAATGGTCAGGCAATATTCTTTGCACAGGCCGACGACGAAACAATGAACTTTGGACCACCCCAACCCATAAGAATCGGTGACAACGCACCATATACTTTTATTCCAAAACACTGCCCACCGACTGGTTGCGAGAATGCATTACGTATAGATCCCGAAATCGCCATGGATAAAAACGGTCATCGCTGGATGTTTTATAACTGGTTTGCCGGTGGCGGAAACAGGATATCCTCTATAAACATAGACGATCCAAGTCAACGAACAACGGTAGCAATACCAACGGGGGGCGAAGGCAACATCAATGAAGCACCGGAAATCTTTCAGCGAAATGGCAAGTTCTATATGCTATACAGCCATAACTTTTTCGACAAAGACTATGGCATGAAATACATATCTTCGGATACTGTTGCCGGGCTCTCCCGCGCTAATGAGCCGGCACACGAGATCGCTAGCGCGACCCGTGGCGAAAATGGCCTATTGGAATCAAATATAGGACACCCTGCCGTCGTTGAGAATGACGGCAAATACTACTTGTTCTACCACAAAGGCTCATTCGACGAAAATGGAAAGATGAACGATCGTAGCACTTATATGCAAGAGATCAAGTTTGACGGAGATTCTATCCTTCCGCTGGACCACGTCAATCGTCGCTAATAACCACCGCGTATCTGTGTTAGTATACATATACTATGTCATCATCTGAATTCGCAAACAGTCGCAAGCCTGATTCAACTAACAGAGGGGCTCCTGGCGGTTGTGAAAACATTGAAAAATACATCACGAAATTTAATACTCTCCATAGTATCAACAAGTTGCGAGGCGAGACATTCGCCCAGCCATTGGCATTGATGGCAGGGAATATACTATCCGGAGGCCAAATGGTTCAAGGTTCGACCGTGCGCGAAAGCCAAGTCGGCGGTGTTCGCGTAAATTTTGACACTCGAGAAAAACGAGTCGTACCCGGTCGTATTCCATTACGACTAATGTCGGAAGTTCCGGGAGTACCGCCCAAAGAATTAAAGATTGGACAAGTGTTAGAGAGTGGCTGCGTGGTTCTGGACAACCCTCGACACGTAGGCAATAACCCAGAAAGGCACAACCAAGACGAAGTCGGCGTAGCCCTGACTCACTATAAAAATGGTGGTTTCATAACTATGCCGTCCGACCTAGAAGTTGCAGTTTGGGGTAATTTAGAGGATCTAGATTCATCAAATATGTTTGGGAAGTTCGTACTAGAAAGATTAGCCTTGCTGCGTCGTCCGGTAAAAGAAAATATCAGTGATATACTGAAAAGATTCGAAGACTAAAGGAGTATATTCGTGATGGAAAGAAACGAGACTAATCGTAATAAGAATGAGATTGGACGAAAGGTCGCAAGGGGTCTAGGTATCACGGCTATGTTCGGTGGTTTCTTGGCGATTGACGTTTCGGCATGCACCGTCATGGCTAGTACTGACCATCAAAATAGAAACGCACTAGCCGCGCGCGATAGCTTATTCCAAGCCGTAGCGGAATCGACTGGTTCATCCTACACTGATATTTCTGGACCAAACCGCAATATGGCGGGGTGGTTCATAGACCAGAATCATATGATGGTTAGCCTCGGTAAGCCATCTGACATACCTGCTTCGCTAGACTTTCTAGAACAAGCTTCCGAGCACCTGGAAGAAGATAGGTTCAATCAGGACATCAAGCAGAAGATTGACATCGAGTTGACCGAAGGTCGTCAAGACCCG
Organism: uncultured Candidatus Saccharibacteria bacterium; assembly: GCA_964641025.1. Classification (GTDB taxonomy): domain Bacteria; phylum Patescibacteriota; class Saccharimonadia; order Saccharimonadales; family Saccharimonadaceae; genus UBA2112. The sequence goes on from CAZXJP010000009.1 coordinate 6,296, forward strand.
CCTGAAGGAGAAGAGATCAGTGAGTATAGCGAGCGAGTTCTAAACATGGCGAAAGACACTTTTACTAACGCGAACAACGGTCTAATGATTGACAATACTGACGCAAAGATTTTTGGCGCGTCAGCCGGGGTCATGGCAATCGGTGCAAGCGTAACTGCCCTGTCATTTTGGCGACGTAATAAAAAATCATAGTTTTTTATATTTGCTATGGCTCTCGTTCAGCGTACGATGTACTTTGTTACACTGACGTTTACGCCTATCAGCCTCGGCACGAGATTCAGTAAACGGTTCGCCCTGGCAGTCCGCGACCATGATATGGTTGCCGTCCCCGTCTGTCTCTACAGTTATGCTTAGAACGCAACTGCCTAGTTCTCCAAAAAGATTACAGCCCCTACACATGTCAGGGCTTGATTTTTGCTCCCTATTTTCCAAAGAATCGGATTCGTCTGGCGAAAAAGCCTCGGCAGTGTCATCTGACACGGGAGTTCTAGAACTGTATTCCCAGCCATAGACTTCTCTGCGATATATCGGCATATTACGAATCCTCCGTACATCTCATTATACACGCGCTTGTGCTACGTGCGTCGTAATGGTTTAATTATCGTACTATGGGATATAGCTCCGAAGAAGGTATATTTGGCAGGTTTCGAAAATACCGCAATAATTCAAATAGCGAAACGATTTCGCCAGAATCAGGTCATGACTACCGTATAGACCGCATAAAATCACGCATGGGTCGTGGCGCCGTTACGAGAGGACACCTAGTCTACCCCGTGGACGCACCAGATGATCCTATGCGTGCCTTGTACCTCAACGGATTTATGACGCCGAGAAACGCGTATTTGGATAACGCAGGCGAACTGGCCCGCCTAGGCGTCGCGAGCGCCCTCTTTGACACCAGGCGAATTATTAACTTACGCGACATAGGAAACCCTATTCAGCCAGCGATAGACGGCGGAGTACACATGCTAGACATCATGGATGATAAAGAAATAGTTGGCGACACGGCCGCTATCGGTCATTCAATGGGCGGGCTCACTGCTGCCAACATAGCCATTCAGGACCGAAGGATTGATTATTATATTGGCGACGCGATAGCAGGTATAGAACATGACAAGATGTGGCGACAACACTTCAAAAATCGCAAAAAGATTCAAAAAGGTATAACCACGCCCCTAGTGCGCATGTTGGTCAAGCGTAGTGACCGTCTGAAAACAATTGGTGAGTACGCGGCCGATTTCGTACATAACCCAACGCAAAAGGCTCTACAAGGTCTAATGCTGTGTCGTGATCCAGAAATATCAAGGTACTTTAAAGTGTTAAATAATATTGATGTCCCCATAGCCGTTCTCTTGCAAAAACATGACGAGTTTTTCGCGCACGATAGACAGCGCGCCGAGATAGACAAAGACCTAGAGGTCTTTGGCACTGTCGTGGACGTAGAGGGCGCACACATGCATGCGAACTTCCAGCCTATAGAAAACGCCAAGCTCCGCGCCGACACCATGAAAATGCTACGCGGGCAAAAGCGAAAATCACTGTAAACTTTGCTTTGCATACAATCTGATCGTATTTAAATGAACGCATTCATGTTTGTGATAATTGCCATAATATGGTATTGTAGTAAACACTATGTCACATGAATCGACAAGGACCGTTGACTACACTACTGAAAAGGGCGCAGAAAAAAAGCTCCTCATTATTCCAACTGACAACCCTCTCCGCGATATCATTGAACCCCCTGAAGGCCCGCGCGTTTATCGCGAGAGGCTGAGTGCCGAAATCGGCGGCAAAGCAATCGATGATATCTTTTTCTATCGACAAGATCCCGAGGAGGCCGAATATGAACATAGTGAATTTGATCACCTAAAAATGGGCGGTCTATGGACGATTGGCCATCACTACACCAAACAAGCTATTGAGATGGCACAACATGGTCATGACTTTGCTACGTTCGTACCGAACTTTAACTATCCAGTTCTACGCCCGCTCTATGACTCGCGACTACGCAAGTCGCCTTATATCTGGCATGCAAAGAATGGCCTACAGGTAGCCAAGGCTGTTCTACAGCATACCGGCAAGGACAAGCTCCGTGTCAGCGGACATTCATACGCTGGGCACACCGTCACTCATATGGTCTCCCATATGCCGAAACTATTTAAGAGTGCTGTCTTGGAAGACCCATCCGGACCGATAACACATGACGTCAAACCAATAGAATTGGTACAAAAAGAACTATTGCCTGCACTGCAGATTATGGGCGAGGATCTACATATGTTGCCACCAAACACCAGAGAACGAAGCATTCGTCGCATTACCGACCACGGCATTCATGCGGGTCGTGAATTGATTGGCCTTCGAACAATTCGTCCAGACTTTCGAAAGAATCTCAAGGAAATGCGCGATGCAGGCGTACCAGTAGGCTTATTGCTCCTTAGCCGATCTGCAATATTCAACGCTGTTCGTATGCGAGCCGTCGCCGAAAAAGAAAATATGTTCGATCTCATCGACGAGGTAGATGAATACCATATCGCGCCAAACATTCGTCCGGCCGCGGTCAATGAAACAGAACGTGATATGTTCGACCAATTAGCTGCCTAAGAGTCTCTGTGCCCTCCTTCTTGCCTAATCCATCTGTTATAATATCTTTTAGTGGCGCGTTGGCCGAGAAGTTAGGCACTGGTCTGCAAAACCAGTTAGACGGGGGCGGTACCCGTACGTGCCTCCATGAGTTTATTATAAAATATGAAATCCGTAGTTGTTTGTGGTTCAAAAAAGTATAGGCGCGAAATTGCGTCTTTTTGCAAGAAATTAGAAAAGCTAGGTGTGATGGTGTTCGAGCCTAGCATTCAGCAACCCATATTCGAAAACGAAAAAATTCATTCAGATTACGTTACCGGCAAGTTGTTCAAGGGACTCACGTTGGAACATCTGGACTGGATCCGAAAGGCAGATATTTGCTATGTATATAACAAGGACAGCTACGCCGGCGTGAGCGTAACTATAGAAATGGCATATGCTAGTGCGCTGGGAAAACCTATCATTGCCCTTGAACCAAAAACTGGCGACCCATGTCGTGACACCTTGATAGATAAAGTCATTACCACGCCACAATCATTGGTAAAAGTGTTATAATTTGTTGAGAATGCGCGGGTGCTGGAATTGGTAGACAGTGCAGACTTAAAATCTGTTGGTTGAATAAACCGTGCGGGTTCAAGTCCCGCCCCGCGCACCAATAAATAAAAATCCATATGGATATCCATATGGATTTTTATTCTGGTTACTATTTGGAATTAATCAGCTTGCCAACCGTATCGGCTAGGTCTGCCGGCAGAACAAACAATGTTTTTTGACTAGGTTGTTCGGATATTTTTTCTAGCGTCTGCAATGTTCGAACGTTGATACCGCCCTTGACCTTCAATAGCGTGCCCGCTGCCTCTGCGACGATACTAGCGGCAGCCTTTTCACCCTCGGCCGTAATGATTACGGCACGTCGTTCACGCTCTGCCTCGGCCTGCTTGGCCATGGCACGTTTCATTTCCTGTGCTAGCTCTATGTTCTGAATCTTTACGGCCTCGACATCGATTCCCCACTGATCCGTTTGTTTGTCGACAATTTCCTTGATCAATTTGCTCATTTCATCGCGCTTTGTCAAAACGTCGTCTAGATCCGCATTACCGATAACATCGCGTAATGCCGCCTGCGCGAACTGACTAGTACCATAAATATAATCCGTGATTTCCAGCACCGCCCTATCCGGTTTTACGGCACGGAGATACACTACGGCATCAACGTTTATTGTCACGTTGTCCCTTGTTATAACCTCTTGCTTGCTAACATCAATAGGCGTTGATCGTACATCCACGCGAATCATTCGCTGTATTATTGGAAAAACCATACGAAATCCAGGTTGTCGCATACCGGTATACCTACCCAGCGTCAAGACCACGCCCCTCTCGTATTGATTGACTATTTTTATGCCAGCCAATAGATAAACGACTACCGCACCTAGAACGTACCAATACCATCCAAATTCCATATTTCCTCCTATATATTGTAGCTATTATATCACTTTACCAATGCTTCATTTATTAGACGGTCTATCAACTCGTTATATTCGACACCTTCTTTCTGCCATAATTTAGGATACATACTGATGTTTGTAAATCCAGGTAACGTATTAACCTCCATCAAATATAGACTACCGTCATTACTCAAAATATAGTCAATTCTAGACAATCCACTACCGCCCAAAACTTCGAATACTTTTTCTGCGGATTTTTTAATTCGTAGTCGATCGTCGTCCATGATGTCTGCACTGAGTTTGACTTGCGCGGTGCTACTATCTGCGTACTTATCATCGTAACTGTAAAAATCATCACCAGGCACTATTTGTCCGACTCCACTGGTTCTGTGGTTTGGCGGAGTTCCCAGAACTGCAACTTCCAGCTCCTTGCCGATAATTGCCTTTTCTATTAGCGCGATAGAATCATGCAGATGAGCTTCATCTAGGGCGTGTTTTAATTGCTCCTTGCTGGTTACCTTGCTAACACCCACCGAGCTACCAGCTCGAGCGGGCTTTACAAACAACGTATGACCCAGCTCTTTTGCTAATTCATCGTAATCAGGAGTGTCCTGATAGTCGTAGTGCGCGCGGTAGGGTATTATATCTACCCCGTTGGCAGACAGCAGGCCTTTGCATGCGAGCTTGTTCATGGCGATACCGCTCGACGTAACATCGCAACCTACAATAGGTACATGCAACAACTGAGTTAAACCCTGAACCGTTCCATCCTCTCCGTTTCTACCGTGTAAAACAGGAAAAATTACATCCGGTTTTATTAACTCGCCCCCTGGATGAATCATGAATTCACCCGTGCCCAATATAGGTACCAACATGCGACCGTTATTATCGATATCCTTTTTGGACACTTCGGGAACAAGCCACCATTTGCCACTCCTGTCTATATAACATAGATCGACCTTGTATTTTTCTGAATCAATCGCCGTATATATATTCTCCGCCGAAGATATAGATACTTCGTGCTCCGATGATTCGCCACCGAATAGCAACATTATATTCTTTTTGCTCATCCCCCTATTATACTCCTCGGCTATAATAGAAGTATGGAAAGAGTACCGCTGGCCGAACGAATGCGACCGCAAAATCTGGAAGAGGTGATTGGACAGACACACTTGCTCGATGATGGTGAGATCTTGCGACGTATTGTCAAAAATAAAGAACCTGTCAGCCTGATATTATGGGGACCACCTGGGAGTGGCAAAACGACACTAGCGCGAATTATTGCGCGCGAAACCGATGCGGACTTTATCGAATTATCAGCCGTTACATCTGGTAAAAAAGACATTACAACCGTTATCGAGCATGCGCGGCAAAACTGGAATTTGAAAGTCCGTACTCTATTGTTCGTCGATGAAATTCATCGTTTTAACAAAGCACAGCAAGATGCTTTTTTGCCACATGTTGAATCTGGGCTCATTACTCTGATCGGCGCGACGACGGAAAACCCTAGCTTTGAAGTTATTACCCCCCTACTGTCCAGAAGTCGCGTACTCGTCTTGCAACCGCTGAGCAAAAAAGAAATTATCGCGATTATTAAGCGTGCACTCAAAGACCTGAAAAAGACAAAAAATGTCACACCCAAGGCGATCGATTACTTGGCGGAATTATCGGGAGGAGATGCACGAGTAGCTTTGGGAAATCTAGAACTCTCGCTAGGTATGGGTGAACCAAAGGTCACGCCTGATGTCGTCAAGGTCGCGGCGCAAAAGCGCGTACCCGGTTATGGCAAAAAGGGCGAGATGCACTACAACGTTATCAGTGCATTCATCAAAAGTATGCGTGGAAGCGATGTCAAAGCGACACTATACTACCTCGCACGAATGATTGATGCCGGCGAAGACCCAAAATTCATTGCGCGGAGAATGGTGATATTCGCAAGCGAAGATATCGGCTTGGCTGGCAACGGGGCATTGAGCCTAGCAGTTGCAACATTCCAGGCCGTAGAGCTCGTTGGCATGCCCGAAAGTAATTACATGCTTTATCACACGGCAACCGCACTTGCACGAAGCAAAAAATCACGAGAAATAACGGATCTCATGCATGATGCACAAGACCTAGCGAAACGCTATCCCGATACTGCGGTTCCACTACATCTGCGCAATGCGCCTACCAAACTTATGAAAGATATTGGCTATGGCGAGGGATACGAATGGAAGGCCGACTTCAAACATGGCAAAGGTTTTTTGCCTGACGAGATACAATAATCTATACGGCAGTAATAACAATCGCTTCGTTGGGTTCTAGTTGAACGCCATTTGTAATATCAATGTCGGACGAATGCTGATCAACGTATATGCTAGAAAAAATTCGTTTACCATTCTTAAAGTCGGTAGTTATATCGACATGCTGTACGCGATCGCTGAAATTAACTGCGACCAGCACCCTGTCCTCTTCGTGTCGTCTCTCAAAGGCGAAGACCTCCGGATTATCGTCAGAAAGGGACTGATATCGACCCTCTCGCGCTGCTGACAATTTCTTCGTTAACGCGATTGCCTTTTTATACAAGTTGAATGATGATAGCGGGTCAACAATTTGATGGTTGAGTGATATGCCAATATCATTTTGATTTACCGGTAACCATAGGTCATTTTCGTCCGCCATGGAAAAACCAGCGTTTTTCTCATTATCATTCCAAACGATAGGTGTCCGCTCGGCGTCACGAAAGCCGTTCTCGTGATCGCGCATTCGACTATGAGGGACATCGGAATCGTGCAGACCCAGTTCCTCTCCATTGTAGATAAACTTCATGCCTGGCAGAAATAGATTCAGGACAGCAACGGCACGGGCAGTATCATCCCCTAATCTTGTTGCTATGCGAGACGTGTCGTGATTGCCATTCACTTGGTTTCCAATAGAGTCTTTGTCTAGATTTTCATAGTAATAACTCAATTGAATTCTACGTTCCAACGCTCCCCATTTTAGCTTCATCGCGCCAAAATTAAACGTCGTAGCGACATCCGGCGCGATATCGTTTAACTCGCGTAGTTCCGATTCGCCCATATGCGCTTCCATAATCATACGTAAATCACGGTGCTCGTATCGCTCGTCGCGGATAACTTCGCACATTTCCCAAACATACCGATGCAATGCCTCGGGATAACCACAGCTGTTGAAACGAATTAATTGATCGTATGGGTTGTCATAATTGTTTTCATTGTATGCTTCATCTACCTGCTCATCTGCAAAATTCATGTTTTTGCCGATCCAATTAACAGCGTCCAGACGAAAGCCATCTACTCCACGGTCCAGCCAAAATCGAAGAACCTTTTTCATTTCCTCACGGACGCGCGGATTACTCCAATTCAAATCGGGTTGCTCGACGGAAAAGCTACGCATATAGTATTCGCCACGCTCGTCATCCCACTGCCAGGCCGAAACAGGCGGCGTCCAATCGCTCTTTTTTAATTCTGGAAACTCACCGGCTTCTCTGCGTCTTTTATTCGGTATCGAAAATACACACGCCCAGTTATTCGGCACTTCCGGCCTTCCATTCGCGCCCATAATAAGTTTCCCTTTGTCATCTTTTTTTCCAGGATGCCATATATACCAGTCCTCGAAATCCTCCTCGCGCCTTCGTGACTTTTGAAACCATTCGTGCTGATTGGATGTATGGTTTGGCACAAAATCAATCATCACCTTGAGGTTCAGTTTGTGCGCGGATTCTACCAACTCGTCAAAATCTTTCAATTCGCCAAGATCGGGATGTACATCGCAGTAGTCGGTGATGTCATACCCCGCGTCTTTCATAGGTGAAGGATATATTGGGTTCAGCCAAACCACGTCGGCTCCTAGTTCCTCGCGAATATATGGAAGCTTACTGGTTATTCCCCGCAAAGATCCAACTCCTTTTTGAGGCTTTCTTTTTGAATCTTCTAGAAAAGTCCAGGGGTACACTTGATAAACTACCGCTTGTCGCCACTCTGAGTCCTTTTTCGTCATCTGTTTGTGTTTGCCCCCTAGATAACTGATGTTTTTATTATACCATTAAACCGTTAGCTCTTTGGGGTGAGAACGATTGACTCGTTTGGCTGAAGTTCAAATCCACGAGATAGATTGATATCTTTTTGTTTGTTATCTAGGACATCAACGCTAGAAATGACCGATTTATACGAATTTGACAACGCCTCCTTGACCCTAGCAACCTGTGGCTGATCGCTAAAATTAGTCATCACGAATGCGTGTTCACCACCAAGTGAACGTACAAAAGAGTATACATCACCATTGTCCGTATCTGCGCGGACATACCTGCCACGGTAGATCGCTTCGTTTTCGTTTGCTAACTGAATCGCAGCCTGGTACATGCGCAAAATAGATTTAGGATTATTCCGCTGACGCTCGGCAGATAGAGCTAAATCATCATTATTTATAGGCAGATATAGGTTACTTTCTGGCGCCCTAGAAAATCCCGCGTTTGGCAAGCTATCGTCCCATATCATGGGGGTGCGATAATTATCGCGAAAACCGTTCGGATCCTTAATGCGATTATCTGGCACATTCCCGTCGTGCAAACCTAGCTCGTCGCCGTTATGAATAATGGTCAGTCCTGGCAACATAACATTCATTAGGCCTGCCGAACGAGCCTGTGCGTCGCCAAGCACCGAAGCTGTTCGCGAGTTATCCATATTACTATTTACAAAGTTAGGAAACGCGCCAGCCGGAAGATTTTGCATATATTCGTCTATCAAATGCTTTCTAGTCTGGGCATCCCATTTGCTACACATGACCACAAAGTTAAACGTCGTTGCCAAATGCGGGCGCAAGGACGACATATTGTCCAGCAACTCTTGCTCTGCATATGCTTCTAATAATACTAACGGGTCTTCACCCGGTGTTGACTCTACCAGATCACACATTTGGGTAATATAGCGTTTTAGCAGTGGCCAATAGTTGCAGTAATGTTCCTCCGTCCATTGTTCCATAGGGTTGTCCGTGGTGCTCTCGTCATAGTCGTGTCTGCGCTTTTCGTCGGTTAGCGCGGGATTCTTTGCCATGTGGTTTGATCCATCAATGCGAAAACCGTCCATTCCCATTTCGCGCCAATAGCGCATTACATCCAGTTGAGCAGATACCACGTCAGGATTATTCCAATTCAAATCAGCCTGTTCCTTTATATAGGTTCTCATGTAGTACTCGCCCCTATCGTCGTCCCACTGCCACATTGGAACTGCTGGCGTTGGGTCGTTCGGTCCTAGTTCCGGAAAGCCGCCGTTTTTGCGTTTGACCAAGTTCGGTTCGGAAAAGCGACTGGGCCAGTTATTCGGTGGAACTCTATTTCCATCTTTGTCCACCTTTCCAGGGTGCCACCAAAAAAAATCTTCATATCCTTTTTGTCTCGCGCGTGAGTCTTGGAACCATGGATGTTTAATGTGCGTATGGTTGGCAATATAATCCATGATTATTTGCATACCATTTTCATGACAACCATCTATCAGGTTCTTTGCGTCACTCATGGTTCCAAATTCTGGATTTATAGCTTTTTGATTAGTCGTGTCATATCCACCATCTTGCATGGGGCTGGCACAAAAAGGAGATGGCCAAACAATATTCACTCCTAGTGCTTTTAAATATGGTAGTTTTTCGGTTATTCCATTTAGGGAGCCGATGCCCTTTTGCTCCCTCGAAGAGTCTTCATTAAATGTTGGTACGTACGGATAATATACTATTCGTTTTTCCATAGGGTCACGGGGCTTTTTCATGTTGATTGCATAATACCATATTTGTGAATATTCGCTTTTTGATGCATAATAGCGCCATGTCATTGGAGTCACGCATAGGACAATTGTGGGAATCTAGCAAATACGTATTGGACGATTGCGCACTGGACAATGGTGCAATCATTGCGGCCAATCCATCAACAAAACTTGCAACTTACCCACCAGACGCCGTGAACTATCGATATTCTTGGCCACGCGACGCGGCATTTCAACTATTAGCAACGAAAGAAGTAGACCCTAGCAAGGTTGAAGATCGCGCCGTAAATTACGCGAAATGGCTGGAGAACATAGAAGGATACAGAAAGACCGGCGTTCTCGTAAAACGATACAACGAGAACGGGTCGATGGATACGCATTACGGCGAGCAATATCAGCCAGATCAAGCAGGTGCACTCATGTATGCGCTAGACGCGGTCATTCCAGACAAACATCTCGTCATCGATGCCGCTATACGCAGAATGGCGGATGGTCTGCACGATAGATGGCGCGATGATAGTTTTGGCGTCACTCAGGATTTATGGGAAAATCGCGAGACAACTGATGAAAACGGCGATGTCTTTACCTATTCGCTTGCGGCCGCGACGGCAGGACTGGGCAGTGCCATAAAAAGGTTTAAAGGAACTTATTATGCAGACGAGAAATGGCAACGCACCTATGAATCTATGTCTATAAAGCTAGACAAGGGCTATACCACAAACGAGGATGGACAAAAATTTTACGTTCGTAAAATATACCCAAACCCAATGTATAACGGCGATGCGGACAACACGCTAGACGCGAGTCTGGCGGGACTTGTTTATCCATTTCGTCAACAGGAAGCGGTAACAAATTTCCAGCATAGTACGGTAATGCGCATTCACTCGGAACTATACGCAGATAACGAAAAGGGTATTAAACGATACAAGGGCGACAAATATGATGGAATCGTACGCCCCGGAGGGAAAGAAAGTAACGCGGGCGCCTGGCCACTACTATCGTTCTGGGAATCTATAGCTCTAGATGAGATTGGCGAGCCAGAACGAGCGCGAGATTTGTACAACGCGACTGTAACCAAGCTGAACGCCGCGTACAGACTAGGTCAGATAGCAAATAATATGATTCCTGAACAGCTGTTCGCGGACGGTAATAGGCAAGGCAAAGCCGTCCTCCCCTTGGGATGGTCACATGCCAAATTCGTGCTAGCTACGCGCGCGCTAAAGGTAATCGACTAGCGCCCAGGCTGACAAAATCCTTATTTTGTGATAAAATACAGAACGTAATGAGACTTGCCATGATGGTAAGGGCGTTCTTGGAAACGCCTGTCCCTGGAAACATTGCCTACTCACCTGCAATCGTTGCTAAAAGTATCGCCGAAGGATTGCACGCGAAAGGCCACACAGTCACTTTTTTTGGGCCTGAGGGCACCAAACTCGACGTTGACGCTATTGAAACATGTGGATTACACCCCGAGGTCAAAGACCAAACTGAACTAGACGATTTCGTATGTACTCCTGAGCTCTTTTCTGACTACAGACCCGCGTTACTCGACGCCCATATGGTAAAAGAAATTATGATTCGCGCGGACAAGGGTGAGTTTGACGCGGTAATATTTCATCACTTCGAATCCGCCATGTCGATCGCGACACTGTTCCCCAAGGTACCGGTGGTATACGTGATGCACGACTTTATAGACGAAAACAGGCGTAGACTGATAGAGCTTCATAGCTCGCCCAATCAATACTTTGTTTCCATATCAGACTCGCAGCGACGAGACGCGCCCGACCTGAACTACGCAGGCACCGTATATAACGGTATCGATATAGAGATGTTTAAACCCGATGACGAACCAGATGACTATCTAATGGTTTCAGGTAGAATAACGCCAGACAAGGGTGTTAAAGAAGCTGTCCAAATAGCAATGCAATCCGACATGCGATTGCTCATATCTGGATCAGTGACCAAGGCCGATCAATGGTATTTCGATGAGCACATAAAGCCATTCCTAAACAACCGCATACTATTCTTGGGCATGCTAGAACGCGAGCAATTGGTAAAGTATTATCAAAACGCAGCGGGATTTTTGGCTCCAATACAATGGCAGGAGCCCTTTGGCTTGACCATGGTAGAGGCTGGCGCGTGCGAAACACCAGTTATTGCTTTTAATCGTGGATCTGTACCGGAAATAATAGAAGATGGCAAAACCGGCTTTATCGTTAACAATAGCGCCGAAATGATACTGGCGATAGAGAAGCTTGGTACTATCAAACGTAAAGACTGCCGTGAACACATAGTAAAGAATTTTTCCGTTGACGCAATGATCGATGGCTACGATAAAATACTACAAGAAATAACGACAAACAAAAACACGCCAAAGAAAAAGAAGCCCGTGAATTTGGACAAGAAAAGAATCGGCCAAAAAATGCGCCGAATATCCAAACGGCTGCTTAGTTCCTAGTTATTTTTGGATGTTCGTCTTCTTTGGTTAATGCAGCGTAGACGCCATTAGTCCAGCCGAAGCCGTCCTGTAGGACATATTCACCACCACCACCACGTTTATCTGGTTCAACCACGTTGTATTTTTCCACCATTTTGGTTTCATGTTTGTACAATTCATCACAGGTTTTTAGCCAGCGTTTTTTTATTTTATCAGCAAGTGCATTATAGCCATACTCGCGTAGTCCCGTTATTACTACCCAGTGCAGGGGTGCCCATCCGTTTGGTGCGTCCCATTGCTGGCCGGTATCATACAAGGTCGTTACCAATCCGCCCTTTTTTAGAAAATCTTTTTCGATACGACTCGCGACGGCCTTTGCTTGATCTGGCGTAGCTATCTTTACAAATAATGGAAATACCCCAGCCAAAGTTATTCTGCCCGTCGTTTTTCCTGTCTTGAAGTCGTAATCAACGAAAAACTGTTCTTTTTCATCCCACATATATTTGCTGATTGCAGCAATCCGCTTTTCGGCGCTCCTCCTGTAATTACGGGCTAGAAGGGGCTGGAACATTAGCTGGTATGTTTCGGCTACCGTCATCTCCATGTGATATAGCAAACAATTCAAATCCACGGGTACGATGTCCGTGGTGTGTATAGATCCTATATCAGCAGGGTCATTGAACCATCGACTACTGAAGTCCCACCCGCTCTCTGCGGCGGCACGTAAATCCAAAAAAAGCTTTTCCGATACTTCAGCCTCCGTCTCGCCCGCTGTTGCTTTGTCCTCATGCATAGACTCCGGTCGAGGAGTTTTTTTGTCATCGAAATATCTATTCATTAGTGTGCCGTCGGGCATCCGTACGACATGTCGCATCGCCGCGGCTTCGTCTAGTTTTTCAACCGTTCGCCTGCCCCTCATCCAATACCTGTGCTCACCTAATATATATGGTAGGTATTCCAGGAGAGTTAGGGTTCGATTGTGATGCCTAGCCGCCAGTCGGACCATATGGCTAAAAAAGGGCGGTTGCGAACGCGACAAATAGTATGTCCTGTTGGCGGTTGGGATAAATCCAAACTTACGTATCATATACGTAAAGTTTTTTATCATGTTTTCGACGTGACCCCATTCTCCGTCGGCTGCAAGACCCAGCATCGTGAAATAACTATCCCAGTAGTACTGTTCAACGAACCTACCTCCGGGAACTATATATGGATACGGAATTGCAATCAGCGATCCCCGATCGCGACGGTTCTTTCGTTCGAGAACTGGCCACAGTTCCTTTATGTGTTGGCTGGGGGAGTGTTCTTTATTGCTGGCGTACGTCGGCGCGTCATGCTTGAATTCATAAAAATGCTGGCCGACGAACTCTTCTAGATTGAAATTTGGATCCTCGCGCTTTACTAGGTACTCTTTGCGAATTTGTTTCAGACGCTTCTTGGGTACGAGATCGATGAATGTTTTGCCATCGGCATAGACTTTTCGTTGTTGGACTATATCGAACAGCTCACCCAATACCTCGTCCGGGCTTGCTTTTGTTAGCATTAGTGCACCCGCCGTGTTGACGAGCGCGGATTTCAAAGCGTTCTCGGACGCCGGCCCTATGTTTCTAAGTTTATTAATCTTTGCCATTCCCTATATATATTATAGGGGTTATCACGCTGGTATTCAACGTGTTTATGTTTTTGATGCGCGTTTTCGTTGGTTGGCGTCAAGTAGTCGTTTTCGAATTCGTAAGTTTTTAGGCGTTACTTCTAGTAGTTCATCGTCGTTCAGAAAATCAATACACTGTTCCAGAGACAAATCCGTAAAAGGCGTAAGTTGAACTGCACCGTCGGACGATTTACTGCGCATATTGGTTAGGTGTTTCGCCTTGCATACGTTAATCTCTAGGTCTTCTAGCCTTGTATTCAAGCCTACCACCATTCCTGCGTATACTTCGACCGCAGGGCCAATAAATAGTTCGCCTCGTGACTCGGCGTTTTCTAGTGCATATGGAGTCGACGTACCTGGTTCAAAAGCAATGAGCGCGCCGTTTCGCGTGCTGGTTAACTTGGCCCCCAGTGGCTGATAGCCGTGAGGTAAACTATTCATTATCACTGTCCCCTTGGTAGCCGTTAGCAATTGGTTTCGTAGACCAATCATTGCCCTAGTAGTAATGATATATGTCTGTCGAACAGCGCCAGACGAAGTAGTTTCCTGATGAATCAGCTCGCCCCGCCGAGTACCCATTTCTTGACTGACAGTTCCTACGAACTCATTACTAATTTCTATAACTAGCTCTTCTACTGGTTCTTGGGTCTTTCCATCCTGTTCTATAGTCACCACCTGAGGCCTACCTACTTCGAACTCATAACCTTCGCGTCGCATGGTTTCTATAAGCACGCTCAGGTGCAGTTCACCACGACCGCTAATAATAAAGCCTATTCCTTCGTCGCGGACTCGCAGAGCGACATTCGTCTCTAGCTCTTGTCTCAACCTATCACCTATCTGACGGCTCGTCGTATAATCTCCCTCGCGGCCTTTCATTGGACTGGTATTTGGGCCCAGGTACATGCTAATAGTCGGAGCTTCAACCTCCAATACAGGTAGTGCCTCGGGATTTTCCTTGTCAGCTATAGTCTCGCCGATATGAGCATCTGATACGCCCGTGATAGCGATGATGTCTCCTGCTCCGGCACCAGTTATTTCCTCTCTCGAAAGTCCGCGATATCCAAACAACTTATCGACTTGCGCCGAAACCTGCTTGCCGTCACGCTTTATGAGCGTCACTTGTTGACGAGGCTTGATTTCACCCCTAGAGAGGCGACCAATAGCGTATTTGCCCAGGAAAGAATCGTACTGCAGAGATGTTACCAGTAGCTGAAGCGTACCCTCGGAATCAACATTCGGCGCAGGTATGTCATTTATAATCGCGTCGAATATAACCGTTAAATCCGTGTGCTCGGACGTATTATCGGGCATAGACTTCCACGCCTTGCCTTCTCGGGCGATTGCATAATACACGGGATAATGTAGCTGTGAATCGTCGGTAGCAAGTTCTAGGAACAGATCCGCCACTTCATCCTCAACCTGCTCAACCCTGCGCGCTGGCTTGTCTATTTTATTAATAACTACTACTGGTTTTAGGCCTAGTTCTAATGCCTTTGTGAGAACGAATTTCGTTTGAGGCATGGGACCCTCTTGGGCATCAACAATTAGTAATACGCCGTCAGCCATATTCAGAGTTCGCTCGACTTCGCCAGAAAAATCCGCGTGACCAGGTGTATCAATAATATTGATTTTGTATTCATCACGATAAATCGAAGTCTGCTTCGCCGTAATCGTAATGCCGCGTTCGTGCTCTTGATCACCGCTATCCATGATAAGCGATTGGTTCATTTCAGCCTGATTATCACGAAAAGTATTGGATTGTTTTAATAGACCATCAACCAAAGTAGTCTTGCCGTGGTCGACGTGGGCGATGATTGCGATGTTTCTAATTTGTTTTGAATCTTTCATAAAAATACCCCATATATATCCGATATGGGCCTATCCTTTTATTATAACACATATGGCTATAATTAGCAATCTATTATATAATAGCGATATTCAACGTATGCGCGTGTGCTGGAATTGGTAGACAGGCTAGCTTGAGGTGCTAGTGTTCGCAAGGACGTGGAGGTTCAAGTCCTCTCACGCGCACCAAAAAATCCATATGGATATCCATATGGATTTTTATATTATCAATGACTATTATTTTGCCTGTCGGCTTTTGAACCATGCCGACGCGAACAATCCTATTCCAACGCCAATTATAGAAAACGCTACCAGGCTACCAAACAGGAAGCCCAATCCTACGCCCATCACTACACAGCCCGCAAAGACAGTGCCGGGTACGGTCCATTCATCATCTTTTTTCTTTGCCATTTTATCCCCTTATCATTTGGTTTTGCGCTTATGTTATTATATCAAATTCTATTTAATTTAGGTCAGATGCTAATAAGTCGGGCTTGCGATCATATAGGTCCAAGATCATTTCGCCAAATAGCGAGTTCGCCCAACCGAACCATGGCCGAGTATAGTCCGTCGCGTCATTTACATTTATCGATTCGTGCATAAAGAAAGTGGCCGCAGATGTATTACGAAGCATCAGTAGGCAGTCTTTTATTTCGTCATCGTCGTTACTCGTCATAATACGCATGATCGTAGCGATTGGCCAAAAGAAGTCTTCGGGTGTATGCGGACTTCCCTGACCTTCAAACTTCCCGGTGTACATATATTCGTGATCCTCGCTGAGGATAAAACTTTTTGTATTTTGCCAAATAGGTGTCTCGGCATACTTATATTTTAAATATGGCAGGCTCATCAGACTAGGAACATTAGGATCATCCATGACATTTGGCGCATCAATTCCATTCACTTCATACGCATACATACGACCATACTTTTCATGCTCTATGATGCCGTAGTTCTGTATACCTTCATCTATTTGATGCGACAGCGCGCGACATTCATTTTCCAACTCTTTTTGATTGTTATACTTCAGAACTTTCGCGATTCCACTGAGGGCTACGACGGCCATGGCGTTTGCCGGTATTAGATACGGTAACTCGGCCCTATCGTCTGATGGACGGAACGTGTTCCTAACAAGTCCCGTTTGTTCTGCCCTTGCTCCATACCCCTCGTCATCAACATCGGGAAAAGGCTCGCCATTTGGCATGGTCGCCCTATGAATAATAGGCTTCGTAGCATCATTAACCCCTACCTGCTCGCTCTGAATAACTTGCACTACCTTTTGAATCGCCGATAGTACTTCGTCATTTACGACCGAATAATCTCCGGTTGCGTCACCATATCCATTTACTAGTCTCAAGAAGGCCATCAGACTATCTAGCTCGTACTTGCGCTCCCACACCGCATCGTCCCATTCATCGCCGTGCGGCCAATGGGGTGTCTTTGGCGGGTTATCAACATATGGATCGACGAACGCGTTCGCATACGGGTCTATGAGTATGCATTTTGCCTGACGATATATGAGACCTTCAATCATTTTCGCTATTTTTGGATCCTCGCGCGCGAACCTCAGGTATGGCCAAATTTGATTAGTTGAATCGCGCAACCACATGGCCGGAATGTCGCCAGTTATTACTACGGTATCTGGTTTACCATCCTCGTCTTCGTGATAGTACGTCGTCGTATCCAGGGTATTCGGTAGGCACTGACGAAACATTCGACGCAAAATAGGGTCATGTATATTCGGTGCTATTTCTTCGATGGCTTCTTCTACCAAATCGCTACTGAACAGTCTCTCGTCCGTTGGCGGGCGGGAAGTCAAATGCGAGAAATCCCGTGGTAAGTCAGTCATATCAATCCGCTAGGGCGTTTTGTAAACTCTGCCCTTTTCTGCAGTCCAGTGCAACACCCCGCCGTAGTGATCACTAGGATTGATTATCACCTCATCCGGACCAATAGTTCGCGTGGATTTCGTGTGTATATATGTAATATTCGATTGATACAGACCTATAGCTGGTATGTCCGACAACCATGCCCTCGCGAATGTTAGGTACTTCGCGTTCCTAAGTGCGGGGTTGGACTGGTCGCGCGCGCTTGTCAGCGCGTCATCCGCGACATCGCTACCATACTCGGAAAAGTTCAACAGGCCCCCGGAATGCCAAAAAGCAAATACGTCAGGGTCGGCGCCGATAACTAGCTCGTCCAGCAATATGTCGTAATTTCTGGTCTGCAGAACATCACCGGCAAAACTCTTTGTTTCGTCACTCGCATCAAAAACCTCGGCGTCAAGCTTTACGCCCAATGAACTCCATTGATCTATCAGTTCCTTTAGGGATGTTTCGTACTCGGTATTTTGTCGCGTTACTATTCTAAAACGCAACTCTTGCCCCTTCTTTGTTCGAACACCGTCCTTTAGTTTCCAGCCTTCTTTGTCTAGCAGTTTAACTGCAGCGGATAGATTGGACTTTGGCGCCTTTATGGAATCAGAGCCCGCCACCTGCGACGGTAGGAAAGGAAGATGAAGCGTGTTAGGTTTTCCGTAAAGACTGTTACTAATAGCCTGGGTATTCGTCGCAAGACGCAAGGCAGTCCTTACTTCTTTGTTTTTTAATACCGGATTTGACAGATTGAATATCACGTATACGCCATTATTGACTGGTCGCGATATAACATTGAATACGTTGCCATCCACCATTCTCGCGACATCGCTAGACACGTCACTGGCGCCAATCACTTCTCCTGTCCTGAGGGCAGTGTACATATTTTCATCATCCCTATACGTGTGCAGCTGTAGTCTGTCTAGCTGTGGTCGTCCCCAGTGATATGTACTGTTGGCATTTAGATACACGATTTTTCTATCGACTTCGTCGCCAACTGTTTGCAATAGCTGCAGGCTAAAAGGCCCGCTACCTACCGGATTGACACTGTATGTATTTTCCCGCACAGCCGACGGCTCGACATCTTTGAGCAAATGACTAGGTAGTATTGCGAAAGTCAGAGCATGTGGAAATGCGGCATAGGAAGCGGGAAGCAAGAAGCGAACCTCGTATTCATTGACATACTCTGCCGCTACGCCCTGCCAGCTAACCGCGGAAACAGACCTACTAGAAGGATCTCGCATGAGATTTATCGTAAAAACGATGTCCTTGGCTGTCAGTGGCGTGCCGTCATGCCAATGAGCATCACGTCGTAGCTTTACCGTAAACTCTTGGTCGTCTTTGTTCTGAATTGATTTCGCAATGTCGCCCCTCAAATTGCCGGTAGTGTCATAACTATATAGTGACGAGAATATTAAATTGGTGACAGCTAACTCTGCGGGCGTGGTCGCATACAGAGGATTAAGCGTTTGTATTGGCCCCCTGACAGCCTCTGCATACGTGCCGCCTTTTACAGGCTTTGTCTCGACATAGCTTTGCTGGAACCAGACCATTTGCAAGCCAACTATAACGATTATCAAACCAACGCCGGCAAGCCAGCCAAATACATGTAGCCGAATCTCTAGTATTTTATCCCAACGATTGACCAAAAAACGTCGAGCATGGCGAATAGTCGCGCCCTCTGCACGACGAGCATGTTTTTTGATAAATCTAGACTGACGCTTTAGGGCTAATCGTTTTCGTAAATTTGGGCGTGGGTTTTCCATCTATTCGTCCCACCCGGACTATTGAGGCAGTAAAAGTCCCGCCAAAATTGATAGTACAAAGATAACGGCCAGCACTATTGTCGCTTCAAACAAATTCTTGTCCAGGCCACGACGCGTAGTGTATAGCTCGCCAGATGCTCCGAACCCTGCACCCAAGCTAGCGCCTCGCTGTTGCAATAGAATACATGCCACCATTAGTATGGCCGAACCTACTGTCACTATCTGTAAAATTGAATCTATTGTCATCTCGCTATTTTTCTCCTCACGTTCATATCCACTAGGCTACTTACTATATAGTTTATCAGAGAAAGTATAATTCCGGCTAGGATTGAGTTCCAAAATGTCATATGTAAACCAGGTGTTAGCTGTAGAGATATCCAGACCATGAACCCATTTACTACCAACACGAATAATCCAAGCGTCAAAAGTATGGCCGGCAAAGATAATATAACAACCAAAGGCTTGAGGATACTATTGACTATAGAAAATATCAGACCGGCCAATAAAAAAACACCAACGCTGGAGTCTATTTCTAGATCACTATATCCGGTACCCAACAAACGGACAGCAATCCAAAGGCCTAAGGAATTTAATGGCCATCTGATTAAAAACACCAAGAATTGACGTTGCATCACTACGATAAATTATAGCATAACCCTAACGATACATAGCTATAGGTCGGTTGATAGCTTTGTGCTGAGATTTTTGAAACCGTTATCTGTTATAAGGATGACGTCTTCGGTACGAACTCCGAACTTTTCATCTTGTAGATATACGCCGGGTTCAACCATCAAAACCATGCCTGGCTGAAAATACTGCGGGCGCCCCAATGATTCATGTACATCGATTCCCAAACCATGACTGATTGAGTGAGGAAACAGCATGTTGAATTTATCCGTTTCGCTAGATTTCATCAGCCCTAGCTCTATGTATTTTTCTTGCAAAATTTTATCTGATTTTTCATGATATTCCGTGACCGAAAGACCCGGTCGTAGCATGTCCATAATCTCAAGTTGCGCTTGTTTAATAGCGTCGTATACCTCTGCTAATCTATTCGTGGGTTTTCCTATAGAATACGTGCGCGTTAGATCAGACGAATAACCGTGTAATCGTACGCCTATGTCCATTAGCAAAGGCTGGCCCTTTTTCAAGCGATTATTTTTTGAAAAGTGATGAACAGTGGCAGTGTCTGGACCAACGGCAATTATCGGATCGAATGAATGCCCCCAGGCCCCTGCGTTTAAAAAGGTATGTGTAATGTCGGCATTTATCTGATAGTCATATTTGTAGGATTCCAGCTTTGACCTCACGTCGCGAAATGCCTTGATGGTCAGATCGATACCCTCCTGCATCCATTTAATCTCGCAGTCCTGCTTTATTGCTCGAATCTTTGCTAGTTCTAATCTAAAATCTCGCACGCTCTTGAAAGTGCGGGATAGCATGTCCTTCATTTCCCTGGCCGCCGGATTCAGCGTAAAACCAAAATGTTCATGATGGTCTGGATATCCGACTGTATATACCAATGGATGCATGCCCGATGCCTGTCGCAACATTACCTTCGCGTCATCTCGGCTCAATACGCCATCCACGCCACTACGCTTGATTGCATCGTCTTGACTCAAGCTCTCTTCGAACAATCGGTGCTTGTCGTCTATTTCGGGCTCTACCAGCCAACTTTTTTGACGTTTTGAATCTATGATCAACCACCAATTAGGAAACTCTATACCGGATAAATACCAAAAGGCGCCCTCTTGAACAAACGGCATTTCAACGTCATTCACGTGTTGCATACTCGCGTATCCCGCCATTACCAATAATCCGCCTTGTAGCTTGGACATAACCGTCTCTCGATTACCTGCAAAGAAAGTAGAGTTAGGCGACTTCATGTACCTAGATTATCACAGGTATGGTTTTAGTTTATCCGCTTTCGACCTACCGATAGCGGCAACTATTTGCTCGTGCGTGGCTGATTTGACCGCGCGAAGACTACCAAAAGTGCGTATAAGCTTATGCCTAGTAGATGGACCAATGCCAGGTATTTTGTCTAGTTCACTTGCTGTCTGTTTTTTACGCGCGATGGTAGTATGATAGCTAATCGCGAATCTATGGGATTCGTCACGTATACGTTGGATGAGCTTTACTATGTCGGAGTACTTATACGTTTGACTGCCGCCACGTAAGTTCGCAGAATGTCCATCGGATTTGATCTGTCCTGGATGCAAGTTAACTGTTAGATACCTGTTCTTGCTCTGAACTATATAGTCGCTACAACTAGCTAGATTGGTGACATCTATGTTTGACTTATCTGAATGTACTATTATCTCTTCTTCGCGTTTTGCGATACTAACAATCGGGAAACTTGTTCCACTTTCACCTTGCGCTTCTATAGCTGCCGATAGTTGACCTACGCCGCCATCAATAATTATCAGGTCAGGATTTCCCCATTTTTTCAGATTTCTTTCGCTTAATCGTCGCGATAATGTCTCTTTTATATTCGCGGTATCGTCATTTCTTTCAGATGTCTTGAACTTGCGGTATTCGCTACGATTACTAACTCCGTTGGTAAAGACCACCATACTTGCAACAACATTGACTCCACTAGTATGGCTGATGTCATATGCCTCTATGCGCACGGGTGTCTTGTCCATGCCAAATATGTACTGCAGTCCAGCCAAAGCCTTGTCCTTGCTTATGTCCAAAAATTCACGATCGCCAAACATGATTCTTCGTTGTAATTCGGCTAAATCTCGTAATCTGTTGCGTAGTCGTGCGGCGCGTTCAAAATCATGCGACTTTGCCGCGGACTTCATGTCTCGTTCTATGGTACGAGCCAGCTCTTTGCGACCACCTTTGAAATACTTCACGAGTTTCCTTAGCTCTTTTTTATACTCGTCACTAGTCAGTCCATGTGGATCAAGGCCTATATGAGCATCTAGGGTAGGTCGCGCGTTATGTTTTGGGGGATGAGTATAGTATGGAAAAACTCGGCGCAAATAGCGCAACGCTTTCTTTATCGCGTAGCCGTTATAGTACGGGCCATGATAGTCGGCCCCGTCATCGGTGGGATTTCGCGTAAACGAGACTGTTGGCCATTCTGATTTCATGTCGATACGTATGTATAATTGTGATCTGTCATCGCGAAGTAAAATATTAAACCGCGGTTTGTAACGTTTGACCATTTCGGATTCCAAAAACAATGCGTCTATCTCGCTCTCGGTTTCTATCCAGTCCGTGTCTTCTATCTCGGCGACCAGCGCAAGGGTTTTTACGTCCATGTCGCGCTTTGACTGAAAATACTGACGGACGCGATTTTTTAGTACCGCTGCTTTGCCAACATAAATGACCTCGCCACTTTTTGACTTGTGAAAATACACGCCCGGATTATGCGGAAGTGTCCTTAATTTATCTTGTAACTTTTTGTTCACAACTTCTATTTTAGGATACAGCGACGCCGAATACTACACCTACACCATAAGTTACAGCAGATGCAAATACCACTATGATTAGTTGGCGTAACGCGCCGTACAACATACTTTTGCCACTAGACTTAGCCGTATAGCCACCCACGAACAAACTACCGATTGCCGTCAATGCAACTGCCAACAGGATACCCTCAGTGTTGTGCCAACCAATAACCCATGGGAGTAATGGTGGTATTGATCCTAACCAGAACAGCACAAACGATGATCCAGCTGCTACCCAAGGCGAACCTAGCTCATCTTCATTGACGCCTACTACCTGAGATGAGTACATGGATACGAATTCTTTGTCGGATTTCGCGACGTCGGCAACCGCGTGCTTGGCGGTTTTTTCATCCATGCCATGTTCTTTGAAATTGTTCGTCAGATTTTCTTCTAGTAGAGCCTTGTCTGCTTTTACGATTTTTCGTAAATCCGAAAGCACGTTTTCGAAAAGTTCCACTTGGGCTTTGACCGAGATCCATTCGCCTGCGGCCATCGATATGGCACCCGCCAGTGCGCCTGCGAACCCTGCGATCAACACGGCTTTTGCGTCAGCACCAGCCGCAGCAACAGCCACGACAATACACAATATACTTACTAATCCGTCGTTTACGCCCAGCACCGCTGCACGCGCGCTACCTCGTTGTACTTGGGCAGCCCTTCTCGCTAGCATAGCGCTAGCTGCTTCATGTGTGATTTTTACCATACTTTGTATATTATAGCATTCGTTAACTTGTTTATGCCTTTTGATAAGCTTTGCTGAGAACTCTATACGCGCGTGTTTTAAATGCAATCAGCACAGCCGCGCACATTATTAAACCAGCACACACAAATACTAAAGCAATTCCCCTGGCATCTCCTGTGCCCAATAGCCACTCGAATGACCGTTGTCCTTCGGCGGTATTCATATAAGGTATTATGAAGAACTCGGCAATCGGCCCTATCAAAAACGCGCTAATTGGAGCGGCGGCGATTTCAAACGCATACGCGAATCCAAAAACCCTGCCCTGTTTGGCGAGCGGTACTACTCGTTGAATTATCGTTTGTTCGGCAGCCTCGATAATAGGCATTATTGCCATATATATAAATATTCCTATGGTATACAGCAACCATAGTTCGCGAATAGTAAACACTGCTCCAACTAGGCCTACGATTATATTAGCTAGTAGCATGGCACGGAGAGGACTTTTGCCCAGACCTCTCTTTGCGATAATTAATCCGCCAACTATGTATCCTATACTGGTGATCCCAAATATTATTCCCCACATCTGAACCGAAAAGAGGGTCAATCCATACGGATCCATCAAGGCTATATATACGCCACCTACCAGGTTATTAAACGTCGTGAATATAATTAACCATATCAAACCAGGCACCACACGAATAGCCGCTAACGCGCCTTTGATGTCTACTCGTTTATTAGCAAGTTCGGGATCATGTACGATTTCAGGCTCGTCTATACGAACGAATAGTAGGTGAAGCAGCGCGACTGCCGTAAAGAATACCGCGATTCCAATAGCCCATCCCATTCCCAAAAAACCAATAGCAAGGCCGCTGAATACTGACGTGACCAAAAAACCAACACCCTGCACAGCCCCCACTGCGCCATTTGCTTTGTCGCGCTTGTCCTTGTCCACCAGTATGGTAACCACCGTGGAAAGCGCTATGTTTCGCATATTCTCGACAACTCCGCCAGCCAACACTACTGCTATGAATACCCAAAACATGACACTCTGCCAACTGGTCAATGTTTCCGTCGGAAACAGCAAGTATATAATACCCGCAAGCGCATATGCTATTAGCGTAAACGTGCTAGATACGACCATCACGCGTTTTTTGCGATGCTTGTCAATATAGGTGCCCCACGCCAAACTCCCTATAGCTGCAAATAGCATGTATGATCCACCGATTATCGCGGTAGCCAGCACGGACTTGGTTTCTAGGTACACCCAAAACGTTAACGCGAACCACAAAAAGCTCGTCGTTACATTTGCAACGAGAGTATTGATTAATACGTTATAAAATTGCTTCACCGGATAATTATATATTAAAGAAGCGGTTTTTGGTTGCTTCTATCGACCGATCCGGATCCAAAACCAGCCCGAAACAAATGCGAGCGTAGTTCTGCTATTCTTTTGCTCCTCTTCGCAGTATATAAATCGTTCGGTGAGTTTTCGAGAGCCTTCAGTTCTTCTGTGGAATCATCGATATTATCCACTATGTCATCTATTTGATCCAAGCAATCAGGATGAGTTATGATTTTTTCTACCATATTGGCCAGACCTCGTACGTGCTCTTCATTATATATAGGATATCTGCGCAGTATTTGGTTTTGATTGCCTTTCTGTGAATATGTGGCCAGCCAGTAATCATCTCGAATTTCTAGATCATAGTGCTCGCTACCGCCACTGACCTTCCAAATGTATCTTTCTTTCTCGCTCGGAGAATCATGGTGATTCAACTCAACCCAGATGGTGTCGCTATAGCTTAACGTGGCCAATGGCTTTTCTATGGAAATTTCATTGTTTTCATCTAACCTAGCTTTTACGATAGACGACAAGCCATCCCTATGAAATAGTTTTCCGTACAGCATCTTGAACTGCCTACAGAAATCCATCGCCTGCTCGTGGTCATTCATACCAACGGATGAGTTATCGTCAAGAGAATTTAAAAAACGGCCAATTGGCCGTTCATTACTAGGTTCTTCGTGGTATTGGTACGCTTCGCGCATATTGCGCTTATGTTATCACTTTACTATCGCCCTGTCTACTGCTTTTGGGCGACACTCCACAGTATGGTATAGCAAATCAGGGTCTTGCTTGCACTGATTGCATATCAAGACCAAATCATTACATTCAGCACGAGCGCAGTTTTCAAAGTTACTCGTCTTGCCTTTGCAGTGTGAGCATTCGCCAATCACCGCGGTATGATCACTAAAGTCAACTGTCATACGATTATCGAATACGCGTAAGCTTCCTTCCCACAGTCCATCATCGCCGTATGCTTCTCCGTACTTTACTATGCCACCGTCAATTTGATACACATCCTTGAATCCTCGCTTTTTCATCATCGCGCTAATTACTTCGCAACGAATCCCGCCCGTACAATACGTGACGACTTTTTTGTCTTTTATGTCGTCATATTTATCGCTCTCCAATTCGGCGATAAAATCCCGTGACGTATTAGTATTGGGAACTATCGCGTTTTTGAATTTTCCTATCCTAGCTTCGTGCTCATTTCTACCATCAAAAAATATCACGTCGTCGCCGAATTCCTCGACGAGTTTATGAACTTGTTTCGGCTTGAGGTGCTTACCTCCACCAATAACGCCATTGTCATCGACGTCGAACTCGTCATCACTGTTTTTGAATCCGACCAACTCTTTGCGTGATTTCACGCTCATTCTAGGGAAATCGTCACGACTACCGTCGGACCATTTAAAAACCGTGTTTTTGAATCCTGGATATTGTTTTGTTTGCTTTATATATTTTTTTAGATCATCTATATCACCGCCTACCGTACCATTGAGACCATGTCGGCTTACCAATATTCGACCTCGCAAGCCGAGACTGTCACACAAAGTTTTTTGCCATAATTTAACGGCTTCCGTATCCGATATCGGCGTGAATTTATAATATAGAAGTATCTTTTGCACCCCCGTATTATAACATTTTCACCTCTATTTACAATCCCAAGCATATGTGTTATAATGAAATATAATGAGATCACCAGAGACTAGGGAAAAATCTTTCTTTCGACACGTCGCAGAAATGGGTTTTATTGCCCTATGCGCCGTCGCTATTGGCGTCGAAATTGCCGACTAGTTGCATAATACAAAAAATAATGTCATACTAATTAAATCTTGATTCTTTGGAATCCTCTACTAATGTCCCTCCGGGGACCAATGGCATAAAACGACAAATCAAATTATAATCATAAAAGGAATAAATATGCAGAGACGCTCTATTGCACTATTTTGGCGCACTGCCATGAAATATCCGTTTCGAACATGGATAGCCATGGTTGGCTCGGCTATGTCTTCGACTATGTCTGGGTACGTTGGCCCATTTATCATCTCGATAATACTAGAACGGCTACAAGCTGGTGGGCTTACCCTAGAAGGCGCACTACCCTTAATCGGATTGTTCGCCCTGACACAGATTTATGGTGAGGTCATAGGCTGGCGAATCAATCTATTCTGTATATGGACTATGGAGATACTTGGGTATCGAGATTTATATCACAGAATATTCACGACTCTTAGCGAACAAAGCCTGACGTTTCACGCTAATAGATTCGGCGGGGCGCTTGTTTCGCAGACCACAAAACTTGGTGGTGCCTTCGAAAAATTCTGGGATACAGTCACTTTCCAAATAATACCTACCGTGGCCGGCATAACAGCAGCGATAATAATAATGTCGTTTGTTTTTTGGCAGTTCGCGATAGTCCTGGCGATCGTGGTCGTTACATTCGTAACATTCGTATCGCTAGGATCTAAATTCATGGCTAGGTTATCGCGCGAGGAGGCGCAAGCCAATACGGCGCTAAATGCTGGCGTAGCCGATGCCGTTACCAATATCGCGACAATCAAGGCATACGGTAAAGAATCTAGCGAGCTGTCTAAAATCAAGGCACGGTCATTACATTGGTATGGTAAAAGTTTCAATACGCTAAAAGGATTCCTACTAGTCAGCAGTGGATACTCATCCTTGATGGCAACGTTAAATATAACGGCCTTGGTCGCGGCGGTGTGGGCAGCCGAGCAAAACATTATATCTATAGGTGTCGTCTATTTGGCTGTTACATATACCTTCACGGTCGCCCGACAGCTTTGGGAAATGAACAGCATTCTGCGTAACTATCACAAAATCATGGGCGACGCTCATGACATGGTCGAGATTCTAGATTTGCCACAAACCGTCGTAAACCGATCGAAACAAAAGATGATAATTGACAAAGGTCACATCGAATTTGAGCACATGTCATTCGCGCATGATGACAATCGTGACATCTTATTTGATGATTTCAATCTAGACATAAAGCCTGGTGAGCGAGTCGGTCTAGTCGGACATTCCGGCAGTGGCAAAACCACCCTGACTCGTCTATTGCTTCGTTTCTCGGATATAGAAAAAGGGGCAATCAGAATAGATGGTCAGAATATCGCTGATTACACCCAGCAAAGTCTGCGAGAGAACATAGCATATGTCCCTCAGGAGCCGATGCTATTCCACCGTTCGTTGTCTGAAAACATATCATACGGCAAACAAGACGCTACCGACGAAGAAATTCGACGCGCCGCCAAACAGGCTCACGCTTTAGAGTTTATCGAGGACCTGCCAAAGGGCTTCGATACGCTGGTCGGTGAACGAGGTGTTAAACTGTCTGGCGGTCAGCGTCAGCGTATCGCTATCGCGCGCGCCATATTAAAGGACGCTCCGATACTAGTTCTGGACGAAGCGACTAGCGCCCTAGATAGTGAGAGTGAAAAGCTTATTCAAGAGTCACTAGGTTCACTCATGAAGGGCCGGACGTCTATCGTGATCGCGCATCGTCTATCAACCATCGCCAAACTTGACCGCATAATCGTCATGGAGCACGGGCGAATAGTCGAGACCGGCACGCATAACAAACTAATAAAGGCCGGTGGGACATATGCAAAGCTCTGGAAACATCAATCAGGTGGGTTCATAGAGGAATAAAAATACGCCCGTAATCGCGGGCGTATTTTTATTTAGTATTTATTTATTCTTTGCTTTCTTCACCAGCTTCTGGAGCATCGCCTTCGGCAGTTCCTTCACCTTCGGCGGCTTCGGCTTCACTCTCTTCGCCTTCGGCAACAGGTTCTGTCGCATCACCAGCGGCGGCTTCGTTCTGCGCCTGCAATGCGCTAGGCTCGTAAACGTTTGCTACGACTAGTTCTAGATTCTGCTCGTGATCCGCGTACTCTGCGCCTTCTGGTAGTTTTACGTCTGATAGCAGTAGCTTGTCTTCGGTAGTCTCTAGCTTTTCAAGCGATACTTCCAGAGCTTCTGGTAGGTCAGCAGGTTTCGCTTTGATTTCTACATGCTCGATAGCCTGAAGTACGACCAAGCCGGCTCGTTCGGCTGGACTCTCACCCATGCCAGTCAAGTGGATAGGAACTTCGGTCACGATAGCCTCGTTCTGCTTGATTGTATGGAATGCCACATGTCGAACCCGATGCTTCACTGGATCAACATCAATCGTTTTGATGATAGCTAGTTTCTTTTTGCCATCGATAACCAAATGTACCGGCGAATGTTTACCAGCCTTGTGTACTACCTTTGATGTTTCTACTATTGGTGATTGTGTGTGGATTGGGTCTGAATGACCGCCATAAACAACACTAGGCACCATGCCTTCGTCTCGAAGTTTTTTTACTTGCTTGCGTTTAGCAGTTCTTTCTGCCAACTTTAATGAAATATCCATATGATATTGTCTCTCCTTGCAATTTTATCTATTACATTATACCACAATACTGTTCAATGTTATAATGATGATAATGTTTGGACGTAAAAAAGGACCAAAATACGAACAATTCGTCGACACCAAGCCTAGCTGGCAAGTCTTGAACTTATTTAACGCGCCCAGGCGATGGATGCGCAGTAGCTACAACTGGGTCATTTCATGGGCCGAGAAAAAACAAGCAGAGCGCGCGCTAGCCGGGCTCAGTTTCGCCGAAAGCTCTTTCTTTCCTATCCCACCAGATCCACTGCTCATCGCCATGGTCACGGCCAAGCCAAACAAATGGTTTAGACTCGCTACAATTACAACATTGTCATCGGTTGCCGGTGGAATGTTTGGTTATTTTATCGGATTCATAGCAATAGCTACCGTCATGCCAATAGTTATTAGCGTTGGATACGAGGAGGCATACTATGGAGCCGTTGATTGGTTTGCTAATTACGGCGCATTTGCCGTTATCGTGGCGGGTTTTACACCTATACCGTACAAAATATTCACGATAGCAGGAGGAGCTGCCCATATGTTCCTGCCCTTCTTTATCATCGGATCAATAATCGGTCGTGGCGGTAGATTCTTCCTAGTCGCCTACCTAATGCACCACTTCGGCAAGCGTTACAAAGACAAAATTGAGAAATACATTGATACGCTAGGCTTTGCCTTTATCGGCTTGCTGGTTCTAGGGTTTGTAGCTGTAAAATTCTTACTTTAATAGAGTTTTTAGATATTGGCCCGTAAACGATTCGGCCACCTTTGCAACTTCTTCGGGCGTGCCAGTCGCAATTACTTGCCCACCACCGCTACCGCCTTCGGGGCCCATGTCGATAATGTGATCGGCGGTTTTTATAACGTCCAAGTTGTGCTCAATAACAACCATGGTGTTTCCACCCTGCACCAGTTTTTGCAGAATAGTTAATAAACGTTTGACATCAGCGCTATGCAGTCCAGTCGTTGGTTCGTCCAGGATATACATTGTTTTGCCAGTGCTACGACGCGATAGTTCGCTAGCCAACTTAATACGTTGCGCCTCACCGCCACTAAATGTAGTAGCTGGCTGTCCTAAACGAATATAACCCAGACCAACTTCGACGAGCGTGTCTAGTTTTCGCGCGATAGACGGAATGTTAGAGAAAAACTTCGCTGCTTGTTCTACGGTCATTTCTAGAACGTCACTAATGGTCGCGTCCTTGTATTTAATTTCTAGAGCCTCGCGATTGTATCGCTTGCCTTTACAAACATCACATGTCACGTATACGTCAGGAAGAAAGTGCATCTCGATCTTTATCATGCCGTCGCCCTGACAGTTTTCGCAACGGCCGCCTTTGACGTTAAAACTGAACCTTCCAGCCTTATATCCACGAATATTCGCCTCGGGCGTACCAGCGAATAGTTCGCGAATTGGAGTAAATACTCCCGTATAGGTAGCCGGGTTTGATCGTGGTGTTCGGCCGATGGCAGACTGGTCAATAACAATTGCTTTATCCAGATGATTGATCCCATCGACTTCGTCATGCGTACCGGGAACTTCCTGACTACGGTGTAGACGCGACGAAAGTTCCTTTGCCAAAATGTCATTCACTAACGTTGATTTGCCGCTACCACTAACGCCGCTGACTACGGTCATGAGACCTAACGGAAACGTCACGTCGATTCCGCGCAAATTGTTTTCGCGCGCGCCACGTACTACTAATTTACGATCGCTGTCAGCTGTTCGGCGTTTTTTGGGAACATCGATTTTGTCCGTGCCGGCCAAATATCGTCCAGTTATACTATCGGTGTTTTTGGCGACTTCGTCGGGCGTTCCAGCCGCGACTACATTTCCGCCGGCGACGCCAGCACCGGGACCAATATCTAATAAGTAATCGGCGTGACGAATAGTATCTTCGTCATGTTCGACCACCAATACAGTGTTGCCCAAATCACGCAGGTGTTGAAGGGTCGCTATTAACCTATCGTTATCACGTTGATGCAAACCGATAGATGGCTCGTCCAATACATAAAGCACCCCCTGCAATCCGCTACCGATTTGCGTAGCCAATCGAATACGCTGCGCCTCGCCTCCGCTAAGCGTATTAGCGGCACGAGAAAGTTCTAGGTATGTCAGGCCAACGTTACTCATGAATGACAGTCGAGCCACGATTTCTTTTAGAATCTGCGTCGCGATTTGCTGTTCGGTGTCAGTAAGCTTGAATTTATTCTGGAAAAAATCCAGAGCTTCATCGACGCCTAGCCGACAAATATCCATAATGTTTTTGTCATGCACAGTAACTGCCAAAACAACGGGCTTTAACCTTGCCCCACCACAAGAATGACATTCGCGTTCGCGCATGAATCGTTCGATGTCTTTGCGCATAAATTCGCTGTCTGTTTCTTTGTGTCGACGTTCTAGGTTTGGGATTACCCCCTCGTACGCGGAATCATAATGCCGACCAGTTCCCAGCTGTATACGATATTGCTGATTGCCTGTGCCGTACATTATTTTTTCTAATACCTCGTCAGAGAATTCTTTGACCGGCACCCGCAAATCAAAATCATGCGCCTCGCCCACGGCCGCTAGCTTTTTCATCCACCATGCATCACTATTGACGCGATTGAACGGACGAATCGCGCCTTCGCTAATAGTTAGGTTAGGGTTGAAAACTAGTTCCGGATCAACTTCTAATCGATTGCCGAGTCCCGTACATACAGGACATGCGCCCTGCGGAGCGTTAAAGCTAAAGAGTCGTGGCTCTAATTCTGGTATTTCTTCGTTTGGGTGATCGACGCAGGCGTATCGTTGTGAATACACGTCCACCTCGTCGTCATCGACACGTAGTACTTCCACTATTCCACCACCCAAGTCTAGTGCCTGTTCAACCGACTGTGATACCCGTGATTTCATCTCTTCGCTAATGGCGATGCGATCGACAACGATCTCTATATTGTGACGATCGTTTTTATTGAGATCAGGGAATTCGTCCAATGCATATATAACGTTATCGACACGAACCCGAGCAAAGCCTAGCCGACGATACTGTTCAGGAATATGCGCGAATTCACCTTTTTTGTCTTTTACTATTGGGGCCAGGATGATTAATCGCTTGCCGTTGTCGTACTGCAAAACGGCATCAATGATGTCCTGCGGAGTACGGCGCTGTACCGGATTTCCATCAATTGGACAATGGGGCACGCCAATACGCGCGAAAAGCAAACGCAAATAGTCATATATTTCGGTGACTGTCGCCACGGTACTGCGAGGGTTTCGGCTAGTCGATTTTTGATCAATACTAATAGCCGGGCTCAATCCGTCAATCTGGTCGACATCAGGTTTGTCCATTGTTCCCAAAAATTGCCTAGCATAACTCGACAAACTCTCGACGTATCGTCGTTGTCCTTCGGCGTATATAGTATCAAAAGCAAGCGAAGATTTTCCCGAACCTGAAAGGCCCGTGATAACAACCAGTTTGTCGCGCGGAATCTCAACCGTGATGTCTTTCAGGTTGTGTTCACGTGCTCCCGTGACTTTTATAACTTCACTCATAAACCCGAATAGTATACATGGTTTTTGGATTTTTTTCCAGACCCCACGGTTAGACGTGAACAGCGCCACCTGCGTCCAGAAGACGCAGGTGGCGCTGTAAGCCCCTACTGGGGGCACGCTGCCACGGGAGTGGAGATCGAAAATCCTCGTACACGAACCTCTTCGCTCATCGATTCGGCGACAGACGGTATGCAACCAAACTGTACCGTTTCGCTGACCGAAGGTGTCGCGAGTCTGTCTCTGTATTGCGACATGGCAATCTCGTGTCCGATGAGGATGGCAGCTGGTTGTACCAGCGTGGCCATCATCATGAAAACGAAAATCGACAGGATTCCGAAAGATTTATCCTCCGCGCAGATTTCGCTCATGACAACCCTCCGTGTCGAGCCCGCTCAGTTGGGTTGTAGTTATCTGGACCGGCCGGATGTCTTCAGATGGACATTACCGCGATCCAGCATGTCACAGGTGACAGCGGTCACGGGTACTTCGAACACCACGTTGTTGCCCCGCGGGTTGACACACTGCTTGCCGTCGACCAGCACCGAAGTCTCGTTGTCTTCGACGTCGTAGTACGGCGGATACGGAGGATTACCCCGAATCGGACCGACCTTCGTGCCGAACGTCGCTACTCCATCGGCAATCGTCGGATTACTCCAGACGTTGCCGTTGAAGACGAGGGTTTCCTCGGTGTCTGTGGCGTAGCTGGCCGCCGAGCGATTTTCCAAGCCCAACATGACCAGGGCCAACACTGCGGCCATCACCGCGAACGGCAACATCAGCCACAAAGGACTGTGCCGTTTCGTTGCAGATGTCATCTGCGTCTCCGTTCTATCTAACTCACCAATCTGGCTAGGTATATTATACCATTTTTTCTGTGTGTATCAACCATGTATTGACTTTGTATATGTTTTGTGATATAATCTATGTAGCTATGAAAGAACGTACGCGTAAAGTAATCAACGTCACAGCACTAGTAGTAATAGTCTGGCTGGTTGTCGATGCGCTCAACGTTCCCGAAGCATTAATCAATTTCATCATAATAGGTCAACTGCCTATGACCGAGACCAGCCTACCGCCTTCACTTATGTTGGCGATAATGGTCGCATCATTTTGCGCTGTCGTTTTCGAAATTGTTTCTAGGCGGAATGATACCGTACGCGCATGGCGCAAAAAACTATTCAGCACTATCGGCGTCTGAACTATCAGAAGGCGCGATATTTTGTAGCCACAACTGTATTTCTTGCATAATATATTGCTGGTGGTCACTCAACTGTTGCTTGGAAAGTCGTTCCATTGATTTCATGAACATAGGTAGTTGTTTATTGATCCGACCCACGCGCCACTTTTCCCAGCGCGATAACTCGTCAGCACCCAGGGCACGCGGAAAACTTCGCGCTTTGTAGTGTAATAGTAAATCGTCTAGCCGCTCGTCACGAAAATCTGGATTAAAATCCGCGAGTTCTTTTTCGTTGCATTCGGCGACTTTTTGTACCCGCAGTTTGTCAGCATCATCCAAAAATCCATCATACAATTGCGACTCTGGATCGGGTGATTTTTTGTATTCTGGTTTACCTTCGTATAGTGTGCGTAGATTTTCAGCAAAATGTGGTGCCGATAATAGTATACTTTTGTGGGATTCAACTATATCGGGTGACATGCTGACGTGCGACCAGCCGTCTCCTTGTTCTAGGACGCCGAGTGGAGCCACTGCTGGAACGCGATTATACTGCATTTCTTTTACTGGCAATTTAACGAAATCATCGGCCTTGCGCTCTTCCCATGTGGCATAAATCTTCTTTGCCAAAGCTTTGCTATCTAGATCAATAAACTGCGTTGGATCATATCGCAAATCATAGACGAGAATATTACCATTTCGACTACTGGTTAGCGGAAATGCCACCGTCGTCTTTTGAAACTCCGCGTCGTATCGACCACTGGAATAAACAAATGGTTGTTTGTTATCCAGATTTATCATTTTTTTGATTTCATTTTTGTCGCGCATTTTCAATAGATAATCGAAAAGCTGAGGTTGTTTGGATTTAATAAGTTTTGCAATATCAATGAGAGCGACTACGTCGCTGAGTGCGTCGTGGGCATTCTCGTGCGTTATGCCGTTTTCTTTCGATAATAGCTCTAGCCTATTCGTTGGTTTGCCATCGACCACTGGCCACTTTATACCGTCCGGACGTAGTGCTCGTGTCATGCGAACTACATCCAGCAAATCCCAGCGTGACCGCCCGTCTCGCCAGCTCCATTCATATGGATCCCGGAAATTACGCCACAGTAAATGACGTATAAACTCGTCGTCAAACCTTACGTTATTGTATCCAACTACAATCGTATCCGGCGTGAATATTTCCTTCAGCAATATATCTGCGAACTGAGCCTCGGTATAACCATCAGCCACCGTTGCCTGTGGCGATATGCCTGTAACCATCAAGGCTTCGGGACTCGGCAAAGTATCATCGTTTAGAGCTACCATCACGTTGACCGGATCGCCAATCGGGTTTAAATCCATGTCAGTTCGCTGACCAGCGAATTGCATTATTCGATCTTCGCGGCCAGACAGCCCGCTGGTTTCCAGGTCATAGAAAAAAAATGTCGTGCTCATTTATTCTAGTATATCCCGAATCCGAACAAACAAAAAACCCGCTCGCTGGCGGGAGGGATGAAAAAAGCTGAACGTGAATGAGTGGAGGTGGTGGGGACCAGACGATCCCCACCACCTCACTGCGGCGGCGTGGCCCACTCGGTAGGCTATTGAGTTGTTATGAAGTTGTGCGCTTTGTCGCGGGTGTGTTGGCGCCTATACCTGTCGCTACAGGTCGACGGCGCAAAGGTTCTCTGCCTTTTTGGGGGTCTACACCAGTGGCCTAGGATTACAGCGTAGCTGACAAGGCTATTACCCTCGAGGGGTCGAACAGTGTCAGTCTAGTGCATTCCAAATGTGCCCAATGACCCAATCTTATTTGTGGCGGGGAGTCAACACACAAAGGTTGAACTAGTCAACCCACTTAATCAAAGAATAGCAGCGGCATGTTCCGCAAAGCTATCCCCCTTTCTTAAACAGTGTTTTTAGCCTCATTTTAGGACAGGCCCGCGACGTTCATTGCGGGCCACTTATCTAGCACGATAATTCATGCGAGATAAGCGGCCCGAAAAACTCAGTTACACGTTCAGCTTTTAAATGTGAATCAGGAGATGTATCACCTCAACTGATTATGTTCCCATTATAACACAGTTAATGATATTTGTCAACAACTTTTATGTTTTAATTTTTAGCAACAAAAAACACCCTTGTGGGGTGCGAATAGGTTGGGTGTGGACCCGGGGAGCTCGTCGATGAGTCCCCGGGTCCAGCACACCTTCACGCGATCAGGCGGCGGCCTTCTTGCGCTTGCCCTTCTTGGCCCTGTTCGGGTCGAAGGCACCTTCCGGAACCGGAACGTGCAGGCCGTTGGCCTCGGGCTTCCAGTTGGGATCCATGCTCTCGCCGACGAAGGCGAGCGAGGTCGGCTGACGGCGGGGCTGACGCGGACGTCGAGCCCAACGATGCCATCCACCTTCGAACCGCCACTGGGGCAGTTCGGCCTCGGTGTAGCTGAGGATCCACTTCTGGAACACAGAGATGACCTGGTTCTTGATCCGTGCCGAGACCTCGGGCTCCTTGACCGTCGGCTTCTTGTCGTGCCGCTTGGACAGGAGGTACATGGCGTACTCACCGGCCTGCTCGAAGTCGTCGGCCGTCCACCGCTTGCGCGGGTCCTGACCGAAGGTCTTCACCAGATCGATGAACTCCTTGCGCTGGTTCTCGATGTCCTTGCGTCGCTGCTCGTAGCGGGCCTTCTCCGCCATCTGATCGGCGCGGGACTGGGCCTGCGCGGCCAGGGCGGACTGATCGATCTCGAGGCGCGGCTTGGCGGCCTCGGCGGCGGCGCGCATCTCGTCGGCGATTCCGGCGAACGGGTTCTTGGTTGCCTGCTTGGACATGGCATTGATCCTTCCAGATCGTGTTGTGGGTG
>CAZXJP010000010.1:0-41919 GCA_964641025.1 uncultured Candidatus Saccharibacteria bacterium
ATCCGGCCGACGGATCTCTCACCCGCGTCACGCGCGACATCACCAAGCCGAACGACGTGGCCGAGGTACTGCGGGGTTGCGACGCGGCAATCAGCCTGTTGGGACACAAACTAGGAAGTCCGGCGAGACTGCAGACGGATGCTATGCGCGTGATAACCGATCAGATGAAAAAGCTAGGCATAAAACGAATAGTGTCACTGACGGGCACGGGCGTGCGACGGCTCGGGGACAAGATAAACATTATTGATAGATTGGCCAATATGGCCATAGCGATAGTCGATCCAGCGCGCGTAAACGACGGCAAGAATCACGTAGAAGCACTGGAACAATCACAACTAGACTGGACGGTCGTGCGCGTGCTAAAGCTGACGAATGGCAAGGCCGAACAATATAGGCTGACGTCCAGTGGCCCAGCAAAAACCTTGGTATCACGACGTACAGTGGCCGACGCGCTAGTTTCGGTGCTATATGATAACAAATATATCCACTGCCTACCGGTAGTATCGAAGAAATAGCAAAAATCCATATGGATATCCATATGGAAAATCATATGGATTTGTATAGACGTTATAATAGGTATAGATACCCAGGTAGATAGGAGGCGGAAACCATGAGTGAAAACGAAACGAAATACGACGACCTAAAGGCAGTATTTTTGAACTGTTCGATAAAAAAGGACAAGTCGCAGTCGCACACGCAACTGTTGATGGACCGCGCGTCGAACATCATGCGCGAACAAGGCGTGGACGTCGAGGATATATACGTGCTGGATCACAAGGTAGCTTTTGGCATGGTAAAAGACGGCAAAGACGAGGGCCAGGAAGATGATTGGCCTACGATACAGCAAAAGATTATAGGCGCCGACATATTGGTAATAGGCTCGCCCATATGGCTGGGCGTGAAATCATCAGTCGCGACGTTGGTGATTGAGCGTTTGTACGCGTATAGCGGTGACCACAATGACAAGGACCAGTACCTATACTATGGCAAGGCTGGCGGTTGTATCATCACCGGTAACGAAGATGGCATAAAACACTGCGCCATGGACATACTGTACGCGCTGGGTCACATAGGATACACCATACCGCCACAGGCAGACGCCGGATGGATCGGCGAAGCTGGCCCGGGCGCTAGCTATGGCGACACCGAATGGGACGGCAAGCAACTGGACACACCAATGGGATACGACAACGACTTTACCAACCGCAACACGACGTTTATGGCATGGAATCTGATGCACACCGCGCGCATGCTAAAGGATAATGGCGGTATACCGGCAGTTGGCAACACCGCGTCGGGATGGAAGCACGTTACAAACGCCCAGTCTGACAATCCTGAATATCACTAGGATTAATCGTCTTTGTATAGACTAGGTGGACACAGCGACATGATAACCGTGGCGCGGTCTAGTAGCTTTTCTTCAAAATCATAGGGCACCCATTGGCCGTATTCGTCACCTTCGGACATTTCGGACAAATTGTCGCTATTTGGCATGTCCGGATCGGTCAGGATTTCCTGTAGCCGCTCTTCGCTGATGGGTTCTGGAAAGACTATGACCTCTACGTCCGTGTCCGTGTCTTCGATATCTATCAGACCGGGATCAATGCCTTCGCTCCAGGCACGCTTTCGGCCCATGCAGTATTCTTCCATCGCGTCATATATATCATCGC
This sequence comes from uncultured Candidatus Saccharibacteria bacterium, assembly GCA_964641025.1. GTDB lineage: Bacteria > Patescibacteriota > Saccharimonadia > Saccharimonadales > Saccharimonadaceae > UBA2112. Next base: position 1,671 of record CAZXJP010000010.1, read on the forward strand.
GGGTGTCTAGTTCGAACCCGGCTATTGGGTTGATAGAGATTAGCGTATTGTACAGAGCATTTTGATCTTCGTCCGCGACCTGCGTCAATAGCGACGCGGCCTGGGTAGTTTCCATAGTATCCGCGGCGAATTCGGCAAGTCTGCGAAAGCTTTCACCGTGCAACTCGGTCGCGTAAAAAAGCATGGCTGAAGCTTGGCCAACCTTTTCGTGCAATTGGCCGTTCACGAACTGGGTCATGGTGTCATGCAGACTGGCTCTGCTGTTTTCGAAAGCTTCCTTATAAGTATCAATAGTATCGAAAGACAACTCTCCTATATCAAAGGATGGAAAATCTTCTGGTCTCTCGGCTGACATGACATAATTATACCCTTTCTAGCCCTTGCTGAAAAGGTATAATTATGTGTATATATACTTATTTCTTTTTGGTACTGGCAGACACGTGTGTAAGCGCGTCTATCAACGTAGCGACCAATAGCCCAGCTAGCATATAGACGATGATGGCGAATATAGTCGAAAATTCGACCACAAACGCGCCATCGACGACGCGTACTGGAAAGATTCCACGGAATGGATCCAGCAATTCACCACTGGTGTTGTATAGCCAGTTAACAAAGCCGTTTTCGGCATTTGCGCCGAATAGCTTTAGAACGAATCTGAATGCCAAAAATCCTACGGCAATAGCCACGAAAAAGTTTACTAGACCTAATAGTAGTTCACGTATCTTCATACTTAATCTCCTCTCGGTTTAATACTTCTTTTTCCATATTAAAATAATCTAGGCATGAAGTCAAACTGGTATCAGAGGTGTATCCTGCTAAAACCACGCCATGTAGCGCGCGCCAGTTGGACTGCTTTTTGACCCAATGTTTGGGTCTTTGGATCAATTGAATCGATCTCGGCTGTTTTACGATCAATTCGTTCCTGCGAAAGTTCGGCATACCTATCGAATACCATTACCTCTGACCCAGGGCAATGTTGCGCCATGTCGTGCAGTAGGTCCGGCGACGTCCACGAATCGGTCTGTTCATCCTGGGCAAGGCGCTCCATGAACTCGACGATTCTATCACCACCAGTCAGACCAATCACGTCGGCGAATGCTTGGCGAAAGTCCGCGCGCGCTTCCCTACCCAGCTCTGCCATACGGGCATCCATGTCATCATTCATACGATCTATGCGCGCTTGGATGTCTCTTTCTTTCATAACAATATTATACAATATTTTGACAATATTAATGTGACGCGAAATATTTCAAAAATACTATACCAACACCTATGGCGAGCTCTATAGACGCGAGTATGAGTGTTTGTAATTTGTTAGCGCTAAGTGCGCGAGCAGATATGAGCGACCAACCTACCATGAGTAGCAATCCATACCCTATGGATACGTCAACCGCTACGACCAAGGGTATGATGCCAAAAAATGCCAAGAGCGCCATGAGCGTAGGAAACACCCCGGCGGCTAGTAACGGAGCGTGTTCGCGTAGTCGACGCTGAATAGCGACTTCGTCAATTTCGGTAGTTTTTAGAACAATGCGTCTAGACATACGCGTCGCGACTATGCTGGCCGCCCAAAGTGATACCGTAGTACCGACAATAATCAATAGGACATGGAGCGATGAGGTATGACCGGGATCGACGCTAATTAATACCGCTAATAGTATAATAGTGGCGTATATTCGCTCTTTTAACAGCGAAGCTTTGTGTTCTAGCTGAAACAGCAATATGTCTTTTTTGGATGCTAATTGTGTAGACATGTACTATCTATTCTAACAAAAACCGCCCCAGAAATGGGGCGGTTCTTTGTCGTATTACAGTTTTTCGAGCTATTCGGTATGTGGATGCAGTGCTAGGCGCAGGCGAAGCACGGAGCATAGCTGTACACACTACTGGTACTGCTAGCGAGTACTGGAGCCTGCAACGACGCAATGCGCCACATACGGATAGCGTTAACCGCGTGCGAAGTGAGCAAAGGCCCTGTTGGCTTCTGCCATCTTGTGCGTGTCTTCTTTTTTCTTGTACGCAGCGCCGGTCTGATTGTAGGCATCTACGATCTCTAGAGCCAGACGTTGGCTGTAAGGCATACCACTGCGGGCACGTGCAGACTGGACTAGCCAGCTAAACGCGAAGTGCAGTTGGCGATGACCCTGGATACCAAATGGAATCTGGTAGTTAGCACCACCGACACGTCGAGATTTGACCTCGAAGTTCGGGCTAACGTTCTTTAGCGCGCGCTCAAAAACTTCTAGCGGTTCTTCGCTATCAAGTTTTTTGGCTGCTGTTTCTAGTGCGTTGTATACCGCGCGTTCAGCGACAAGTTTTTTGCCGTCTAGCATAGACTTGTTGATCAGACGTTGTACCAATACTGATTGGTATTTGCGATCTGGTTTTAGTTCGCGCTGTAGTTTTCTGGTGACTTTACGTGGCATATTACACTCCCTCCGGTCGTTTGGTAGTTGGGGATTGGGAAATGGTAGATGGGTAAACGAAACGTGTCATTTTATTTACCTTCTTTCTTTGTTCCATACTTTGAACGGCCCTGTTGGCGTTTGCTAACACCCTGAAGGTCCAATGCACCACGTACGATGTGATATCGCACACCCGGAAGGTCTGGCACACGTCCACCACGAACGAGCACTACAGCGTGTTCCTGTAGGTTGTGACCTTCGCCACCGATATATGCCCAAACTTCGTGACCGTTCGTTAGGCGCACACGTGCGACCTTTCGTAGGGCAGAGTTAGGCTTTTTAGGTGTTTTGGTAGTTACTTTGATACAAACACCGCGCTTTAGAGGCGAGTCTTGGTCGTAGTAACGTACTTTTAGTGCGTTGTGAATGCGTCCCAAGTGCGGTGACTTGGACTTTTTCGCCTTGGTGTGGCGAGGTTTGCGCACTAGTTGGTTAATAGTTGGCATATGTTATAAAACTCCGTTTTATAGGCTACTGGAATTTTGCTATTGGCTTTTGCAGCTAACACCAAATTCTAATAGCTATATTCAATTAGCTAATTTGTATCCGCTCGGATCAGCATTCCGTGCGGTTCCGCCAGTCGGCGGAGAAACTCACCTGTTATTTTACCAAAAAGCACGAGTTTTGTCCACAGGTATATTGTACTAATCGCATAAGCACGATAAACTGGGGTCATAAGATTAGAGAGGGTAAGGAGTGTATGGATACAAAACCAAATGATAATCCTGTCCCACCAAGGGATAAGGACGAGATGGCTGGAGGAGACGACGGCAACGGAGATAATAGCGTCAATGACGGCGGACAATCTATACCGGTGAAAAAAGTTACGGTAACAACGGAGGAAACTCCAAATGAAAACGTGTCCGAGGAAAGTGTGTCCGAGGAACCAGCACCTGTCGAAACTCCCGAAGAGGATGTAGCAGAGGTGCCAGAAGAACCAGTAACCACGCCAGAGCCGGTGTCGACACCTACTACGGAACCGAGCGAGAAACCAGCCGCGGCGGTAGTCGGTGAGAAAAAGAGCAAAAAGCCGATGGTCTTCGTGCTGTTAGCACTAGTACTGCTATTGGCAATAGCTGGCGGTGCGTACTATTACTTCTTTGTCATGAACAAATCGACGCCAACAAATACGGCGGCAGAGTCTTCGCCCGCGCCAACCGAGCAAGTATCTGGGGCACAAGCCCTCGTTAACAAGCTTTCTGGCGTGTTGACGGGTGAACAGGTGGATATAGTCGAAACAACCGCTACGAGCGCCGAGGACGGCCAAGGAACGGTACTGTATACTACTCCTTTCTATTTGGTCGGTGAGCGCGACTATTCTAACTATCCAGACGCTTCGTTTGGCGTCGCGGCTACTGGAACCGAGGAAGTAACAACGACCGACTATGATGCAGTCGTAGAGGCTCTAGAAGTAGAAGGCCTAGAGACAGTGGAAATAACTACTGCGTCACCTATTGTCATGTCAGAGGCGCTATACGCTTCCGACAGCGTAGTATGTTACGTAGCACAGATGGACAAAACTGCCGAGCAAATAGCTTCGCACCTGACGTCTGTCGTGTGCTCTGACGTATCGAGCTATGCGGCGGCAGCCGTAGAAATTGATCCACTGTTCGAGGCATATCTGACCGGCGAGGGTCTAGATCCCGAAACAAGCGGTGAAGTATTCCTCGTTGGCGAGCCAGACATCAGTGACGGAGCAGAAGAACACATGAATGCAATCGTTGATATCAATTCCGCGGTAGCTTACCTGTACAAAGCTCCTGACGCGGATTGGATGTTATTAGTACACACCCAAGACGATCTATCATGTGACTTGTTGGATGACGAGACAAAGGAAATGGCGTTTGACGGCGTAGACTGCGTCTAGGCCTAGTCAATCTAGAACACAAAAATACTCCCGCCTTTATCGGCGGGAGTATTTGTATGTTTGTTTTTGTATTAGTCGTCTAGGTTTAGCTCGTCCGCTATCTCGTCGACTATTTCGTCGTTAGAACCAGTTCCTGCTACCTCTACACCAGTACCGACAGGAATCTTGCGTCCGATGATGACGTTTTCCTTTAGTCCATGCAGGTGATCCGCGCGACCGCTGGTTGCTGCGTTGATCAGCACGCGTGTCGTATCCTGGAATGACGCGGCTGATAGCCAGCTATCGCTCCAGATGGATACCTTGGTGATACCTAGTAGTAACTGAGTAAACTTGACGGTTTCTTTGCCTTCCATTTCTAGCTGTACGTTAGCATCGACTACTGCAGCCTTGCCTACGATGTCGCCAGTCACGAAATCACTATCACCTGGATCTTCGATCTGAACACGACTGAACATCTGTCGAACGATGATCTCGAGGTGCTTGTCGGCAACGTCTTGACCCTGTGCAGCGTAGATACGTAGCACTTCGTTGATGATGTATCGTTGTGTAGCCTCGACGCCCTTTAGACGCATGAGGTCATGCAGATTTAGCGATCCGATGGTCAAACGGTCACCAGCCTCGACTGTGTCACCTTTTTTGACAACTAGCTGTGTAGTGCCAGGTATTTGGTACCTAGCGGGCGCGCCAGCGTCAGCTGTGATAGTAGCGTTTGTCTTTGTAAACGTAACGGTACCGTCGAATGGTGCAACCAATGGATTGGCGCCTTCTTCTTCGCTCGCGATGACATCGCCAGCTTTCACGGCAGCGTTTTTCTTTACGCTCGCTTTTCGACCCTCTAGTGGGATTTCCTCGACCTTATCAGTAACAGGAGTTACTTGAACGACGTATTCTTTGCCGTCTTCCCAAGTATCTACGACACCAGCAACTTCAGTGATGTGTGCCTGACCTTTAGGAGTACGTGCTTCGAATAACTCTTCGACACGAGGGAGACCCTGGGTGATGTCACCACCAGCCACACCACCGGCGTGGAAGGTTCGTAGGGTCAGCTGTGTACCAGGCTCACCGACAGACTGCGCGGCGATAACACCGACAGGCTGTGAACCAGCAACTAGGTGTCCAGTAGCCATGTCGATACCATAGCTCTTTGTCGGGATACCGTTTAGGTTCTTTGTAGACAATACGGATTGGATAGAAACTTCCGTGACGTTTTCATCCTCTTCGATCGCGTCAGCAATGTCACGAGTGATTAGCTCGTCGGCCTTTACGTGACCTGGAACTTCTTTGGCGGTGTAGCGACCGTACAATCGGTTGCTAAATTCGATCATCGTGTCTTCTGTTTCAGATCGATAGATAGTGTAGCCTTCGTCGCCAGCATCGTCTTCGACGGTAAACACGTCCTGAGACACGTCGACCAGACGGCGAGTTAGGTAACCAGAGTCAGCTGTCTTTAGCGCGGTATCGATCAGACCCTTACGAGCACCTCGTGTTGCCACGAATGACTCTAGGGCTGATAGACCTTGCTTGTAGCTCGAACGGATAGGCAGCTCAATTTCTCGGTTGGTCGCGTCGACCATGATACCGATCATGGCGCTGGCTAGCTTGACATTCGAAATATCACCACGAGCACCAGAGTTGACCATGACAGAGATACTGGTATCCATGCTCTGCAGTTGGTTCTGCAAGAATTCCGTCACCTTGTTGTCGACACTTCGCCATGCAGCGACAGTCAGGCTGTAGCGCTCTTCGTCAGTGATCAGACCTTGGTCGAACTGATCAGAGATCTGAGCGGCACGCTCGTCACCTTCTGTCACGAACTGGTGAATTTCCTCGAAGTTTAGGTAGTCGTCCTTACCGGTAGAAACGGCAGCGACAGTCGCGAATCGGAACGAAAGTCCCTTCATGCGGTCGGCAGTTCGAGCTGTTTCTTCCGCACCATAGGTGTTAAAGATCTTCGCGAGAACTTTCTTTAGCTGTTTCTTGGTCTGAACGTTATTGTTGTACGGATAATCCTCGGGGAGGATTTCGTTGAAGAACACACGGCCCAAAGTCGTATTGCGGATTTCACCCTTTGCGTATACGCGGATTGGTGACTGCAATTGGATCTTGCCTGCTTCCCAAGCCATTTCTGCTTCATAAACAGAGCTGAAGGCGCGTAGTTCGTCGTTCTGTGCGCTTGGTTTGTCATAGGTAATGTAGTAGTTACCAAGGACGATGTCCTGACCGATAGACAGAACTGGCGCACCGTCTGCTGGTTTTAGCAAGTTTCGTGACGCTGTCATCAGCTCGCGAGCTTCACGCTGCGCGTCTTCGGACAGTGGCAAGTGAACGGCCATCTGGTCACCATCGTAGTCGGCGTTGAATCCGTTTGCTACTAGTGGGTGCAGTTGGATAGCTTTACCTTCTACTAGTTTTGGCATGAATGCCTGGATAGATAGACGGTGAAGTGATGGAGCACGGTTCAATAGAACGTATTTGCCCTTGATCACCTCGTCCAATGCGTCCCAAACTAGGGAATCACCAGATTCAATCAATCGAGTAGCAGAACGGATGTTGTGGGCGTGTTCGCCACGTATCAGCCAGCTGATTACGAATGGCTTGAACAGCTCTAGAGCCATCTGCTTTGGCACGCCACATTCGTCGATCTTTAGCTTTGGACCAACGACGATAACTGATCGTCCAGAGTAGTCCACGCGCTTACCTAGGAGGTTCTGGCGGAATCGACCCTGCTTACCTTTTAGCATGTCGCTGATGCTCTTTAGGCGACGTCGGCCACCTGTAGCATTTACTGCTCGGCCACCACGCGCGGCACTGTTGTCTACTAGCGCGTCCACCGCTTCTTGCAACATTCGCATTTCGTTTCGTCGGATAACTTCCGGCGCGTTTAGGTCGATTAGTTTCTTTAGACGGTTGTTTCGGTTGATAACACGACGGTAAAGGTCGTTTAGGTCGCTAGTAGCGAATCGGCCACCAGTCAATTGCACCATAGGACGTAGGTCCGGTGGAATCACAGGTAGAACGGTCAAGGCTAGGCTATTTGGTCGGATACCAGCAGAATACATACCTTCTAGGACACGGAGTCGCTTCAGCAGTTTCTTTTCTCGTTGACCCTTGGCGTTTTCGACTTCTTCGGTCAGTTCCTTGATTAGAACTGGAAGGTCGATTTCGTCCAATAGGTGCTTTAGAGCGGTACCGCCCATACCTACCGTGATGAGTTCTTCGTACTCTTCTGGCAGGTTGCGGTAGTCTGTTTCGTTCATCAGAGAGCTCTTTACGAGGCTATCTAGCTGAGCTTTCTTTACGTTGTACGCTTCTTCTAGCTCTTCATTCTCTTTGGACATTTCTTCGGCTAGTTTCTTGACGTCTACGTTTTCGTTTTCCGCTTCTTTTTCGTAGCGAATCTTGATCGCGGCTCGTCCAGCCTCTGTTTCAGCTTCTAGATCGGCTAGCATTTGGTCGCGTTTTTCTTCGTCTACGCTCAGAATCACGTAGCTAGCGAAATAAGCGACGCGTTCTAGGTTGCGTACCGTAAGGCCTAGTAGTAGGCTCATGGCACTTGGTGTACCACGCATGAACCAAATGTGCGCTACCGGAGCGGCAAGGTTGATGTGACCCATTCGTTCGCGACGAACAATTGATTTGGTGACTAGCTCGCCGTTTTTATCAACGGCTGCTTCGCGTGAACGTACACCTTTTAGTTTGTTGTCGTGTGGATTGATGTCTTTGACTGGACCAAAGATCCTTTCACAGAACAATCCGTCACGTTCTGGTTTCTGTGTTCGATAGTTAATGGTTTCAGGCTTGGTAACCTCGCCGTGAGACCATTTTAGAATGTCGTCAGAACTAGCTACAGCCAATCTAACTGCGTCGAAATCTGCGATTCCTGTACCTGCAACAACTCGTGGCATGGCTATTTCTCCTCTCCTTCCGCTACGGTTTCTTCTACTTCATCGATGTCCTGGACGGATAGACCGTCTTCTTCTAGATCGATACCATCTGCTTCGTCTAATACTGACTCGCCCTCAGGTTCGTCAACTACTGGAACAGTCTTGTCTTCTGGTCCGGCTTCGGCGATTACTTCCTCGGCGTCGACTACTAGGTCTTCACCACTTTCGTCTTCATCCAATAGATCTACGCGTAGACCCAAGCCCTGAAGCTCTTTGACGAGGACGTTAAAGCTCTCTGGCAACTTCGGACCAACAATCTGCTCGTCTTTGATGATCGATTCGTAGGCTTTCGCACGACCGTAAACATCGTCAGATTTGATTGTTAGCATTTCCTGCAATGTAGTAGCGGCACCGTATGCTTCTAGTGCCCACACCTCCATCTCTCCGAATCGCTGACCACCGTTTTGAGCCTTACCACCTAGAGGCTGCTGGGTGACCATAGTGTATGGACCGGTAGATCGAGCGTGGATCTTGTCTGAAACCATGTGGTGCAGTTTGATCATATGCATGACGCCAACTGTTGTTCGTTCTTCGAACGCATCGCCTGTTCGACCATCGAATAGCTGTGACTTACCGTCTTCGGCAAAACCAGCTTTTTTCAGCTCTTCACTGATTACTTCGTTTGGTACTCCGTTAAATGATGGAGTTGCGACTTTGTAACCTAGTGCGCGTGCTGCCATGCCAAGGTGAGTTTCGAACAGCTGTCCGATATTCATACGTGATGGCACGCCTAGTGGGTTCAGGATTACGTCTACTGGAGTTCCGTCTTCCATGAATGGCATGTCTTCGGAAGGCAAGATACGTGCGACGACGCCCTTGTTACCGTGACGACCTGCTAGCTTGTCACCGACGCTAATCTTTCGTAGTTGTGCTACGAAGATTTGAATTTGCATCAATACGCCAGCTTTTAGCTCGTGACCGTTCTCTCGGCTAAATACCTTTACGCCAACAACTTTACCGCCACCTGCATTGTTCATGCGCTGTGACGTGTCGCGAACGTCTTTGGCTTTTTCACCAAAGATAGCGCGCAGTAGGCGTTCTTCGCTGGAAAGTTCTTGCTCGCCTTTTGGAGTAATCTTTCCAACCAGTACGTCACCGGCTTTTACTTCTGAACCGACTTGGACGATACCGTCTTCGTCTAGGTGTCGAAGTGATTCTTCGCTAACGTTTGGAATATCGCGGGTAACGATTTCGGCGCCAAGCTTGGTTTCGCGGACTTCTACGTTGTAATCCTTGATGTTGATGCTTGTTAGACCATCGTCTTTGACTAGGCGGTCAGACAGAACGATTGCGTCGTCCATGTTGTAACCACCCCATGGCATAAATGCCACCGTGAGGTCACGACCTAGAGCCAATTCGCCTTCGTCGATAGACGCACCCTCGATGAGGATGTCGCCTTTCTTTACCTTGTCGCCACGAGAAACACGTGTTTTTTGGTTGATAGAGCGATCGTCATTGCTTTTCGCAAAGTGGATCAACTCGTATACCTTTACGCCGTCCTTGTATTTGACATGGACTTCTTCGCCATCGGCGCGGACAACTTCACCCGCACCCTCAGCTACTATCAATTGACTTGTGTTCTTTGCTAGTTCGGCTTCAATACCAGTACCCACGGTTGGAGCTTCTGGTGTCAATAGTGGTACAGCCTGCTTTTGCATGTTTGAACCCGTCAAGCTTCGGTCGACACGGTTTTTCTCGATGAATGGAACGAGAGCCGCGGTTGAACCTAGGATTTGCTTGTGGGCAGCATCCATGTACGTGATGTCACTTGCGTCAACTTGCTCTGGCAATAGTCCGTTTCGAGCGCTTACGCGTGCTTCGACGAATTTATTGTTCTTGTCCAGAGGCGCGCTGGCATCAGCGATGACCTCGGTAGCTTCTTGGCTAGCGTCTAGATATACAATCTTGTCTGTTACTTTACCGTTCTCGACTTTTAGGTATGGAGTTTCGATGAAACCATATTCGTTAATTCGAGCGTAAGTACCAAGGTTTAGCACTAGTCCAATGTTTGCACCTTCCGGCGTTTCTACCGAACATAGTCGTCCATAGTGAGTTGGGTGAGCGTCACGGACGTCAAATCCGGCACGTTCACGCGATAGACCACCTGGGCCCATAGAGCTTAGGCGTCGTTTGTGACTTAGCTCTGATAGCGGGTTACAGTCGTCCATCAGCTGGCTCAACTGGCTACTCGCAAAGAATTCACGAACAGCGGCGACAACTGGACGAGCATTGATTAGCTGACCAGGGGTCACGCTTTCGATTTCGCTCATTGACATGCGGTCCATGGCGTTTCGTTGCATACGTAGCATACCTACGCGGAACTGACGAGCGACTAGTTCGCCAACTAGTTTGACTCGACGGTTGTTTAGAGCGTCGATATCATCCGGGGCTTCCTGTGTGTTGTTTAGGCGGATGATTTCCGTGATGATAGCGATGAGATCGCTCATCTGGAATACGCGATTCTTGTTCGTGTTAGGAACATCCATTCCCAGTCGTTGATTGATTTTGTATCGGCCTACGCGGCTGTAGTCAAATCGTTTGAAATCAAAGAACATGCGCTCGATCATAGTTCGAGCATTCTCTACTGTCGCTAGGTCGCCTGGGCGTAGGCGCCTATATACTTCGATTAATGCTTCGTTTGAACCACGAGCTGGGTCCTTTTCTAGAGTGGCTTCTATGAAATTAACGTCGCCAGTGTCGACAGAACTAAACATAGTCTTTAGTTCTGCTACTTTCGTGTGGCCTAGAGCACGTAGCAACGTGGTAACAGGCAGTTTACGTCGACGATCGATTTTGACATAGACACAGCCATTGGCAGCCGTTTCAAATTCTAGCCATGCACCGCGGCCAGGAATTAGCTTGGCACCATAGTAGTTGCGACCGCTAACATTGTCGGCGGTAAAGAAAACACCGGCAGAACGGATTAGCTGTGATACAACTACGCGTTCGGTACCGTTAATTACAAAAGTACCTCGGTCAGTCATCCAAGGATAGTCGCCTAGATAGATTTCTTGTTCTTTTACTTCGCCAGTAACCTTGTTAGTTAGCTCGACGTTGACCATCAGGGGAGCGTCAAATGTTAGGTTGTTCTCTTTGGCGTCCTTTTCAGTCTGTTTTGGATCCTGAAAATGATAATCCTTGAACCGTAGTTCAAGTTTTTGTCCCGTGTAATCCTCGATTGGATTTAGTTCGGTAAATATTTCGCTCAGGCCAGATTCGACGAATTCACGCCAACTGTCCTTTTGATGAGCGATGAGATTTGGTAGCGGTAGTGCTGTGTCGTCCTGCGTAAAAAAGACACGGCTAGCCGCTTTTGCGTTCGCTTTTGCCATCGTTCCTCGCTTGTATCCGCTCTTCGCCGGCCGACGAAGGCAGTAATAGTTATATTTAGTGATCTGGCCCGAAGATTCACTAAGCTTGGTAGTTCAAAGTTTCGCCACAAAATTTGAACAATAGAATACCAAGCTACTCTGCTTCTTAAAATATATTGTACAGATTCTCTATACAATGTCAAGCAAAAAGCGCGGAGGAAATCCGCGCTTTTATACCTGTTATCGAGCTGTTTAGTTCCAGCCGCGAATGACGTCTGTCATTTCAACGCGTAGCTGGTGAGATTTCTTCAAGAGTACCGCGATCTGTCGCAATATTTCAAAGTTCCTGTCTACTCGTAACTGCGTGCCTTTAACGATCGTCTTTATATTATCGTTAGTTACGCCCTTGATGTACTTCGCCTTGGCTTGAACCACGTCACCGGTTAGCGAGATTAGTACTCCAAGATTGTCGCACTTTGTCATCGCTTCGGTAATAGCAGCGTTCAGCTCTGTTTTTAGATCGGTTACCAAATCACGTAGTTTCTGCTGGTGAGCCTTGATCAAGGCTAGGAAATCTTCGCGATACGCAGAGTTCGCGGCATCATAGTCATCATGGAACAGACTGAGTGCCAATAGCTTGTCTACACGATATTTATCGACAGCGGCGACCTTTTCAGCTGTTTTCGCGCGAATCTTTTCATATACCTTCAACAGGCCTAGGAACAAAGATTCAGCTGCTTTACGCTTACCGTTAGTAATCGCGTCTTCAATCTTCCATTTTAGGTCTAGTAGTTGAAGCGACAATTTAAAGCTCGCTTCCATAGCCTTTGACTTTACCTTTATTGCAGTAAAGGTAGTACCGCTATAGGTCTTTATAGCCGCACATCGTAACTTGCCTACAATCGTACTCTGGGCCTGCGCGGGTTGAGCCGCGACCGTAGATACCAAGAATCCGACCATAACAGCGAGGATAGTTCCCCGTGATATTAGTTGTTTGACTCGACTACTCATTTACTTCCTCCTCGGTAGGTGGCAAAGGTATACCATCCGCCAATTCTTTTGCAGCGGCAGAAGAGTTATCAATAGCTTCGTTATCGCTGTTGTCTTTCTCCGCCTCTAGTTCCTTTTCCAAAGCTTCGATTTCGTCAGTAATTGACGCTTCGATTTCCTCTTCCTCGGTCAATTCCTTTTCCTGAGAAGTGTCGGTGCCTTTGTTGTCATCCGAGTCGCTGTTATTCACGTACGTTGCCCAGTACCACCATGCGCCTACGGCGACGGCGACAACCAAAACAACGACCACGACGACCATCATGACCTTGCTTTTCGCCTGCGAAGCAGGACTTTTTCCTGACTTCGAGTTTCCCTCTGTACTCGAAGCATCGGAATCGTTCTTGTCCTTCAAATCCATATACCCTCTTTTATGTTAGTATTAACTACCGACATTTTACGAGGTATAAACAGGTTTGTAAACCCTTATGGTTCAGCATGTGGAAAAGTCACTATACTATTTCAAGCTTTTTTGATAACGTTATCCGCGATTCCGTATTCAACAGCTTCCTTGGCACTCATCCAAAAGTCGCGATCGGTGTCTTTTTCTACCTTCGATAGTTTTTGACCAGTGTTTTTTGCTAGGATTTCGTTTAGCTTTTGCTTTAGATACAGGCCTTCACGCAATGAAATCTCTTGATCGGAAATTTTGCCATGATTTCCACCACTAGAAGGCTGGTGGATCATGACACGACTGTTCGGCAACAGTGAACGTTTGCCCTTGGTGCCACTAGACAGCAGGAACGCTCCCATACTGGCCTGGACGCCAATACCGATCGTTTGAACATCAGGAGAAATATATTGAATAGTGTCATAGATAGCCATACCGTCATACACGCTACCGCCGGGGCTATTAATGTATAGTTTTATATCCTTTTTTGGATCTTCGTACGCCAAGAATAGCAGTTGCGCAACGACAAGGTTTGCCGTGTGTTCGTTCACGTCTTCACCCAGGAAGATAATTCGCTCTTTGAGCAAGCGACTATATATATCGAAAGCCCTCTCGCCGTCAGGTGACTGCTCTACGACAGTGGGCACTAAATAGCTAGTAGGTTTTGTCATGACATCAGTATATCTACAATTGGCACTCGCGTCAATAGAGTGCCAATAGTTTCAATGCTACTATCTAGGAATTCAACTCGGCAAGTCTCGTGATCGTCTTGTCAGTAATCAAACGATTCGCGATCTGTCGTTGCATTTCTGGAGTGGTAAAGTCTTGCTCGGTATTCTTGTACTGCGTTTGGTACTCGTTGATTTGTTCGGCTAGCTCTTCGTTAGTGGCCTGCACATTCTCTAATTTACTGAGCTCTGCGAGTACTAGACCGGATTTGATTCGAGCAACTGCGGCGTCTTTTACTTCCGTGTCTTGCCATTCTTCGCGTGTCAGGTTCTTGCTTTCTAGATACGAATCGATCGTCATTCCACGATATGCCAAGTTCTGCGTCATGTCTTGTTCGATCGATCGTTTTTGGTCTTCTACCAATATGTCAGGAACAGGTACGTTGCTTTTTTCTACGAGCTTGTCGACTAACTGTTGTTTGAAGTTTTCATCTGCTTCGCGCTTACGATTATCGTTTAACTCTCGCTTGATGTCGTCCTTCATTTCTTTGACGGTTTTGAAAGGACCAGCACGCTTAGCGAACTCATCATCAACCTTTGGTAGAACCACCTCCTTAACCGCCTTTAATGTCACGCTAAAGACTACATCAGCACCAGCAAGTTTTGCCGAATGGTATTCTTTGGGGAAAGTGAGATTTAGATCAAATTCATCGCCAGCCTTGTGACCAACAACGCCCTCTTCGAATCCGTCGATAAACTGTGACGAACCTATCTCTAGCGTGTAATCCTTGGCAGTACCGCCATCAAAAGCTTCGCCATCTAGTTTGCCAACGAAATCTATAACGACTTCGTCACCGTCTTTCGCGGCGCGCTTTACTTCTTTTTTCTCGGCGAATCCCTTTTGCATTCGTTCGATTATTTCAGCTATGTCTTTTTCGGTTACTTTTTCTACCACCTTTTTAACGCCAAGTTTTTTATAGGCACCCAGCTTTACAGTAGGCAAAATATCGGCTTCTGCCGTAAACTCTACTTCTTGTCCTGGTACGTATTTCTTTATATCTACAGCCGGGCGATCCAGTACCTGTATCTTGTCAGCGATGAAAGCCTCGGCGACAGCTTTGCTGACGGCATCTTCTAACTCTTGCTGGGCAAGCGCGTTCGGATCAATGTGTTTCTGGGCCACGCTAGGTGGTACTTTACCCTTTCGAAAGCCTGGCGCCTTGACGTCCTTGGCTAGCTTTGTCAACGCTACCTGGCGAGCGTCGTCTAATTCTTTTTGTCCTAGCGTTATCGTTAGCTGGACTTTGGTTTCTGATAATTGCTTTTTCGTTGTCTTCATACTCGGGACACTATAACAGATACAACTCCATACGGCTACCGTGAGCGTTTAAATACTATTCTTCAGAAAAAATATCGTCGTCAGGATCGGGATTAGTAGACTTTGACCTGTGGTCTTTTACTCTGCTAATGACACGTTCTAGACTAAGCTTTTCTTCGTCAGTAGTGTTGACGTCCTTGAAGGTATATATTTCCTCTTGGACTTCCTTCGACCCAACGAATAGCATGTACGGCACGTCCTTTTTGACGAGGGCTTTTATCTGTTTGTCTAGTTTACGGCCTGTATAGTCTACTTCCGTATTCACGCCCTCTGAACGAAGTTCACGGGCAATTGCCATCGCTTCGTCCACTTTGTCATCTATAACGACAATTCCTACTTCCGTAGCTGGCAATAGTCTCGGCAACAGCTTGTGAGATTTCAAGAACAGCTCGGTCGAGGTTAGTCCTGGCGCGAATCCAACCGTGGCAACCGCGTCTACCCCGAACAAACCGACGAGACCGTCGTAGCGTCCTCCTCCGAACATGGCGCGGTTGTTGTCTGGATGTAGGTCAAAGATTTCGAATACCATACCTGTGTAGTAATCAAATCCTCGCATGAGGGTCATGTCGAACTTGGCGTTGGTTATCTTTGCGGATTTTAGATTGTCTAACAGATCAGACAGCTGAGAAAACGCGTCTGTTTTTTGCAGCTCTTCAGGCATTTCATCAAGCATTTTTACCCTAACCAACGTGCTCAATTTTGACAGGACTGCCTTTTTCTCTACTATTTCAGCCGCGGCTTTCGCGAAATCATCAGCGGACATTTTGTCTTTTTTATCTAGCAATTTTATTAACTTGTGGGCTTTCTCTTTGTCTAAACCTAGATAATCTTTCATTACCGTGTCAACCAATCCACGGTGGTTGACACGAATTGTGTACATTTCGTCCTTGGCTCCAAAAGACTTCATTACATCGTCGGCGATTTCGATAATTTCAGCATCGGCCCGGGAGTTGTCTACGCCAAAGATATCGGCGTTTAATTGCCAGAACTCACGCTCACGACCGCGTTGGGGTCTCTCGTATCGCATGAAATTAGCAATGCTGTACAGCCTCGCGGGATATCCAAGTTCTTGGCGCCTAGCTGCAACCATACGGCTAATACTGGGCGTCATCTCTGGTCGTATAGCCACCGTACGATCACCCCTATCTTTGAATTGATATGTCTGTTCGCCTACTAATTCTTCGCCCGATTTCGCGGCGTATAGTTCGACGGGCTCCAAAGTTGGGGCTCCATATTCTTGATAACCATACCTTTCAACGACCTTGCGCCAGGTATTAAAAATATAATCCTGGACACGTTTGTCCTCGGGATAGTAATCTCTCGTACCTTTATAGGGCTGTATGCTCAAACTAGCCATTACTATTATCCTATCATATATCTGTTATTCAGACGCAAGTACGTTTTGCTGAATCCAAGCATACATCGCTATACCAGAAGCTACACCTACATTAACCGACCTAGTGCTACCGAACTGTTCGATAGCGACAATCTTTGAACACGCGCCAATCATCTCTTTGCTCAAACCGGCGCCCTCGCTGCCAAATACCAAAATAGAATTTGACGGCAGTTTCTGTCCACCCATAGAAACACTGCCATCTATGTTGTCTATGCCAATTATTTGGTTACCGCCCACAGTCTTAACAAAGTCGTCCACGGTGGGGTGATATTGAATATTCATGTAATGATCCGTTCCCATGGCCCCTCTTTTGTTCCACTGCTTGCGTCCTATCACATGTATAACACTCACGTTAAATGCATTGGCATTTCTAATGATTGTACCCATATTAAAATCACGCTCTAGGTTCTCTACGGCAATCTGCAGGCTATTTCTGCGCTGATCCAGTATCGACTTGACGTCGCTGGTTGGTACGCCCCGAAATTCATCTGTAACGTTTCTGGTATCATCTCTCATGACATGGGTTACTATAGCAGTCGCGAACGGGTATTGGTATACTGGAAGCATTATGACTAAAGAATCAAAGACAAAAGTAGACTATGAAAATAATCCGTTTTTCGTTGCGACAAACGGTATAACAAAGCTGTTCAACCTAGCGGCCGGCGTCGCCACGGTGATGATTGTGCTATCCGTACTATCATTTTTTGGAGGAGGAGTAGACTCGCCCGAGGGCTCGCAGCGAGAAGCCGAAAACTTCTTTAATACGGTATCTGGATGGAGTGCAGAGCAATGGACATTAGCTATTGGCGCAGGTCTGATAATCGGCCTGGCCGTACTGATGATTAGCGCGTTATTCGGAGGAGTATCGTCATATACGTCCGCGGAGTTGGCAAAAGGCAACAGAGTAGCGCTTGGAAAAGCTTTTCGAACCGCGTTTGACCACCTATGGCCTTTTGTTTGGTTACAGATAGTTATGTTCGTCAAGCTATTACTATGGACGTTGTTGTTTATTGTTCCTGGTATATACTTCGCGTTTCGATATAGCTTAGCTGGAGTCGCTTTCTATGACTCGAAAAAGAACCTACGCGGAAACGCGGCTATTCAGGAGAGCCTAAAGTTAACAAGAAACGGGTGGTTAACGACATTTTCATCTAATCTACTGTTCAACTTGTTGACGTTTGGTGTTCTGGGCGCATTGATTTCTACGGGTGTGAACGCGGAACTATACCGGCAGTTCAGTGCCGTTGGAGACAAGAAGCCCCAGGCTCATTGGTTGGCGTGGATAACATTGTTCTTGCCATTCGTACTGATTGTATTCTTGTTCACGTTTCTCATCGCTCTCGCCGTTGGCTTGGCCGTTGGCGGGTCCGTCGGCCTGTAGCGCCTCGTTGCGAATCACTATCCTATAGGATATACTTTCATATACCTATCACGCGCGGATGTAGCGGTCTGCGTGAACGCAAATTATGAGTAGACGCGCAAGAGCGCAACGGTCCGCAATTGACAGTAAACTACGGGCATACATACAATCTATTACATATGCGGATGTGGCGGAATTGGTAGACGCGCTAGCTTCAGGTGCTAGTGTTCCTTGGGAACGTGGAGGTTCAAGTCCTCTCATCCGCACCAATTTTTTGAATTTACAAAACACCATGAATAGCCCTATAGATATATTTCCTTTGGCGCTCCGGGTTTCAAAAAAGATTGTCAACGATGATCCGCTTTTGGCATTTCGTGACATGAATAAGCCCTTTTTGCATGATATAAGAGATGAGTTTAACGATTATGTTATACGCAAGTGTGACTTGAGCGTTGATGAAATCACCGAAATGGGCGACCTGATAGAGTCAGGTTTTGATGCCACGACCATGATCGTAACAGAATCATTAAAGCGATCAAATCGTATTATTAAGAAGGATAAAGCCCTGAGAATAGCAACCAATGACGGCACCGTGGAAACACTGGGGATCATAGCGCGGCAAGAGCCAAGTATCGCCGTAAGGTTAGTAAAACAAGCAAGCCTGACATCATCGCCCTATGTGGTTAACTATCAAGACGAATACATCTCTTTCCCACACCCGAATTACCAAAGTATTCATCCTACTAGGCGCTGCCCCGCCGTCATCGCGAAAGGATCAGAGACAATTTCTCCTGCCTTTAGTAACTTCGTGAAATGGAGCGGAGCTCTAGCTGTACATAGTATGTACAAACGTCGCAGGGTTAACTAGAAGCACCGTAGACCGCAAAATCACTACCGTCATAGTCGCTGCGCAACCAACTGTTTAGTTGTTTGCGGTCCGTATCCTTTTTAACACCCGCGTTCATTATTCCTTGAGGATCGAGTACCTTTTTGACGCCTTCGTATAATTCTTTGACATTGTCTTCTAGCACGCCATAAGCATACGGCGCTTTGAGTCGGCCTTCTCCAGCTTCGCCAATCAGGTGTCCGCCATGTTCCGTGACGGCTAACGACCAATCTTCCAATAATTTGAATATCTTTTGCCTGTCCGTCGCTTTGTCAAAATCCAGCATTGGATATGCGTAATACACATCCTGAAACGCATGTCCCGATAGAGGTAAATCAACTCCACGGTTCTTGGCGATAGCCGTTACTTCCTTTGCAAAATCTTCGAATCTTTCAGGTGGTACGAACGCCCCATTCAAAAAACCAGGTGCGCATATGTTCTTTTGGTCAGAAAACATCACCACGGCGGGGGCAAGCAACAGCTCTTTTAGCGTAGCGGCTTTGTCCTCGTCGCTTTCTAATACCAAGTATGTGGACTGTTGCGAGAAGTGTTTGGCTATTTTTTTGGCTATTTTTTTCTTGGTTCGTCCACTTTTGTCGTCAAATTCCAGATATACAATCGCTGCTACTTCACCCTGATCCGTTGCATCGTTATAGAAGTGATATTGATTTCCCTGAGCCATTGCCGTTTCAAAAAGCTTGGCATCTATTAGTTCCATGACAGATGGATCGAACTCCCTGAGTACATCCAAACCATCACGCATAGATTCGTAATCCATGAATGCGATAGCTCCAACTAGCGGTTTTTGAGGCAGAACTTCGGCTTTCATGATTACTTCCGAAACGATACCCAATGTTCCCTGGCTACCAATAAACAAAGGCGCCAAATCCATTGATCCGTTACGTTGTTTGACATCGACCAGGTTATATCCAGCGTTATCGCGCACGTCAATCGCTAGCGTGTCCAACAGTTCGTCGTTGTCTGTTATGAGATTATCTATGCCTCGATATATCTCGCCCTCAAAAGTCTGCTGGCCTTTTCTACGGGCAACTTCGCGTTTGCTTAACCGTCCTGTTTGTATAACATCGCCGTTGGAAAGTACGACTTCCAGCTGATGGACCCATGCCGATATTGACCCATATTTACCAGACAATATACCGCTGGCGTTGTTGGCTATGGCGCCGCCCAGCGTGCTATATGCTTGAGACCCAGGAAACGCCGGGATATATAGACCGTATAGTTTTAGAGCTTCGTTGAGTGATTTGAATGTTATACCGGGCTGAACACGTACTAGTTTTTGCTTTTGATCAACTTCGAATATTGTATCCATATGGGCCTGGGTGTCCACGATAATTCCTTCGCCGATGGCCGCGCCTGTTTGGTCGGTGCCGCCGCCTCGTGGGGTTAAGGGTAACTTGTGACCTTTTTCGGCTAGTTGCCATGCGAACCTGGCAGTTTTTCGTATGTCACTAGTAGATCTAGGAAATGCTACCATCTCCGGGGTGAGTGTCAAAACACTCCCATCGGTAGAAAAGCGTCGGCGTACATTGTCATTGTTCGTGACCTCGCCCTGAAGGTGTTTGTTCAAGTATTCAGAAACCTTACTCATTATCCCTAATATAATAGCACAAGCACCATAGTCGTAAAACACTAGCCGTGTAGAGTGAATTATGCTATGATATTTCAGTTATCTACCTGCGGATGTGGTGGTCTGCGTGAACGCAATCATTTGTAGACACGCCGCGTGCCAGCAGTAGACGTCCGAAACGACAATAAACTAGCGCATTTACATTATCTACGCGGATGTGGTGGAATTGGTAGACACGCATGCCTTAGGAGCATGTGCCGCAAGGCGTGAAGGTTCAAGTCCTTTCATCCGCACCAATATAAGAAGACGAGTTATTAGCTCGTTTTTTTATATTATTGCGAAATCATACCAAAACCTTCACGGCCTTGCGTGCTGCAAGCAGCCCGCGCGTGAGGTATCGCTCCGTGCCCGATAAGTCGGGACTCCACTCCTTCGCTAGCTTGGAAAATATGTAAACACATTTTCACTGCGCGTCGCTACGCCAAGTCCTTTCATCCGCACCAAAGAAAATACCGGTATTCTTGACCGGTATTTTCTTTGGTAGTAACACTAATCCTGTTGATAGAGCATGGTGATTCGGCCATCGTCAGTGGCACCGACCTTTTCGTATCCAAACTTGTCGTACAACTTCAAAGCGGCTTTGTTGTCCCAGTCCGTAGCTAGCCATACCGATGTATCTGGATGTGACGCCAAAAAATCATCATGCGCCTGACGCATCAGAGGCTCTGACATGCCTTGACCCAGAGCTTCTTGGTATACCCGAATTGCAAACGTATAATCAGCGCCTAGTTGGGGTTGTTCATTGCGCGAGAACCATACTATTCCCGCGAGTTTTTCGTCTTTGCGCAAGGTATAAATATGTCTCTCGTTGCCCTCGTACCATTCACGAGCACTACCAGAATCGACGAACCTCCTGGCTGCGTCATTCGGCGTATGCTTGAGTATGTGCGATTGCCGTGACACTTCTACCAACTCTTCGGCCAACGTATCACTCCAACCTCTACGTACAGCAAAACCATCTGTCAGTTCTGTTTCGTGATGATTCATGTTTATCCGTTCCATAATCTATTCATTATACAAAAAAGGATGCCTACTCGGCATCTCTTCGGCGGAAGAAAACGAGCGTCGCGTCTCCATAACTACGATTGTCCACCACAACAATTCCTGGTCTGGTCGGACACTCGTCTCTTCCTGGTTGCGATAATACCATAAGCGCTCCAGGTTTTAAAAGACCCATGAGCTTTTCGACTGTGGAAAACTGCATATCGTGGTATGGCGGATCCACGAAAATTATGTCGAAATTATCACCTTCATAAGTGGAGGCCCAAGATGCCACAGGTGCTTTTACCGATTTTGTTCGATCATCAATTTTTAATGTTGTAATATTGTCAATTATGCATTTTTGAGCCTTGCCATCTTTTTCAACGAACGTCGCGTGACTAGCCCCGCGACTAATCGACTCGATTCCCAGCGCGCCTGTTCCCGCGAACGCATCTAGAACATTTGCACCCCTTACCTCATCGCCTAATATGTTAAATAACGCGCCCCTTATACGTTCACCCATCGGATGAGTTTTTCGTCCGTCGGGCGCCGACAACAACCTACCTCCGAATTCACCAGATATCACCTTGATTTTCATTACTTACCTGCTTTCGCAGCGGCTTTTAGATGACAACTGTACCATGCTAGGGTTACTATTCTTACTATTTCCGGTATTAACTGCGCCTTGGTTTCCCTAGCTAATCGCCTCGTCCAGCCCGCTCGATTAAATTCCTCGTAAAGCTTGAGTCTGTAGATATTATGTAGCGCGTCATCGAACAGGGGTATAAATCCGTCGTTTTTTAAACGAACAATATCATTACTGGATGGAGCAGTGTTTTTTAGACGGGCCGTGGCCAATGTTGTAGCAATTCCCCATTCAAAGGTAAAATGAGTGGTCATCACGCCCTTGGCTCCCCAGAATTCCCAATTATTTCGAAGTTGGTGTCGTCTGTTTTTTCCTGGTAAGACAAGTTTTTTGACAGTCGTATTCCTGGTTTCTAGGCCTTCTCCGTCCCTTAATTCGGATAGTTTTTCTTCTAGCGGAAAGTGATGCGCGGGCGTTAGGCCATCTGTTATAGCATGAGCCAGCCACGATGCCTCGAAAGCTGCGCGTTGTTTATTGTTTTTATACAAAGCAACCGTCAAATTATGCATATGATCGAGTATCATTTCACGTAGTGCATTGTCATTTGAATCCGTTGGGTCTAAATAATGCCAAGGTTCGTCCTGTCCAGGACTCTTGCGCTTTATGCCGTCTGGGCCATTGAGACCTTCGAAATGCAGTATGTCCTTCGTCGTAGGAAAATACTGTCGTCTATTTAGTAATTTCCTCAATTCCTTGTGAGCGTGTTTATCAATCCGCTGATGAACGCCCATCATTCGGCCGGATTTGTTTCTAAGCGTTGATCCACTATACATCGTGATTAATTTAGCTTGGTCAGACGTTGATATTTTTCAACCTGCTCGGCTAGTCCTATGTATTGTAACAAATCCCGCTTTGATTCAACGAACTCCCTTGCCCGCTTCTGGGCGCGCGCAATCAACCTGGTATCACCCAATGTTGCCACCTGCAAATTGAGCTGCCCGTGTTGCGCGCGTCCATATATCTCGCCGGGGCCTCGTAATTTCAAATCCACCTCCGCTAGATAAAATCCATCATTTGATTTTTCTATTTCTTTCAAGCGTCTCGTTGGCGGAGTCGTATCGGACATCATGAGATAGCAATAACTTTGTAAATCAGATCTGCCGACCCTACCACGCAACTGATGTAATTGAGCTAGACCAAAACGATCGGCGTTTTCGATTAGTATGACCGTCGCGTTCGGTACGTCCACGCCGACCTCTACTACTGTTGTACTCACTAATATATCTATTTTTCCATCTGAGAAACGCGCCATGACCTCGTCTTTTTCAGCAGAACTCATCTTGCCATGCAGTAATCCTATCTGGCGATGTTTAAACGGACCTATTCTTAGCTTTTTATACTCCGCTTGAACACTCTTTTGTTCGAGCATTGGGTTGTCGTCTATCAGCGTACAGACGACGTACACTTGTCGACCCATGACTATCTGCTCTTCGATGCGATCATACAAACCTTCACGATCTACTGGTGACCATGTTTTTGTCAGGATAGGCTTTCTACCCTTTGGACGTTCATTAATAATACTAACGTCCAACTCGCCATATACCGTCAACGCCAGACTACGAGGTATCGGCGTCGCAGTCATAGATAGTAGATGTGGCATATTATCGGACTTTTGCAATAATGCTTGTCGCTGCGCAACGCCAAATCGATGCTGTTCGTCAATAACAACGAAACCTAATCTGTGAAATTTGACCTTATCTTGTATGAGGGCGTGCGTGCCAACTATTACGTTTACCCCGCCGTCAGCTATCTTTTCATACAAGGTTTTCCTGGCGACGCCCTTTACGTTACCCGTTAATAGTCCTACACCAACCCCCAAAGGCTCTAACATGCTGGACAAGGTTTTAGCGTGTTGAGATGCAAGGATTTCAGTAGGCGCCATAATCGCCGTCTGAAATCCGGCACTAGCGGCCTGCCGAGCCGCCAGCCCAGCAACTACCGTCTTGCCGCTACCAACATCACCTTGTAATAGTCTATTCATAGGTGTAGCTCGTTCGAAATCCTGAATAATATCCCACGCAGCCTTGCGTTGCGAGTCAGTTAGTTTAAATGGTAGTTGATCGACGAAACTCTTTACGATCTCTTTATCAAATTCTATATGCCATCCAGATAGTTCCATGTTAGCTTTTTTGTTAAGTGTCGCGGCTAGCAATAAGTGAAAAAGCTCCTCGAATGCCAATCGATCTCGGGCTTGTTCAACTTCGTCCATGTCATTTGGAAAATGGAGCGCCAACAGGGCATCCGCGTACGATATAAGTTTTTCTTTTTTGACTATGTCGTCAGGCAAAGTCTCTGCCATCATCGTTATGACAGGACGTAGTTCGACCAACGTTTTTCTGACTACCTGACTTTTTAGACCCTTTATTGCTCTATAAATCGGTACGATCCTATCTGTTGAAACGGGGACTTCGCTCACTTTCTCGGCACTAGGATTCGTTAGCTGGTATCGGTTGTAGCTAAACTCGTATTCTCCAGAAAAGTAGAACTCGCCGTCTGATCTCAATTGTTTATCCCTATAAGGTTGATTAAACCAAACGGCGCTAATCTTTCCCGTTTCATCGACCAAAGTCGCGGTTGTTATCTGTAGACCTCTCCGAACACGTTTGGTCTCAACTTTTTCACACGTTGCTTTGATGGTACGTTTGCCAGGTCTAATGTCGCGTATCGCCGTGACTTCGGAAAAATCTTCATACTTTCTGGGCAAAAAGGTTATTAGGTCTGACACCGAAACAAGCCCCGCGTCGTTAAACATTTTCGCAGTCTTTGGCCCCACGCCTTTTATTGATGCCAACGGCGCACCTAGATTCATATACTCTATTTTAGCAATATCAATTAGTCTTCGTGACTCGTTACGCCCAAAACGCCTTCTAGCACAAAAATCGTATCATCCTGGTGTCGTACTTCAATAGTGTCGATTCCCATCGCCTTTACAGGGTAGTCATTTCCGCCTTCTTGCAATTTGTCACCGATAAACAAAATTTCGTCTTTGCTTATATCGATTGCTTCGCAGAGTTTTTCCATTCCATATGCTTTGTCTATGCCTATCATGGTCACGTCCGTGCTAGTAGTTCCACCGATTCTCACTTCTAAGTCTGGTAGCAAATCTGCTACTTTGTCGCGCAGAACCGGTCTCACGTCTTTGTACTTTTCGGCCCAGGCATATTTATCCTCTGGGGTCGCTTGTTGACCGAGGGCTGACATGGTCACTTGGCTACCGCGGTCCTCGATAATTTCACCCGCTGGGTTCTCGACCCATAAGCCTAGTTCTTTGGAAACTTTTTCTAGAGCGTCCACGATCTGTTTTTTCTGCGCATTAGTTAGGTCTTCGGCATATTGCAAAGCCCAGTCTTCTTTGAGTTCGTCGTAACGATAGTACCTCGTGCCACACGTTGGCATGAGATGCAGTCGATTCAGTTTATGGGCCGGCGCTTCCAGCCTATCGACAACTTGTTTTTTAAACTGTTCAAAATTGCCACCAGAGATTACACACACGTCATAATGCTCTAGTAATCTGACTAGAATCTCGCCCATTTCATCGGAAATTGGCGATTTAGTAACTGCCAGCGTGTCATCTAGATCAAAAGCTATAACTTTTTTGGTCATTGTTCTCCCCCAAGATTAGGTCTATGAGCTTATATAATAACATCTGGAAAATTATTTGACGAGCAAGAAGCTATTCTTGCCTTTTTTGATGAGAGATTTATTCTCGATTATTCTATCTTCAGAAATTTTCTCGCCATTCACGCTAATAGCACCGCCCGCCATCATTCTACGTGCGTCACCACGGCTTGACGTTAGTCCGCTACTCTCTAGTAGATTAATAACGCTATCGCCCGTATGAGCAGTCGGTATTTCATGCGACAGCAGCTCTAGGTCGTCGTCCGACATATCAGACACGCTTAACTCGCCAAACAAAACCCGCGTGACATCCTCTGCTTGCCGAGCTTTTTCTTCGCCATGCACGATAGTGGTGACCAGCTTTGCTAATGTCTTTTGCGCCTTACGCGCCTCGGGACTTTGTTTGTGCGACGCTATTATTTCATCCAGACTCTGCTGATCTATCATCGTATAAATCTTTAGGTATTCTTCGACGCTTTCATCGTCCGCGTTCAGCCAGAATTGATAGAATTTATAGACGCTTGTTTTGTTTTCGTCCAGCCAAATAGCCCCGTCTTCGGTTTTGCCAAACTTTACGCCTGTAGCTTTGTTCACGATCAATGGAGCGCTTAATACATGCGTTTCTTGGGACTCTATACGACGAATCATATCGACACCGGCTATGCAGTTTCCCCATTGGTCCCCACCGCACACCTGTAGTGATACGCCATGCTCCCGAAATAGATGCAAAAAATCATAACCCTGGATCAATGAATAACTAAACTCCGCGTAACTAATACCGCTACCGCCTTCGCCCAAACGAGACTGTACAAAATCACGACCTAGCATATTACTAAGTGGAACGTATTTGCCTACATCGCGCAAAAACGACAGATAGTTAATCTTTGAGAACCAATCATAATTATCAACTATCTCAAATGGCTTGCCATCAAATACCCGTTTATACTGATCGACTATCGCGTTTTTGTTTCGTTCTATTTCGTCAACTGTTTTTAGGGTCCGCTCGTCCTTTTTGCCATCTGGGTCACCTATCATGCCGGTCGCGCCACCTACTAATAGATACGCCTTGTGCCCACTGTTTATCAGATGTTTTACCAGCATGCACGGAACTAAGTTACCGATAGTCATGCTATCCGCAGATGGATCAATACCAATATAAAACGACGTTGGCTGCGTATCTAGTACGGTAATATCGTCTAGTGTGGTTTGGTTTATGAACCCACGCCAAGACAATTCATCAGATAAAGTCATGGTCATATTGTATCAGAAAATACTTATTGTGGGCTGTAGTTTGGTGCTATAATATATAGCAGTAATATTTGAGGGGTGAGTAAACAGTGCCAAAAAAACGCACAAAAAAACAGGGGACCAAGCAAGAATCTACGCAAGGTGCTAAAAAAAGCGTATACAGCAACTTGGTACGCGCTAGGCGTGTTAAACGTGACGCCGCCAAGAGGTTGAAGGCAGAGTATTTGGCCACGCTACCAAAACACCCCGTAAAACGCGTATTCGCGCGACTACATCCCAAAAGAGTCGCCGGTTTTTGGTTCAGTAAAAAGGGCGGTAAATTTATACTGCGCTTTGTTGGTGTTACGGCGCTTTTGATCGTCCTGTTGATAGGCGGTCTGTTCGCCTATTTCCGCAAAGACCTCGATCAGATAAAACCAGAAGAAATCTCTAAAAGGGTTCATACGACCGTAACGAGATATTATGACCAGCGCGGTCCTGCTGGTGGACCAGAGGCGCTCTTGTGGGAAGACAAGGGCGAGGGTGACTACAAACTAGTCGTAGACAGTAAACAGATTAGCGATTATATGAAACAGGCAACTATCGCTATTGAGGATAGGGAGTTTTATAATCACGCGGGCATTAGTATTCCCGGACTGGTTCGCGCGGTCATCAACAACTATAGTGGTGGCGAAACACAAGGTGGCTCAACATTAACGCAGCAATTGGTAAAACAAGTCTTTTTCCGCGATCAAGCCCATGAGCGTGGGCTAGCTGGTATACCCCGCAAGATTAAAGAGATTATCCTTTCCATCGAGGTCGAGCGTATGTATAACAAAGAGCAGATTCTCAACCTCTACCTCAACGAGTCGCCATATGGTGGCCGACGTAACGGAGTACAGTCAGCTGCAAAAACGTATTTTGATATAGACGCCAAAGACCTAAACCTAGAACAATCGGCCCTACTGGCGGCCATACCAAACCAACCAGGTCTATATGATCCGTACAATCCCGCCGGACACGAACTATTAATAGCACGCCAACATAAAGTATTAGATGTCATGGTCGAACTAGGATATGTCACCAAGGAAGAATCCGAAAAGGCCAAAGAAGTAAATATACTCGACAAGGTACAACCGCAAGCATCGCAGTTTGACGACATCAAGGCACCGCACTTCGTACAAATGGTTCGCGCGGAACTGGAAAAAGAGTTAGGCAAGGCGATTGTCGGGCGAGGCGGGCTATCAGTTACTACTACCCTAGACCTACGTATACAAAAACAACTGGAAAAAGCTTTCAAAGAAATGTTCAACGAAGTCAGCCCTAGATACGGCATGAAGATCCCTGATTACGCCGGATTCAAGAATGGCGCCGCCATGGTCCAAGACACGAAAACCGGGCAAATCGTGGCTATGATGGGTAGTCGTAACTATAACTATCCGAACTTTGGTCAAGACAACGCGGCGACGGCGTTTATCCAGCCGGGATCGACTATCAAGCCCTTGGTCTATGCCAAGCTTTTCTCGAAAAGCGAAAACCCTCTATTGAACGTGTATGGAAGCGGTACTGTGTTTGCCGACACAAAGACGACCTTTGACGGTAATTACACACCGAACAACGCGGACAGAAAGTTCCTGGGTAATCTATCGATCCGAAAAGGTTTAGCCCTGTCGCGCAATATACCGGCTATCAAATCCATGTCCATTACTGGCGTGAAGTCTACCCTAGACTTTATACGCGAGGCTGGCGATACTTTCTATTGCACCCAAGGACCTGATGCCCAAGTCGGTTTGGCGGCGTCTATTGGAGGCTGTGGCACGCGTATGATTGACCACGTAAACACCTTTGCTACGTTAGCTCGAAACGGAAAGTACAAACCGTATTCTTCTGTTATCGAGGTTAAAAATAATAATGGCGAAACGTTAAAAAAGTGGAAAGACCCCAAAGAAGAAAAGGTAATTAGTAATGAAGTCGCATAC
The DNA here is from genome assembly GCA_964641025.1 of uncultured Candidatus Saccharibacteria bacterium. Lineage (GTDB taxonomy): Bacteria > Patescibacteriota > Saccharimonadia > Saccharimonadales > Saccharimonadaceae > UBA2112. The sequence goes on from CAZXJP010000010.1 coordinate 30,483, forward strand.
ATAATCGCCGACATTCTAGCGGACGACCAAGCACGAGCGGGTCTATATGGAACCAACTTCCCTGGACTGGTCGTGGATGAAGGTCGTGTGAAAACAGCCAGCAAAACAGGTACGTCAGACGTCGATGGAAAATCAAAGGACATATGGATGATGAGCTATAGCCCCGCCCTGACCATGGGTGTATGGCTAGGTAATCCAGACACCTCTCCGCTTCGTAACGGTAACTCGTCACTGCCAGGACAGATAGTCAACCATGTTATGACATACGCCCATCAACAGGTATACAAAAAGGAAGACAAGTGGAAGCAAGGTGACTGGTACAAAAAGCCAGCCGGCGTCAGAACAATCAACGGCGAACTATATCCTTCTTGGTATGACGAAAAGAACGCCCAAAAGGGTACCAAACTGACATTTGACAAGGTATCTAAAAAGCGCGCTACCGACTGTACTCCAGCCGGAGCAAAGATTGAGCTGTCCGTGCTCAAATCAATCGATCCAGAAACAAAGAAGCCAACATACCTATCACCAAGCGGATATAATGCCAATAAAGAAGATGATGCTCACGATTGTGGAGACGCCAAGCCTTCGGCTAGCATATTAATCAATCCGGAAGGCGGAGATTTATATACCATCTCCGTTACGTCCCTGAAAGGTAAAGGTAAGCTAACAAAGCTTGTTATCAGCATTGATGGCAAAAAGGTAGTATCCAAGTCTATTAATGGCCCAGGAACACACACTATATCATCATATGAGGCTACGGAACCATTCACGGTGTCGGCCGTGGTCAATGACGACCTGTACTACGTAGGAAACGCTTCCGAGAAGTATACGCCCTAGCTCTATATTAGGTTATTGATTGGCTAGACGAACCAATTCGTCTTCACGTGATTTTGAGTAATTCTTGCGCTGATTGTTCTTTTTTTGAGCCGGCTTCTTGGCTGATACACTTTGAGTGTTCTGGGTTTTTTGCTGAGGCTGTTTTCGAGCCTGTGGCTTTCGCCCTTTCGCCGAAGTGTTTTTCGCCAAACCGTTCTTTTTCGGTTTTGCAGAACCTTGTTTTTCAACCATTTTTGCGAACATCATTTTGCCAGCGGCTGTCTGTAGGCTTCGGATGAACTCTACTTCTATCTTTTGTCCTACATATTTAGATGCTTGCTCGACGACTACCATCGTGCCGTCTTCTAGGTAGCCTACGCCCTGATGCGAGTCTTGCCCTTTTTGGACCAGCTCTAGATTTATCTTTTCGCCAGGCAGATACGCCATACGTAGATTTTTCGCTAGTTCGTTTACGTTACAGACACGTATACCTTCTACGACGGCAACCTTGTTCAGATTGTAGTCTATCGTACAAATAGATCCGTTGTACTGCTTTGCTAGCACCAGCAGTCTCTCATCAACTCCCTCTTCGGCCTTACTGCCGTCTTGAAATATCTCAACGTCGAGGTTTTCGATTTCTTGTAATTCTTTGACCAGATCTAGTCCTTGGCGAGCTTTCGCGCGCTTGTCGGAATCCGCGTTGTCGGCCAGAAACTGCAGTTCGCCAATAACGCTACGTGGTATAGCCAGAGTACCTGTAATAAAGCCGGATTGAGCCACTGCCATGATTCGACCGTCTATCAGCACTGACGTATCAACGAAGATATAGTGTCCCTTGCTGTTCGTTGGTCTGTTTGGTAATTTTGCCACTATATAGGTAACCTCTGCTAGTAGTACTAGCAGAACGCCTACGATGATTAATTGTTCAATATCAGAATTCATAATAATTTCTCCTTAAAATTTAATGAGCGGTTTTTATTTTTGTAGATAGTCGACCAGAGCTTGGCGCAAATCCTTCACGCCAGTAATGAATGGTGTTTTCTTTGCTTGCCCACCGGGTACCGGAGCTATGGCTTTGGTAAAACCAAGTTTTTTGGCTTCGTCTATGCGTTTGCTGGCGGATGCCGCCGACCTTATTTCACCCCCGAGCCCAACCTCGCCAAATACAACCATACCGTCATCCAGGCGCCTGCCCGCCGCAGCGCTGGCAATTGCCATACATACAGCCAAATCAGCCGCTGGATCATCCAGTTTCAACCCGCCGACGACATTGATATAGATATCTTTGTCAGATAAATTCAATTTTGTTCTTCGCTCTAGAACTGCTATTAACAGATTGAGTCGGTTGAGATCAAAGCCACTGGCCGTACGTTTAGGATACCCGAAATTCGTGGTATTGACAAGTCCCTGTATTTCTACTAAAAGAGGCTTATTACCCTCCATAGTAGCCAAAACTACGGATCCGTCTGCATTCTGTCTCTCGGCTAATAGCGCGGCTGATGGGTTTTCAACGATAGCTAGTCCACGTTCATTCATTTCGAATATCGCCGCTTCGCTAGTAGATCCAAACCGATTCTTTATCGCTCTGACGACTTTGAAACCACCGTACCTATCGCCCTCGAACTGCAATACCACGTCCACCAAATGCTCTAGGACTTTAGGACCAGCTATAGATCCCTCTTTGGTAACATGCCCCACCATCACGACAGCCGTTTTTGATGACTTTGCCGCCTGGATAATGACGTTGCTGCTATTCGTGATCTGACTCACGCTACCAGGGGCAGAAGCTATCTCGCCCAGGGTAAGAGTCTGTATCGAGTCCACGACTACTAGTTTGTATTTACCCGAACGTATAGTCGTAGCGATGTCGTCAGCGCTCGTGCTGGCTGCAAAATGCAGATCATCGCCCTGATTGCCTCCCAGACGCAGGGCGCGCTGTTTTACTTGCCCGGCGGACTCTTCTCCGCTGACATACAGCACCGCGTGCTTGCCAGCAATTTCGCTAACTACCTGTAATAATAATGTGCTTTTTCCGATTCCGGGCTGTCCCGCTAGCAGAACTACACCACCCTGCAGAATACCTCCTCCTAGTACATCATCCAGATCATTAATACCCGTTGATATCCTAGACTTTGAATCGTCGGCGTTTATAGACCCGATTGACTGTGCTTTTAGCTGGTTGCCACTGCTACGTGACACCGCGGATTTTCCCGTTACTTCGGACGCCTGTTCTACCAGGCTATTCCATTCCTCGCAATTTTCACACTTACCGCTCCATTTTGGATAACTGGCGCCACATTGTTGGCACACATATAAAGTCTTTGGTTTAGCCATCTTTACAGTATAACGTACTCACAGGTCTATAGACCCCTATCTTTTCATTATATCATACTACTAGTGCTTTGTCAATATATGGCTAGATACTAGGAGCTGGGGCAAGTGAGCTGTCTATACTCTGGTATAGCGCGTTGGACTCTGTTATCAAGTCATTATGCTGTTTGATTAACTTGTTGTACTTCGTAACCATGCTGTTGATCTTTGTCCTGTCGGATTTTAACTTCTCTGTTCTGTTTATCAGCTCGGCCCTCTCGGCGTCGAATTGTGCCTGGGAATCAAACTCCCCGTTATTTGCCCTGGAATTAAACGAATTGATGTCCCTGTCTAGGTCCTTGATGTCGTCTGCGTATTTTTTCTTGGCTTTTTCAATATTCGCGGACAAAGTATCTACTTGTTTTTTCAAATCCTCCGCACGCTTTTCTAGTTTTTGGAATTCATTTTTGTAGCTTTTATACAAATCTAAAATAGTTTGTCGATCAAAGTATTTCGCGTAATGCTCCTCTAGTTCTTCATCAATGTCGCTGACTTCGGTCGCGATGATTGAGTGAAGTTCGTTATATCTCTCGCCCGGCTCTGTCCTGGCATAAAAATCCATCCTATCGGCAAACTCTTTGTTTTTTTCTAGTTTTCCGGCTTCGACTTCTAGCAGTGCGTTGATTCTTTCCTTGTCAGCCCCAGACATACGGTGATACACCACATGTAGCATTTCATGCACGGCGGTTACTTCGTGGATACCATCCAGCTTTTCTTCGTTAACATAGAATATGTATATTTTGTTGTCGGCATAACAGCCCAAGATGGCCGTGTTTTGCTCTTTGCGGTCGCATTTGGCATTGAATGTTCGAGTGCCGTCCAGGGTGGGTTGCGCGGTATAAAAAGCAAAGGTACCGGCTTCTGTCATGCCGGAATCTTTGTTTATCTCTACGATGGCTTCAGGTGGATCATACACTTGATAGTTAACCCAGTCGGTAAGGTACTGCACATTTAGCCAAACATAAATAGCCGCACCCACCAACAAGGCACTCAAAATGCCCCAAAAAACCGCATGAGATTTTTTAAGCCGGTTGTTCTGTGTTGATGGTGATTGCAAGCTTACCCCCTCTTGCTGAAACAGTTAGTACACTGCCCCTTTCGTATTCCTCATCTAGTATACCCTCTGCAAGCTTATGCTCCAACTCATTTTGAATTACGCGCCTAAGGGGTCTCGCGCCGAACTTTTCGTCGTATCCTTGTTTGATTAAAAACCTCTTTGCGGTAGGTTTGATAACTAATCGCAAACCTTTTTGGACCAGTCGCTCCTGTAATTCGTCTATGAGGTTGTCAAAAATTTTATTTACTTCCTTTGGAGTGAGCGCGCGGAACACGACTATGCCGTCGAACCGGTTAATCAGCTCGGGACGCATGTGCTTTTCCAGCGCTTCTTTTGCAGCAGTGGCGTTCTCTTCGTGCAGCTCGTCTAATTTTTTCTCGTCTCTTGATGTCCTCGCGTTGAATCCGAGTGATGATTCTTTCATCATTTTCTCGGCGCCCAGATTGCTCGTCAGGATTATTATCGTATTCGTAAAATCAACTTCATGACCTTTGGAGTCGGTTAGTTTGCCGTCCTCTAACAATTGAAGAAGCATATGAAATACATCTGGATGGGCCTTTTCTATCTCGTCAAATAGCACGACGCTATAGGGCTGTCGGCGAATCTTATCGGTCAATTTTCCGCCATCGTCATAGCCAACATACCCCGCAGGAGCACCTACCAGCCTACTGGTATTGTGCTTTTCACCAAACTCGCTCATATCTATTTTTACCAGTGATTCGTCACTACCAAAGACTTCTCGGGCCAATACACGCGCTAGCTCTGTCTTGCCAACGCCCGTAGGCCCCATGAATACAAACGAGCCAATAGGCCTCTTGCTACTCGCGACACCACTACGACTCCGCCTAATAGCTTTTGACACGGTCTCGATAGCTTCTTCCTGTCCGATTATGTATTTACCTAGATGTTTCTCTAGTCGCTTCAATAGCTTTATCTCTGATCGCTGTAAACGCTCCGCAGGTATGCCGGTCATAGTGGCGATAGCCTTGGCCATATCATCGTCCGTCAATTCGACGGGTTTTTTATCCTTGTCGTTTACTTTTTGCTCTGACAATTTTTCGTTTAGCTGACTGATGCGAGTTTTGTAAAGCGCTGCTCGTTCATAGTCCTCGGCAGTCACGGCCTCGTCCATTTTTTCGTTCAAGTTCTTTAGCTGTTTTAATAGATCGCGAGACTTGCTAGGACGATGCGAGTGCTTTACCCTCACTAGCGCGGCGGCTTCGTCAATGACATCAATTGCCTTGTCGGGCATAAACCTCTCGCTGACGTACCTATCGGCCATATATACGGCACTTTCGATAACTTCATCCGATATTTGTACGCCATGATGCTTCTCGTAGTATGGCCTCAATCCTTTAAGTATAGCGATTGTGTCTTTTATCGTGGGTTCTTTGACAATAATAGACTGGAATCGGCGCTCTAACGCGGCATCCTTTTCGATATGTTTACGGTATTCCTCCAGCGTAGTGGCGCCTATCATATGCAATTCTCCACGCGCGAGAGCTGGCTTTAACATGTTCGCTGCGTCCAGAGCTCCCTCTGCCGCTCCGGCGCCAGCGATTAAATGAAGTTCGTCTACGAACAAGACGACGTTCTTCTGTTTTTTCAACTCTTCTATGACTTTTTTCAGGCGCTCTTCGAATTCGCCACGGTATTTTGTTCCGGCTATCATAGCGGCGATATCTAGCTGTATCACGCGTCGATCGAGCAAGTGATTCGGTACGTCTTCGCTTGCTATCCGCTGAGCCAAGCCCTCTACCACGGCAGTCTTGCCTACGCCAGGCTCACCAATAAGTACGGGATTATTCTTGGTTCGACGACTCAAAATAGTGACTAAACGCTCTTGTTGCTTGTCACGACCAATCACTGGATCCAACTCCCCTGCTTTTGCCTTGGCAGTCAGATCGGTCCCGTATACTTCTAGTATTCCACCGCGCTTTTTCTTGATAGTTTTAAAGCCGGCTTTGTCTATAGATTGGTGATAGTCGTCGGCCTGACGATCAAAGAATTCCTCCAACTCTAGCGTTAGAGAAGACAAGTCTACTTGCATATCGCGCAATAGCACCGTAGCGCGTGCGTTTTTTTGGCTCAAAATACTATATAGAATATGTTCGGTTCCTAGATAATCCTGGTGGAACTCTTGTGCGATTTCCCAACTCATTTTCAAAGTCAACTTCGCCGTTTCCGACAAACCTTTAGATCCAGTACTGACTATCAAGTTTTTTGGCGTCAGATTGAGGGCTAATTCTGCTCGATCCAAGGTGACACCAGCATCAGCCAATACTTTGGCCGCGACCGATGAACCTTGGGCTAGTACGCCCAACAACATATGTTCGGTACCGATATACGCACTACCATAACCGCGCGCGATTGCATCGGCGTGTTGCAGACTAGTTCTAGCGTTGTCTGTCAGATGCGTTACAAAGTCTTGGAACTCTTCTGGCATACTACTCATTATCGATCCTCCAATGTTTCAGCGCAAGCTTTTTATCTGTTTTCATCATGCACTGTATTCAGTATAGTCACGATTAGCACTCACGTCAATAGAGTGCTAATTTTCTATGATTAAACTTCTTTACTATCTAGATATACGTATGGATTACGCTCGATTGGAAAGTTCGGGTCATTGTTATCACAGTGAAATTCGTATTCCTCGACGAATTGCTCCTCTCCAGTCAAAGTACACGCATAGTTAATGCCATACCCCCGCCATGTATCATCAGGATTTGGTGACCTTTGTATTGCCTCGCCATTATGATCCACGTCATGATGACAACCGTCTGGTGACGCATCACAGATATCGCTAAGCGTGTCTATGTGATCCGCGGGCTTGCGGGTTAATCCGTCCCATTTGTCAAAGCAATTGTAGTGGCATGTATCTGGAACTTCGCCGTCCCAATACATCCCGCCAGGTCTCATAGGACACTTTTCTGACATTATTCGTCGCCAGATTCGTCGATGGCGCTCAATAGACTATCTTCGATATTCTTCTTTGGCTTTGCAGGTTCGGCTTTTTTCGCTGGGACCGCGGTTTCGATATCAAGCTCGTAACCAGTTAGGCGTGAAGCCAGACGTACGTTCTGGCCACCGCGACCAATTGCTATAGATTGCTGATCTTCGGCTACGAATACCTTGGCACTCTTTTCTTTTTCGTCTAGCTCAATCTTTGAAACTTCAGCTGGACTCAAGGCGTTTCGTATGAATTGCTCGGTGTCTTCGTCAAACGTAACGATGTCGATTTTTTCCTGATCACCAATTTCGTTCATAACAGCCTGTACGCGTGTACCATGACCACCAACGAATGTTCCAACAGGATCAACACCAGGAACGGTGCTTGCTACAGCCAACTTGGTTCGACGTCCGGCTTCGCGCGTGATAGCTTTGATCTCTACCGCGCCAGTTTCCATTTCAGGAACTTCCTGACGGAATAGGTATTCTACGAAAGCTTCGTTGCCACGGCTAAGAATTAGCTGTGGACCACGGTTATCTCGTTCGATATCCTTGATAAACACCTTGATACGACTACCGATGCTGTAGAATTCACCCTGAATCTGCTCTGATTGAGGTATGATTCCGGTCGCCTTGCCTAGTTCGACGCGAACAACACGAGGCTCTACACGCTGTACGGTACCAGTTACTACCGTACCGATTTTGTCCTCGTATTCAGCCAACACGACTTCGCGTTCTGCTTCGCGCAAGCGTTGCAACACAACTTGCTTGGCAGTCTGCGCCGCTACGCGCCCAAACGACGTGACTTCGTGAGACTCCTCGACGACATCGCCAACTACGGCGCCTTTTTTCAATTTTTGAGCATCTTCTACGCTGATCTCTACGGCGTCGCTACCTACAACCTCTACGACTTCGCGAGCTACGAATACGTCCGCGGTACCTTTATTGATGTTTAGCTCGGCGCGAACTTCCTGATCACGCTCGCCATTATCGCGTCGCCATGCGGCCGCAATTGCCTGTTCGATAACATTCAGTACTGTTTCTTCGGGCAGGTTTTTTTCCTCTGCGATAGTTCGTAGCGCTAGTGTCAATTGTTTAATGTTTAGATCTTCCATGTAAATAAGTCCTTTCTATGAAAAACTCCGACCTGCTGGCCGGATGTAACACATACGAATATACCACGCCACCCTGCAAATAGCAAGCGGTTTAAGGTATACTGGTGGCATGAACCACAGTGAGGCACTAGGCGTTAGTAGAAATGCCAGCAAATCAGAGATCAAGAAAGCTTTTCGCAATAAAGCCAAGGAGTTTCATCCTGACCTATCTAATTCACCAGAGGCGGCGGAAGCTTTTAAGCGCATAAAAGAAGCGCATGACGAGTTAATCAAGGACGCTTCTGAGGCTCCGCGCGAGTCGGTATCGACAACGTCGGCCTCCGCGCATGCAGCGGCCGCCACGGCACAAGCGGCCTATGCCAAACCCGATCCAGAACCAGAAATGACAAAGGCCGAGCTAGAGCATATACAAAATCTAGACGAGCAAGCTTCGAGAATCCTAAACAGTAAACGCAAATTTTTTAGAAGAGGCAAGATTTCCGAAGAGATACGTCGACACAGTAAAAAAATCAAAAATACCAATCAACGAATTGCTGGAAAATATTAGTACTAGTTATGGTATAATTTTTACATACTGTGAGTATCTTTTTATTGATTCCTACCGTAGTTGCGTTGCTGATTTTGTCGGCGATATGCTCTGGTTTAAACGTGGCTCTCATTTCTTTGGATTTACATGAATTGAAACGAAAAGCCAAACTTGGGAATCCGTATGCCAAAAAAGTCATACCCTTTCGCCAAAAAACCCACCTCACCCTGGCAGCGATTCTACTCACGAACGTTGCCGCCGTGTCTGCTACCTCATTGGTACTAGAAAGCGTGTTGTTTGGTGTACTGGCCGGAATTATAACGACTTTGTTAATCGTGACTTTTGGCGAGATACTGCCCCAGGCATACTTCAGTCACAACGCCCTAAAATACATGGCAAAGCTTCGATGGGTCTTGTATGGAATGATTTTTATTACGTATCCTTTTTCGAAATCACTGCAAATACTGCTAGATAAGTTATTCAAAGATAAACAGTCACCTCTACATTCCAGGAGGGAGCTGGGTGTAATTATCAGTGAACATATTGATCACGCGGACAGCGAGTTGGATGACGACGAAGTAGAGATTATTCGTGGCGCATTACAGCTGAGCGAAAAACGCGTCAATGACATTCTGACACCGATGGAAGATGTATACTGGCTAACGCCCGATACGAAATTCACCGATAAACGCGTGGATGAAATCAAGGAAATTGGACGGAGTCGCATACCGGTTTTTAATCGCAGACAAACTCGATGTCATGGTGTACTACTGGTAAAGGAATTGGTCGACGTCGACTTTGACGAAAAAGATTACCGCGTGGATGACTTTACCTTGCACCCCGTCCATGTCGTGGGCAGTAAAACCGCACTGGACACGCTACTTCGCAAATTCCTGTCCGTCAACACGCAACTAATACCCGTAACGCGTGACGATAGAATAATAGGTATCGTGACGATAGAGGATTTGATAGAAGAAATAGTAGGTCAAGAAATAGAAGATGAAACGGATAAGCGTCAGTTAGAAGCCGAAGGCAATGCCTGACCCGGGCAAACCGATAGTACTCGCTTCATTGCTTTATGCTCCGCGCTCGTAACCCATAGGTTGTACTTCAACTTGACGGCTATCTGTCTCGCCACATATTGACATCTAAACACTTTGTTCGCAGGAAGCCAGGTTGCCGCGTCGCCACCGCCCTTTTGTTGGTTGGCGGGGCCGTCTACTGCCAATAGTTCTAGCGGATCATTCGCGAATGCCCTGCGCTGTTCGTATGTCATACTTTGCGCCCCCTTTTGCCACGCGTCACTGAGAGCAACGACGTGGTCTATCTGGACATCATCGCTCGTACCGACCCCGCGACTAAATGTAATCGTCTTGCCGGTATACGGATCTTCTAGCGTTCCTGACTGTATCTGACAATCACTACCGACGGCTATGTTTTCCAGATCACGGTTCAGGATAATATTCCTCGTATCACAGCCTTCCACGCTTGACCAGCCGCCACCGAACATCGAACGGTCATAATCTGTTTTTGGAGCTCTCCCCTTGATCTCGAGTTCGTTTAGTTTTTCTATAGCTGGACTAGTAGTGACCGCGCCCTTGTTCTGAACGGGCGCTTCCTGTTGCCACATATCAGGATTCACGAACATTACACCTACCAACAGTGCACAGCCCAAAATTAATGCATAAAAACGTCGTCTTCGTTCCGTATGTCCCGCCATATCTTGTATACTAATATACTATGGCGAATGTTAAGAAACTTATAGAATACTTTGTTCCGGAACATTATGACTTAACGATAAATATCGAGAGGGAAGCAAGACGTTTTTCTGGCCAGGTGGTCATACGAGGTAAATCCACTGATCACAATACTATATGGCTACATGCCAAGGGCTTGGACATAACTAACGTTACCGTCGACGCCGAACATGCCAATTTTGAATATGGCAAAGACGATGAAGTTACGATAACGCCACAAAATGTATCAGGCAAGGAGCATGTCGTCACCATCGATTATCATGGCAAAATCGTCGACCAAAGCATGCATGGTCTGTATCCATGCTATTACGAACATGACGGCGTCAAAAAAGAATTGTTAGCGACTCAGTTCGAATCACACCATGCCAGAGAAATGTTCCCCTGTATAGACGAACCATCCGCCAAAGCTACTTTCGACATGCACGTAGAAACCGAAAAAGACGTGACGGTTCTGGGAAATATGCCGATCGTATCGCAAGACTTGATAAACGATAGGCTATTAACCAGTTTTGACACTACGCCTCGTATGAGCACGTACCTGTTGGCGTTGGTTATCGGTGAACTACAAAAGAAATCCGGCAAGACCAAAAATGGAACAGAAGTAAATATATACGCGACGCCCGCGCAGCCGGCAGCGAGCCTAGATTTCGCGCTGGAATCAGGTATTAAATATTTGGAATTTTTCGAAAAGTACTTCGGTATTCATTTCCCCTTGCCAAAGTGTGACCACGTCGCCCTACCCGACTTTTCTTCTGGCGCCATGGAAAACTGGGGACTTATAACCTATCGAGAGGTAACACTGCTGGCTGACCCAGAATCAACGAGCATATCAGGAAAACACCACATT
>CAZXJP010000011.1:0-38394 GCA_964641025.1 uncultured Candidatus Saccharibacteria bacterium
GTTCTCCGCTTGGCGGGTTCATTCTTTTTAGCCCATTTCCTATTTCCCAAACCCTAGTCCCAAATGTTACAATAAGCTTACGTATTGCGGGGGAAATAACTAGGAATGCATTCCATACACAAACGGACTATTGACCGTATCAAAAGGTGGGCAAAAACTCACCCCGTTCTGTCAAAAGTTGTACTAGTAATAATAGCTACTCTGGCAGTTGGCTTGATTATAATATTATCACTCATTTTGTCCGCGCGGCCCGCCACGGCACCGGTATCGAAAGTAGTCGAAGAACCAGAGCCTGTCATCTACTACTCACCCCTAACGGGCGTAGAGGTCGCAAAGGAATCCACTACCAAGGCCGTCGTCACTGGAATAATGATAGAAAACAGCCCCGAGGCTAGGCCTCAATCAGGCCTAAAACAAGCTGGTGTAGTGTATGAAGCGGTGGCCGAAGGTGGAATCACGCGATTTTTGGCACTATATCAGGAAGACAAACCAAAACTCATCGGACCCGTCCGAAGCTTGCGAACTGGCTTTGTTGATTGGGTGGCGCCTTTTGACGCTTCAGTTGCTCATATAGGCGGTAGCGCGCGCGCATTGCAGATTATCAGAAATGGCACCTATCGTGACATCGACCAATTCTTTAACCCCGCGTATTACTGGCGAGCAACGGATCGCTGGGCTCCACACAATGTCTATACTAGCTTTGATAAACTCAACGCGCTAAACAAAGCAAAGGGGTACAAGACTTCTAAATTCAAATCATGGCCACGCGTCGACGGCGAGCCGGGAGAAAAACGAAACGCCACCAAGATAAATGTCACAGTCAGTGGAACGCTATTTAATAGCGCGTACGTATATGACAAGAAAACAAATAAATACAAACGTTCGCAGGGTGGCGCGGCGCACGTAGACCGCGAAAAAGGCCGGATAATGCCCAGCGTCGTTATCGTCCTGCACACCACCCAGACAGCTTCTAGCGAGGACGGATACCGCGAAAATTACAAAACAACCGGCACCGGCAAGGCGTTTATATTTCAGGGGGGCAAGGTCACGAAAGCCAAATGGAAAAAGACCAGTCGTAACAGCCAAATACAGTTCTTGGATAGCGAAAACGAACCGATAGAATTGTTCCGCGGGCAAACCTGGATAACGGCAGTTGGTACAAATAGGGGTGGGAAAGTAACGTGGGATTAGATAGCGAGCAAAACAACACGACGCCAAAACCGCTGATGCGGGATTTTTGGTCGAAGTATCGTATGCGAATGTACGTGATTGTTACTGCCGTGCAGTGTGCTTTTGTATTAGTTGTGTTTGGGCTCATGTGGGCGACCGGCATCATTCATCTAGACTGGATGGCTTTCATATTAATTTCACTGCTCTCTGCCGCGTTGCTAAATATAATGACAATCCCGTTAATCTATGCACAGTCTAGGCAATTCCGCGACCTGGTACATGCCGTGGTTCATATCTCTAACGAACCAAACGCCGTAAAACCACCCAACCCAAACAGTTACGAATCTAGGCACGACGGATTCAAAGAAATCCTACAGACCATTTATGAAAGGGGCGTCGACAAAGCCGAAGCCGACAAAAAAGAAGAAAAAGAACCAACCAGGGGCGAAGAGATAGAGGACGGTGTCGTCAATATGGCGTCAGGGCTAGCAATATTTAATGGCAAAGACGAACTAGTATACGCCAATCCTCGCGCGCCAATCCGCACCGATAGCAAAACCAAAAAAGAAACTCTAGACTTGATATTTCCAGACGACGATAGCCTGGAAACATGGATAGCCGACGTTCGCGAAAATGAAATCCGGGCTGAAAGGGAATGGACCCGAATATCCAACAAGCTTCCAGGCGAAAAAGAGCGACATATCTATGACATTGCCGTTAGTTATCACAAAGACAGAAGAGCGGAAGTGGTAGTGACGCTGTTTGACCGAACGACATTGTACACGCCAGAGGAAGACGAACTAGACTTTATATCATTCGCGGCTCACGAGCTTCGTGGACCCATCACAGTAATACGTGGATATTTGGACGTGATTAGCGATGAGCTGGACAATGAACTATCGGACGACCAAAAAGAACTAATGAGTAGGCTAATAGTCAGCGCCAGTCGATTATCTAGTTACGTAAACAACATCCTGAACGCGTCGCGCTATGATCGAAAACACCTAAAGCTACACCTGTCCGAGGCGAAAATGCGAGACATCTATAATACGATATCAGACGACATGCAACTGCGAGCCAGCGCACAAAACCGAATTCTAGTTGCCGAGATTCCAAAATCACTGCCCACGGTAGCGGCCGATCCAAACGCCGTCGGTGAAGTGTTGTCGAACCTGATCGACAACGCCATCAAATACAGCAACGAAGGCGGGTTGGTGCACGTCACGGCCAAGGCAACGCCCGGATTCGTCGAAGTATCAGTCATCGATCGAGGTATAGGTATGCCTGAATCGGTCGTCCGAAATCTGTTTCACAAGTTCTATCGTTCGCATCGTAGCCGGGAAACGGTGGCCGGTACGGGTATAGGTCTATATATCAGCAAAGCCATTATTGGTTCGCACGGTGGCACCATACAGGCTCGAAGTATCGAAAACGACGGATCAACTTTTAGCTTTACGCTACCAATATATGACACTGTTGCCGAAAAGCTGAAATCAAGCGATAACAGTAACGAAGCCCTGATCGAACACGGCAGTGGCTGGATAAGAAATCATTCAATGTACAGGGGATAGTCGTACATCCAATCCAACCCAACACAATAACAGTTTTTCTCCTGCGCCTAAACCGCTGGTACTGCCCCTGAAATCGTCTACGCAGGAACCCCTGCGTTTCCTCATTCAGAACCAGTACCAACAGGCTTATGCATCTAGATAAAAAGCTGATTTTGTATTACGATGGATGTACTATGCCAATCAAAACAATTCTAGTTATCGAAGACGACCGATTTATCGGTGAAATGTACGTACGAAGCCTAAAAAAAGCTGGGTACGAAGTCGACTGGATGGTCGGAGGCAATGACGGCCTAGTGGCGGCGCGCAACAAACAGTATGACTTGTTACTCATCGATATCATGTTGCCAGAACGACGTGGCAACGAAATCATGGACGCATTGCGCGGCAAGGAAGATTTGATACCAGAATCGAAGATAATCGTGATAACCAACTTTGAACAAGACGAAGAATCGCGCATGGCCATGGAGCGTGGCGCCGACGCCTACCTCATAAAAGCCGAGATTACTCCCAAAAAACTATTAGACGTCATCGAAAAATTAGGATAGCAAAACGCCCCCTTTCAAGGCATTTTGTGTAGTAGCCTCTACTCGGGGGCGGGGTCTGGATATCCCCAGTGAACACCGACGTTGTTGCGGTCGGCCAGTTCGTCCAGGTCGAACACTCGGTATGCGATATCTGCGTGATCGTCACACAGTGGTCGCAAACGATGGTGGTCGACGGAATCGCGATCATACAGACTGACCGCGAATGACTCGACGCTGACGGATGCTAGATGGTCGGCCGGTTTGACACAGCGGTCACAATCCGGAGGAATGAACACGTCGCGAACCGTTTGGTATTCGGCACGATAGCCATAGCTACTGACGTCGCCGGCTTCCACTGTACCCTCTATCACTCGTCCGTGCAGATCAACACGTTGCGTGACCCACGCAGGCGGTAATTCCGCGAACGGCGTTCCCTTGTACATATCCAGGCGCACTTTGTACCATTTCAGTACGCCATCGACCGCGCGCATGGCCGTTGGAACATCCGCCCAGGCGTTAAATCCACACAGGCAATGTACGTAGGGAGCGGGTTCTCTGAAGTGCTCAAAATGCGCACAGTAGGCTTTGTCTTCTACGGCGTACGTTATCCCTCGTCCATTTAGGGCACGAAAACGCAGTTCACCGTTGTCGGCACGGACATAGCCATGCGTCAACTTCCAGCCAACTAACGATCCAGAGTATATCTGAGGCAGTGTTTTTGCCTCACCGTATCCGGTCATGCTGGTACCGGTTCGGCCGGTGCGGGCACCTTGACAGGTTGCGCCGGTTTGGCGGGGGCAGTACGACGAGGTCGATACGGCGGCGAGGGCCTGTTCGGAACCTGCGTCTCGCGGGTCGGGTTTTCGATTCCCATTGTGACTCCTAATGTTCTATCGTCTGGGGACTTTCATCTGTTATTCTACTTCAAATCATTGAAAAATGCAACATTTTATGATATAATAAAAATATGAGCAAAGAAGGTTATCCTAGTGGCGGAGGTACCGAAACTTACGCCAGTGAATCGGCAGAAATATTCGAAGTACTAAATATCCTAAACGAAATCGAAGCTATTATCAGCTGGCTGGTTGAGGTAGGGCCGTCAGCAAACCCACTAGCACGAAGTGTCAAACGCGCCCGATTGGCGTATTACTATGAACAACTAGGTATAGACCCTAGCGATCCGAACGCCATACAAACAGTCCTAAGGCTACGCAACGACGCAAATAGTCGCGCCCGCAAACCCAGGCCAGTAATCAACGTGCCAGATGTCGCGTATTTTGACGAACACATCGCACGGATACGTAGCGAACGCCCAATTGCGCCACCATACATGTTGAATGTTGGTGAAGTACCGTCACTAGACCAAGTTTCACGCTACGTCCGCACAGACTGGAACCAAGTAAACTCTAGAGCCTCTGTAAAAACAGATGGCGAATACATGCATGGTGTCGCCACAGTAATGGCAGATCCTATTGCGTATCACGGCGTTTTTCTAAGTCGCCGACCCGCAGGAAGTGACGGCATGGAAATCGACACCCAGTGGATGGTCGGCAACGGCCGACATAGGTCCCTAGCTGTCAAATGCCTCGGACCAGACTATATCTACGAGTCTGGCATGTCCGATTGGGTTAAGGTAAATGTTGCCGAATACTAGTGGACAACCTCTGTTAAATCTGGTAAAGTAGAGTAGTTTTCACGATATTCCCGATGGCCTCATCGTCTAACGGTTAGGACACAAGGTTCTCATCCTTGCAATCGGGGTTCGATTCCCCGTGAGGTCACCAGGAATGTTGTGAATTATTTCGGAGAATATATGGCTATCCCAGAGACACCAGAACATATAGAACCACTACAGCTGCCACTACCGTGGGAGCCTTCTAGGCGCATCAAAACACTCAACAAATACTGGCGAGAAAACGCGCTGGATTGGAGTGATGACGAAAACGACGATAGTCTGCGTGATTATATTGACCTAGCCGACAGCCAATACATCATAACGGGTAAGGTAGTGCAGGCGGTGCAAAGCGCCGTCACGTGGCTACACCCCAACTGGCCACTCGTCGCAGAAACATACACCGAGAATTATCCAATCGAGTACGATGAACTGATAGAATCTTTTGAAACCCAGAAACTGGGTGTCGAACCGGGCAAATCATGGCGAGAATATTTGTCAGGATTTGGCGGTGGTGAGTACGACACTGCGGCGGTTGCGTCGCTGGTAGGGATTACCGCAGATGAATACAATCAATACATTGCAGGCACAGGCCCGCATTCTACCGGAAAAGCAATTATACGATCAGGTAATTATTTGGCGCATGTATCGACGCAACAGGATAAACGCTCACCAGAAAAAGTATTGATAGGCGAGGTTAGTCGATTAAGTAAAATCGGCATTGCGGTATTAGAATCTACCCTGGGTGCATACGAGCTAGGAAAAAATGAAACGGAACAGTCATGAGGCTCGCTTCGTTTAACGTACTAGCGGACGCGTACCTCAGCCATGGAGACTATAGTCACGTCGACCCAGATCTATTGCAACCCGGCGCGCGTCAACGCCATATCATTCGCGAAATCAATAGCCTTGGCGCGGATGTGATAGGACTCCAAGAAGCTGATTATTATCTACACGAGGCGTTCGAGGATGACGGACGATGGCAAACCTTGTGGGCTCCGAAAGGACGTAACAAACCCGATGGATGCCTGACACTGGTGAAAGACGGTCTGGAAATATCAAACTACGAATCATCAACTTATGATGACGAAACCGGATCAGTTTACCAAATAACCATGGTCGGTCGCCTAGCGGTAGCCAATTCGCATATGAAATGGGCACCGGCTGACGACCCGAGCCATGTTGGCGCGGCACAAACAAAAGAGTTGTTAGCAAAATTAGATAATTACACACCCGCGGTTATCCTGGCGGACTGTAATGACAGGCCTGGCGGGCCAGTCAAAAAGCTGTTCGACGAGGCTGGTTTTTTGAATATGAGTGGCGACAGGCCAACGGCACTAGTGAACGGGAAATTAGCAGCGCTAGATTTATTAGCAGTGCGTGGCGTGCATGCCAGATGGATAAATCGTAACTATGACTTGACCGCGATTCCAAACAGGCAATGCGCGTCCGATCATATACCCCTAGTCGCCGATTTAGACGTATAACACCTTTCAGATATTGCATTTTTATACATTTTATGGTATAATGAAAGTATGAATAGTCGAGTGGAGATAGTCCGCCCTAGTGTTATTGATACGGATAATACTGACGTGTTGCGTAATCATATAGACGCAATCCTTTTTGGACAAGAAAAAGGTCTGGTTTTTTCATCAGACGTGTTTGGACACAGCATAGATTACGCGGAACAACTGGGTCTGTCAGGTGGCTTGAATAGCACGACCATGACGTTTAACTATGATGATTCCTCTGAGGGCTTGAACAATTCCAAGCGACCCTCGCATGAGGACTGGGAATCACTAGGTGTCACGCCCTTACACGCCGATAGCGCAGAAGGAGATAGAATTCTATCCATCTCTCAGTGCCATTTGGGAGCGTACTCTATCTATATAGCAAACCGTGGGCCAGCCATATATGATCAGTCGCCGGTGGAATTATGGGATAGTTTGCATGACGATACAATCGATATCCTTGCGCACGGAACAGTAAACACAGAAAACCTGGACAGTAAAATCACCAGACTAGACATTGCCATGGGACAAACTGTTATATTCAATCCTAGTCGCCCACACATGGGAGTTACTAGGCAAGCGCCACGACGAGTAGACACGACATTTTATACGGACGAGGGGTAATAGACATGAAATCACTCGCTGAATTACATGCGCAATATCCCTACGACCGGAACGAGCGCCTATGGAGCTACAACACGTCCCTCGAAGAATCCATAGCTATGGCCGGGGACTTACATGAACAACCTGACATGGTTGCATATCTCGACTCAATGCTAAATGACATACACGCGGAGGGTGACTCTGATGGCTATGCCAGGGCAAAGGCCATATGTCGAGCGCTACTTTTTCTACCGCCGGAGGTAGTCTATGAAAACTTTGGTCACGAATTAGCCGTCTGGGCATCAGCCAATACCCCGATAATGGGTGAAAGTGACGGAATAAAAAAGGTTCTAACCGACCGTGGCGGTTATGATACAGATGATCTAGAGACCAGCCGACTATGGCAATGGAATAATCACTACAATAGCCATGGCAAACCAATTTTGTCTAACTATCAGCTCATGCAATCTATAAAAAATGGAGCGTTGGACAATATAGATTTACCGAATTTATTAGAAACAAACACTAAACCAGATATAACTCTCAGCCAAAAGAGGCTGGCAGATTATGCGTTATTGCCAGTTGAACTAGAGGGGGATGGCTATAACACGCTTCTCAAAGGAGGCTGGACACGCGAATGGACCAGAAGGGTAGTAGGCGACGTACGCTACGACGTGTGGATGGATGCGCCTATAGGAGTTATCTTGGCCTACAAGGGCCTACCGAACGCAATAGCAGGTCTAGCCATGCGCGGGACGGATGAAATAATGCTATACCAAATACAAGGCATGAAGGGTGCAAGAATTGACCTAAACAAAAGGGCCTACGCGGATGGCTACGTGAAGGGTGAAGTCAAATCGAGGGGGCTGATGCCTATAGATTGGCAAAAACTGCTCGTCGAAGTAACTGAAAGAATTGGCAAAGACGCGGGTGCTCAAAACATAGGGATACAAGCCGGCGAAAATAACATCTGGGCCAAACAATCAGAAGGCGACAAACACTACCTCTCGCCAGATAATGCAAAGCGTTGTTATGATACGCCCGCAAAGCGCCTAGGATTTGCCAAGGACCCGGACGACCAGCAGGGCAACTGGCATAAAGCCATAGCTTAGCTATACTTGATTTTATTACAAAATTATTGTAAAATTACACTCATGGAACACCGTGGACATGTGTTCTACGGACCTACTAGTGTGTAGAGGAGAGCCGTGAAACGTCGCAATAACAGCGCCAGACTTATCGGCAAGGATTTCCGAGGTGGATGGTACTACCTGCAGGACATGAAAACCGGCAATGCAATGCGTGGCGTGATTCATCGCGTGCGAGGCGGCTTTTGGCGCAAAAGCGTGATAGTCACCTTTGTTTCGCGGAATGTCCTGCACGGAGATCAGGACAGCATGCCCGATCTAATCGGTGGAGTCGAGCTCGGCTCCAATTACCGGAGCAAGATGAACGCGCGTGCCGCCGAGATTGAGTGGTCTGGCACGCGGGATTCATCGCCAAACCAACCGCATTGGCGACTAGTCATGTACACGCCCAGTCCTCGTCCACCGTGGTCACCACGTCCATAACCCCCGAGTAGCGAACTCGCCAACAAGGCGCCCTCGCTACGCGGGGGTGTCTTTTTTTGTGTTGCACGCATTTCACACTTCTGCTACTTCCCGGTGTACTCCGGGGCATGCGAGAACTTTTTTATCCGGCTGAAGCGTAGCCGTAGCTACGTTGAAGACGGAAAAACAGTTTGCAACCGGCCTGGTGTGCAGCGGGTGGAGTGAGAAGTGTGAAATGCGTGCATAGCAAATCCCCGCACCATAATAGCGAGGGGAGTCGCTTTGATGCGGGGTTCAGGCAGAGATAACATTCTGCAGTTCGTACAGGCGTCGGCGCTCCAGTTTGGCGGCGGTTTCGAAAACCCATACCTCGATAGAGCGGACCAACGGCTCTGACGTCACCTTGGCCGACAGAAATTGCGACGCGACCACGGTAGCGACGCGCAAAGAGCTGGACGGATCGGTGATATGAATCGATTGCGACGTGCGAGATTGGATAGCGCCGATGGTCTCGGTAGTGCCCAGTCGGCACATCAAGCCATCAATGCAAACATCACCTCCACGCGGCCTCAGGCCGTAATCGAACCGAAGTTCATCAGCCAAGGATCGAACCGCGTGACACAATCCGTATCCGGCCTCGGGACTCATTCCGAACCGATAGCACTCGGCATACCCAACCCGGTCCGTGATCATTAAGTCTCGGCTCAATGGTAATTCACGAATCATCACGAGACTGTCTGTCTGATCTTCTAGAAACTGGCGAATTTCGTCCAGTTTACTACTGTTCTCGCTCATCTAAACTCCTCTTCGTTGGGGACAAGCGTTGTTATTATTATAATATAATTTTCATATTTTACAAGACCAAGAACAGGGGTATATTGACAAATGTTGATATATAGTGTAAAATATAAACACGAGTCCAAATTCGACGTTGATTGGAACAGAACATGACCAATGCAAACCCCGCAATACCGTCCTGGTTGGACAACCAAGCCCTGGCGCACTACAACTACGTCAACGTAGCTCCCGCGCAGGGTGGCGAGACCCAGAGGATCGAAGTTGACGACATGAGCATCTTCGACAATCGCTTGACCGCGATCACTCCCGAGCGCAAGGCGCTCAGCTGGCAACTCCATCCCTCGTTGGGTCAGCCCAACATGCTGTACGGCGGAACCATCGCCTGGGACTGCTCGCCACGAGTGACAATTTCCCACGGCATGGCCTTGGTGTCGATTTCAATCGCCTGACAGGCATTCCCGACCCCGGCTAGCGCACAGTCCAGAAAAGGACGCCCGCGCTAGCGGGGGTCCTTTTCTTTTTGATATACTACACCTAATGAACGAGAGACCGCGCCCCTATGTGGGAATCAGTGGAGTTGTAAACGAGAAAAAGGTGTTACCTAGCGGATTAGTCGTGACAGAACCGCAGCAGCTATGGCTAGAAGCCTACGCACAAGATGCCGGTATGTTCGACAAGACCAACCGTCAGTTATTGTTGGGCGTAAAGGGCATGCACACAAATCAGTTTTTAGATAAAACACACTCAAGAGACGGCGAAGTACAGGGGCCAGAATGGTTCCCAATAGGAGAGGAGTCTTTCGCCGAAGCGCTAGATGAAACAGAAAAACATCCAAACACCCTAGGAACTGCCCAAGTTTGGCTACACCCGCGACATGCTGGCAATGCCGTGTATCGCGATAGATTCATGAATCGTATCGCATGGCGAGGGCGCAAATGGCTGAATGCAGTGCAGTTTGACGCGCTAGATTGGCATCTAGATGATAATCTACTGAAGTATGCCCAAGAAACTCGCCAACAACGCGATTTCAAGGTAATTTTGCAATGTACGGGAGAGCAGATGTTCAGCCTAAAGCCCCAGGGCGTAGTGCGAAAACTAGGCGAATTCGCGGCTAGCATGGATTACGTGCTATTCGACGCTTCACTGGGATTGGGCAAGGATTTAGAGGCTGACCGACTGAGTCCATTTCTAGAAGCCGCCTACGAAGCCGAAGAATTGTCTCATGTTAATTTTGCCGTCGCCGGAGGATTGAGCGGCAAAAACGTACAACGGCAACTGTCAAAGCTAGTCCAACGGTTTCCAGGGATCTCGTGGGACGCAGAGGGCAATCTGCATAGACTCAATAACGCCGGCAAAAGACCCATACAAATGGACGAGGCAAAAGACTTTATCAAAAACTCAACTGACCTCATAATCGCCAACTCCGCTAAATAACAAAAATCCCCGGTTCAATCCAGGGATTTTTGTTGCATGGGCGGGCTAAAGTCCCATCAGCCAGTGCATGATACCAAAGGCAACCATCGGTATCGAAACGAAGAGGGCAAGTCCTACTGGTGAACCCCAGCTGAACCAGCTGCCCCAAGCGCGCCAGTTCTTATGGGTGAGTTCGTACCACTCCTTTCCCATAACGACTTCTTCTTGTTTCTTTCTTGCTTTTTCGTTATCGCTCATGTGCGTAACCTCGTTTAGTTTATATAAACCGGTTATTCGACTATTTCCGGTGCCCTGCCGGTGAATACCGCGTTCCCTGATTAGTCGTGGGCAAAGACTGGGTTTGCATTGGCGGATTTATATCGGCCTCATTATATCACATCTGTTGCATTATTGATATTTATCAAAAAATATGTTATTGTATATATCAGTTTTTACACGCGACTAACGACCGTCGCACCTACACAAGAAGGGACATAATCTATGTCGAATACAGCCGTAATGACTGACGCGCCCGCGGGTGCTCAGCATGACATACCGTCAACGTACTTCCCGGGAAGGGAAAATGTCGTCGACTGGCGAGAACGATTCAATCGAGAAGATGACCAATTCCAAGTCGGCGAAAAAATCGCCGCCAACGTGACAGTCGTTTGTGCGCCGGGCGCGCCTCCCGAGCTACACGTAGTCAGCCAGGGCTGCGCCAGGGATATTTTTGTGCCAGAGTCCATCACCACCGAAGACATCGCGTCGTTTGGTGAAGTGTCACAACGGACAGGTACCGCGTTAGTCACGATCGTCGACGTTGGCGACCAAATCCACGTCGGTCATCGATACGTCGTCAGGGATATCGAACTAACCCTGACGCCCGTGAACCCAACGCCCGATAAAATCGTCGCGATGCCCGATGGCGCGCCAGTGACCATCGAGGGCACGCTCATGGGTGTCTACGATAGCAAATGGAACTACGGCCGGTTCGAACGCTACAAGCAATCGTTCGCGATTCGTGGGACCAATGGCATCGATTACGTCATCTGGTCTCAACTCGAAGTCATGGTGTTCGCCGATGGCGTGTACGAAAACCTGTCGGGCAAAACTGTCATGATGGGCGAAAAGATTCGGCTAAACGTCAGCGCGAGTGGCATGAACGTACCGGTGCTGGATGGCGGATACGTGCAGGCGTACCTGCTAGAACCCAGCACATCGCGTCGCGAGGGGTACGAAGCTCTGCGCAGGCAGGTCGACTATCGCCTAGATAGGCTGGGCGAGATGGTCGAGAAGGGCCACTACCAGCAGTCGCGCAACATGTTCGCGATCATCCACAACATGGAGTTAACGGAACACGAGCGCGAGCATCTGTACGAAGTCATCAACAACCTCGACTGGCTTGAGCGTCCAATCTACCAAGAAACCAAGCTCAAGTATCGCCATGCGACTCAGACAATGCGCAAGGTGTACAACGCCGAGGTCGAGACGATGTGCAAACGACAGTTCCGTGATTTCGCCGATCGCGTCGCGTACGGAGAAGTCGCCATGAACGAGGGTGAAAACAGTCGTGAAATCGACTATGTCTTCTCGCTCATGGACAAGAGTCCCCTGTTCACCGATAAGGAGCGCACTAACTATGCCATCGACGTCATCGAAGCAACCCTGCAAAGGGTTGCACAGGGTGACTGCGGACAGGATGAGCTACGACAACTCAACTGGGCTCTCAGGTCAGCTATATTCAGGCTAGTGGACGAAACCGGAAAGGTGGACACCACAGACCAGATATACAACTACCTTCTGATCCTAGGGGATCGCGCGATAGAGAATGGCTACTTCGGTAGGCAGAATCGACGCGATAGCCAGCCCGTCCTGGAAGACATGTTGGATGCCGTGATAGATGCGATTCGCATCGTGTTCGTCAAGGACGCGGCGTCTGATTACTATACGCGGGCACTAGAGACATCGCCTCTATTGCGTAGCTGGCACGAACAGCTGGAAAAAGCCGGCTACCGGAAATACCAGCTGGCACGACTGCGCAGTCTGATCATTCTGCGTCCGGACGTGTTCAACTACTGACCTTTGCCCCTTCTACTACGGCCCGCATCTCTGCTAGAGATGCGGGCCGTTATCAATTTATGAAATTATGTCATGAAACGAGAAAACCGCCGGAGCGTCGGAGCAGTACGCTCCGGCGGTTCTCGGCGGTTAAGCTAGTTGACGGACATCAGTCGTTGTTGCTCTGTGCGTCGGCGTCCAGATCGACCCGGGACTCCTCGTCGGGGCCCGGAAATTCGTCTTCCGAAAGCGCACCGAGCGTGGTCAGGTCGATCACCATCACCTGCGGACCGTCCACGCCCCCGAAGGGCTGGCCGGTCATCGCGGAGCGCAACAGCTCTCGCGCGAACGGTGGCGCGCCGACCATCTCGAGGTCCAACATCACCCCAGCCAGATCGACGTACATACGCGCGCGAAGCTCGGGATCGTCGCAAAGCGCGATGTCGCCCAGAGTCTGAGCAACGGAATGCAGAGCGGCTCGCGCGATCCTTTCATGCAGAACCCGCTCTTCGGAAGTCATCGACTCCAGCGCGACGACCACTTCATCGGTCGGATCCAATCGGACGTCGCCCGATGGACAGCCCTCGGTGCAGTTCGTCACTTCGATTGCATTTGCCATGCCTGTCAACCAATCTGTTTTTGTGCTCCTAGGTGGATTCCTAGGATATCGACAATATTATAATACCAAAATGTATTTTTGTAAATACTTTATGTCATGTTTTATTCGTTCCGCATAAGCATTACCTCTCAACTAGTTTTCATGTTATAGTCAGTTTTAATAGTTAACATTGGGAGAATCAGTAATGGGAATCTTTGGTAGAGGCCAAAAGAATCACGAAGTATCAACTTTTGATCAGCGAATCGATAACGTACAGCAACTAGCAGGCCGAGAAGCGGTAAATAGTGCAGTATTGTTGGATGCATTGGCCACGGCAGAACAATCCCGCGAAACAGCAACGGGACCAACAAGCCATTTTTGTGGCAAGATGTACCAAGCTTGCATGAATGTACTTGAAGCGGAAAAAGCAGGTCGCGTTGAACCGCCATTGACAGACGAGGAATTCGGCTGGGTCTCCGGCAAAGAAGAAGCATACGCCGGTCTAGCACCAGATTCGTACAAGGTAGTAGCAAAGACAGGGGAAGATAAACCTACTGACACGAATGCTATCAATACCAGCGGTCGCAAGCACTAGAAACCACTAATCCACCACACGACATGACTGTCAGTCGCAGAATCAAAGCTCATGAAATAAGCGCGGTAAAAGATCTAAAGATACCGCAAGATATTGAAGGTTGCCCGATTCCTCGTCGAACACTGCGTAGTCTATTGACCAATCCTCCCGTAATGCTAACCAGTCCGGACGCCGATCAGCCCTCGCTACCTTTTAATGATGGAGGGCGAATGGGCAGGGCGACTGAAATCATGAAGCGCCCTAGTAGCACGCACGGACGTTCCTATATGCTAACCGACGAAATATTCAACCGACCATGGACGGACGAACATGGCAATACCTACGAGGCGACGTCGCTCAAAGGCAACAACTTTACGAGTCCCGACGTGACAGAACATCCAACGGCGGCACTCAGATATATAGCATACGGCCTACAAGAAAGCGCCATCATCGAGAGGGTATTAAAAGCCTCGCGGTTACTGTGTGAAATCGGCGTATCCACAGAAAAAATACTAGGGATCGCCGAGCCGAAAATCGATCAATACCCATGGCCACTAGCAGACGACGAGACGGATCTCCATGCATTGATAGATTTGGCCGATTACAAAATTCGTATCATCGAAAAATACATACAGCGACAGCCAAAGGAAAGGCAGACAATCGCTGAACGACTCGGCATGATGGCGGTGTTCCAAGACACGACCTTTTATATCTCTCTACGCGCGACGGACAGCCCTTATAGGCTAGGGGATATTAAGGACAGAAAACGCCTCGCCAGAGTGTACGAACAAATTAACACGCGCCTCTTGAGCAACGGAGAGGAACCGCTGGACGTAGAAAACGCCGAGGACGTCAGGCGATACACAAAAAACTACCTAGCACCAAATGTAGCCAGAAATCTCGCAAAACTGCATGGCGCGGACTTAACCCACGGATTCGTGTACGCTGGCAACCTGACAGCACTAGGGGCGATAGTCGACCTAGATAGCGTACATGGAGAACCGCTGGGATTGGGTGATCAGCCGGTGACGGACATGGATATAGCCAGGGATATCAGAGATGCCCTGAGTATTTTTATGCTCGATGAATTCTATGACCCACCAACGGAGCGAAGGCCAAATAATCCACCGGCTACAATACGAGCATTCCTCGATACATACATAGATGAATACCTAGGCGGTAGTAAGGAAAAAGCCGAATCCCTGGGTAAACTATCTAGAGTTCTACAAACCCTCAACAACTCCAATTATGCGTATCGTCACGACTCCGACAAGCATGATATGTGGCTCGCGACGCTCAACCATATGTTCAACAAAGTATTCGATGTATTAACTCAAGATCTAGAAGATCGATACGATCCCGAAAACCCCGAAGAAGGCAAGGATTATGTTGTCGATATACTATCTATCAATCCAGGGATATACGAATGCGCGCGAAAAACCGTAACCAACTCGTTACATATCTACAAACCTTTTATATTCAGCCATTATGCGGACGAGATATCAGAGGCATACCAAAGGGGTGAAAAGTTCAATATCGCGCAGGCTTTTATGAACGATAAGGATCGTGCCAAATTCGCGCGTGGCCTAATGACAGAAGAGATAGTAAGGCCTGTCATGAATATGATTACCGATAATATCATAACGAAAGCAGAGCATGTACATGTCACTGATCATGCCAGAATCATGCAGATGGAGCTGGCAGACCCAAAATCAAAATCTCGGCAAATAATACTCGATGTCTTGAACTACCAGCTAATTCCTGACATAGAGACGGAACTAATGGAGTCACTAAGTTATGACGCGCCAGAAAGCATACTGCCGAATCAACGACCAGAAGATCATCTATTGATTAACGACGAGCAAATGTGGGTCGTGTCAGGTGGCGTGGCACTGGACGAGATATACGACAACGCCATAGATGGGTTCGACAGTATACAGTTCAATCTTTTCGAAAAAGGTAGCAAAACCAAAACATTCAATCACAATTTAGATAGTAAAAGCAAAATAACGCAGTTTATTACCAATACAAGTTATGACAGGTTCCAAGGTATACGCGACGTGGATGTCGACGGCAAACAATACGTGACAGTGGTAACGGAACCAGATTGTGAATACGTCTGTATCGTCCAGGTCGACGATAGTGGCAGAAAAAAACTACACCTATATTGCGACGAAGCCTATGGGCGCAGAATGGTTGATTTGGTTTCCAGAAATTTCTCTGACGAAAATGGCGAAGCAACTCTATTTTAATATTTTCATTTTTGCTTGATTTAGGCACAAGAATCGCCCATAATAAAGCTTGAGCTAATCTATATCGATTGGGTGGCGTTTTTTGCGTATAGACCAACGTGGGCGTGGAGTGGCTCGGGCCTGTCAGTCAAAAAGGGGAGGCAACATAAAACAACTGACATTAACACCGTTTTGGCATCGTCGCGTATGTGAAGCGACCTTGATTATTAATGCCATTATCATAGCCTTATTCATATTTTCCAGTATGGGCGGCATAGGCAACTATGAAATCGGGATGTTCGCCGTCGGTATCAGCGTTGTCAGCATGATAATAGCAACGCTTTCGTATCTGGTGATACCAGAGAAGTCGTTCAGTCTAAGAGTGTTGACGGCGTTATCCGCGTACGCCCTGCTTCTAGGATCAGTAGGCTACATGACTGTATCTACCGGTACGTACGATTCACCGTTTTTGGCATTATGGATGATTACCTCTATATTCGCGGGTACGTTTGGATTATGGATAGTTGGAGTACTACTGGCGGGGCTTTCTGGATACACCGTATGGTTGTGGTATGAAGGTTTGTTGGTTGAAGAATTGATTATCGGGATAACGCTAGCGGGCTTTTTGCCGGTTATAGTCAGTCATATTTTGTGGCACAGTAAATCAAATAGCGAAAAGACAAATGAACGCGCGTATTACGATTTGGCCAGCGAGCTAAACCAGGTGTCTGGAAAATCCGATACGGTTATCGGAGCCATCAGCGACGGTGTTATAGCCATCAATAACCAGGGCAACATAGAACTAATCAACCCAGCGGCCATCCGTATGACGGGTTGGGGTAAGCAAGACGCGCTAGGGCTGGACTATAAGTCCGTACTGCAACTATTATCCAAAGATGGAAGCGCCCTTGATAAATCAAAAGATCCCGTTTTCGAAGTTCTAACAACCAACCAAGCCGTTCGTCGTGAAGATTTAGTATTACAAACAAACGCTGGCAAAAAACTCAACATTGAACTTGTTGTTTCTCCGATAGGTCGCATAGGCGAGGGTGGAATAATAGTATTCCGTGATATCACCAAGGAACAACAGGACGAAAAAGAGCAGGCTGAATTTATTAGTACCGCCAGCCACGAAATGCGCACGCCAGTCGCTTCTATAGAGGGGTACCTGGGGTTAGCACTCAATCCGGCTACCGCCAAAATCGACGACAAGGCCCGTGAATATATATCAAAAGCCCATGAGTCCGCCCAACACCTGGGGCATTTGTTCCAGGATCTATTAGACGTGACCAAGGCCGATGACGGGCGGCTAAAGAACAATCCAAAGGTTATCGATTTGGTTTCGTTCACCGACGGAATAGTAGGTGGCTTAAAACCAAAAGCCGAAGCAAAAGGACTGACGTTATTCTTTAAACCAGTCGGAGACGAGGTAGGGGGGCTAAAGAACCTGGAGCCAGTGTACTACGTAGACGTGGACGCCGATCATCTGCGCGAGATACTAAATAACCTCGTCGAAAATGCCATCAAATACACGAAACAAGGCGAAGTGGTGGTTGACCTTCATGGTGACGATGATCACGCCGTCGTCGCCATAAAAGACAGTGGTATTGGAATACCAACAGAGGACATACCTCATCTATTCCAAAAGTTTTATCGCGTAGATAATAGTGATACTCGCGAAATCGGTGGCACTGGACTAGGTTTATACCTATGCCGACGACTGGTAGAAGCCATGGAGGGTCGTATATGGGTGGAAAGTGAGTTCCAAAAAGGTTCGACTTTCTTTGTCGAACTGCCTCGAATTTCACACATGGAGGCGCAACGTCGCATAGAAGCGGCATCAGCTGAGGTCGCGAAACCAGAGGACAACAATAAATACATAGACAAGACAAAGGTAGATGCCGAGACCCAAAAACATCGTCAAATAGCCCTGAACACTCCGATTATAGTCGCCAAAGGTAAAGAAAAGGGCGGAAAATCTGGCTCGCAATCCATGCCGTATAAGACTCCAGTCGCAAAAGCGCCCGCGCCCAACCCAGCCGATCAGTTACTAGGAGGTAATTCTTCTAATAAACCCGAACCTATACGAAACAAGGACAGAATGGTCATACCAACATCAGCTCCGGCCAACCCACCGAACAATCAACAAGCTTCCACGCCACCAACGGCACCAAAGCAAACGCCAGCGCCAACGCCAGTACCGCCACCCCGGCCTGCGCCAACAGTCCCGCCTCCTCGCGTACCTCAACCACCTGGCAATCCGGTTCCTGTCGATATCAAACCTCCGGCCCCCGTGTCACAACCGACGCCGCCATCTCCGCAACCACCAACGCCAACAGCCACCCCCATATCTCCGCCAGCTCCAGTAACCACGCAAACCCAGACCCTTCCACCCGCACCAAAAGCAACCCAGCCTGTCGCGGAACAGTCTACTGACGATTCAACCCCTATTTTAGAGCCCGAGCCGACCGCAGTACCAAAACAAGCGCCACCCATTACCGCAGCCCCTGCAGGACAACCAAATAGTATGCCCATGATGGGACCACAGAATGCAGATCAACAGCCAACTCAAAATAATCAATAAAAATCATAAGGGGTATAGCATTTTCGCTAACGCTTTAGTAGAATGGAGGAGATATGACAAAAATATTATTGGTTGAAGATGATAAAAGCCTGCGCGAAATTTACGGCGTACGCCTACTGGCGGAAGGTTTTGACATCGTATCGGCAGGTGATGGCGAAGAAGCTCTAGCCATGGCCATCAAAGAAAAACCAGAGCTCATAATCAGCGACGTCATGATGCCAAAAATCAGTGGCTTTGACATGCTTGATATTTTGCGTAGTACAACAGAAACGCGCGACATCAAGGTGATTATGATGACAGCGCTATCTAGTGACGATCAACGCACACGTGGTGAACAATTGGGTGCTGACAAGTACCTGGTTAAATCACAAGTTGGAATTGAAGACGTCGTTCAGACAGTCCACGAAGTCATGGGCTCAAAGGGTGATTCTTCGACCGCTAACACTGCAGAAAAATCAGAAGAAGCACCAAAACCAGAGGAATCTACCGCGGCAGCGCCCAGTGGAGATTCTGTGCCGAACAACTCAGCGGGAACCACTGTCACGTCAAATGATAATAGTTCAACTGGCCAATTAGATGAAACAAATAATAACAAGGAGGAGTCCACGGAGCATGCAGGCGAGGACGCAGCGCCATCTGTTACTAGTGATAGTAGCGACTCTGCGACACCGGCACCGGGGAATGAGGACGCAGGTCCATTACCGCCCCAGCCAACCGAACTAGAAAATGAAATGCCGCAACCTACGGCACCATTTTCATCACCAAGACCATCTAACTTAGGAGAAAATGCAATGAATCCAACAGATCCAACAACCCCAACAACCGACCAACCAGCAGGTGGCGTTCCACCAGTACCACCGGTACCACCAGCAGGCGACGGTGACGCAGGTGTTCCACCTGTACCTCCAGTACCACCAACACCAGAAGCACCAGCCCCAGAGGCACCCGTACCTCCAGTAGGCGGTGACGCAGGTGTTCCACCCGTACCTCCAGTACCACCGGTACCACCAGCAGGCGACGATAACACTACTCCTCCAGCTCCTGGTGCGCCAGCAGTTTAGTAGTGTATGCTATGATTACTCCTGATGAGTAACGATAGCGACTCAATTAGATTGAATAAATATCTAGCGCTTCACGCCGGAATATCCCGGCGTGAAGCTGATGAGTTTATAGATAAAAATCAGGTCACGATAAATGGCCAGATTGCCAAAATAGGCGTACAAGTGAGGCCCGGAGACGAGGTACGTTTACGCGGGGACTTAGTTGATGATTCAACAAGCATGGAGTATGTACTGTTCCATAAACCAGTCGGCTATGTCTGCTCAAGGAGAGCACAAGGCAGTGACCCAACAATTTACGAGATTATTCCCAGCAAATATCATTCATTAAAAACAGTAGGACGGCTAGATCGGGACAGCAGTGGACTCATATTATTAACAAACGACGGGGACTTCTCGCAATCTATGACGCATCCTAGATATGCAAAAATTAAAAGGTACAACGTATCACTTGATAAACCACTAGAGCCCCTACATCAACAAATGATAGCCGATATCGGCGTTGACCTGGATGACGGCCAAAGTCAGCTGGGGCTGGAACGCATGGATGATTCCAGAACAAACTGGATCGTGACCATGAGTGAAGGACGCAATCGACAAATTCGACGAACTTTCAGCGCGCTAGGCTATGTGGTGTCAAAATTACATCGTACTGATTTTGGGCCTTATACCATCGGTGAGTTAGCGCCCGGTCAAATCAAAATTGCCAGTAAATTATAAGCTTTTTGACAGATTACAGATATAATACATACATCAATGTCATATGAGTTGATGGAAAAAGGGGTAAAACAACGTTTATCCCCGTGGCTGAAAAAAGCAATTGGCCTAACAGCGACTGCGGCAGTGCTAATCGTGCCCTCATCCGCCACTCATAATCACACCGAATCAGCTGGAACGGCGCCGTCTGCGCCGGATTTCTCGGAGTACGAGCCCAATGTAGAGATCGAGGAAGCGGAGCAGGTGCCTATCGTGATTAATCAGCCACCACCGCCGCCACTAATGATAAATGACGTGACCAGGGATACTGGAACTGACATGCAATCCTGCGAAGTGCATCGAGTATGCGGTGCCGACCTGGGTGTTATAGTCGAGCTAAACGATGGTAGGTATCTGCATCTATTCGGTGATTCATTCCAGTCGGCGGGACCACATCTACCAGACTTACCAGATGGATATGATAAATACCGCCCTCAAACAGCCTTGGTGACAGACGAGATACCTGTACATGGCAAACCAATCGAATTCGATAGTGCACTAGGTACCGATAGTGAAGGTATAGCGCCAGATTTGTTTGGATGGGGCCATACCATAACGGATGGTGTAGCTATCCCTGGCACTGATGATATTGCAATCTCATATCAGAATATCAAGGGTGGCAGGCCGTACTGGAAAACCGATCAAGCGGGAATCGCATGGAGCGATGACAGCGGTAAAACCTTCGAGCTCACAGGACCCGTGTGGGAAAACAACGAAGATAACACCGACCCTTATCAGATGTGGTCGATGCAACGCGATGGAGACCACGTGTATATAGTAAGCGTCCGGGCAGGCAGACAGCCGGGACCGATGATGTTATTCCGAGTTCCACATGACAAAATGCTAGAAAAAGACGCATACACGTACTGGAATGGTGATGAATGGGGAGAACAAAAAGATGCCCAGCCTATCATGGAGGGTCATTTCGGTGAACCGTCTCTACGCAAGATTTCAGATGGAAACTGGGTATTGGCATACGCGGATTATAGTGGTTTGCCAAAAATCGTTACACAGACATTGAAGAATCCCGATGATGGACCATCCGGGGAGTGGCTAGACCCTGTCACACAACTAACGTGGCATCAACTGGAATTCCCATACGGCGGGTATGTCCATCCGGCGTCAACCGCAGATAATGTAATCATGTCGGTGTCCTCCTGGAAACGAGAATGGGAACGCGATGCACCGGAGGATGATAAGGGTGAATTGATTTGGTATTTCGTCGGGCATATCATGCGAGATTTGGGTATCAAACCACCCGAGGACCCCGGTCAAGTTGCAAATTTATCTATTCCATGATATAATATACATAGCTATAGACCTATAGCGCAACTTTACTAGGAGGTGAGAGCTGTGTTTCGTCTGATCGCGTTAATCGCTACTGCACTTGTGGCGGTATCTTGCGGGTCGGCTACACAGCCACCCGAAATCGTGCAACCGCGCTCCATATCTACGCCGAACTGGGAGGAGATATCCCCACCAGGACCTGCGGTTGAGATAGAGCGGATCACTGGAGCTGATTTAGACGCATGTAGGCAATATCGTGTCTGTGGCACCGACCTGGGCATAGTCTACAGGCGAGCTGATGGTACTTTTGCCCACGCCTTTGGCGACACGTTCGAAATTAGAGACCCCGCGAATCAAGTAGGGTCAGAGGGCTGGCGATCGCCGGTCATTCTGTATTCTGACGTGACACAAGGTAGTGACGAACCGTTTGCTTTTACAGGCGCGGCGAACATCGGCCCTAATGGCATGGCTCGTAGCGTCATGGACAATCGCTGGTACACCGGTCAAGAGCACTCCGTTATTCCAAACGACGGTATTAGCTTTCCCGAAACTGGCGACGAAATAATTTCGTTCATGAGCATTGACCACTGGCACGACGTAGGGGAGTCCGACTGGAC
Source organism: uncultured Candidatus Saccharibacteria bacterium (assembly GCA_964641025.1). GTDB lineage: Bacteria > Patescibacteriota > Saccharimonadia > Saccharimonadales > Saccharimonadaceae > UBA2112. The sequence goes on from CAZXJP010000011.1 coordinate 22,576, forward strand.
CACGCACTACGCTGGGCTAGCGCACAGCCGCGATGGCCAGTTCTTTGACCGTGACATCGGACCTATTTGGCCAAACAACGCGGATAACACCGACCCTTATCAGATGTGGTCGATGCACCGTGATGGCCCGTGGGTCTATATCGTGACAACGCGCGCCGGAAGGCAAACGGGTCCGATTATGATGATGCGCGTTCGTTGGGATCGACTACTGGAAAAAGATGCCTATTCGTACTGGAACGGTAAGCGCTGGGGACCCCAGGAGCAAGCCAGACCAATACTGAGCGGGCGTTTCGGCGAGCCATCGCTAATGAAGGTAGCCGATGATTTGTGGGTTCTGAGTCTACTGGAATACGGGGTGAACCCCGACACCGGCGAACTCAACTGGCAAATCGTTACCCATACGGCGCCCCATCCCAGTGAGGATTGGGGTAATAAAAAGGTGCAGATAACGGAGCAGCGGTTCCCGCGTCTGTACGGAGGCTTCTTGCGTCCAGGTAGCACGCCTCTGGAGTTGGACTTCTACGTCTCGACTTGGAGAGAACATTCCGAGGAGCTCGACCAGCGTTACGACGTAACCATATTCCGTGGTTCCGTATAGCCAGTCAGCTTCACCAACTAGCCCCAGGCATTGCCTGGGGCGCAACCTTTCTTGAGTAAATTACAAAACTATATTTTACTATTGTCAAGATATACTACCTCTGTTATAATGGTATTGATTAATTATGGCCAACAAATTACCAACAGTTGCGATTATTGGACAGGCGAACGTCGGCAAGAGTTCGCTTTTTAACCGATTAGTCCGAGCTAATCAGGCCATCGTTGCTCGTGAGGCCGGAACAACGCGCGACAGCGTCATAGGAAGAGTAGAGCATAACGGAAATAACTTCTGGCTAGTCGACACGGCAGGCCTAAAGTCAGCCGAGGACGAATTCGAAGCAACCATTCAGGAGCAAATCACAGAAGCTGTAGACGCGTCTGACGTCATACTCATGGTCGTAGACAGTACCCAATATCCTAGCGACAGCGATCGCCAAATCGCCAAAAAGGCACTGCGCAGCAAAAAACCAGTCATGTTGGTAGTGAACAAGACCGACCTCCGCGCGGCATTGCCAAATGACGAGTTCCGTCGACTGGGGATCTCTACTATGATTCGATCCAGCGCCGAACACGCGCGCGGTATTCACGAGATACTAGACCGTGTTACAAGTGAAATTCCTGCCGTTACCGACAACAAACTGGACGATGTACTGCGTATCGCTTTGGTTGGACGACCAAACGTGGGCAAATCCCATTTGTTCAATACTTTGGCCGGCAAGCAACAGGCAATCGTAGCCAACCTGGCTGGCACCACTCGTGACATAAACCGCGTTGCTGTCAGATACGAAAAACGTGATATAGAAATTCTAGACACCGCAGGAATGCGAAAGCCTGGCAAGCAAGAAGTCGGCATAGAAAAGTTCAGCGTATTGCGTACTCTACAGGCTATAGAAGAGTCAGACATATGTCTATTGCTAATGGACGTCAACGAACTGAACACTCAATTAGACCAACGCATAGCAGGCATCATCGACGAAGCCGGCAAAGGCATGGTCATAGTGGTTAGCAAATGGGATATCGCGGAGGACAAAGACGCGTATACGCGCGACTCCATAGCGCCACGAATCTCACGTACTTTCGACTTCGTACCTTGGGCTCCATTGATTTTCACGAGTTCCGTCACCGGCCAAAACGTCACCAAACTTTTTGACCTAGCCCTAGACATCGACAAACGACGCAAGCAAGAGACCAAAACACGAATGCTCAACGACTTGTTGGGTCGCGCTATCCAGGAACACCCGCCAGCTGGACTGAAAAACACTCATCCTAAACTTCGCTATATGGTTCACACCGACACGAATCCACCTTGGTTCGTCATATACGGCAGTAATCTCAAATACCTCCACTGGTCATACAAACGGTATTTGGAAAAAATTATTCGCAAAGCATACGATTATTCCGGAACGCCAATAAAATTCAGTTTTCGTGACGAGAAACAGATCAAGGCTAATCGATTAAAAAAGGCTAAAAATGAACAGGATTAGGCGCTTGAAACCCCCTATTGAGCTGAGCGGTATTTTTCATAGACATGAAACCGCGCAAGACGCCGACGACGTACTAGACTGTATCGAGCCCGATACGCTGGTGTTCCGCGAAGGCTACATGCGACATGACTTTTTAGACGTCGCGCACATGGTGGAACAAATGGCGGACATACGCTTACGCGAAGGAGAATACACTTCAGAGGCGAAGAATATCCTACAGGCAATAAAACGCAGGCGAAAAGAACAGACTGATGACATAGCGGTTCGTTCTGTAGGCTTTGCTATGCGTATGCTAGATGGCGTGGCGGAGAAAAACTGTCCAACGATCTTAGCGGACTATACCGACTATTCAGGAGATGGACTCGCGATCGATAATCTTTTTTGGGTACAGGATGACTGGGCTAGGCTATGCTTGCTTGAGCAAGAGCCGTCTGACGAGACTCTTCTCAAGATACTCACTGCTCGTGATACATTCTGGCGAATTGCGATAGATTCAAATGACGTGCGCGAAAACTCGGCGATTGCTAGCATATACAATACCCTGGGTCGACTAGCTATCTATGATCCGGATACAATTGAGCGAACAAGCGATGGTAGGCCTGTTGGATACTTGACTTATGGACTAGCACATCGCAATAGCATGACCGAGAGACTATACGATGCCGGACTGGGACCAGAAAAACTCTTCATGATTATAGATAAGGGTGAGAATCTGGACCAAATCAACGCCCTCCCGACCAAAAGACGCCGTTAATTATCATATAAAAATAGAACCTAGGCAGGGAACCGGAAAACCGGCTATGCCTAGGCTCGTCTGATTGGTCACAGGAACCACCACATCAGTGGCATTCCGATGCCCAGGATGTTCATCCCGAGCGTCGCCACGACCAGAGCCATGACGGCCGATAAGAACACGAATCCCGCGCTCTTGAAAAATCGTTTCACCAGAGGTGCCTTTCGACGTGCGATCAGTACTGTGTATTTATAACATGCTTTTCGGAGCCTGACAATATCCCCCTGGTGTAAGGCGAAAAAGTAGCAGTATCCATGATTTTTGAACTGTTTTCTTGCGACAAAAGCTATCCATCCGATAACTTGCGAAGCAAAAAACAGTTCAAAAGTGGATGACCTGCTTTTTCGGACATCAGAGGGGGTATTGTCAGGCTCTAGCTGACGTCTAGTTGGTCACGGAAAGCTCTGCGCTTTACTTCGGCCCTTGGTACGTCTTTGTGTGTCTTGTGCAAACCGCCACCAGTAAGTTTTTTCTGCCTCAACTGTTCGCGCGACATTCGAAATAACGACGATAGTTTTTGATTCGTGCTTTGCTTTCGACTCGCGCGCTTTGATTTTCTTTTATTGGTCATTGATACCTATTATACAGGGTATACTAGGACATATGAAGGTTATACTCGCACAAGGAAATCCAGGAACAGAATTCACGCGGACTCGCCACAACGTAGGTTTTATGGCGCTTGATCATTATGTGGACCAAAAAGGATTAAAATTCGTCTCGAAACAAAAAATGTTCGCCGATATCGCTGAGATTGGAGGCGGAGAGGACAAGGTACTACTAGTAAAACCGACTACTTTTTATAACGAAACGGGTCGCTCAGCCAGGGCAATAGCAGATTTTTACAAAGTGCCAACCGATAACTTTCTGGTCATTCATGACGATCTGTCACTACCTTTCGGAACTATTCGCACTCGCGAGAAGGGTAGGGATGCGGGTAACAATGGCATCAAATCACTCAACGCCAGCTTGGGCGAAAACTACATGCGAATACGAGTAGGCACCCGTAACGATCTAACCGAAAAAATAGGAGACCATGATTTTGTCCTATCTAGTTTTTCCAGCACCGAAAGAGAGAAGGCGGAAAGCGATATCTTGCCAAAAATCGCCGAATTAATCGACGATTTCGTTGGCGATAATCACTCAATTACTAGCCATAGGATTTAGTGCTCATCATCGTGTTCATCATGGTGCTCTTCTATGTGGCTATGGCTCGGTTCGTGGTCATGACCGTGTAACTCCGACGAATGGAGAACGGTGATGAGTGAACCCACCAAAACCACACCTATAACCAACATGCCCGCCTGAATCATACCGGGTCGGTGTGATTGTTCATGGATTTCAGGAATTATATCGCTCGCGGCGATGTATATAAAGAATCCAGCCGTCGCGGCCAAAATAGCCGCAACTGGGAATTGATCGGCACCTCCCAAGGAAAACACCAGTACGGCAGTAACAATTGTGGCTACAGCGGTAGCTATATTCGCTAACAAGACAGTTTTGTCCTTCCATCCTCGTGACAGCAATAGGGCAAACGTACCCAGTTCTTTTGGTATTTCGTGGGCACTCACGGCGATAGTAGTGATGATGCCCAGTGCTGGATTCACCACGAACGCGGCGCCGATTGCCACGCCATCGATAGCATTGTGAACCAGATCACCCAGTATAATCAGCTTTCGCTGGGCAGAGTCTTTGCCCCTATGATCGTGTTCATGATGCGCATGAAACCAACTGGCGCTTCGTTCGAATAGGAAAAACGCCAAAAATCCAACCAGAACCCATATCAACGTCTCGTCGACGGGCGCCTGCTCAAAGGCCTCTGGCAGCAAATCAAAAAATGCCGCCGCGAGCAACGCGCCCGCACCAAAGGGCATAGCAATAAGTAACGCTCTGTCCCGTCTTTTTTTAGTTGTGAATATTAACGCGCCACCAGCCAGTGAAATAGCACTACCAGCTAGAATCGCCAATATCATTAGTATCACTTCCATGTATTATCTCTTTCGTTTATTTTGCTTTAGTTAGCATAAACCCAAACGATATCTTATTGCAAATTTGCTGCAATAAGATGGTATAATGCAACTATGGAAAGAGAGCTCGAATCATTATTCGCACAGAAAAAGCTACGCCTCACTACGCCCCGAAGAGAGGTTTTTCTAGCTATGCAATCCAGCAAGGCCCCGCTATCTATCAGTGAACTGATCAAAAAGTGCCCCATATCCGAGCGCACCAGTGTATACCGTACGATAGATTTATTCGTGCGCGAAAACATAGTAAAGATAGTTCCCATAGGATGGAAACAGAAATATGAATTAACAGATCTGTTCAAAAAACACCACCACCACCTTTCATGCACCAAATGCGGCAATCTAATAGATATTCACTCAAAAAACATTGAAACAGTAGTAAGTGACGTCGCAAGAGAGAATGGTTTCTCGGAAACGGACCACACGTTCGAAATCAGAGGACTCTGCAGGGATTGCAAATAGTCCCTAAATGGGACGAGCCGGCGGATTACTCCGCCGGCTTTGACCATGGCCAGGCCTTGCCGAAAATCCAGGGGAACTGACTCTCTAGGAGCCCGAGCTTAATCTCTGCGACGAACAACTGCCAAGGCGTTGCCCGGGCGGGATCCGTCGGCAATTCGGCGGCTGGCTTACTGGTGAACCACGACATGGGAGTCGGTCCTTTCGCCATTCACTACGAGAACCTCGTAGCAGGGTAGACCCTCCGGTTGGTGATCTATCAGGCAGTATACTTGTAAGCCCCTCACACCTCAAGCATGAGTTTTTTCACCCAGACGTTTTTCCAAAATACTCGTCACTACGGCGGTCGAGATAAACACGAGACCTAGCGAACCCGTCGCCGCTTCGGGCAACTCAAGATGATATAACTTCGCCAACATAACGATACCTAGCGCCAGGATTGCCCAGTGCGCTCCATGCTCGAGATAGCGATATTTTGCCAATGTACCCGCCCTCATAAGGTAAATCGTCATAGAGCGCACCCAGAAGGCTCCTACGCCTAGTCCCGCGACGATTAACAGCACGCTAGTCGTAATAGCAAAGGCTCCAATCACGCCATCAAAACTAAACGAGGCGTCTAACACTTCCAGATACATGAACGACGCGAACGCCGCCCAGCCTATCAAATGACCCGATGAATTGGTATTTCCAAAAGTCTTTTCGAAGAATACCGACATGGAATGTAGGCCAAATTGCAATACGATTCCCAAAAGACCAGAGAACATCACTGTATCTCGTAGTTCTGGGTCCACGGTCAGGAACAAAAACGCCAGGACTAGCGCCATGAAAATTAACTTTATAAATCGTATTTTTCCAGCCCGGGCTAGTTGCTTTTCTAGTGGTCGCAACCAATGCACTACCTTGTCATGATCGAGGAAGTAACTGATACCGAGCATTAGTAGGAATGTGCCACCAAAAGCCTCTATAACCGGCGCGGCATGGTGTAATTCGTCACCATACTTCACGGGGTCGTTGAGTGCTAGGTGAACCACATCCATAAACGACAACCCTGTAGCGAACTGAACAACCAAAATAGGCAGGGCGAAACGGACGACGAACACGGCGATGAATATTCCAACGGTCAAAAACAGCGTTTGCCATATCTTTGACATTCGCGAAAGTATCCTGCTGTTGATCACGGCATTGTCAAAGCTAAACGTCACTTCCAAAATGGCCAGTATTATAAACAGCCACAGCAGACCTATACCGCCAAAATAGATTACGGCTAGGGCAATGAGTACTGAAATAATCCCAGAAAACGCAAATATTCGCAAAGGGTGGGCCTTGTGTAACATTAGTACTATAATATCGCATTTCTCCCGCAACTATCGTCCTAAATATATTTAGAAGGTTAGTTGGGGGAGACAGAGGAGAAATGAGTCCACTATCTCGCCCCCGATTCGTGTGTCGCTATTATAAGCGCCACGACATCGGAAACAGCTCGCCAAACGTGATGAATTCGGTTTCGCGAAACTCATCGCGCTTTACCATCGACACGAACGCGGCGACCAGTGCCATCGCGACTGCCGTCACGATGAAAATACCACCGAATAGCGCAGCCTCGAACGTCAATGTTTCTTTTGTGGTCAGAAACATCATTCCGATCAGCGTGAGACCTGGCACGCACAGAAACATAAATATTCCTGCGATAACCTCGCCCAAGGTTGGCGCGAGGTTCAGCTTAATTCTTGACATCCGTACTCCTATCCTTGTTCGCTTCTTCTAGTGCTTATTTCAGCTCATTGGCGCATGATGCACCGTACCGCTTCGACAATACATCCAGCAGCCGCGGCAATACAGGCAAGTCCAACGATACCGAACCAAATGCCAATTACAATGTCGGAGATGCCGGTATTGAACCTGCATGACTCATACGCCTCGCGCAACGTGAAAAAAGCTAGTGCGCCAAGCAACAACGTTGCAATTGTGGCTGTTATTAATACCTCGGCCACGAGAATACCTCAATTCCCATATTGATGGTGATAGCCAAGATAACTAGCGTGATAACGAAAAACACGCCACCCAACACGACCCTGAAGGTGTCAACCTTACCATTCTGCTTTGCACCCACCATCGTTACCGCGGTCAGGGCGCCCGAGAATAGGAACAGGATTGCGCATATTACAAATGCGACCACGATTCTCCTCTGTCCAGTGGGCCATAATGGCCCGATGTTAAATAATTACCACGGCAACCCTCTGGCTGTCGTGGTACATGTTGCATATTTTACCATTTTTTTGATTATAAACAACTTTTATTGTATTATTAGCGCAGTCTTGATTATGGCGCAGGGCGCCAACAACAGATGACGTTTGACAGCTCTAGCAGGAAGGAACAGGCATGAATCGTTTGATTTGCGTGCGCGATATACGCAACGAATGGCGCGCCATAGGTGACGGCGATGAGTCGCAGCGCGAGCGTATCTCTGCCGATATTCATCGCATGGCGCAGATGCTCGCTCCGACGTGGGTGATGCACACCAAACAAGACGAGATGATCGAAACGCCCGTCGTGTCCAAGATCTTTCGCCACAAAACCCGCGATTTCAAAGGCTACGTGGAATTCATCTGGCTGTCACGCCCAAAAGCGTTGTATCCCGTAAAAGGCTGGTACGGTCTGGGCGTCGACATCGCCGGAAACCTGTTCAGCCACACGTGGCGTCGCAAGTACGACTATTCGGACGACCACTGGATGTGGATGCCCATGCCAAACATCGCGGACTCCCAGATATCTACAGCAGTACTGCGAGGGCACATACTGCCGTATCTGGAGGATCTGGCCAACCACTAGAACCCCGCCAAACGTAAGTCCCCGCCTGAAAAGGCGGGGCTGTTTAATTGCAAATAATTCCAACCAAAAAGAGCCAGGTAAGGGTGGGCATCACCTGACTCTATTTGGCCCTTCCACCCACCCGAATGGGGGATACACGAGTGAACGCATATCGTGGCGTGACCCACCTCACAACATCTTGGAGGTCCGCTGGTGAAAGGGATTAGTAGCCGTACAATGCGGTCAAGCATTAAATGCCGTTCTAAAAAGTGGAGGGTAGATACTTTGTAGAAACATTGTACAGCACCTAACATATAATTAGTTAGAATAGGGGGTATAAGGTGCGATTGGATGGTATAATAACCATCAACCATGCCCCATTTTATCACTAATTTGACAGTATGTCAACACTTTTTGTAATAATTTACCATGAAAATCAATCAAATTTCACCCCTAGACAACAATTTTACACAGATTATAGATGTCATTGCGCTTGTGCCTAAAAAGTTGTATTATTATGGCTTTTTGCCCGAAAAGCGTACACCCACCGTAGCGGTAGTCGGTAGTCGTAAACCCACCAGATACGGAACAGAGGTCACGACACGGATCGTAGAAGATTTAGCACGTCGTGGAGTGATAGTAGTAAGCGGTATGGCTCTGGGAATTGACGCCATAGCACATCGAGCCGCTATTGACGCGGGCGGGACCACCATAGCCGTTCAGGGTAACGGCTTGGCGGAATTATATCCAAAAACCAACCGACAACTTGGCGAAGACATCGTAAAGTCTGGGGGTGCCATCATTAGCGAATACGATCCAAACACACCACCTATGAAACATAGATTTTTGGAACGTAACAGACTGGTGGCGGGATTGTCCGACGCAGTGTTGGTGCCAGAAGCTACAGATCGAAGCGGATCCCTAAATACTGTCATGCACGCCTTAGAACAAAACAAGGAGGTGTTCGTCGTGCCAGGTAATATTACCAGTCCGATGTCAGCTGGTTGCAACTCGTTGATAAAACAGGGTGCCCATATTGCGACCTGCGCGGAGGATATCCTAGAAATAATTGCTCCTGATCTACTACAACCACAAACCAGCCTAGCGCTGGGCGATAATCCCGTGCAAACAAAAATCATACAGCTGCTACAAGAAGGTTTACGCGATGGAGACGAAATACGGCAAAGAGTCGACGTTGACGCCAGTGAATTCTCGACTCAACTAACAATCATGGAAATCAATGGGCAAATACGTGCTCTGGGGGCAAACCAGTGGACACTGCGCTAGATTGATATACTTATATGTATGAAGGAAAGAATAGGGGCAATTCTAGCGACAGCTACTGTAATGTCTGGTTGTGAGCAGGATTGGTCTGACATATTGGACCAAAATCCATTATCGCCACCCTCCACGACATACTCCCAACCGCCACCAGAACAGCAAAGCCCCACTATTGTCGTGGTCGAACCGCCTGAAACAACTCTTATTGCACCACCGGCGTCGATAACACCTAGTGCGGAATCGCAAATACGAATGGATTCTTTGCCGGAAGTGTTGCCCCCGGCCATTCGTGACCAACTAGAAAGTAGTATCAAAATCTCAAACGATGTCTATTATTTAGACGGCCAGGGTTATCGTCACTCATGCGGAGGAGTACAAATAGATGAATACCACTTTTTGAGTGCCGGTCACTGTGACATGCCAAATGATTTCACTAGAATAATATTTGATTGCCAAGAACCAACAATCAAAACGAACCAACCATTAGATATACCGGTGGTGGAAAAAGTAGTCGATGCACCATTCGCACTCAACAATATCGCATCCGCGAATGACAACGATATACTGCTGTACAAAACAAGCGCCGAATCAGACCCGGACAGAAACGCCAACTTACACGACCAAGACCCCCAAGTAGACGAAGGAGACGCTCTGTATTCTGTCAGTTACCAGCCAACACTCGATGGTCGCGACAGAGACCCCAACCCCAGCACTTTATCCGAGAAAGATCGATTAGATGGACTCGGCACTCCCTCAGTCCTGGGGATGATAGCCCTAGGACAGTATGACAAAGATACCGTATGGGCTATTACGGCAGACAGAGCCTACAGCAACCCACCAGAAACACTCATACGAAGAGGTGCGAGCGGTAGCCCCATCTATGACGACGAGGGTAGACTCGTGGGCATTATCAGTAGCATGGCCACTGAACACACTTCAATCGCGGGAATAGAGCGATACATAAAAAAGGAGATAATCGGCCTAGACGATTCCACGCCTGCCACGATTGTATTTATAAAGAACACGTCCTCGGATAAAATTAACCAGCTAAAGTCAGAGCTAGAGCTTGTTCGAAACTGTGATATATAGTTGACTATTTTTAATTAAAATGGTATAATGTAAATAAGTACCCAACAGGGTAAGATCTGTCGGGCAGCTGCTTGATAGACAAGTCTTCGAACAAAGGAGTTCAGATGAAATCGCTAATAAATGCCGCGGTATTCCGCGTGCGCTACGGTGATTGGATCACCCAGCCAGGCACCTCGCTACAAATCGTGCCGTCATCCCTGCAGATCGCCACACCCCTAGTCAAGAGACTAGCCGACAATCTGATGCCGGCTGAGCAGTCGGTCATCATGATGATGAACAATCTGCGAATCGGGAACCAACTGTCGGTCTTCAACGTCGTTCACCGCGGTACGGTCGAGATGATGCCATTGCGTGTCAGTGAGGCGCTTCAGCCCCTGGACAGCCCGTTCTTCATCCGCGACACGCTGACGGTAATGGAGCAACTCCAGTACCGGCTCACACCACTAGAGCTGGAGCAGCTCCGCGCTGAACTCCGCTCGCCACGCCAAACAGTGTCGGTTTACACCTTCGACATCGATCGTCGTTTCGAACTCGATCGAGTAAGTGACGAGCTGTTCTGCGCGCTGATGAGGCTCTGCGGACAGGTGAAGGTCGACATGCAGATCAACGACGCATGCACCAACATCAACTAACGAAGTTATCGCTATCAGCAAAGGCCGCCCTTAACAAGGCGGTCTTTCACTTTGTATTGACCAAAAGTATAAAAAGTTATATAATTTGCAATATTCTCGACAGCGTGAAAGTCTGTCGGGCAGCCGCTTGATAGACTATTTCGGAAAAAGGAGTTCACATGTCGGTCATTCGAATTGAATACTCTCGTCTGACGATACCCAACACGACCCTGATGATCGCGACACCCCTCGTCGATCTTGTTCCTCGCGGACTCGCAGACGTGACACTAGAGATAGCGAACCGTCTGGTCAATCTGGTAATCGACCAGGGGTATCCCATAGGAAACATCTCGTACGAGCCAGATCCGACAGAATGGCGATTGGCCAGCTCGGGAAGCGAACAGTTCGAGTACAGCGCACTGTCAGTTGTAGGCCAGCTGCGGAGAAGCGGACTACCGGACGAATACGCGGACGAGGTCAGCGAACGTCTACGGGAAAAAGCGCTCCTCGCGTACAGGTTTCACTACCAAACTGATCCCCAGTTCGTAAATCGTGAACGCGACCGAATCAACAGTCGTGTTCTGGAGGCAGTTGCCGAAATCTGCTCGCGTCGACAATCGGCGCGCGAACAGCTTCGTGACGCCTGCGGGCTCTGAACTATCAAGCAAGGCCACCCCTATCACTGGGGTGGCCTTGTTATATTTCATAGAAAAACTATTACTATATATTGACAAGTAAATATATTTGCATACAATAGCCACTTGTGTTTTTATTTAATATAAGCGTCAGCACAAGCAGTATAAAGGCAGTATGTCCAAGAATTTAGTAATAGTAGAGTCCCCAGCAAAAGCCAAAACTATCGAGAAGTATCTAGGTAGTGATTTTAGCGTGCTGTCTAGTGTTGGTCATATCCGTAGCATTCCCAAAAAACCATCCAACGGTAAACCCCCGATAGACATCCAGAATGGCTACGAAACACAATACGAGGTAGACCCGGACAAGAAAAAAATTATCACCGGACTAAAAAAGGCGACGAAATCAGCTAGCACCGTCTGGCTAGCGACCGACGAAGACCGCGAAGGGGAAGCCATTGCTTGGCATTTATGCGAGGTATTGGACCTCGACCCCAATAAAACCAATCGTATTGTATTTCACGAAATTACGAAAAGCGCCATAGAAGAGGCCGTCAAAAATCCTCGTCACGTAGATATGCGTTTAGTGCAAGCTCAGCAGGCCCGCCAGATCCTAGATCGTATAGTGGGCTTTGAGCTCAGTCCAGTCGTGTGGCAAAAAGTCCCAGGCGGAAAGTCCGCTGGCCGCGTGCAATCTCCGGCCGTGAGGTTACTAGTAGAGCGCGAACGCGAAATAAAAGCATTCGAAGGCTCGTTTCAGTTCAAGGTAACGGCCGTATTCACGCACGGGAAAGACGAAGTAAAGGCCGAATTACCTCAAAGATTTGATACAGAGAAAGAAGCCGACAAATTCTTAAATAGTCTGATAGGCTCTACATTCACCGTCACGAAAATCACGACCAGCCCAGGAACTCGCAATCCATCCGCGCCTTTTACGACCAGTACCCTGCAACAGGAAGCCAACTCGCGATTAGGCTTCAGTAGCAAGGGCACCATGTCCAGCGCACAGCGCTTGTATCAGGCAGGTAAGATAACGTACATGCGAACCGACAGCGTCAACTTGTCGGGCCAAGCAATCGCCAGCGCGAAATCATTCATTACTGAAAAATACGGCGAAGAATACAGCCAAGTTCGTAATTTCAAGACCAAGGCCGCCGGAGCCCAAGAGGCCCACGAAGCCATCCGCCCAACAGACATGAAGCTAGAGAAAGCGACCACTGATGCACACGATCAGAAGCTATATACACTAATACGCAATCGCGCCCTTGCTAGCCAAATGGCACCCGCCCAACTAGAAAAAACAACTGTAACCATATCTATTAGCTCGTCCAAAGATCTTTTTGAAGCAAAAGGTGAAGTCGTACTATTCGATGGCTTTTTGAAGGTCTACGGAACCAACAAAAAAGAAGATGACTTGTTGCCAAAACTAGAATCGGGTGATGACCTGAAGTTATCAGAAGCAACCGCCAAACAAACCTTTGCCAAACCACCGGCTCGGTATACAGAGGGTAGTCTAGTGAAAAAGCTAGAGGACCTCGGAATTGGTCGGCCATCTACGTACGCCACCATCATCGACACCGTGCAAACACGCGGGTACGTTGTCCGTGGCGAAGGCGAAGGCGTCGAGCGCGACACCATCGTACTATCGCTCAAATCAAAATCAGTAGATAGGGAAGTAATCCAGGAAAAAACAGGCGCGAACAAGGGTAAATTAGTACCCACGCCAGCCGGCGAGCTAATAGCCGACTTTCTGGGTGAACATTTCGAACAAATAGTTGATTATGACTTTACCGCGGACGTAGAGAAAAAATTCGATAAAATCGCCGAAGACAAAATGAAACGCAATGAAATGCTAGACGAATTCTATGTGCCATTTCATAAATTAATTGATAGTTCCGACAAGATCGACCGAAGTAAAGTAGGTCAGTCAAAGATTGTCGGCAAGCACCCACAAACCGGCCAACCTATCACAGCCCGCTTTGGTCGCTATGGCCCCATGTTGCAATTAGGTGGTGGCGAGAACGACGAAAAGCCTCGCTTTGCGCCAATACCAAAAGGCGTAGATATTGAATCAGTGACCCTAAAAGACGCTATGTATGCCTTTGAGCTACCCAGAACCGTAGGGCAGACCCCTGATGGAGACGACATAAAGGCAAACGTTGGACGATTCGGACCATATATCCAGGTGGGCAAGCTATTCGTAAATATAAAAGACGAAGACCCACGGACAATCACCCTAGAAACCGCCATGAAATTATACAAAGAGAAATTGAAAGCGGAAGCCGAAAAACACGTCGCCGAATTTGACGACGGCATAAAAGTACTACGCGGGCGATTCGGACCATACGTAACCGATGGGAAAAAGAACGCCAAAATTCCAAAGGAAACTGATCCAACCACCGTTACGCACGAGCAGGCAAAAAAACTGCTAGCCGACGCACCAGAAGGCAAAAAGCGCTTTACTCGTCGCAAGAAATAACTTGTGTTTTACTAGATATTATTGTATAAATAATATTACACATATAGTTAGGAGAGATTCTTGTCAGACTATCCAATCTTGGACGAAAGCACCAGGACTGACGACGGTCACTGGATTCACAAACCCTGCGGCGAGCTGCTAGACGGCAAAGTCGTTCATCACCCCATATGGGTAAGGGGAATGGGAGCCTGTGCCGGCGACGGCAACGTCATGCAAGTAGTTGTCCCGTTCTGCAAAACCTGCGGACCAGAACCAAGTAGCCACGGCGCGCCCGTCTACGCTGACTGATGGAGTAAAAAATGGACATCAAAACCGAGCGACGAGTATCCAACGTTGCCGATGACGGTAGCTTACTTGTCACCACGACAAACGAGATCAGCTTCAACGTCAACTGGGAAGTACGTGTCAAGCTGACCGAACATGGACTGGAACAGTGGAGACACCACTTCGAAGAGCTGTTCAAGGGACACGACAAAGTCAGCCTGGACTTCGAAGGCAATGTTTCACATCACGATCTTGGCAACGGTTGGTACAAGTTCCAACTGTACGAACTGTGTCAGATCTTCGGCCCCTCCTTTCCCGTATTCATGTCCTCGGACCTTCCCTTCGAAACCGAGATCAAGCTCATTCAAACTAGCACGGACTTTTACGTACCGGCACCGGAAGGGGGTTAATCACCGCCCTAGAGAAACCACCTCGAGACGATGTCTCGGTGGTATCTTGAGGGCTCCGCCCCGCACCAGAAGTAATACACTTCTCGGTGCGGGGCGGTTTCTCTTTGTACTTATGTTTACTTATCCACAAAATAATCAGAAAGAAAAAGAAAGTCTAAAAACATGCTTTACTCAATAGGTCTATTTCATGCTATAATCTTTAAAAGTACAAAAAATGTTTGACATTATAAAAAATATGTTTTATAATGCATAACATATAGAATCCTATTAAATTCAACTGAGGTGTGGCAGAGAGGAACCAACCAATGAGCCAAGCTCCAACAAAAACTACCGACGAAGTGAATTCCGTCGATATTGATGGTGCAGTCGAAGCTATTCTGGGAGCAATAGAACAGGAGCGCGAGCGCGAGATTATCACGCGACGCTTTGGTTTGTATGACCGAAAAGAAACACTAGAGCAAATCGGTGAACTCTTGGGCATCACTCGAGAGCGCGTACGTCAACTAGAGAAGGCTATCCTAGTACGACTATCATTGGCAGCCAAAGAAGGCCGAATCCCCGCCGTACAATCAGTTGAAAAGGCATTCCTCCGCGAATTAAGCGAATCTGGCCGATTAGCGACAGTGGCCGATCTAACCGACAAGGTACTGGGTAGCAAGGTCAACAATCTGTCTCGATCACGCGTAGCTTTCGCGGCTACACTGGCCCCAAAGCTAGTTGTCGTTAACGAAAACGACCACTATAAAAACGCTGTTGCTATCGCCGAATACGGTGACGAAAAGAAAATCCAAAAAGCCGTAGACGAGGTAGTAGCCGGTATCAAAAAACACGGACAGCCATTGACTATCGAGCAACTTCATGACCAGCTAAACCATGAACATCCTTCACATG
>CAZXJP010000012.1:0-6050 GCA_964641025.1 uncultured Candidatus Saccharibacteria bacterium
CCCCAGTTTTCCATGGCGCCAGAAGAAAAGTCGGGTAGGGCGACGTGGTCACACTGCTGGCTGACCCAGAATCAACGAGCATATCAGGAAAACACCACATTGCCACTGTTATAGCTCATGAGCTGTCTCATCAATGGTTTGGCAACCTCGTCACAATGAAGTGGTGGGATGATTTGTGGCTGAACGAAAGCTTCGCCGAAATGATGATGCACTTCGCGACCGATGAGCTCGATCCAGAGTGGAATATTTGGTTGGACTTCGCTTCGCACGTCACTGTTTCGGCATTGCGTCGCGACGCCATGGATGGAGTGCAGCCGGTAAAGATGGATATTCATCATCCAGATGAAATGAACTCTATCTTTGATCCATCGATTGTTTATGCCAAAGGTTCACGACTGATACGAATGATCAAAAACTACATAGGCGATGATGCATTTCGCAAAGGCCTACGCCAATACTTCTCCGACCATTCATACAAAAACACCGTGGGCGATGATTTATGGAACGCTCTGGGCAAAGCCAGCGGCAAGAATATAAAAGACATGATGAATACTTGGTTGTCCCAGCCAGGATACCCAGTTGTCACTATAAAGCGCGAGGGAAACAAAATAACACTACACCAAGAGCAGTTTTATGTTGGTCCACACAAAAAATCTGGCGCGTTGTGGCCCATACCTTTAGATTCGGACACGGCCGAAGTACCAGAATTGCTGGACACGCGCGAGATTACCTTCGAATGTGATCAGCCTATTCAACTAAACGTCACCGATAGTGGCCATTTCATTACCGCGTACGACCCGGTATCGCGTCAGGCTATAATCGACAAAATCGAAGATAACTCACTGGACCCAATAGGTAGGCTTCAACGACTCAATGAAGCATCACTATTAGCTAGCGGTGGTTATATTTCTAGTGACCAGTTATTGCCCGTGATCCACGGATTCCATAATGAACCGTTAGAATCAGTCTGGACTACGGCTTCTTTGACGCTCGCGGAGCTAAGAAAATTCGTCGAAGATAATGAACCAGCCGAGAAAAAATTGCGCGAATTCTCCGCGGATTTAGCACGCGAAGAGTACGAAAGACTCGGCTGGAAAGCAAAGCACGGCGAATCAGAGGAAGATTCACGGCTACGATCTACGATAATTAGCTTGACCCTGTATGGCGAGGTGCCGGACGCGATAAAGCAGGCAAAACATATTTACGACACCACGAAACTAGAAGACATAGACCCTGAGCTACGGCCCGTTATACTCAGTTCGGTTGTCAGACACGGTGGAAAAGGAATAGTAGACGAACTGCTAGCGCGATATAAAACTGCGACCAACGCCGAACTACGCGAAGATATCTGCATAGGCCTAACCAGTACTCGCGAACCAGAAAAGGTTGACGAGCTACTTGATTGCATAAAAGACACTAACGTGGTTCGGACGCAGGACGTATACCATTGGTTCGCCTTTATGATCCGCGGAAAAGATAGCCGTGCCAAAACATGGAAGTGGGTGCGACACAACTGGGACTGGGTAGTGGATACATTTAGGGGCGACAAGAGCTACGACGACATGCCTAGATATAGCGCGGCGGCTCTCTCGACCCAAAGACAGTTAGATGAATACAAAGAGTTCTTTGAACCCATGCTAGATGAGCCTGCCTTGAAGCGAACAATTACCCTGGGTATACGTGAGATAGAGGGACGAGTAGGGTTAATAGAACGAGACAAAGAAGCAGTACAAAAGGCTCTGCTATCGGACAAATAGCGATATAATGAGTGTTGTGAATCAAAAAGCGCGTCTAAGCCACTTGGGGAATTTATTGGTCAGATCTCTGGGCAATATTGATGATTTCGAAAAAGAAGTCGCCAAAAGACGTAAAAAAGAAACATTCCACGTACCTACCGTAGGTAGCAAGGTTTCAACCGCGTACGAACAGTTGCGAAACGCGTCCGAGTACGCCGAAGACGACCTATTAGAACAACGCGCCATTCGAAGATACCTGAAAAGAGTACTTTCTTTTCATACAAAATCCGATACCAAAAATCTGGCTTCAGAGCTTGTCACCGAGCTAACCCAGTCCGAGTATTTGAAGAATGACTATACTCCAGTTAGTGATATCGATGATATCGCGCATCATATTGATAAATATTACGGCGCGTATTGGAAATACGCGGAGCACGAGCACCGACCAGCCAAACGCGCCAAGTTCCAGGATTGGATATTAGACATATTATCCGTTCGATGCGAACAGACCCTCAGTAGCCATATCCGCCAACTACTATTCGCACACTTTGCGTTCAGTTATATTCACGACAAAATAGATATCAAAAAACTCATCCGTGATCACGAAAAAATATCCAAAGATGACTACCCTATAGTTCTGTATATAGCCATCCACAGATCACTGCTAAAGTCGGACAACTCGACTATACGGACAGCCCTGCTGGATAGCTACCGAAAAGACGTTCACAATATAGACGATTTCGAAGCTTTCAATAAAACGATAGATGAACTATTCGAAACGAAAACGGTGGCTCACGTAGCACGTGTCGTCGGTAGAAACGGCGCGGTCCTGCGGTTTATATATACGGGCTTTTTCCGAGCCGAAGCGCCAATGACCGCCAGCTCACTAAAATCCGAAGACGCGCTAGAGCACGGCTTGAGACAACATATCAGTCATGAATATTCAGAAATCAATAAAAAACTTGATAGAGGGATATTGAAAAGCGTAGCATTCCTGTTCGTCACAAAAACCATCGTTGGCGTTACAGTGGAGGTACCGTACGACTATTGGATCTATGGTCAGATTATTTGGCTACCCCTAATACTCAACCTATTCTTCCCGTCTATTTTTATAGCTATTTCACGATTAGCACTATCGACCCCCGATACTAGAAATACCGACGCGCTCGTCGACCAGACGAATTCCATGCTGTTTTTTGGCGGACATGCTCCCGAAATCAAAATGCCAAAAGAGTCTAAGTCTACAGGTTTCAATGTAGCTTATGCGCTCATGTTCATGATCATGTTCGCAGGCCTGACGTATGTGCTGTATCTACTACACTTTAATCTCGTTCAAGGCGCTATATTCTTTATATTCTTGTCCACTGCCAGTTTCTTGTCTTTCCGCCTATCACGTATCATCCAGGAAGCCGAAGCAGTACATGCCAACCAAAGTACTCTATCATTACTGCGTGACGTACTGTACATGCCGTTCATTTATGTTGGTCAGCAGATTTCCTATAGGTACAGCAAGGTAAATATCGTAGCTTTGGTACTAGATATACTCATAGAACTACCGCTAAAGTCTATCTTGCGACTTGTTCGGCAGTGGACTCAGTTCCTCAGTAGCAAAAAAGACGAGATGATTTAACTCGCCGGCTCAGGTTCACATCCGTAGCCGTCACCATCTCTATCGAACCTATGAATGTCTGTACCTACAACCTCGACCGTACCGCTTACGCTATTACAATCTAGGTCATGAGACGCGATTGGCACGCATTGTCCTGTATAGTTCGCGTCACAGTCATTATCTTGTTTTACCTCTTTAGCTTCAGCCTGATCATCAATTTCCGTCTCGCTGTTTAATGATTCACTTTTTTGACGCTCACCACTACATGTGTCTTTCGCCCAGAGACCTAGCTGCGCCTCTCTGGCAGCGGCCTCGGCTTTTTTAAACTCAGTTTGAAATTCGTATGCATTATCGTAGGTATACTCGTATGCATAACCATCGGCAACCATTTGTTGATTGATATTGGTTAGGCCGTCATCTGTGTAGATATACCGCAGCTTTCGGCCATACTTATCAACATCATCTTGACTATCGTCAGGACCGCTAATTTTTACGTTGTCGCCCATTAACTTTATCAGATGCTCCGTAGCCTCGTTTGCATAGCATTCCACAAGAGGTACATTATATTTCTCCGGGCTGTCAATCCCTATTAATCGCACCTTATACGTACTGAACCATTCTGTAACCTCAATAGTATCACCATCGACTACCCTATACTCCGACCTTTGACTCTGTACAAAGAACCACAAACCTAGACATATCAAAACAGCCATAAGTACGAGACATGCAGGAATGAGGAAGCGGGCTGGGCTACGGTATCCGGGTTGATAAACTTCTCTGTCATTGCTTGCCATGTGACCTACCCCCGTTTGCCTTGTGCCTTACTTGCATAGTGATATCGTTTTTGCTAGTAAGTGCTGCTGTTTTTATGTTTTCAAGCATGTTTTGGGCAGATCCTTCTAATGTACGTATCTCTTGATCAATTTTCTCTATCTGTGTGATAGTATGCGCTACTTCGTCGTGGGCATTTTTGTAAACGTTCACCTGGTCGCCAAAGGCAATCTTTGCATTTTGATACGCTAATACCGTGTGTGCGACAGGCATTTTTCCAATAGGCCTGAGTACGGCATCCACTTTAGCCTTTACTAAATTCGCTTTTTGGACCGTCTTATTTGCAGATGTTCTAGCTTTATCAACTGTTGATTTAATTTTATCCTCAGGCTCCCGCACTAAATCAATCTCCGCATGCTTTTCCGTCTCCTTCTCTGCCTCAACCGCATCTTTCAATAGTTCATGTGCTTCTTTAACAAATAGCTCAACTCTAGGGTCCGGCTCTTCAGGAATTCTTGAAATTTCATTTTGCGCACGTACAACTGCCATCGTAGACATTGCGACATACTTTGCAAGCTGTTTTCGTCGTCTTTTCACCTTCATATCTTTCCAGAACTGACTAAATTCACTGCTCCCGACAAGGTTTTTCGTGCCCTCAAGTGCTAGTAGCCCCGCCGCTATATACATAAAGAACATTAGAGGTGCTAGTACAAAGTCGATCTGCTGAACCAATACTCCAAATACTCTTACAACACCGTCATCTATTTCCGACAAACCCGTCACTTGCGCCGATATTAATCGCATGAATGAAATAGCGATTCCAAGCATAAGCCATAATACATAATGCATCACCCTATCACTCACCTTAACACGATGATTGTGGCCATAACGTGCCCCCAGGGTCGCCATTATGCTAAAACCGATCAATCCTATGCCGACCGCCAAAACATAGGGAACCGGATTGTCATCGCTGAAATTTAATACGTTCTTAAGTACATCAACCAAAAACGAAAGGTCTACTATGGAAAGAATGAGTCCAACTAATAGCAGAGTAATTGATAGCTGAATGCCAAATCCTTTTGGCTCAAATATCGCTTTCTGTTTGTTCGTAGCCATAATTTAGTCGCCCTTCTTGCCGGTTACTTTTTCAAGCCTAGCCATTAGCCTTGTAACATTTGATTCAGCCCCAGTCACCAATGAGCTCTCTTCACCCATTATATCCTTGTTGGCTTTTTTTGCCGCTTCTTGGTAATCCTTGTATTTTATACGTAATTTATCAGCTTCGTGACGCAGAGTACTAAGTTTCTGTTCGGCGTTACTTTTTAAGTCCAGTTTCATGTTCTCGAGTTCCATTATTGACTCGTCGCGCGCGCTATATAGTCTATTTACTATCTTTGAATACTGATTCTTAGCTACATCCAAATGACCTTCTAAGGTATCAGTATTAAGGAGTCCTCTCTTGATCTTCTTCTTGGCGTCTTTACTGATACTTTTACTTGTTTTTACTATCTCCCTGCTGAGAGCTTCGTCGCCTAATTTTCTTATCATTCTATACTCCTATCACACTATTTGCAGCTGTTATCGCCCCTTTTAATTGTAATCCGTACCATTCTGTCCAGCTCCGGTTGTCCGTACGGTCCAAAACCTTTGCCATTAACAGTGATTTTATTCTCGGCAACCCCCATTCCTACGAGCGTTTCTTTGATAGTTTGTGCACGGGCCAACGAAAGCGTCTCTTTTTGGCCGCCCAAATTTACATGGGCAATAAAACCATCTACCGTAACTGTCTGTATGCCAGACGGACAGCTTGCATAAACCTCTCTTACTTTAGATAATGCATCGCGTGCCCGCGACTCACTTACTAACACTGCCGAATTTGCTACAAATTTAATCGATTCATCATTGAACTCTAATTTAATGCTGCCCCTGCTTGT
>CAZXJP010000012.1:6060-32262 GCA_964641025.1 uncultured Candidatus Saccharibacteria bacterium
CCGTGTTAACTGAAAAACCCTTAAGTTCATCAGTGATGATATTAGCAATGCCACCCAGTTCCGTCACAACATCCTCATACATTTCGCGAACAATCTCTTTCTGGTCAAAATTTAACTGCTCTTGTGGCTTGGTCGTATCCCCAAGTCCATAGAATGTAACCGTATACCCTTCTAAATAGTCCCTGTCATACTCTTCTACTATTGCATCTATTGTTTCTTCCCTATCCTGTTCATTACCGGGTTTTAGATAGTGATTGTGAGCAAAATCTAAAATACCAGTATCCGATAAACCAGAGCCAATCACTATAATATGAGCCGTTGTACCGTCTTCAACTTTTACACTTCGTGTTGCGTCAAGTATTGCTTCAAAATAGTTTGCCCCGTTTCCAGTTGGAGTAAGTTTATCGGAATTTAGATGCTTTATAATTTTTTCTACATTTTCTTCGGCATCATGCTGTGCTCTCTTTTCGCCATTGTCAATCTTGACAAGATCGGGTATCTCGAACGTGATCTCTTCTGGGTATCCAATAGCGGAAATCAATGTTATAGAGTCCAGTAAATCATCTGGGTCTACATCACGATTCAGTAGTAATGTTTCTTTGATAATATTTGGTACTGTACCCGTATTACCGTGGTTGCCCGTAATGTATGGTCGAGGTGTGTTTTGGGTATTACCTAACACCAAAGCTACCTCCCTAGATGCTGGTTGCGCATACGGAGACGACAGCATCCATATCAGCATGGCCAATCCAGCACCAGCTATATAACCCATGTACTTTATTTTTCCATCGAGGTACTGGTATGATCCATACATCTCTCGTGCCTTGTAGAGTTTCCAGCCGACAAAAGCCATTACAGCTACAAGAAGTATGCCAATAATTTCTGGCATATCAAAACCAGGATTATTAACGTAGTACTCCCACTGATTCATGTATTCATAGTATGAGAGAAAGATAAGGGTGTCAATATACTATTTATGCTTAGATTATAATGTGCTCGCTCACCTCGGGCATTTCCCCGGTTAATGAGACTGCGGCGAGGCGCATGTCGTTTTCACTGATTTTATTGATATGCGCGTAAAATTTCGCCGCGAAACTCATCTGGTTTAATTTCTTTTTCGTTATATATGACATGCCATCACCCGATCCAGGGTTTTTACGATATTTTACTTCCGTAAAATACACCGTGTCATCTTTTTTGGATATGATATCAATCTCGCAATACTTTGTTTTCCAATTGCGGTCAATAATACTGTGCCCATTCCTTATTAAGTGGTTACTTGCCTCGTCTTCGGCCTTGTTGCCGATTTCTTTGGTCGTCGTGCCAGGCGCGTTCGTAGATGGAGAAGGAACGTGCGCTTCAGATTTACTTGGTCTGTATTTAGATAGTGGAGCAAACGATAATCTATGAAGCGGCGTGACGCCTAGTTTGTCTATAGCTTGCCTGTGCGTGACAGTACCATAGCCTACGTGCGACGCAAAACCATAGCCCGGATATACACTATCTTGCTCGGCCATATAATTATCACGTGCTACCTTGGCAATGATTGACGCCGCGCTGACGCTAGGCACCAACAGGTCGGCTTTTTTCATGGTCGTTACATAGGGGCCTTTGGTGGTGTTTTTTAGTAGATTTATCGTGCCATCTATGACTATTTCGTGGTACGCTACCCCTAGCGTATCCACCACATCTAGCGCCCTTCGGCACGCTAGTTCTAGCGCCGACGCTAGCCCTAGCGTGTCTATTTCAGCGGCACTGACCCAACCTAGGCCATACGCGAGCGACTTTTCGCGGATTATTATATCTAATTCATCGCGTCGTTTTTTGGTTAGTTTTTTACTATCAGTGAGGCCATCGATATTTTCACCACCCATTATTACGGCGCCCACGACCAACGGGCCAGCCCATGGCCCCCGACCTACTTCATCAATACCGACTATCATTTATATAATTGTAATCTATTGACCCTGCCTATAAAACAGCGTATGGTCAGTATAATACACAGGGTTACTTGTGTATTTCGTTCTTTTGACAGGAGTGATTGTATGGGATGCATGGAGTCAAAGCCGATTCTGCGCCAAAAAGTCGAAGAGTTATTTGCTGTCGGAGTGATATCGTTACGCACTCGCGACCGACTAATTACGGCAATCAGCGAGGCAATGACGGACGACGACTGGGCAAACGCATGCGGATTGACACTCAACGCCATAAGCGAAGGCGCCGACCACGGCTTTTCATTCGGACTCAACTCGGCAAATCAGCATCATCATGAGTGAGAACGAAAAAGGGGCGACTAATCGGTCGCCCCTAAAGCATGTATTGAAATTTTTTGTTTTTATGTTATTATTTAGTTACTCGAATGTAGGTGTGGTGCGTTCAGAGCACCCTGACAGATTGGATAAAGATGGGTACAGCAGAGTTATGCGTAGCGGCGATTCTAGTGTGGGGATTCTGTACGATAATCGTATACCAGGTCCTGGGCGTCAAGAGCAAGCGTCGCGGCAATAAACCACTGGACAGGCTGTTCGGCTGGGTCAAATCGGCACGAAACGCACGGTTCTGCAAGCTAGCCACCGGCTGGCTCATGCTGATCCTCAGCCCCCTGACCGTCGCCATTACCGTCGTCGTCTTCGTCGGCATGGTGATCGTTTCCTTGGGCTGGGCCGGCATCGATCGCGTAAACAACCAGCTCGACTAACCGAAACAGGCACATTATCCAGAGACGAGCAACGATGACTCGTTTCTGGTGGGTATATATTCAATCTGTCGGGATTATCCCGATATCAAAAACGCCCCGATTACGAGGCGTTCTCTATTTTGTTGGCCTGTTTATTCGTTCTCTTTGTGGGCAGCTTCTACGGCGTCTTGCTTTGCCTTTAGTTCTGCTTCTTCGGCTGCTTTTTCAGCGGCTTTTTCTTCCGCTGCTTTTTTAGCTTCTTCTTTGATTCGCTCGGCTTCGGCCTCTGCTTCGGGATCACTGACATCATTTACCGCTTCACGGTCAAAGTTTACAGTAGTGAGACGCGCACTCTTACCGCTTCGATTTCGTAGATACGATAGGAAGTTTCGGCGAACCTTTGCTCGACGAACGATTTCTACCTTTTCTACTAGCGGGCTGTGCAGTAGGAAGCTTTTTTCTACGCCTACACCACTGGCAACCTTTCGAACGGTGATTCGACTAGTGTGTTGCTGTTTGTTGTCCGTACGGATAACAACGCCTTCAAACACCTGAATACGCTCTTTGTTGCCTTCTTTGATTTTTTGGTGAACACGAACAGTGTCACCGCTTCGCGCGTCGACGACAGCGTTCTTTTTCTGCTCGTCATTTACCTTTTGGATTAGTGAAAAACTCATAATTTATTCCTTTTCGTCCGATAGCAATCTTGGCCGGCCACGCAGTTGTATCCCTGCGGCTCCAGACTTTCGCCTTTCGGTACTTATTACCGATACAATTCAATTGCCTACTATAGCACAGTTTCGGCTTTTTTAAAAGGGTTAATCTTTTTGATAATAATACTTTATCGGCGGAAGACTATGTTCGCCAGTAAATTCTCCATCCCAGCAATTCAGATATACATCAGACAGATCAACGCCATCCTTTTCCATTGCGCTACACAGCGGTATTCCATAGATAAACTTATTTGTTGGACTAATCGAGCGCCATTGACCATTCACCTTTTCGTAGACAATATGTGAACCACCAGATCCACAGCCATACTGGGCTAGTGCGTGCGTT
Organism: uncultured Candidatus Saccharibacteria bacterium; assembly: GCA_964641025.1. GTDB lineage: Bacteria > Patescibacteriota > Saccharimonadia > Saccharimonadales > Saccharimonadaceae > UBA2112. The sequence continues at coordinate 9,797 of CAZXJP010000012.1, forward strand.
TTTCCTTCCTTGATAATCGTAACAATATTTTTCGTACCCTGATGCTCGGCACATCCCGCCTTTTTGGCCAATATGGCATCAACTAGCTCTTGCGATGCCCTTGGATTCTCGTTATTAATCACTATGGTTTCATCATTTTCAAAAACATTTCGTTCGCCATATTGCGTAACACTTGCGAGCATTAATAAGGATACGACTAATGCGGATACGAGGACGACTATCGCAATAATATAGGGTAATTTATCGTTCTTTTTATTGCGCTTTTTCATTAGATAGCCCTATTTACTTCCTCTAGCGTCGTATGTCCGCGCAGGGCCGCTATGGTGCCAGCTTGGATTAGGGTGATGAGTCCTTGCTCTTTGGCGGTTTTTTCAATGTTTTCGGGGTTGGCGTCAGCTATATCGCCCCGTAGAAAAGCTTGGATTTCGTGACTGACAACCATTTGTTCCATGATAACGATTCGACCCTTATATCCAAATGGCGCGTCGGCGTGTGGGCGCGGGCGATAGAGTTTGAAATTATTTAGGTCTATTCCCTGTAGCCTATCCGCGTGTACGCCATCTAGCGTGCGAAGCACCCACTTCTTGGTTGCTTCGTCTGGTTCATAGGCCTCTTTGGATTCGTCGTATAGTCGCCTGACTAGTCGCTGTGCGATCAGCAGACGTATGGCGCTAGAGAATATTGGATTGATACCAATCATGCCAATCATACGGCTAAAGGCCGCGGACGTAGAGTTGGCGTGGAATGATGACAATACCAAGTGACCGGTAATAGACGCCTGGATCGCTGTTTTGGCGGTATCGACGTCACGAATCTCACCAACCATCACGACATCTGGGTCTAGACGCAGTATAGAGCGCAGGCCGTCGGCGAATGTTTGCCCGTGCGTCGAATCTACAGGAATCTGTGTAATGCCACTGATACCGTATTCTATCGGATCCTCTAGAGTCAGGATCTTACGCTCGCTATTATTTAGTGCGTTTAGCACGCTATACAATGTGGTAGATTTACCGCTACCAGTAGGACCAACCATCAACATCATCCCGCGCGGATGCCTGGTGATTTCACGGATCTCGGACATTTCGCGTTCGGGGATTCCTAGTAGATCCAGATTTAGCATAGCCTCGTCGAAATTGAACAAACGCATGACCGCGTCTTGACCATACATACTAGGTACTGTTTCGATACGAATATTCAATAGGTGCGTACTGCCATCTCGAGTAATGTCTTTTTGGATATGGCCTGACTGGGATGTTTTGGCTGCGGACGAAATATTCGCACGCGAACCTATAGCCCCCATCAATATACGGTATTTTTCTTTGCTAATTTCGGCGACCGGATGCAGAGCACCGTCAACACGCATACGAATGCGAATATATGAACGCTGGTTTTCAACATGTATGTCGCTCGCTCCCAGTTTGTCTGCCTGGTCTATCAAAAAGTCTAATATCTGATCAGAACCGACGCTATTCAGTGTTTTACTGACTTCAGCTATCGTGGAGCTGTCGCCGGACTTCGCGATTGTAATGTCTTCGTATATAACCTTGCGCGGAGGATCGTAGCGATTCATCAGGGCCATGTAGCCCGTGTTACTCAATAGAAATAGTTGCGCTTCGCGACCCTTGTCCGAATATTCCTTTTTGGTTTTTTCCAGCACGGACTGCGGGGTGTTGCTAGTTACACCAAACCGATAGGGTTCATGCTCTGAGCCCATCTGTAGAGGCACCATGCGGTATTTATGCATGTCCTCTGTGGTCATCATTCCTTCACGGACTAGGTCTAACTGTTGTTCGAACTCCCGAGCATCCAAATATGGCAGTCCCAAAATGGCCGCCCGTGACTCTGTCGACTTTTCTTCATGATCACGACGTTGTTGCTGGATTTTCTTTTCATCCATTGCATATTATTATATCAAAAAGCTTACGTCTATTATAGTGTTACAATACTGACATGACAGAGATAGTTATTGTTGCCCATAACATTCGCTCTACCCACAATGTAGGGTCAATTTTTCGTTCATCGGACGGTTTTGGTGTATCGAAAATTATCTTTAGCGGATACACGCCATATCCCACGCTGGAAAATGATACGCGATTGCCTCATTTCGCTGACAAGCTAACTAGGCAAATACACAAAACAGCGCTAGGGGCAGAGACGGAAATTCCGTTCGAATACATAGAAGAACCACCGATCGCGGAACTTAAAAAGGCAGGATATTCACTGGTAGGACTAGAACAAGATGATCGCTCGGTGATGTTGCCAGATTATAAGCCACCCGAAAAAGTTGCCTTGATACTAGGTAACGAAATACACGGCGTAAGCCCGGAAATAATGGACCAATGCGACACGTTAATCGAAATACCCATGAAGGGTACGAAAGAGTCATTTAACGTCAGCGTGGCAACTGGCGTGGCCTTGTATGCAATTACCGCCAATTCAAACCGTTAATATATCGTTTTGCCTTGCTGTATATTGCTTCGAAATCCTCGTCTGCGGGTTCGTTACCGGGTTCTATCCCATGGTCTGAATCTATTGTGTGTGAACCATATCCGTCACGATCAACAACCACCCTCAGCCATGAAGTACCATCGGGGTCGGTAGCGATGTATGTATCGACCCATGCGTTATCAACCTGCTCTCCACCCAAATACGCGTATCCGTCTATTTCGCGGTCATCATTTGGACTGTTGTGGCTATCCCAGCTCTCGATACTTTTCATACATAGTAGAATACGCCTAACAGATTAAAATATCAATCATTCGTGCATCAAACATCCTTCATGCTGTCTAGAATATTCTCCAGTGTTCCCTCGATAGTCGCGGATCCCTGCGCTGCTGTAACGAAGTCGAGCAAACGATTGCGACTGATACTAACTGACAATTCTATGTCGGTATCACCAAAATGTGACCTGCGTCGCATCATGACCGCCCGACCAATCTTTCGTGTTTTTTCTATGAAAGTATCGTACATTTTTTGATATTCTTCTATATCTACCCTCTCTTGCGTCATAGATATCGCTTTTTCCTGTAGCTGTGGCAATAGTTCATCCGGCGATGCGGAATATAATTTATCTATACGAAACATCTGAAGCGCGTTATCCTCATTCCATTTCGCAATTGGTAAACGTATATCGTCGCCTAAACGATCTGATTTTCCTACACTAAAATATCCAGATTCTTCTATACCTGCATATGTCAGTGGGATACGATCAGTGTGAACGACCGCCTCTACCTGCACGCCCATCCTTCCTTCACGGTCAAACCTCGTGTTGTTATCAAAAGTTACCGCGTCCGGATTTAGCGTCACTAAACGAGCGATATCCAAAGGCACATCGATATTTTCTTCATTGTGCCCTAGACGTATCAAGGGATACTTGTACAGCTTTCTGCTATAGCCACACGAATAGCATTTATAAGCATCGTTGTTTTTGCAAATCATACATTTGACGGTGGTGTTTTCTAGCTGGGATTTTGTAGCAATTAGCGTTTGAGCCGTCTCGACCATGACATCGTCCGACGGTAGCTGTAAATCATCACGCCAATTAGCAAATTCCGTTATCACGTGGTCGGGCATATCGTCCATAGACCAACTATGATCAAAACCATCGCTATACATATAGCTATTTTTTCGGTAGTCGGCGTAGTCCTGTAGACTTTCATAAACCGCCTTTTGGGCTAATACCTTTCTGGTGGTGTTCACTACGCGTCTGCGGTCTTCCCTCCTGGACGGTCGTTCTACTTGGATGTTTTCTGTTTTTTCCTCTAACTCAACGACACTCCCGTCCGGCATCAACGCCGCTTTGTCGTCGAGTTGGTCAAAGTAGTACAGGTCCGTTCGTTTTCTTTCAGTCATTTCCGCTCTCCTTTTTTACCACCTGCCTGCTATATGCGCTATTTTCTTGCTCCGGCGCCAGGTCATCTAGCGCGTCTTCAATCAGCCACCTGACCTCAGCGTGGGAACCAATTTGTTCAAATTGGTGCGGGGATTCAGGATTGTTATTCACCCACAATCGATAGCCATACTCTCCCATACCTTCATTTACCCCAAATATTATGGCAGTCAGTCCCGCCTTCCCCATACCGCGTAGTTTATCGACAAACTTATCATATAATTCGCCATACCTGGCTGCCTCGGTCGTCTCTTTTGCTATCTTTACGGCACACTTCAACTGCAAGGCGTCGATTATATCGTCGGGAGACATTGAATCAACTTCTGCCTTTGGCTTGTTTACCGAGTTTTTTTCGTGCCATGCACTTATCGTTAACTCGATATTGCCATACAGCGCATCTGCTTCATCTATTCGGAAGTTAGATTCTTCCTCGCTGTTTATAAACGAGGCATGGACCTTTTTGGTGTCTAGAACTATCTTTTGTTCGGCAGACAAATTACCTTTGTAGTCAAACTTGGTTTGAATATCATAACTTACGGCGTCGGGGTTTGTTTCTATGAATCTTGCCACGTCAAACGGCACGTCATGCCTGGCACCTTCACTATCATAGACGCGTACTATGGGATACTCGTAATACTTGCCAGAATAACCACATCCACGACACGCATACTTGCTATTGTGCCCGCCGTTACACTCGGGGCATACGACAGTTGAATCCAACAGCTCCGACGCACTCGCGCGTTTTACGCTAGCCGCCTCTACCAATTCCTCAGTCGTCGGTAATACTATCTTTTCCTTCCACTTAGAAAAATTGGCCAAGACCGTGTCGGGCATGTCATCAATAGACCAGGATTCATCGCTCCCATATACCGAGTATCTCTCTATGGCCCGTTTTACACGGTCTTCGTATTCGACAACGTATTGAGCCAAATTGTCGGTCAATCCTATTTGCGCGAATCCTCTCGCCGTATCCTTTACCGTACGTGTCGTACCTTCTTTTCTGCCGGGTACCTGTATGTCTACTTCGATTTCTTCTTCTTCGATTCTGCTAAAAGTACCGTCGGGGTGGATAGCTAAGCCATCGCCCATCATTCGTTCTATATAGTACAGATCGTTTCTCGTTCTCTCGCTCATAATTAACTCCTTTTTACGATTGACTCATCGGATCCCATATATATTGCTCGATGGCAATATTTATTTCGTGTTGGGCCTGTTCTATATCACGCAAGCTAGGAACAACCAGTCCCTCACCGTTGATCTCGGGTCCATCCCAATGAGATATTACCTGGTTCGTTTCCGCGCTTTGTATATTTATTTGCCATCGCATGGCCGTGCTTCCAACGCTACGCATACTAGCTTCACCTCGGAATCCACCAAATTCCACGCTTACGCTCGGTTCACTCGAACCATATTCATCTCTGTTCGTTAATACTTTTTCTTTCATGCCCTCATTTTTATATAAAACTGACTTTCTAACTAGTCGAGAGATTTTACCTAATATATACTTGACTGTATGCATCACCATATACAAAAAAGCGTGATTGACGTTTTGGCGCACAAAGATCCAGCGCGTTACGCTGATTTGAAACCCAAAGACATGGACGGCAATCAGTTTGCTTACCACTTAAAACAACTGTTGGGCGACAAGATGATTGTAAAAAACGATGATGGTACCTATTCACTAACAAGCACAGGTAAATCATATTTGGTGCATAGGTATGAAAACCAGAGCGATTCAGCGCATACAATATTCTTGGTGGTAATTCGAAACGGTAACAACATACTACTTCGTAGACGAAAAGTTCAGCCCATGTTAGGTTGGACTGGCTTCGTTCACGGCGAGCCATTGGCTGGCGAATCCCTGGATGTAACGATAAGAAACAGAGTCAAGGATAAAACCGGCCTCGACATAGATAATTTCACGGTTCATGGCAGTGGACTTATTCGCATGCCAGAAAGTTTTTCTCATGCAATCATCGCGAGCGTGGAAACCGGAAGCAAAGAACTGCCTATTGTCGAGGATGAAACAGGAATGAACTTCTGGGCAGAAGATACGCTAGAGACAGTAGACAAGCTTATTCCAAGCTCGGGTGACATCCTTGAATATATAAATGACACCGACAGACACTGGTTTGATTGGTCATACGATTTGTAATTATTTCGTCTTTACAGAGTCTTCACCAAGCAACTTCACTAGACCACCTATTAATTCATCCGATATGCCCACGTTGAATGGTAGCTTGATTGCAGATTTCTGATCCGTACCTAGAACCAGTACTATCGGCTCAATACCAGGATGGTTACTGCAGACTTCTTTTAATAGCTCTAGTGACCTGTGATCATCCGGGTCCTTAATTTGCACGAATAGTTGCCTAGGCTCACTTACATCGGCGACTATTTTTTGTGACTCGGTTTGTTGCTGACTGTTCGATTGAGGACTCGTCATGTTGGGTTGCTTTCGCCTATATATCTTTACCTCAGGTGTTCCAAACGGACGTCCTGTAGGTTCATAATCACGAAGCTCTTTGTCTGTCACGACAAAGACATCATCCGCCAATACCTTTACCTCATCAATCAGTTTGCCGTCTCGATCCCTAGCATTTACGCTGCCTTCTATTCGAATCGCCATATCTTGTTGCAGTGACTCACCAATCTTTTGGTATACATTTGGAAACATGATAATTTCGCTCTCGCCTGTTTTGTCCTCTATGCCGACAAAGGCCATCTTGCTTCCTTTTTTCGTGATAATTGTTCGGACGGTTTCCACCAAACCTCCAACTGTCACCTTACTTCCGTCATGATCGGGCGTGATTTTTCCTAGTGGTATAGTTTGTTCGGTGAAGTATTCCTGGAAATTATCCAACGGATGGGCACTGATATACAACCCCATTAGTTCTCGTTCCCACATGAGACGCTCTTTCTCGGTATGCCTAGCAGGCGCTTGGTCTATTCGCACGGTCGGTTGTTCCATGGTATCGCCCATTAGTCCAAATAAATCAGTCTGACCGCTTAAGGCTTCCTTTTGCAGTTTACTAGCGAAAGCTTGTATCTTTTCTAGGTTGAATAACAGGTCAGACCTATCGCCCATCTTGTCAAATCCACCCGCGCGTATCAGTGAGTCCCACGCCTTTTTGTTAAATTTAGACACGCTCACTCTCTTTGCGAAATCCTCTATACTCTCGAATTTACCATCTTTGCGAGCACGCAAAATTTCTTCTACGACGCCGACACCTACGCCCTTTACTGCCGCCATACCAAAACGAATTTGATTCTTGCCTTTAACAATAGCGAATTCTACATAACTTTCGTTCACGTCCGGTGGCAAAACTTTTAATCCCATGTGTTTTGCTTCTGAAATCTCTATAGCAAGACGATCTATATCGTCTGCGTCGCTTGTCATTAATGCCGCCATAAATGCATCGGGGTAATGTGCCTTTAGATACGCCGTCCAATAAGCGATCATCGCGTAACACGCCGAGTGCGATTTGTTAAACGCGTAGTCCGCGAATCCCAAGATATCATTCCATATCTTTTCTACCACTTCACGAGGCACGCCATTTTTTACGGCGCCCTCAATAAACTGCGAGCCCATTTTTTGCATGACTTCTGGGATCTTTTTACCTATTCCCTTTCGAAGAGTATCGGCCTCGCCACCTGTAAATCCTGACATTTCCTTACTCATCTGCATGACCTGCTCTTGGTACACGATGACGCCGTACGTAGATTCAAGGGCATTTTTTGTTAGCTCGTGCTCGTATGTGATATCCTCCTGACCATTCTTTCGTCGCACGAAAGAGTCTGTCAGTCCGGCACCCAATGGGCCGGGACGATACAATGCACACATTGCGATAATGTCATCTAGCTCCGTGGGCTTTAACTCACGAAGATAGCGCTTCATACCGGCAGACTCTAATTGGAAGACGCCAGTAGTATCGCCTCTTTGCAATAGTTCAAATGTCTTTTTATCATCTAGCGGCAGTTCAGATATGTTGATATCAACGCCGTAAACCTTACGAATGATTCGAAGAGCATTATTAATAATTGTTAAATTCGACAGGCCCAAAAAGTCCATTTTTAGCAGACCAAGCTCTTCGATTGGGTTCATGGGATACTGAGTGGAAACCACGCCTTTTTGCGCCATCTCTAGTGGTGCGTAGTTGATAATGTCATCGGGAGCGATAACGACTCCGGCGGCATGAACTCCATGACTTCTGATAGTTCCCTCTAGTCGTATGGCGTAATCAAATACTTCTTTCGACGTTTGGTTGTTTTCATACTCGTGTTTTAAGTCTGGATCATCAACAATCGACTTACTTAAAGGAATGTGGCGACCCTGAACAGGCGGTGGGATCATTTTACTCAACCTATCCGCTTCCGCGTATGGTACTTCTAGTACCCTTGCGACATCGCGTACAGCCGCACGAGCTGCCATCTTACCAAAAGTAACGATATTGGCGACCCTCGATTCACCGTATTTTTCCGCGCAATATCGAATTACCTCGTCACGCCTAGTATCTTGGATATCGATATCAATATCCGGCATACTGATACGATCGGGATTTAGAAACCTTTCAAAAAGCAAATCATGCTTTATAGGGTCAAGATCAGTTATATTGAGTGAATATGCAACTATCGATCCGGCAGCAGAACCACGTCCTGGACCAAAAATTATTCCCTGATCTTTACCCCAGTTTATAAAATCCTGGACTATCAAGAAGTAGCCATTATAGCCCATGTTATCCATAACCCCCAGCTCATATTCGGCTCGTTCAGACACTTCCTTCGACAAGAGCTTTTTGGCATCGTTAATTGACAGCTCACTTACTTCATTTAAGTTTTTACCTCCATATCGCCAGGCCAAGCCTCGCCATACAAGCTTGTGTAAATAAGACTTTTCGTCTTCGCCTTTTGGAACGGGAAACTTTGGTATCAATATTCCGCCCAAATCAATCGTGACGTCGCAACGATCGGCAATTTTTTTTGTATTTGATACAGCCTCGGGATTTGTTTTACCCCAACGTTCTATTATATCTTTGGGATCAGTGACGTGTAGCTCAAAATCCTTGAGACTCATACGTTTTTCGTCGGACAAAAAGTTGCCTGTTCCAACGCACAGCAGTATTTCATGAGCGTCTTGATCCTCATGCTTTAGGTAGTGCGCGTCACTAGTGACCACAGTAGGTATACTCAACTCTTTAGCTATATTTTCCAAATGTTTATTTATCTTTACCTGCATATCCCACTTGCTAGGAGCGTCTGGATGACCATGGTCCTGAAGCTCTAGATAATATCTATCGCCAAATATATCCTTGTACCACTTTGCAATTTCTAGAGCCTCTTTATAGTTGTCTACTTGTAATTGTTCTCCTAGTTCACTACCCGCACAGCCACTTAATACAATTAACCCCTCATTATATTGTTTTAATAAATCCCTACTAACACGAGGTTTGTAATAAAAACCTTCTAGACTAGCTATGGTACTCAGTTTCATGAGGTTTTTGTAACCCGTGTCGTTCATTGCTAACAATATCAAGTGAAATCGGGCTTTGTCTTTTTGAGGGTCACGGTCCGTGTGTTTTCTGGATGCAACATACGTTTCCATGCCAATAATGGATTTTATTCCGGCATCTTTGGCGGCTTTATAAAACTCTATGGTGCCACTCATAGTACCGTGATCAGTCACTGCCACGGCTTTCATTCCTAAATCTTTCACCTGATTGACTAAATCTGGTATTTTAGTCATGCCGTCGAGAAGGGAGTGATGGGTATGATTATGAAGATGCACGTAGTCCGAAACATCTAAAGCCGCCCCTTTTTTATTTGTTTTTGCCGCTCCCATGTATGTACTAATTATAGCATTTTAGCGGTGCCAAAACACCGCTAAATAGACAACGATTCTTATGTTTATCTAGACTCTAAAGCATCTTGCGATGTCTTTGCGATATCACCAATCAGACCTGGAAAGTCAACAAAAATACTGAGTATCCAGAACAGAAAAGCGACCACTATAGTGGCGCCCAATACGCTGCCAACGCCAAAAAAAATGCCACGTAGAAAGTTCATCAGATACACGTTTCGACGATCGTCGTAGAGATCGTTAAACAACTCTTCTAGCACACCGCGACGAGCACCCAGTTGGGCGTCTTTCACTACCTTCTTGGCTGGCGATTTATCGTCTGGTTTATTTTTTGCCATCTTTTTCTTTGAACTTGTCTTTTAGTTCATCGAGTTGCTTTTTCGTGTTTTCGGAAGCTTTGTCAGCCTTACCTTTTAACTCAGTTGCTTTCTTTTTGATGTCACCCCTAGTCTCTCGACCACTTTTTGGTGCCGTCAGAACTCCAGCCACTAGACCTGCTACTGCTCCTACAACTGTTCCAATTACTAATTTCTTTCCCATTCTATTCCTCCTTTTCATTATTCTTTTTAAACTTTTTTGCTTGCTTCATTACGGCTTTCGCAAAAAAGGCAGGTCCGCTAAATTTTTTAGCGCCCTTTACTAGGTCCTCGATAGTTCCCGCGGTACGTTGTGCCGATTCTGTCACCGATTTTATTTGCATAGTCACGCGAATGAGTAGAATCGCTAGAACGATGCTAAGCAACAGAAACAGTGCCAAAAACACTGACAGGATTATTACTAATACGTATGCCCAGTCCATACTTACAGTATAAAAGCGTTTTGATTATTTGTCGAGTCGGTCTGCTAGATACGCGCGTAAATCTTCGCCCATACTTTCGTGACGAAGTCCGAAATCTATCACAGTCTTGATGTATTCTAATTTGTTGCCTGTATCATAATATCTGCCGTTCTTTATCTCCGTGGCCAAATACTCTGTCCCGTCCTCTATCATCTGCTGCATAATTGGCTGTATGTTGAACTCACCAGAACCGTCGTATGACTCCTTGGCACGATCTATATATGCGAACAACGAGCCCTCTAGCAAATAACTACTTACTGAAGCCATGCTACTTGGAGCGCTGTCCTTGCCGGGTTTTTCGACTATATGAGACATCTTTAACAGTCCATCGCCCATCTCTTCTCCGGCGACTATACCGTATCTGTCATATTCTTCGTCTTCGACTATCTTCTTGCACGTCAAAACCGGCTTTTGATGGTTCTCGTATACCTCGACCATTTGAGAAAATCGAGTCGGACTAGCAACAAAGAAATCATCCGCGAATGTATAGAAGAATGGTTCGTCGTCAGCGATTAAATGCGCAGCACACGCTAGCGGGGTGGCGTTGCCATAAGGACCCTTTTGGCGTACATATATAAAGTTCGCGAGGTTTGATATGTCATTGAGCAAGTCAATGTATGGTTGCTTTTTCTCGCCACCAGCACGTAGATTCGACAGTAAATCCTCGCTAGGAACATCGAAATGATCTTCAATGGCACGCTTGTTCGAACTGCCAACTATAATAATGTCCTTTACACCAGCTTCTACTAATTCTTCGACGACGTACTGAATAATAGGCTTGTCGATGAGTGGCATCATTTCCTTGGGCATTGCCTTTGTCTGCGGCAAAAACCGCGTACCAAATCCGGCTGCTGCTATAACTGCTTTTGTTGGCTTCTTTACCATGATTTCCCCTTTTCGAATAGTTATCAGTGTATCACAATTTTTCGCGAATTAGTTTTTGCGCCAATGCTGGATTCGCCTTGCCCTGTGATTTTTTCATTATCTGTCCGACCAAAAATCCTATTACCTTTTCGTTGCCAGCTTTAAAGTCCGCAACAGCCTTGGCACTCGCAGGATCGGCCAATACTTCATCGACTATGGCGGATATCGCGCCTTCGTCGCTGACTTGCAATAGATTTTTTGCTTCGGCAATTTCACGCGGTGATTTGTCGCTAGTTAGCAGTTCGTTAAATACCTCTTTGGCTGCCGTCGACGATAATTCATTTTTGCCCACCATTTCCGCTAGTTCAACATAACCCTCGGGAACAAAGTTACTAGCGACCTCCGCAGTATCTTCGTCCGTTGACACGCCGCTCGCGAACCAATGCGCTACACGCTTTGCAATATCACCACCGGCGCTATCCTGTATACTCGCAATCAATACAGCATAACTTTGATGGCTCAACAATGAATCTACCACCGATTTGTCCAGTCCCAGGCTAGACCATTTATCCCGATAGTACGGTGGTAACTGGGGCATGTCGGCTTGCAATTCAGCAATTCGCTCGTCTGTCAACACAATCGGTGGGATATCGGGATCGGGCATATACCTGTAGTCCTGAGCATCTTCTTTGCTCCGTTGACTGCTCGTTTTACCTTTCGCGTCATCCCAACCACGAGTCTCTTGCACAACCCGCTCTCCTTTTTCCAGCAACTCAACCTGACGTTTGAACTCATACTCAGCCGCCCGCTCAACGCTTCGGAATGAGTTGAGGTTTTTTACTTCAGCACGCTTGCCTAATTCGTTTGAACCTGCGGGAGCTACGGAAATATTTACGTCGAAACGCATATTTCCGTGATACAAATCACCAAATGTAACACCCGCGTAAACCATGAGTTTGTGTAGTTCAGCGCAAAATGCCTTGGCTTCTTGTGGAGAATGCATATCTGGTTCGGTGACAATTTCGATAAGTGGCGTGCCGGCGCGGTTCAGATCAACCAAGCTATGATCGCTGTAATGCGTCTGCTTACCTGCATCCATCTCAATATGCGCATGATTAATACGCACCTTTACGCTTCCGCCATCCTCCATGGGCGCCTCTACAGTGCCTTCTAGAATAGTCGGATGATACATTTGGGTAATCTGGTATCCATTAGGCAAATCGGGATAGAAATAATGCTTGCGATCAAATCTACTGACACGAGCTATTTCGGCATTCATGGCTTTTCCAGCAATCACCGCCAGCTCTACCGCGCGCTTATTTAACAGTGGCAACATTCCCGGAAGTCCCCAGTCTATAGGATCAACTACGCTATTCGGACCCTTGTCGCGAGCGTCGTTGTCGGCGGGACTGAACAATTTTGTCACGGTTGCCAGCTGAACGTGGCATTCAATACCGATTGTCATTTGCCATTTATCCATCATATAGCCCCCAAATCTTTCATAGCACGTTTGAATCCAGCCATTGCTCGACGAGCTTGCTCGAAGCTTACTTTTACATCGGGCTCATGCGCGATGCGATTTCGCAATTTGTGTGCTTCCCATATAGCATCGCGTTTGGTGAATCTATCTTTGGCAAGCTTGAGCCTGTCGCCCATTGTCTTGCCGCCATAACCACAGTCACGCATGACTTGATCGACTAGTTTGTCGGCGTTCAGAACCGCCAAATGATACGTAGATTCTTTACCTTTTTCCAGTGATTGTTCAACGGCCAGCCATCGTACGCGGTATTTGTCTACATCAATTTTTCGTCCACGTTTACCCATTGAAATAAAAGCAAACAGCATGGCTCCGACGATAATAATAGCTGCTAGAAGGAATATAACGTTATCCATCGTTTGCCTCCAAACTTTTCGCCAAGGCCAGCAAATTCGCATCACTTCGACGTTGACCGATCAGCTGGACACCGACAGGAAGCCCGTCATTGGTCTTGCCAGCCGGCACGCTGATTGCGGGCATGCCAGTCAAGCTAGCCGGCACTGTCATGACGTCGGCAAGATACATTTTTACTGGATCGGATGAGTTTTCACCCATTTTGAAAGCGGGCGTAGGAGCCACGGGACCAGTCAATACGTCGTACTGGTCAAACAGTTCATTCATGGCGTTTATCAGCAGTGTTCGAGCTTTTTGCGCCTGTAGATAGTAGGCATCGAAATACCCGCTTGATAAGACATAGCTTCCTATCATAATTCGTCGCTTATTCTCACTGACGAATCCTTGGTCACGCGATTTGCCGTACAGATCAACAATAGTCTTTACATCCGCACGCACACCGTACCTCACGCCATCATAGCGCGCCAAATTACTACTGATTTCAGCAGGAACGATGACATAATACATGGCCAAAGCATACTTTACTATCGGTAAATCAACTTCTTCGACGATATGTCCGGCACTTCGTAGTTTTTCTATGTATTCATTTACGCGTTCTTTGACTTCGTCATCAACGTCATCCGTCATGAACTGTTTTATGAGACCAATCTTTTGGCCCGCTTTCGATTCAGCGGGTTCAAAGAAGTCTGGTAATGTCGTCATATCATGTGAGTCACGACCACTAATGATATCCATGACCGTAGTAGCGTCATCGGCTGTACTCGCAAAACAGCCGATAGTGTCCGTGCTGCTAGCCATGGCTACTACGCCATAGCGACTAACGGTCCCGTATGTTGGCTTCACGCCATATACACCATTAAAGCTGGCTGGCTGGCGAATTGAGCCTCCAGTGTCGGTGCCGAGCGCGAACGGTACGATGTCGAGCGCGGTCACTACCGCCGATCCACCAGATGATCCACCTGCCACTCGTTCACGATCGAAGGCATTTTTGGTTGGGCCAAACGCCGAATTTTCAGTGCTACCACCGTGCGCAAAAGCGTCTAGATTTGCCTTGCCTATGCATATAGCACCCTCGGCCTCTAACTTTTCGATTGCTGTGGCCTGTAAGGGTGCGTCGAAATTTTCGAGTATTTTTGACGCGGCCGTGGTTGGCGCGCCAAATGCTAGCATGTTGTCTTTTGCTACGAACGGCACTCCAGCCAAACGCCCAGTTATCTTGCCTTCGTCAACCTTCATGGCTCGTTCTATTGCTCTCTCCTCGCAGGTAGAGATCAGCGCATGAAAATCTTCGTTACTTTTAGCAGCTTCTATGGCACGTCGGACATTGTCGACGGCTGCGTTATTTAGGTAGTCGCTTATTTTTACCATTTACAATACTTTCGGAACTTCTATTTGGTCTTTTTGGTGCTTTGCCGACAATGACAATAGCGTATCTTTATCAACCGTAGGCTTGGTTATCTCGTCATCACGCATCACGTTTTCTAGGTCCGTCACCTGATAGGTTGGCTCGACACCACTAGTATCCAGCTCGCCTAATTGCTTGACGTAATCCAAAATTCCACCCAAGTCGTTTTGCAAGGATACTACTTCGTCGTCCGATAATTGTATGTTTGACAATTGAGCCAAGTGTAATACGTCATCGCGAGAAATTGTGGTGGTCATGCACGCCATTATACAAGAAGCCGAGCGTTTTCACCAGATAAAAATAATGTTACCTATAACCAACTTTCTGCTTCATACTCACCCTACTAGGCCTGCTGCTCAACCGCGATTACGTCCCAAATATTGTCATTGCTGTTATATGTAGCACCGACATACAGAGTCTTGCTCGCCGTTGTTACGATTGGTAGCGACACGCCCAGACCTCGCCAAGAAGCGCCCCAGGTAATAGATCGTGGCGAACCGTTGTCCTTGATACGAATCATAATCTTCTGTCCATTCGTTGGGGTTCCAGACATGCTAGATGTCATGGACGTAATATTTGTCGCAAGTGCGGTGATGTCTAGTAAATCTGTGCTATCTGTATTAAAACTTGGTGTCGCAGATGACACGACAGTTGTCACGCGCTGCGTTATGCGCTTGTTCGTCAGTGTCGCCGTCGCGCTATTCTTGGTTGCGTCAGACGTGTTATCCACGTTATTAAGACCCAGCGAAGTCTTAAACCCAGTCGCATTGTTTTTTCGTATGTAGTTATCCGTCGACGAGTAGAATACGGTGTCCGAACTGCGAGTCGCCGCGCTATGGCTCATATTGACATACGATGTCAGTGCATAGCGGGCAGATATATCTCCGTCTGAGTTCCTCGCTACTATAGTATCTCCTGTAGCAGATGTTGACGCGCCCTGCCCGTCTAGCGTATCCGCGTCCAAACCACTGCCTGGACCATCATTACCAGAGTGCCATACAGTATTACCGTTCCAAGTTATGCCAGAAGCATTGATAGTCGTTGTAACTCTACCAGCCCAGGCACTACCCCAGTTATCAGGAGAAGCATTTACCTCTAGTCCACCCTCGGCATTCACATACAGCGACTCACCCGTCTGGCCCGTGGCCTGATTATGAGATTCACCGACGTTGAGGACCAGCTGTTGACCCGTGCGATTCCTCACTTCATCAGTCTGAACAAGACTCGTAAATGTACCTGTCGTCGCGCTAACCGTTCCGCCACTCACGTTCGTAGCGGTGGTTGCCGTAGCGGCGTTACCGGTGGTATTTTGATTAAACGTCGGCCATGTGTTTGTGCCAGAAGTCATGTCTTTGTTGGTAAGAGTCTGAGTACCCGAAATCGTCGCAGCTGCAACACCACCTATGAAGATACCGCCGTTGAAATACACATCATCACTGTTATGCGCATAATAGAATACCTCGCTACGCACACTTGCAGTTTTGCGATAGAAACCAATAGTGTCGTTAGCTTCGCCATCGGCAAATGCCGGGGAGCCGTCGCCGTTGTAGTACATACCGCCACCATGGGTGGTTGACTGACCCACCTCGACATAGCCCGTACCCTGGGAAGATCCATACAGTTCAATACCGGAAGTACCGCCGTCGTCAGAGATGACACTAATGACACTGCTCGTACCGTTATCAACCGTGAGATTGCCGTTGATAGACGTGGCACCGTTAATCGTCGGGCTGGTCAAGGTTTTATTGGTCAGCGTTTGAGAGTCTGATGTACCTACGATCGCACCGCTAGGGGCAGATATCGTAGTGAATGGACTCGTACCGTTACCGACGACGATACCCGTTAGCGTCGTAGCACCGGTACCGCCGTTGCCCACACCCAAGGTACCCTGAACTCCAGGAGTAACGTTAGCGGATCCGTTGAACGATGCAGTGGACGTGCTAGACAGGTTTGTACGGAATGTTCGTGAAGTAGTAAGGGTTGCAGCAGAACCGGTAGTATTTTGATTGAAGGTCGGCCAGGTGTTAGTGCCCGAGGTCATGTCTTTATTAGTGAGAGCCTGAGCGTCGGTCAAGCCAACGAAGTTACTAGACGGAATAGATAGGCTGTTGATACTGCCGACTGCAGTCAAACCGTTATTCTGGAATCCAACACCACCAGAACGATCAAAGATAACTCGAATATTATCACCGACATCATCAACAAGTTCTAGGAAATTACTGGATGAGTTGTATCGTAGACTAATACCGTTCTCTGGGGTGCCCGCATTTTCAGAGAATGTTAGCGTTGCACCTGTCGTAGAACTGTTTTGTCCAGCGATTACTAATGAGGCGTTTCCAGAATTGTCACCGACACGAACATTACCCGCATTATCAACCGTGAACTTACTAGTACCACCAACCTGAGCGTCTATGAGCCTCTTGGTGCCTGAACCGGTAGCAGATTCAGTTGGATTTACCAGCAGCGCGGAATAGCTAGCAGTACCGCTCTGATTAATGGTTGGCGTTAGGGTCAGGGCTGATTGTGTACCAGAAGATGCCTGCAGGCCTGACGATGTTATATCAACCAAGCTCGATACAGCCGTTCCGTTACGGCTCATAGTTATTCCGCTGGAATATCCGAGTGTAATAGAAGTGTTGCCCGGAGTAACTTGAATATTCCGACCAGTACCAGTACCGCCAGGCTCGACCGTAATTGTGTACGTATTGCTATTCCAGTAGTGTCTTGCACGCTCGTAGTTAGTAGTATCGTAGGCGGTGTTGTACAGGGTTATATCATTGCTAAAGTTCGCGTCACCAGCAGAATCTATAGTAAGGATTCGATTCTGCGTGCCCGAACCCGTCCAGACAGTGAAATCATCACCGTTCTGTAAAAGCCTTGTTCCAACAGTTGTGCTAGTACCGTTTCTGGTAACGAATTTTATGCCTGATTGGTATACATCCGTTGCCGGATTGTTTCCAACTATCAATGAGTCGTAGTCGGTACGAGTGTATACATTGTCGACTGCAGTAAGCTTGGCGCCAGTCGCGTATTTGCTAGCATACAAATGACTCGAGACTTCTACCAGACCCGTGCCTTTGGCGCGCAAGTTGAGGTTATGGTTTGTGTCCGCTCCATTTGCCTCTATAGTAGGCGTCTCGCCAGTAGCGCCATATATAGATACAGGCGAACTGCCTTTTGGATACAGGAATATCGGAATATTAGTACTGGCACCTACTGCAGTCAGCCCGACCCAACCTCCATTATTATTTGTAACCTGCAAATAGTTGTTGGCAGACGCAATAGGGCTGAAATGCAATATTGTACTACCATTCGTATCCAAGATAGTGTTTATTCTCGGACTCGTTAGGGTCTTGTTCGTCAGCGTCTGCGATACCCCAGTACCAACCAGCGTAGTACTAGAGTTTGGAACAGTTAGCGTTCGAGTGGTTCCAGTCGATACACTTGATACTTGGAACTGGACTTGCTTTGTATTATCGCTATTGTCCTGGATAGTGAAGGTGTCGTCCTGGAATGTACTAGAACCTGTATTATCTATGTAATCTTTAACCGCAGCAGTGGTCGGAATAGACGTGTCGTTATCACTAGAGTTCAGCCCCTCGGCCTCGGTGACTATAGCGCTTGCGGCAAAGTTAGACACGGCAACGTTACTCAGGGTGTTGTCACCGGCGTTAATAGTTTTATTAGTAAGTGTTTGAGAGCCGTCTATAGTTGCGACGCTTCCAGCACCCGTACCCGCAGTGCCAACTATCAACGTATCATCGGTTCGCAGTGTATTCGCCGCGCTACGATACAGGTTGGTATCATTGCCAAAGAAAACGCCGCCTGCGGACGTGGTCGAAGAGGTCGTACCGAGGTTTAGCGCGCCATCAGATCGAGCAGACGTGGAGCCAATCGTGATGTTGGCGCTGTTGTCCCACATGTACGGATATTCATTCTCGGATCCACCACCTTGATCGCCCCATCGCGTTGAAAGCGCCCTGATAGAGCTAATCTCGATAACCTGACCACTATTTGACGTAATTGTGAGTCGTAGGTAATTATCCCCTCCGTGACTGTCGTGGCTAAACCAGACAGGACGCGCATTAGCTGTAGTGTTTGAATTATGCCGAGTTGTCCAGTCGATACCGTTAGTCGATGATTCTACGAGGACATTGTTGTTTTGAGCTCCAGCGTCATACGTAAATCCAATTACCCACCAAGAAATCGTGCTCCACGATACGTTCCCACTATTCCACGTCCATCGCACTGCCGTCACGGTTGAGCCGTCGGCGACCTGTAATGCCTGGGCTTCTTTGCCGTTAAACGGCATGCTATTTAATGCCTGCGCAGACCAGCTACCGTTATACGTTTCATATGTTGGCGCATTGAACCATCGATTAAATCGGAGCAGGTCATGCCACAAATACTTTGAAACAGGATTAAACGCTGGATAATTACCGGCGTTATCGGTCATCATGTAGTTTTCATTAGAAGGCGCGTTCGTATACAAATCCGTGAGCCGAGGTATTTGAACCGTCTTGTTTGTCAACGTCTGCGTGCCTGTCAATGTAACGTCGCCGTCACCCGCGCCAATAGCAGAACGCGCAGCCGCTGCATTTGCGGCGGTCAGAACGGAACGGCCGACCGATGTTGAATCGCTGATATCAGTTGCTACGTGCGTATGAGACGAAGAAGCAAACGAGGACGCCTGCTGGCCATCTAATGTGTCTGCGTCCAGCCCGCTACCAGCGCCGTCGTTACCGGCGTGCCAGACTTCATTGCCATTCCAGGTAATGCCCGTGTGGTCTATAGTCGTCTCAACTCTACCGCCCCAGCTCGCCCAGTTATCTGTAGAAGCATAGATGATTACGCCACTCTCACCACCTAGTCGAACGATTTCACTGCCAGGCGTCGTGTTTGCCGTCATGTTACCGAGAGATTCGCCAGCTCCTATATAGATGGTGTCGTCGGCACCTATTCCTATCGATTTGTTATTTGCTCCACTATAACGTTGCAGTACAGGATCGCCGTCAAGTGAAAGTATAGTGCCGCTATCTGGCGTGAAGTCGAGGGTACCGGTCAGTGTTGTCGTGCCGCTCAACGTAGAGGCACTGATAGTTTTGTTTGTTAGGGTTTGCGTACCAGAGATAGTCGCTACTTCTATACCGTCCGCCTGTACAACACCTGATCCTTTAGGCGCAAGGTTCAAGTTGACGTTAGTATCCGTACCATACGTACCGATAACCGCCGCGTTGCCCGTAGCCGAATTCGTTATAGTGACGTAATTAACCGCACTTGTCACACCATTCGCATACAAAACAGTCTGGCCGTTGCCCTGCAGGACAGCCGCGCCGGTTCCCTTTGAACGCATAATAAGATGGACATTCGCATCATCTCCAGTAGCGGCGATCACTGGGCTACCACCAGTCGCTGCGTTCGTAAACGTTATTTGGTTCACCGCTGATGCGGTTGTGTTGAAAATAATCTGTTCGTTACCGTTTGCATCGGCAATGTATCCGCCACTGCTAATCCTTGGAGTTGTCAGCGTCTTATTCGTCAGTGTCTGGGTACCCGTGGTCGTAGCGACATCCACGCCGTTAGCTTGGACAGTACCGGTGCCCTTTGATGTAAGGTTGAGGTTTAGGTTCGCGTCTTGACCGTTGGCTTGGATGGTTGGGGTGTTGCCTGTTTCGGTATAGACAACAAATTCTCCGGTGCCTTTTGGATACATATAGAGCGGTATGTTGGCACTAGCACCGTTGGCCTGGAAGCCAACCCAGCCACCATTGTTGTTTTGGGCAGTGATGTAATTATCGGCAGAGGCTGTCGCCGAGAAGTTGAGGATCGTCGCGCCATTGGTGTCGAGGATGTTATTCACGCGCGGGCTAGTAAGTGTCTTGTTCGTCAGAGTTTGCGTGACACCCGTACCAACCAGCGTCGTGTTACTATTTGGCATGGTGTAGGTACGAGTGGTACTGGTGGATATGCCGCTTAGTTCAAACCTTGCTTGTTTGGTATTGTCACCGTTGTCTTGGATAGTGAAGGTATTGTCCTGGAACGTCGATGGCGCGTTGTTGTCTACGTAGTCTTTTACCGCGGCGGAGGTAGGAAGTGTCGTGTCGTTGTCGTTAGAGGAAATGCCTTCGCCTTCGGTGACTATGGCACTTGCGGCAAAGTCCGCGACGTCAAGATTCGTGATTGTGTTGTTGCTAGCGTTGATGGTTTTGTTGGTGAGGGTTTGGGAAGTATCAGTACCAACAAGCGTCGCGTTAGCGTCTGGGAAATTGATGGTGCGAATGGAACTAGTCGTGATATTAGAGGTGTCAAATTTGACACGCTTGCTTGTGTCGGTACCGTCATACACAACAACGCCGCCGGTTCCCTTACCTCGTAGCCGTAGCTGAATGTCACTATCGGAACCAGTAGCAAAGATCGCTGGACCGCTTCCAGTTGGAGTGTTTGTAATATTGACGTAGTTGACAGCGCTAGCGGTCGCTGCAATATAGAGTGAAGCGTTACCGTTAGTATCATTGATTTGGTTAATCCTAGGATTGGTTAGCGTCTTGTTGGTCAGCGTTTGTGTGCCATCAATAGTGGCGACGTCACCGGCAGACGTACCGGCAGCAGCAGTGTTTATAACACCAGTAGTATCTATGGTTACTCTATTAGATCCACCTAGCTGGAAGTTAGCGAGGAGTTTCGTTCCAGAGCCAGTGGCGGATTCGGTAGGGTTAACGAGGAGCGTGGTGTAGCCAGCGGTGCCGGATTGGTTGATGGTAGGGGCAATCGATACGCCAGATGACATACCAGAACTCTGCCCCCAAGAACCAGTTACACCAACCATTGGAATCGCCACTGTAGTGCTAGATGCGAAGTCAAACCAAGCACTAGATGCACTACCTATATGGATTGACTTGCCGTTCGCGCTCAAGCGCATTGTTCGTGCAACGCCCGTACCGCCGTTATCCGTCTCTATAGTGTAAGTATTGCTATCCCAATGATGTCGAGCCTTTTCGTAATTCGTCTCTTCGTCCTTGGTATTGAACAGCTCTAGTTCTGCGCCTTGGCGGTAGGTCGAAACGGCTTGCCAGACAATATCGTCTACATAGTAGGTGTTGCCCTGTGGCACTGCGTTATTGGCCGTAACATATACAACCGCCCTGTCATAACCGTCAGGCGTATCTAGACTTACGTGTAACTTGGTCCACTGGCTCACGGGCAAGCTACTGAGGGCTATCGTCTCGCTCTGATATGAATTACTCAATACACCGTTAGAATCCACGAACCTGGCGGTGAGTTGCATGGCACCGCCAGCGCCATGGTTGTTGCTGGCATGTGGGTAGATCCAGGCGGCGATGTAGAATTTGTCGCCGGGCTGGACACGCATTTGGACGTTGGTAGAGATATTGGCGTCAGAGAGGTCGAACTGGATACCGCTGGTATTGCCAAGGGTTGGTGTCGTCCATGCCCACGAACGGGTACCGCTACGAGATTGATCCGTGGAATAGCCCGGAGAGACAGGGCCGCCATAGTTAGTCCGCCCAACCGTTGAGTCCTCAAAGTCGGGGCTGGTGACATGATTCGCTCCAGCGTAGGCTTTGGCGGTAAAGTCAACGCTATCCAACTTGCTGGATACACCAGACTGGGACCAGGCAGGTAGACCGCCAGATACAGTAAGGACGTCGTTGGTACTGCCTATGGCAAGGCGAGTGAAGTTGCCACTGCCATCTCGGTAGTAGA
>CAZXJP010000013.1:0-28804 GCA_964641025.1 uncultured Candidatus Saccharibacteria bacterium
TAAGGGTCTGGAGTTTGCGGGCGAGGTGATAATCCAAAAGGTAGCAGACTCTATTCGCGACGACGAGCCACGCGAAGACAGAACAACCGAGCAAAGTGAATTTGATAGGAATATAAAAATAGCAAAGACGGTCTTGTCTATAGTGAATCCACCTGCGGGTAGGGCGTTGTTTTTGCTGGAGAATGGTCCCGTGATAGCGGCGCACGCAATAAGTAAGATAGCTGACTTCGTGACACGAAAAGAAGCGACGGAATACTGAATTAGCCGTATTGTTTTTGATCTAGTATGGCGTGCAAGTTGCGTAGCTCGTCAGTTGTCATAGAGAAGTGTTGGTTATTAAAATCGTGTAAAAATTTTTCTAGTTCGCTGTCATACATCTTGCGAGCTATCCGTATAGTGGTCGTGAGGGTGTCCGAATCAACTTCTTCGGCTGATGCCATTTCTATGGATTCCAGCAGAATATCAACATCTTCGGGCGGGATGGCACACGCCAGGACTTTAATCATGTTGATTTTCTGCGATGAGGGTAGGGGTCTGATGATTTCTTCGAATTTACGCTCTTCTTCTATACTGTCCGCGTGGGATTTAAGGTGAATCATTCCCCATACCTCTCCGTCTACGTCGCAGATTAACGAGTATGTTTTTGACTGTTCGCCTTCGTCGACTATCGCCATGACTGACTGGGTTTTGCCAACCTTTTCTATCTCAATCTCGGTAAACGTCAGCTCGACGCCCTTTAGATCGTCGTTTAGATATTCGTAGAACGAGGCGGATCCGGATACTATTTTTGGAATTTCATAATGGCCGTTGAGCAATAAAGATAACTCATCGTCAGTAGATGTCGCCAGGGCATTCGGTGATTCAATATTTTCCAGATAACCTAGGTGCAGTTTGTTCATCTCGTCGAATGCGAGTGAGTGCATACCCTCATTCAATCCATCCACATCTGGTCGCAAGGAAGATTGCCAGTCGATGACAGTTATATTTGAGTCCGCGTCCTGTGAAGCAGTTTCAATAATAGATTGAATACGGCTCATGGCCTGAATGGCAATCAGGGAGTCGTGATCGTAATCGCTCTCGTTGTCTCTGCCTGGTCTCTCGGGGTTGTGCATCTGTAATATGTATATCACAAAGAGAGCCCGCCACAAAGGAGCGGGCTCAACTTTGCGACGGGCTGTTAGCACCCATAGACCAGTTTGATATCGATGATGTCAGGTACTTCGTACCCGTTGTCGTAGAACCAGTCTTCTAGGATTTCGTGCCATTTGTGGTCGACGTTGTTACGCGTTTCGTCGTCGGGACGGTGCTCGCGCAGAAACGCGAGTACACGCATGTCTGCTGGGTTTTTGGAAAAACCAGAAACACGGTGCTCGACGTCATACTGTTCCTCTTCGGAATGAAGAAGACCTAGCGCGTCGTTATTCATGCTCAGTAGGTTCGGTAACGTGCTCGTTAGCACGCGAGCCACCGCGCTGAACGGTACCTCCTCCGTGGATTCAAGTCGCTGAATAACCGCGCCTGGCAATGTGGTTAATTGAATGATTGCCATCATTCGCTCCTAAGGTTCGATTCGGGGATTCCGTTTACAATAGAACTTCTCATATTTTAAAACAATATTCAACTTTATGCAAGTGTACGCACCAATGCCCAAAGGTGTTATGAAATAGACATAAGGTTACAAATATGGTAATGTAACCACATGAACGGTGGTCTATATGAATAGCCCTGACAAGGTGCCTCCGACTAGGCGAACGAAACAATTTCCTATAGGAGATATCGGGGCGCGTGAATTCCAGGCTGCCAAGGATTTTTTGGCTGATCTAGACCCCCGTGATGGAGACGAGATAGGTTATGATGACATCGATAGCGCGGCCGACAAGATTGCTTGGAGACTGAATGCCGCGAGGTTCTTGAACAATCGCGTGTTAACAAATGCACAGGAAACGGACAAAGCCGCAAAAGACTTATGCAAGGTTTGGGATCAGGGAGTAGTGATAAAGCACGCATATAACAAGTGCGCGTTGATGGGGTATCAGTTAGCTGAATTAATGAGCCAAGAGTCGAGGTTTTTACCACCAATATCGCGAGATTTTTCGACTGAACTAACACGGATGGCATATATGCCAGAATCTGATCCATTGCCTTTTGGCGAGAGTGCATGGGCGTGCATGAAGCGTCATCGTCGAGTGTTTAGTGTGATGTCCGAATTATGTGACATAAGTAGCGAGATTTACGAAATAGATACACCCGATCGAGACGCGTTGTTCCGCGCCGGAATGGCCCTACCGTACATGCTGGCATCGGCTAATAGGCTAGAAGGTTACGGCAGAGATGTTATTGGCGTATCGGCGGACAGGATATCTGCCAGTAGCCTGTGCAAAAAATTAGTAAGGACATGTAATAAATAACATGAGCCAGACAGAAAGACGGACGCCAACCGAGAATCTACAGCTATTGATTGATAGGTATAGTTTATCGGGTACGGACTTCGAGCCAACAGTGCAAGGAATCGCAAACGCGGACGCTAGGTATATGGGTAGTATCGGACCGAGGCGTGATTATTTGTACGGAGAGCTGACTAAAAGGGGTTTGGTTCATGTGTGGGCAAATCACGGGAAGTCACAGTTCGCACGGGCGGAAGTACTGGTGGTCGATAATAGTTTCGTGAACGTGTATCATCATGAGCTCAATCGACACAATGACGCGATAAAAAGATACGATTGGAGCGAAGACGCAGGGAGGTCGTTTAGTGTTCCTCTGCACGGTAGAGGCGACGAGTTGCGCGTCGAGACACTAAGCGAGATTCTATCGGGCAAGACAGGTGATCAGATAGATTATGCAAGGGATAGGTATGAGCGCGTGGCTCGGGCGCTGGCTCGCTTCGCCGAATATCCTTCGAGTAATGACGCGTTGCATCAGCTAGCGGTTTGGCGGACAGCTAGCGAACATCCAAATCTATCACCATTGTTTCCATACGCGGGGCAGACATATGGGCCACGTGTTAATTTAGAGGAAATGCGTGAAGCGGGCGTTCATTTTCATGAGTCCGTCGTTTTGGCCCTAGATGACGAAAAATTACCAAAAATGGATAACGCGGACTAGGCCATGAGCGAGAGACCAGATATGGAGCCAGAGAATATAATTAATCAGTACAACTGGTCAGACATAGACAGAAGGGCGTCGGCGGACCTGCTGGATGCTATTCGCATAAACTATCGTGATGAGTTGGATAGGTCTGGCTTTACCAAGCGCTTTTTGGATGCTATGGGTTCCGTAGAAATATACGACAGCAACGCTCAATTATATACCATACAATCATATAGGGCGGGCAATGATTTACGCATCATAATGGCGGTTTTGCGCCAGAACAAAGACAATGGATTTACTCTTCATACGGAAAAAGTCGGCGAAGAGCTGAATGATTCGAGAATTCCAACTAGGTATTTTACCGAAGAAGATTTAGACTTAGCGATTCGACAGCTGAATGAATTAAAAATCATGAAAGATTTGGGCATGATTTCGTTGGACAGTACATTATCTTGGCCCGCAAATCCTTTACCCTTGATAGAATAGGGAGGTATATGATGTATCGAGGCGACAAAATTCCTAGCCTGCCAGTTGATTGTAGCTATCCAGAAGGCTTTTGTATTGATGCCGAAGCCGAGTCTAGGGCAGACGAATGGTTTGCAAAGATGGAAGCTACCAAGGATGCCCATTTCGATCGTTACATAGAGCGGACGTATGCCGTGCAACCCAGAATTGTGGCGGGAAACTCTAGGGCAAAAACCCATAACGCGGCAAAGACATTATGCTGGTCTTGGGATCGCGTCGTTAATTCGCAGGAAAATAAAAAGTTTTTCAGCTATGCCACAAAGGGGTATAAGATGACGATGTCCTTTGATAATGATGCCGGGTATCTACCCAGGCATTCTGTAGATTTGTCCGAGGATTTATGGCAAATGCAGGAAGAGAACAATTTGCATCGCATGCGCGAATTTGGGCACAGGGTATGGCAGACAATAGAGAGATACCCGCATATAAATCGGAACTACGATAGATTATTTGAATTGGCAAAGAGGCAGTATCAGGTAGGGCCCGATGAAAATAGGGAATATTTTCGCGCCGGTATGGCGGTACCCTTCGCGATTAGTTGGGTTGGTGCCGTTATTGCCAGTACTCATAATTTCAGTAGTCTGAGCCCACTAAACGAGAGCGGACAAAAAAGAAGCATTGGAAATTCAAATGACTTTGGTGCGCTTTTTACTACGGAAGCAAGGCTTGTTAAAGATAACGTCGTGCCCGAAAATTATTTAAAAGAAAAATAACGTAAAAATCCTATATGCAAAAGCATAATCCGGGTGCTATTATTACGATGTAACTCGCACATTTGCGGGACAACCCGGAGGGCAAAAAATGCTTGTTGGTCAACTGTTAGGACTGGTAGGTATTTTTTTATTGGTCGCTATTTTTCAGGCAAAAGACCGTAAAAAAATTATTCGTCTGAGTATTGTGTCGTGCTTAACATGGTCGGCATATTATATGTCTATGGGCGCTGGAACGGCGTCTGGTTTGTTGATATTAGGCGCGATCAGGTGTTATGTATTCGAAAAGTTCCGTAGCTATCAATGGATATTCGGGGGCATGATAGCCGCCTATGCCGTAGCTATGATTTTGACCTGGAAAGATTGGACAAGTATCATGGCATTCACCGCCATGATACTTGCTAGTTTGGCGCTGTGGCAAACAGATCCAAAATATATTAGATTGATATCTTTGTCCGTGACTCCTTTTTGGCTGTCCTATAATCTGCTCAATGGTTCGTACATGGGTGCGGTGGCGGATTTGATTACGTTTTCGTCAGTTGTCGTCGGCATAATGAGATTTGACGTGCCAAAGGCTTTTTGGCAAAGGCTTTATAGACGAAAACCGGTAGAGCAAATAGTAACAGAATCTGGTATAATCGGAACGTGAAGAGCCCAGAAGTATCGTTTGGAATCATGGCTGACTGTCAGTATGCCGACAAGGATGATTTTCGGGGAAGAATAGCAGGGTCGGATATCACGTTCAGAAACTGTTATCGCAAGTCACCAGAAAAATTACGACAGGCAATAGAAGAGTTTAACCAGCGCGAGCTGGATTTTATTTTTCATCTAGGTGATTTTACAGACGAAAAATTGAGCGATGCTGATGAACTAAATGCGATAACGGCAATGTCGAAGGTAGCGGTGAAGCATGCGCTGGGTAATCATGAGTTTTGGATTCCTGGAAGCAACCCTGACGACGTGGTCCGAAAATATGGAATGCCTGATAAGTACTATTCATTCGTCGCTAATAATAATCGTTTCATCGTGTTGGACACGAATGAGCTGGGTCCGTTAGAACATCCCGTTGGTTCTATCGAGCGAAAAATAGGCTATCAGACCGTAGAAAGTTATAGAAGGGCGGGTAGAATCCAAGCATATGAATGGAACGGAGGATTGAGCGATCAACAAATGGATTGGCTCGACGATGAACTAACAGATGCCCAAAGGCACGATCAAAAGGCATTTCTGTTTTCGCACCATCCCGTATTTCCTCCCCATGTTTTGAACGCGTTGAATGACAAAGAGATTATGGAGCTAATAGACTCACACGACAATGTGAAGGCGTATATAAACGGTCACCAGCATGGTGGAAATTTTGGTCGCAGAAAAGGTGTGCCGTATGTCACTATCGAAGGAATGCTGAGTGAAGAAACGAACGCGTTCGCCGTCGCTAATGTGTATGATGACAGGTTGACGATAGAAGGTCATGGCCGAGTACCCAGCAGAGTATTGCACTATGAATGAACGTTTAGACTTTGACCAGATTGCGCGGTATTTGGATAACGAACAGACTGTGGCGGATAAGCTGCGTGACGATGTAGTGAGACTAAGCTGGTTGATTGAAGAGATGACAGTATTGCAACAAATGAGCGTGAATGGGGCGCTAGGCGTGGGCGGTTTTTATAGTGGCCATGAGGATTTTTTGTTTGATTGCAAGTACCAAGATAGGCAATACACTTTTAAACTATACAAGGGTGAAGATGCATACTATCTGTACAAAATCTTAGAAGCCCAGTTGGCATCGATAGACCAGCATTAAATTTAAAAAAATGGGTTGAAACACGTTAGTCGCAAGAGCATAATGAAATTGATGGAAAAATTTCTAGACGAGCTACGACCCACATATGTAGCACGTGAAGTAGAACAATTGAGTCCAGATTTGTTCTATAGCGAGGGATTATTGGAGAGGGTCGACGGGATAGGCTTTGACGATGGTACTTTAATGACACATCGGGATAATGAGGTGCCAAAAACAGTTCACGAGACCTTGAGCGAGTTGTCAAAGGTTGGTCTAGATTTGTTTGTGATTAGTAATGAACAGGGGTCACGTGCCGAAAATTTAAACCAAATTTTTGGGGAGGATTTGGGTATGACGGTCATAACGCCGTCGGATATCGCGGGCGAGAATAACGCGAGCAAATACCTAAAACCAAATCCCAACATGATTCAACGCGCGCTATCCGAAATGGATGTTCCTCACGATGAATTCCTGATGGTTGGTGGTCAGCTGTTCAAAGACGTGTTATCGGCGAACAAGGCAGATGTATTAAGTATGCTGTTGCCTAGAAGGGGTGAAATAGACAACTGGAGAGCTAGAATGTTTCGAAGGCCCGCAGAGGTGCTGGTCAGGAAAACACTGGAACTACCAATATGTCCAAAGAGCTTCCCTGACCGCATAAAGCCAATTGGGCCTGTACATTGTCCGCACAGTACAAGATATATGCACAAATATCGTAAGCCAAAAAAAGATAGATAACAGATTAGCATTTTTGCCTATTTATACATTTCGTGGTAAAATATAGCCACATTTTATTAATGGGGCATATGGGACAAGAACAAGCACCAAAAAATCATGAAACATCAGTTGAAAACGATGAGGTCGTATCGGATTTGGGCGGACAGGCGCTCAAGGATACTGAAGGATCAGAGCGACGCGATAAACTAGTCGAAGACACCGACGGTTTATTGGACGAAATAGATGATGTATTAGAAGAAAACGCAGAGGATTTCGTAAGGGCATACGTACAAAAGGGTGGAGAATAGACGTCTCCGAGTTTGAATAAAGAACCACGCATACAGCAACAAGTGATGGGAACCGAGATGGAGTTCTCTGCTTTGGTATGGAAGCACGGTAAGAAAGAGCCGCAAATATTCGATCATCAAGTTCAGACGCCTGGACCGGCGGTATTAATCAATGAATATCTGCGAGACATTATCAAGTACGTGCCGGACAGAACGCATGGTAACGCTGTCATGCTGAGAAATGGCGCGCGATTTTATATCGACCTTGGTAGTCATCCTGAATATTGTACGCCAGAAACTATAGAACCTAGACAAACGGTATTGCATGAATTGATTGGCGAGTTGATAGTAGCAGAATGTTTGCGCATGTTTATAGCCGATAACCCTAGAGTAAAGGCCGCGTCCTTAATACGTGGACTAAGTGATATGGATGGGAATTTTTGGTCGCGCCATTTGAACTATTCTATGTTGCTGGAAAACTGCTCCGGCAATCAATTGGAGCAATTGGCGATGAGTATGAACGTGCATAATGCTACGTCTAGAGACATGTTAGGTAGCGGGTCGGTAAGGCCAAATGGCTATGACGATGATGGCAACACTAAATATCGATACAGCCTGGGCGAGCGTATACATTGTTTAAGTGAAGACATAGGTACGGGTACAACAAAAAATAGACCTATGTTTAGGTATACGAACGAGGCCTTGGCAGCGGCGAATAAATACAGGAGGATACAATTTACCGGCGAAGATTCGCCTGTTTCTGAATGGACGATGGAGATGAGTGTAGGAACATACGCATTGATATGTGAAGGTTTTGCGCAAAACAAATTGCGTGTCATAGAACCGATTCCATTAGGTAAAGCAAGCAGGGCGGCTTGTGACATAGCTTATGGTGCGTCCTTTGATCTCGAAGGCAGGCGGAAGTATGAGTTTCGCATTAATGGCGACGAAGATACTCATATGTATAGTACGAATGAGATACAGCAAATGTACATCGAAGATTTAGAGAGGGTGGAGGGAATTTCCTATAAAGATAGAATATTGGATATGTGGCGTGACTACGCTAATACCAGGGCTAATGGTGGCAGGTTTGTGCATAACGATACGTTCGTAAAGCTAGAATATCTACAGAAAAGTCTGGCAAGAAATGGTTTCGAGCCAAGGGAACCCGGCGAGATGAATATACACGGCGCAAAGATAGATAAAAGCTTCGGTGTTGTTATTAACGCAACAGAAGAAAAAGCGAACAAGTATTCTATTCGCGACCTGTTGAATCAATCTCCCGTTGGCAAGTTGAGAAACTCAAAATTCAGAGCCTATCACATACCGGATACTGAAGTTGATAGTGGCATAAATAACGCACCAGAAGAAACCAGGGCGTATGAAAGGGGAAGATTGATTGAAGAGGGTATCGCGAAAAAAATGGACTGGGTTTCGTACAGCATAGAGGTAGAAAAAATGGAAAATGGTAAAACAGTACTTGGCACGGAAAAAATAGATTTGGGCGACACGCCTTTTTATGGCGCCAAGCAAAGTTGAACAAGGTCTAATATTCATATAGTATAAGGCAAGTGATAACTTACTATACAGACGGTAGCGCGAGTCCAAATCCTGGTCCTGGAGGGTTCGCTGTTATAAGGGATAACAAGCCTCATATCGTGGGTGGAGAACCTGCAATTGAAACGACGAATATTCGGATGGAAGGATTGGCGATAAAAGCCGCGTTGGATGATTCCGGTGGTCAACCTTGCCGAATATACACTGATAGCGAGTTTTGGATAAATGTCATTACAAAATGGGCTAGTGGCTGGGAGGCCAAAGGTTGGCGCAAAAAAGGTGGTGAGATAAAGAATCTAGATATAGTTCAAGATGTTTATCCGCTATATGAAAATTCAAACGCCGAGTTGGTGTGGGTGCGTGGGCACGAAGGCGACGAGGGCAATGAGATGGCCGATGAATGGGCCAATAAGGCACGTAAAATGCACCTAGATTCAGCAAAAAGAGTTGAAGATGAATAAGAAGCCTCGTGAACTTGCCGGGCAATACATGAGAGAGGGCAGGGTCATGCAACTAGGTACACTGCACGGCAATCAACCGCGCGTAAATAGCCTGTACTATGTAACGTCCGATGATTTAAAGAGCGTGTATTGGTTGAGTGAGGAAACTCGTAGACACAGTGTTGACATAGACCAACACAATCTAGTTGGTGGCGCAATTGTGATAAAGCAAGATTTGCCTGTAGTTGGATTGCAGTTCGAGGGAGAGGCAAGCGAGGTTGTTGAATGCGACGAGCAAAAAAGGGTCATAGACGACTATACTCAAAAATATGGTGGTGCAACCGAAGGTCTGTATAATCGGATAATCGCGGGAAAAAACAAACACCATTTGTATAAAATTGCCGTCTCTAGGCTGGAAATGTTTGATGATGTTAATTTTCCGAACGAGAGTCCAATAAACGTACCCCTAGATTAGCTTTCATTTTTATCTGATAACGGTTATGCTAGTAATACATGCGCAGGTTGGTATTGTCGGCATTAATTGCAGCGCTCACGGTTATTTTCGCTGGGCAGTCTGCTCACGCGCTTTCTTCTGATCCAAATCACTTTATTAGCGGTGACAATACTTTTTTTGTCTATGTGAAAGCGGGCGAAAAGATCAGCGCGGAGTTTTTGCGTGCTCAATATACGCAACCTAATTTTCCGACCGGTGATATTACGGTCACGCTAGACGGTCCGGGGTTAGTTCAAAAAACATGTACTATAAAAGCAAGCGCAAGTGTCGGTAGCGGGTGTATTTTTGCGCCACAAAGTTCGGAGATCTCTGGCATATGGCAAATAGAGTTTGAAGTAAGCAAGGGTGGCCGGGCTCATAAAGAGGCATCGCCAGATGTGCTATGGACAAAGAATCTCCATACATGGAAGATAACGATAGTTGACGCCGACGGAGAGCAGAGCGGGCGTATATGGACGGATCGTTATGCATTTCGTCAGCCCCCAAACAACTTCGCCGGTGATTTTACGACCTACTACGTGAGTGAAGATGGCTATATATACAGGGTAAAAAACCATAATTATGACGGTCAGATATCAATACTCTCCGCGGATTCCATAGGCATAAGGACTGGTGATGAATGTGTGTCTGCCTACCAGAGCATAGAGGTGAATAATAATGAAGAGCTATCGCCAGCTCTGGGTGTTTGTGGCAATACATATAAACTCTTCTTTGAGGAGCCGTCGGGGAGTTTGCCAACAGAATCTATTCGTTGGGACGAAGCTACCGATTGGGTGAAGCCTCAAATAAAGAAACCAAGTATAAGTGAACTACATTTCGTACCGGATGATTCTAGTGATCAGTTATCTGGGGATATTACTTTCTATCTACGCAACTTTATTGGACAATACCAAATAAAGATAGACGTCGATAATGACGGTGGATTTGATGGTCAAAATGACGTAACCCTTTACGAGCAAATGAAGGAGCTTTCAACTGGACTACAAAGAGTTAATTTTCAGGGCGTGGATAGACAGGGACAAATAATCTTTCCAAATCAAACGATTGGAATCAAGGTTGATATCTCTAAAGTCGCCGAGATACATTTTGTTGCTGTGGACGTAGAGGGCAGGGATGGAATAGAAGTAACGCGCCTTAACGGCGAGAATGCTCCTATTTCGCGTCTATGCTGGAATGATACTGGTTTCGAATTGACCGCAACGGCCATCGATGAACCAGACGGCAGGAGCTGTCCAGATAGTTCGGGCGGCGTGCATGGATGGGGCTATGGTAGTCGTTCATGGGGCAATTCCCGTTATATAGATGATTGGATTTTCGCGACGGCGAAGATAGACGGAAACAACACTATCATTTACCCAGAGATAGAAGAGAAGTCAGACGGAAATGGTCAGCAGAATATGATGCCTATATTAATAGGCGGGTCTGTCGTTCTGATATTGGCTATTGGCGCGACTATTGTGCTAGTCGCAAAAAAGAAAAGAAACAAAGGTGAGGGTCCAAACGTTCCGCCAAATGATCAGCCACCAACAACGCCAACGTATCCAGATTCAAGCCAAAATCCTCCGGTGCCACCTACTACTAACTAGGTGAGTATGTGAATTGTTCCGTTTTTGCGCAGGCGTGGGCGCCAGTACCTGTTAATATCTGTGATATTGATGACGGCAGGGCGGGTGAGCCTGGTGATGTAAAGTATTCGGTCCAGCCGTCAGGACATTCACGATTAAAGAAATGGAAGAAGCGTCCGGTAACTGTGATTGGCGCGGAGTTGCTGTTTTGCGTTACGTACAACAATGGACCTACCAGAGAGTTGTTCGTAGGTTCCGTCGTGTTCACCGGCACGAAACCGATTCTATCCACCGCGGAAAGCATGTTGTTATAGGCAGATCCAGATGCGTTGATGTACCTGGTCGCAGTAGATGAACCGTATTGACCGCATTTATTGCTATAGGAACTAAAATTGCCTAGGCACATAGTCGTAGGCGTCACGGAGTTTACCGGCATAGCTGGCCATATTGTAAAGTTGCTTCTGTATGTTTCGAACGTACTAATCCATAGATCAGTTTCCGCCTCTCGTGCTTGGTCGCGCGAAGCAGAGTCAACGTGTACCCAAACGGTCGCGACTATTGTGGCTACGATAACAATCATTACGACAACCGCCAAAACCTCTACCAATGTGAATGCCTTTGAGAACTTGTTCATAGTATTAAGCATAAGCAATCTTTACTGCTGACGCAATAGCTCCTGTGTGGTTGCGGTCGAGAAATGAGTACCGAATGATGATAGAATAAAGTAAATGAATCAGGGACTTGCATTAGAGATTATGCTGGCTGGCGAAAGCGTGCTTTTGACTGGTCCTGCTGGCGCGGGCAAGACGCATTTGTTAAATCAGTTTATAAGGATCGCGAAATCCGAGGGTAAGCACGTGTCCGTGACGGCAACGACTGGCCTGGCGGCGACTCATTTAGGTGGCACTACTATACATTCATGGGCTGGCATAGGAGTGTCAGATGAACTGCCTACGGGATTCGCGGATCATATCAGCAAGGGTAGGCGAGATATAATCGAAAAAACCGACGTCTTGGTGATAGACGAAATTAGTATGTTGCATGATTATCGTTTGGATATGGTCGATACTGCATGTAGATTGGTTCGCGAAAAACCCGACGAACCGTTCGGCGGGATACAGATAATAATGTCTGGCGACTTTTTTCAGTTGCCGCCGATTAATCGCAACGATTCACGTGCTGGTGGTTTCGTGGTCAATAGTAACGCATGGCAAGATTTGGATCCGGTAATATGTTATTTGCAGGAGCAGCATCGTCAGGATGACAACGATAAATTGCTAGAGATATTGAATGCCATGAGGGCTGGTGACGTCCGCAGGCACCATGCCGAAGCGTTGCTAGCGAGAGCAGATGCCGAACCGCCTGAGGGCGAGATTACTCAGCTACATACCGTGAATATTGACGTTGATAAAATAAATCTAAAAAAACTAGACGATCTTTCTGGTGATGAATACAAATATACTCAGTCAACGACGGGGAGTAATAATTATGTTGAGAATTTGCAGCGATCGGTGTTGGCGCCGGCCGAATTGAGGCTAAAGGACGGAGCTTTCGTGATGGCGGTAAAAAACTCGCCGGACAAAAAATATTTCAACGGTAGCCTGGGTGAAGTAGTAGGGTTTGATGTCTTGACCAACTACCCAATGGTAAAGTTTCGCAATGGAAAAACTATTACTATGATGCCGGACACATGGGAGCTACGTGATGGTGACAAAAAGCGGGCGAGTATCGTACAGATTCCTTTGCGACTGGCCTGGGCTATTACGGTTCACAAATCACAGGGAATGACGTTGGACGCTGCTCGGATGGATTTGAGCAAAGCATTCGTAGAGGGTATGGGTTACGTGGCGCTGAGTCGCGTAAAAAATCTGGATAGTTTGTATCTAGCCGGGCTTAACAATATGGCTCTGCGTGTTAGCGAGGACGCGAAGTTGATAGATGAATTTTTGCGCAAAAAAACCGCCGATGACGCCAAGCGCCTGGAGCATCTGCGCGAAAATGCAAAGAAACGCAAGGAAAGTCCTGTCAAAAAGAAGGCTGGTGGCGCATGGGCAGATAAGCTAGCAAAAATGCGCGAAGAGCACCCAAACGCCTATATGCCATGGAATAGGTCCGACGATGCCCAATTGAAGCAAGACTTTCAAAATGGCGAGTCGGTAAAGACCATGAGCAAGAAGTTTGGTCGACACGAGGGTAGTATACGTTCGCGATTAAAACTGCATTTTGGTGAAGACGTTGAGGTATAAAAGTATTATATAATTTATTATATAAAAAGTTATATAATACCAATCAATAACAGGTTGATATGACGGTAGGGTAGGTACGATACTTTAGTTGAGTCTGATAATTTTAATCTTGCCATCGGTGGTGTAATGGGTGCGAAATTGCTGGCCACGGAATCGAGTCTGTTCGCCAGCTTCGCTGGTAGATATTTTTTTGACATGACCTGATTTCTTGAGGGTATTAATGATAAAGTCTCTTTCTTTTTCATCCTCGTGACTTCCGCCGTGCGTTAGCCGTCCCGTGCGCCATTGTATGTCGATCGCATGGGGTTCTTCGGTGGCTGCTCCAATCCAGATAGTTTGGTCCGATTCTATGATGTGCTGAAGTTTTTCTTTCCAAAATTGAAAATGTAGCTTGTTGAATTTCATTTCTTTTCTGGGGCGGGTGAGTCTCCAGAACCTTACATGATGTCTGGTACGCGCACTGTTGGCTGGATTAGTAGGTATTTCAAACCCTATATCATGGGGACGATCAAAGAGGAATAGTGACGATAGGGGCGCTTCTGGATACGGTTTGTTAAAGACTATGGAAATAACCTCGCGGAATCCATTTCGGAATGTTAACTCATCCGCGGTGTGCCATCCGGCGTCGTTCATAGCTTTTCGTAGATGGTTTTTGTTTTTTGCTACTATGGCTAGATTCACAGGATCAGATGGCCAGCCGTCACCGGTCGTTACGTATAGCGGGATATGATCTGGTTTTGAAAATACATGAAACAGGCGCATGAGGTTCGGTATGACCAGATAGGCCATGAGCCCGTACGTGAATATTAACGCGCCTAGGATTTCTGCTTGGTTATCACTATTGGGCCATATAGTGCGAACAATAAAAATCAAGGCACCTACACCAAGCAAGAATATGAGGATTCTCCAGAATATACGAAGTAATAATAAAATCACTTAAATCATTATACCAATACATGCGATGTTATACTGATTGTATGAAAGAACCATTTGCACGAACCGAGCGAAAGATAACCGTAATAGGCGGTGGGACGGGTAGTTTTACTCTGTTGAGTGCGCTAAAAAACCACACTAGCCAAATAGCCGCGCTAGTCAATATGGCTGATGATGGCGGTAGCACTGGCGTGTTGCGCGACGAGTTAGGCGCGCTACCTCCAGGTGATGTGCGACAGTGTTTGGTGGCATTGAGCGAATCTCCAAAAGTTCGCGAATTATTCAATTACCGTTTCGAAGAGGGAAGTCTGAAGGGGCATGCTTTCGGAAATTTGTTTTTGACAGCGTTAGAGAAAATGACGGGCGATTTCGCCAATGGTGTAGAGCTGGCAAGCGAAGTTTTGGGCGTGCGTGGCGTCGTGGCGCCGATTACTTTGTCGAACGTGCGACTGGTAATGAAGCGCGGTGACGGCAACGAGGTATATGGAGAATTCGAGATAGCTAATCAGGAGTTTCATGGAGAAAGGCCAGAGTTTTGGCTCGACCCCGAGGCTGAACCGAATCCCATGGCATTAAAGGCAATCAAGGACGCGGACATGGTCGTTATAGCACCGGGCAATCTGTACGGTAGCTTGGCCCCGGCTTTGATAGTTCCTGGTATTGGTGACGCGTTACGGGCGACAAAAGCCAAAAAAGTGTATGTATGTAATCTGATGACAAAGCCTGGTCAGACTGATGGTTTTGACGTTAACGACTACGCGTCCGAGATTGAACGCCTGGCTGGTGGCGAGTTTTTGGATGCAGTGCTATACAACACGAAACGGCCAGCTGATAGCTTGCTGGAAAAATACGCGCAAGCAGGGGAAAAGATTGTTGACTATGATCAGACAAAGCTTGACTCGGCGCACTATACTGCCGTTGGCACGAATATGGTCAGTGGAATGGCGTGGAAAAACAACAACAGTTCTGATCCTATTGCGGCGCACAGGACATTAATTAGACACGACTCTTTGGCAACAGCGAACGCATTAATGAGACTTATCGACGTACTAGATGGACGAAAACGCTGAATTTTATATCATCGACTTTGACCGAACGCTTGCCGATTCTGACAAGTTAATAGGGGTATTTATTGAGATTGCTGATAAATATTTTCATATTTCCAGTGATCAAATACGTAAAGTTGACGCAGAGGTAAAACAGCGAGGTGACACATTCCTACTAGCTACCTATGTACGCGATCATTTGAGTTCAGAGAATAGGCTAGATGATTGGCAAGGCATGGAAAAGATGTTTATCCATGAATCGAGGGCGCTGAACTATCAGTTGGATGGCGCGAATGAGTTGCTAGAGTGGATGGACGAGAATAATAAGCGATATGGAATCCTGACATATGGTGATTCGCTGTGGCAAAGGCTGAAGCTGACAGCTGCAGGATTTAATCATGTCCATCATATAATCATGGATCACAAGGAAAAGGGCAGGTTGATAAGTAGCTGGCGACAGCAGGATGGGGCATTCAAGATTCCCAAGGAGCTGGGCGGTGGTTTCGCGGAGAAGGTTATATTAATAGATGATAAGGCGGTAAGCTTCCTAGATTATCCAGATCGACCATCGCATGGATACTGGGTTCTAGATTCTGGCCACGAGCTATTATCGCAAAAAGGTACGGTACCGAATAATGTAACCCGATATAGTAACTTGAATGAAGTCGTGCAAAAACTCAACGAGGATATCGACAAACCGCAAGCGTTATGATAGAAATAGGTCATGGCAAAGACTAAAAAAACCAAAAAAGTATCCAAGAGTAAAATTACGTCGTTCGCACAGCACCGCATAGATTTCGTAATGGCGCTGCTAATAGTATCGCTACTATTCAACCTATTCATATTAGTGGGTTGGGTGACGCTACAAGTGACCGACATGTATGATCAGCAGGTCGCTGATTTTCTGTTCAAGAATTAAATATTTCGTAATAGTTGTGTAGGGCTGTTTGACACAGCCCTATATATATTGCTGAAGATATAGTTTTCCACAAATTTGTGGATAAAACACTATATTTTCGGAAAAAAGCAAAATTGGGGGTTGAAGTGGGTAGCTGTGGGTAGTAAACTGAAGTCAGTGGCAATAAACACAAAAACCACCACTTAAAAAATCAAATAATACCACCCGAAGGGAAGCAAGGTGTCCAGCGTAGATTATTTCGAACGCAAACTCGACGACAAGCGTCGACTGACTATTCCAGCAGAATTGCGTGACGAGTTCTCTAGCGGGGTAGTGCTTACTCGCGGGTTTGGTTCATACCTACACATGTATCCACAGGCTACATGGGATAACGAGGTAGAACCAGAGCTAACTGGCAGTATTCTCGACGAGCGAATTGCTGACGTGAATGTCAGGTTTCGCCGTGGCAAGACCAGCGCCTCGCTAGATGTAAAGCAGGGTAGGGTCAGCATAGAGAAGCACCTGCTGGATTTTGCTGGTATAAAAAAGGATCTGGTTGCAGTTCGCGCAGGACAATACTGGCGAATTATGAATCCGGATACGGCTGACTAGGGCGGTTTTTGGCCCGTACTTTGACAAATAGAAACTCTCGAGATTAACCATCTGGTAACAGTGCGTGGAAAATCGTGGGAACCACATTTAGTGAAAAAAGATCCACAGCACCTTCCTTAAAACACACCTCCCAAAAAAACTCCACCTCACAACACATAAGTCTCTCAATCGATACTATTATATGAGTTACACAGTGACACATCAGTATCGACAACTTATACAAAAACAAACACACACAAAAACAGAAAGCATTGTTATCAGTTGGGTGATCTCGAATCCTCTAGTAGAATAGAGGAGTGAGTATTAAAGCACATCCACCGCATGATTTGCATATACCAGTTTTACTGGAGGCGACGCTTGATTTGCTAGATCCGAAAAAAGGCGAGAGCTATCTCGACCTAACAGCAGGATATGGCGGTCACGCAGAAGCTTTTCTGGAAAAAACAGGTATGCAGACAAGTGCTACGCTAGTAGATCGGGATGATTTTGCCATTGGCAAGTTGTCTCGTTTTTCAAATAACGGCGTCGATTTGATGCATACTGATTTTGTCAGTGCCGCGCAGGCATTGATAGAACGGGGCAAAAAATTCGATATCGTCCTAGTTGATTTGGGGGTGTCGTCACCGCAGCTCGATCAGGGCGAACGAGGGTTTTCATTTAAAAACGGTGGTCCATTAGATATGCGTATGGATCGGCGACAGGAGATGACAGCTGAAAGGCTTGTCAATACGGCTTCCGTCAAAGAACTTACCCGCATAATCAAGGACTACGGCGAAGAGCCGGCCGGTAACGCAAGGCGAATAGCCAGCGCGATTGCCGACGCGAGGCCGCTCGAAACCACCGAAGAACTCGCAGAACTGATCAAGCAAACAATCCATGTTGGCAGGAGTAAGATACACCCTGCTACGCGCACTTTTCAAGCAATCAGAATCGCAGTCAATAGCGAGCTTGACCAAGTCAAGCAACTGTTACCACTTTTGCCTCAACTACTAAACACTGGAGGTAGGGTAGGTGTCATCAGTTTTCATAGTCTAGAAGATCGTCTGGTCAAGCAGTATTTTGCCGAACAATCAGAATCTGGCTATGAAGCAGAGCTAAAGATATTGACCAAGAAACCGATTGACGGTGCGACAAAAGATGTTCACAATCCGCGTGCACGTAGCGCAAAACTACGCGCCGCCGTGAAAATATAAACACATAGGAAGGGGGCATAACACCAAATGCCAATCCATATTCCAGTACGAAACGAGTCGGTTGACACACGTGTCACCGTACGCGTAAAGCAGTAGAAGCCTGCCGCAAAGGCGATCCCGATTGCATCGGGGTCGGCTTGCGCAGCCAATTCAATAATGAATTTGCTACGCGAGACAGCATAAAAATAAAAAATAACAGAGAATCCACCACATGTCATACCAAACAACTCAACAATTCTACAGTCGACGCCGATCAAACCTTTCCAGCGGATGGAACAGAAACCAAAATACCGTATCTTTCGTGTCTGCCGTAAAACTAGGCCCCGTTTCGCACACTGTTTTGGTCGCATTGATGCTGACGGTTTTGGGCATCGTATATCTGACCCAAGCGACACGAGCTACAGCATATGACTATGAGGCGCAAAAAATTGATACGCAAATCGCTGAATTGGAAACGAAAAAGACTGATCTAGAGATTGAAAATGCGAGACTTACGGCACTTGAATCCGTAAAAAGTGGCGACGTAGCCAAGGCTATGACCAAACCAGCATCGACAGACTATGTAAGGTAATATAGTTCTATGGAGCTGTCACTACAAAAAGGCAGTCGCTCGCGTATATTAGCCGGGCTTCTGCTTTTGGCTATAGCAATATTCATAGGACGATT
Organism: uncultured Candidatus Saccharibacteria bacterium; assembly: GCA_964641025.1. Classification (GTDB taxonomy): domain Bacteria; phylum Patescibacteriota; class Saccharimonadia; order Saccharimonadales; family Saccharimonadaceae; genus UBA2112. The sequence goes on from CAZXJP010000013.1 coordinate 18,777, forward strand.
GTTTTATTTGCAAATTATTCAGCATGAAGAATACGTCAAGCTAGCCGCGGCGGAACAAATAAAGCCACTCACAATTCCAGCTCAGAGGGGTGAAATATATGCATTGGACGGAAACGTTCCGGTGCCCCTGGTTCAGAACCAGCCCATATATACGTTGTTCGCCGATCCTGCGGTTATTACGGAACCGGATAGGGTGCTAACGGTTGTACGCGAGATAGCTGGTGGCAATTTGCGCCCAAAGATAGACGAGTTATTGGAGCGAAAGAATACTAGATACCAAATACTCGGTACAAAGCTATCTAGAAAGCAGGCTGAACTCATAAAGAAAGAGAACCTATCGGGCATAGGCTTTCAGGAGGTGTCGCAGAGAGTGTATCCAGAAGGTAAGCTCGCGGCGCAAACACTAGGATTCGTCAACGACGAAGGCGTGGGTCAGTATGGACTAGAATCAGCATTAAATGATCGTTTGGTTGGTCATGATGGATTGTTAAAGTCGGTGACGGACGTAAGTGGTGTTCCATTAACTATCGGCGACAAGAACATCAACCAGCCTGCCAAGAATGGCGACAATATAGTCCTGACTATCGACAGGAATATTCAATCGTATGTAGAGCGAACCTTGGCGTCAAAGGTAAAGAGTCTAGGCGCCGATACCGGCAGTGTCATCGTGATGAATCCGCAAAACGGCGACATTATGGCAATGGCTAACTTTCCAACATTTAATCCAGAAAAATTTAATTCAGTAAAGAATTCGGCGTTATTCAACAACAATGTTATCAGTCGACCGTACGAGCCTGGATCGGTCATGAAAACCTTTGCCATGGCAATTGGTCTAGACAAAGGGGTTATTGAGCCAAACAGCACCTACATCAACACGGATTCCATAAAAGTAGAAGATAGGGTTATTCAGAATTTATGGCGCGGCGAAACGGGAAAGATAACAATGCAAACGGGGCTGAATTATTCGCTGAATACAAGCGTCGTTACGGTGGCTCAACTTTTGGGTGATGGCAAAAGCGTAGATAGAAAGGCTCGTGATACTATATATAGCTATCTGTACGACAAGTTTCACCTGGGTCAAATAACTGGTGTCGAGCTAGCCGGCGAACAGCCCGGGGTAATAATTCCGCCCACGGAGGTAGAGGGTAATGCGGTGAGATACTCTAATATGACTTTTGGGCAGGGCATGAACCTGACTATGCTACAGGTGGCGGCGGGATTTTGTTCATTGATAAATGGCGGCACCTACCATCCTCCAACGGTCATTGCCGGAACACTTTCTGATGGGGGTGTATTTACTGGCGCGGCAGAGAAGGGTAGTCAAGAAAATGTCATCAGTCCATCTAGCGCTAAAAAGATTCACAGTATGATACGAAAGGCTCGCAAGGCTTTTTACGCGGGAAATGACATACCGGGCTATGACATAGGGGGCAAGACGGGTACGTCGCAAACATTAAAGCCCGAAGGCGGTTACAATGACGACGAGACTATAGCTACGTATCTGGGCTATGGCGGGAATTCTACACCGAAGTATGTCATAATGGTAGAGACTTCGGGTAAGGATAAGTATCTTGAAGGAAACAAACACGCACTACCGATTTTTACTGACATATCTAACTGGTTAATAGAATATCTAAGGATAGATCCAAAGGGGTAATCATGACATCATCAATTGTAATGCTGACAGACGAGCTCACCACGACTCTACTGCTCAGTTGCGCGGCGTTCATATTGGGTATGCTGCTTACGCCAATTTATACGTATTTCGCGTACAAATATAAGTTTTGGAAAAAGCAACGTACGACTAGCACGACCGGTGAAAAATTAAAGGTATTCACAAAGCTACATAAGGATAAGTTCCAGCGTAACATTCCTACGATGGCGGGTATTATTACTGTTGTTTCCGTCACGGCAGTGACACTGATGTTTAACATGGACAGGGCAGAAACTTGGTTACCTCTGGCTGCCTTGGTTGGAGGCGGTCTCGTTGGATTAATCGATGACGTCATAAACATACGCGGAAAGGGCGGGGGAGTCGCCGGTTTGCGATCCAGCGTGAAATTCATGGCAATAACCGCTCTGGGCGTTGGTCTGGGCTGGTATTTCGCCGTTAAGTTAGGCTATGATTCCGTACATCTGCCGTTTATAGGTGATTGGGTGATAGGGCTGTGGATGATACCGCTGTTTGCTTTCGCGGTAGTAGCCATGGGTAATGCGGTGAATATTAGTGACGGACTCGATGGTTTAGCCGGTGGCTTGTCCGCTATCGCGTTTGGTGCATTCGGTGCGATTGCTACGATGCAAGGTCACGCGTTATTGGCGGGCTTCTGCTTTACGGTATTGGGCGCCCTGCTGGCGTACCTATGGTTCAATATCTATCCAGCAAGGTTTTTCATGGGGGACGTGGGTAGTTTTGCGTTAGGAACTACCTTGGGCGTCGTGGCAATGTTAACTAATACGTTCTTTCTCCTGCCGATAATCGGAATTGTATTCGTTATCGAGGCCGGCTCTAGTATGGCGCAGATATTGAGCAAGAGGTATCTGCATAGAAAGATATTTATTTCGGCACCGGTGCACCATCATTTGGAGGCGACCGGATGGCCAGAGACTAAAGTAACTATGCGTTTTTGGGTATTAGCAGCCGGAGCTGGTTGCGTAGGAATTCTGTTCGCTCTGACAGGGGGTCACATTTTGTGATAGGTGCGCGACGGTCAGAACGCTCTGATGAAGCAGTCGCTAGACGCCACCGCCCTGATTACCAAATAGTATTGTATATGGGCCTGTTAATGTTGCTGGGCTTGATAATAATGTACGCGATAGGTCCGCAGAGGGCGAACGTCTTGAACAATGCCTATGGAACTGATTTTTATGGTTCGGCGTACTTCTTTATTAAACAAACGACCAGTCTATTCTTGGCTCTTGTGGCGTTCGTGATCGCCGCTAGTCTGCCATATAGGTTTTTGCTTAAACATACGGGCAAAATACTAATAACCGGGTTCGTCGCGTGTTTGGCGCTATTGTTTTTTGGAAACATATTGGGCGTAGATGCTATCACTCAATGTACTTTGGGGGCATGTCGTTGGTTTGAATTAGGGCCGTTAGGTAGTCTGCAGCCCGCGGAGCTATTAAAGTTCGGTATGTTACTGTTCGCGGCTGTTTTTTTGGGAACCAGGGCTAAACAGGGGTTGATCAATGATAGAACCCAAACACTAGTTCCGTTAGGGGCAGTGACGGGGTTGGCTTTATTGTTCGTAGTCGTGGTACAAAAAGACATGGGTACCGGAATATCATTAATTGCTTTGTTGATTGTCATGCTATACATGGCCGGTCTGAAATACAGATGGGGCTTGGCTATTGCGGGCCTACTGGTGTTGGCCGGAATCATGATGATATTAATGGCACCCCACCGTATGGAGAGGGTGATTACCTTTTTGTCGGGAGACAGTACGTCTATTGATGACGCGGGAGCGTATCATATAACTCACGCGAAGATTGCTATTGGTACCGGTGGCTTAGCAGGTGTCGGAATAGGCAATAGCGTACAGGCCACAGGCTATTTGCCAGAGGCGATAAACGACTCTGTATTCGCGATTATGGGTGAAACCTTTGGTTTTGTGGGACTAGTAGCGATTTTGGCGCTGTTTACCGCGTTATTGATGCGCTTGTTGAAAGTGGCTGACCATTTGGTTGACATGAGGCTGAAGCTATTGGTCGCAGGCGTGTTTGGATGGGTTGGGGCCCATGTGGTATTGAACGTTGGGGCTATGACAGGCCTTATTCCACTGACGGGCATTACACTGCCGCTACTCAGTTTTGGTGGAACTAGTATGGTTTTTGTCGCCGCTGCGCTGGGGTTAGCATTTCAGCTGTCGCGCTATACGGTATTTGGTAGTAAACTAAAGAGTAATGAGTATGAAGATTCTCGCAGTCGGAGGGGGGTCGGGGGGTCACGTAACGCCCGTCGTCGCCGTACTTCGTGAAATACACAAGAAACATCCAAGGGCACGAGTAAAGTTTTGGTGTGATGGCCACTTTGCCGTGGAGGCAAAATCTATATTGTCCGAGTATGATAAATCCGTGAAGGTTCAGAAAGTTGTAGCTGGAAAGTTCCGACGGTATAATCATTTGTCGAAATTACAACATTTAACCATCCCTTCAATTATATTTCCTAATATACGTGATTTAATATTAGTCATCATTGGAGTAGGGCAGAGTCTATTTCGAATGGTTTTGTGGCGTCCGGATGTCGTATTCGCAAAAGGTGGTTATGTATGTTTGCCGGTTGGTGTTGCTGCATGGGCCTTGGGAATACCTGTTGTCATACATGATAGTGACTCTCGACCAGGATTGACAAACAAGCTCATGGCGCCTCGAGCGAAACGCATCGCTACAGGCATGCCCTTGGATAATTATGAATATCCTAAGTCAAAGACTACGTATGTCGGTACCCCGGTGAGTCCTAACTACAAAGAGATCAGTGATAAAAAACGTTCTGAAATAAAAGAAGGCCTAGGCTTTGAAGCTAGTCGTCCTATGATATTGATAACTGGAGGTGGACAGGGCGCGAAGTCTATTAACGACACTGTGGTTCGGCATTTGGGTGAAATACTGAATTATACCAATGTAGTACTAGTCTCGGGTTCCGCGCAATATGACGAGGTTAACAGCCTTGTGCCACAGGATGACCCTAGATTTATTCTAAAAGACTTCGTATCGTCTGGCATGTCGGATCTGGTATGTGGTTCCGACCTAGTTATATCTAGAGCAGGTGCGACTACTTTACTCGAGCTGGCGGCCGCGGCTAGACCAACTGTAGTTATTCCTAGTAAAAGACTGGTATGGCAGATAGAACACGTCAAGTCGTACGAAGAAACGGAGGCGGTTTTGGTGCTTGACGAAGATAAGTTTGACGAGCCTGATGATAAGTCGTTGATAATTGCTATAAAAAAGATACTGAAAGACAAAAAATATGCTGATAAATTAAGTCGTAATCTACATAAACACGCCAAACCCAATGCTGCTAGCGAGATGGCGCAAATAATTATTGAGTCGGCGAACAGGAGGGCGTAGATGGGTCTATTACGCAAAAAGCGCGACCAAGAACCACGTCGCAGGCGTGTTGAAAAGAGCGAGCTGGATAAAAAAGAAGAGCAGGGCAAGCAATTGTTTCGCAGAGGGCGTACACTCACTGGTAGTGAGTCATCTAATGTAGGTAGTGCAAATGAATTGAATGCCGGTTTGCGTTCGCCAAGGGTACGGGGCCATCACTTAGTCGCCCACAGAAGGTACCTAGGTGGTATGTTTGCTATATTTATACTATCGGCCATGATACTTGTTTGGTTCTTGTACGAATTCACCGCAGGTATCAATGTGACTGCATCAAATGCCAGTAGTGCTGTTCTAAAAAGCAATCGATATGAGCATGCTATTACGGGGTACTTGGCGTTTCGTCCCTTTGAGCGCGTACGTACCTTGATGGATCGTGTGGAGTTGTCGAATTATATGAAGTCAGTCGCCCCAGAGGTAGATGGCGTTAAAAGCGTTCGCTCGGGTGGGTTTGCAGCTACTAGATTCGAACTCGTTTTCAGGCGCCCCGTCGCTAGTTGGCTTATTGGTGGTGAGCGATACTACGTAGACAAAACGGGCGTGCCTTTTCGTATCAACTATTTTGACGAGCCAAAAGTTAAAATCGTAGACAACAGCGGAGTTCCTCAGGTTGCTGGCACTGCTATAGCAAGCAGTAACTTTTTGAGGTTTGTAGGCTTAGCGGTGGATACTAGTAATACTTTCGACCTACAGGTGACACAGGCGATAATCCCCGAGGGAACAACTAGGCAAATAGAGCTACGACTGTCAAAGAAGAAATACCCGGTAAAACTATCACTAGACAGGCCGGTAGGGGAACAAATAGAGGATATGAAAAGGGCAGTAGACTACCTAAAGAAAAAGGGTGTAACACCAAAATATGTTGATGTGCGCGTGTCGGGAAGGGCATATTACAAGTAATAGGCGTGTTTAGACGCTTCAGGGAACCCCCTTTGCTCCCCTGTTTAAGTTCTATTTTTGTTCTATTTTACTATATTTACGAATATACTAAAAAACTATATTAATATATCACAATGTCAAAAAGTCAAATAACTGTGGAAAAGTAGGGGAGGCGCGTGAAAAATAGAGCATAGGTACCGTGAAAAATTTCGTGACATTAGTGTCGCAAAAACATATACACACATGCAATTTTAAGAAAAGTCAAATACACGACACGATCATAGGGTGTTGTGGAATATAGCTACAATATGGCTCCAAGGGCTTGAAGGGATGCCTTACGAGTGTGATATGCAAAAGAGCGTTATGTATATGCACAATGAGTAAGCTCAATAGGTCTTACTGCATAATTACAGGACTAGCCCCCTATCGGGGGCTAGATAGTACGTATAGTGAATCAACTTATGCTAATTAGTTTAATGTCGTAAAAGATATATTGTGCGACGTATAATCACATTCTATTTTATGAATGTATATTCACGCTGGTTCGTCGTGTTCCTGCCCACTCGCGGAAAATTTTTGATTATTCCCCTATTTGATCGCCCTACTTTTGCTTTTGTGATCCCCGCAGGCATATATACACCGCTAACTATCATAGTATCTTGCAATTTATAATTTAACAGGGGTACAACAGGGGTCATACGGCATAATTAGAACAAATAATAACAGGGTACCACCCCTGTAGATATCCGTGTGATGATTTGTACAGATGTTCTATTTTTGTTCTACATGTGATTTTGCTACTCGTACCAGCCTTTTCTAGGAGACGTGTCCGCTTCGGCCGCTCTTTCTGTGGCTTGCTTAGTAGCGTCAACGCTGGCATGTGCCGGCGCGGGCGTTTGAGAGTCGGGTCTGGGTCCATACATATTAGGATATGGGTTACCTTCGGATCGAATCGTGTCTTTTATTGATTTTTCGGAAACTAGTTTTTCAAGATTTTTGTCTATGCGTAGAATAGCGCGATCTACGCGCAACTTGTTAACTGCTGACATGATAAACAGTACGGAAACACCGATAGCCGCGGCGATAATGAATGGCAGAAAAGTAAGGATTCGAGACTGGAACTCCTCGATGAACTTAAACAATTGCTCCTGCTGGGAGCTAGCCGTGTTTAATTGCTCTTGAAGCGCTGACTGGTCAATTGAAGTTATTGCCTGCGCGAATATTTCCCACATGTAACCACTATATCATAGCGCTAGAGCTTCTAGCGACGTATGCGAAGGTGTCCTAGGCTGCCATCGTCCCTTGGAGAGGCAGGAGGCTGCGTGGGTGGCTTGGTGGATTCTACGGGTTTATCATCATCGCGTGACTCATTGCTCGCCTTGCTACCTGGTACCTGATGCTTTACCTTTAGCAGGTCGTTTATGTGATCCGTCATTTGATCTTTTAGATCATCGTCTTTTGGTTTTCTGGGCTCAGGCTTTTTGTTTGTTTCTTTATTATCTACATTTTCCGACGGTTTTTTAGTCTCTTTACTCTCTTCGTCTTTTGATTCGTCCGATTTCTTGCGTCGCCTACTGCGTGCACGTTTCTTTTTAGGTCTTTCTTCGCTACCCTCTACAGGCTTCTCGTCCTTATTGCTGGACTCTTGCTTCTTCTCCGGCGGCTTCTCTTCGGGTTGTCTGTCGGGCTTCTCTTCTTTTTCCTCGATCTTCTTATTGATTGCCGCTTCGCCCTTGGGCGTTTCTACCACGAATTTAGGCTTGTTGGGTTCGTTTTGCCTTGGTTGTTGTTCGGCAACGACTGGACCTACGGGGGTAGACCCCTGTTGTTGTTCGGTGGGTTTTTCATCGCGTACTCTCGGGTTTCCTGGCCCTTTGCGCATCAGATGATCCGGGGGTTGAACGAGGTTGTTTATCATATTCTCTACGTCTTCACGCTTGCGACTATATAGCGCCCTGGTATTTTCGACAATCGCTTGAGTATTATCAGTCTGCGCGGGCGGAAGCTGTAGCGTACGTGCACTAAACGCCGGTGCCTTTTCTCCGTTGATTACCATATTAACGACGAAGTTACGGTTAGCCATCTGCAATAAGTCGTTTGGTTCGAATTGTGGCTCAAATTGTTTGGAAAGTATGGGGGCGTCATCGGCAGAGACTCGGAAGCTAATCATGGTTCCTACGTTACCGAAAACGGCGCCTCGGACGGTGTCTGTCATCTGAGAAATGTATTGATTGGCGACGGTCAAATTCAGTCCGTACTTGCGTGCTTCGGATAGAATTGTGGCAAAGCTATCCGTAGCGAAGTTTTGAAACTCGTCCACGTATAGATAGAACGGTCGTCTGTCTTCTATCTTTGGTATGTCACTACGGCTCATCGCTGCTAGCTGGATCTTGGTAACCAAGAATGCACCAAGCACGCTAGAGTTGTCCTCGCCAAGTAATCCCTTCGATAGGTTCACGACCAAAATCTTACCCTCGTCCATCATTTGACGTATATTAAACGTGCTCTTCGGTTGACCGATGATGTTTCTGATTACAGGATTAGCGGTAAAAGCCCCGACCTTATTGAGAATTGGCGCGATTGCTTCTGCCTGGAACTTCTCTGTCCAGCTGTTAAACTCTGTATTCCAGAACTGCAACACGACGGTGTCGCGACAATAGGACAATGTTTCTTTGCGGAATTTTTTATCCGTGAGCATGCGTGTAATGTCTAGCATCGTTGTCTCTGGTCGATCGAGAAGGGCCAATATCGTGTATCGCAAGATATATTCCAGACGTGGGCCCCAGCTATTGCTAAACATGCGTTCCAGAACACCGATCACCTCACTGCTGATATTGGATTTTAGGTTCTCATCGATAACCTCTAATGGATTGAATCCGAGAGGGTTTGCCGTGTCTGCTGGGTTGAAATAAACGACGTCTTTTATACGGTTCGGCGGAATGAATTTCATGTTATTTATAGCAAAGTCACCGTGCGGGTCAATGATGGCGTAACCTTGATTGTGATATACGTCGGACAGCGCGAACAACTCCAGCAGACCCGACTTACCCGCTCCGGTTTGTCCAATGATATACACATGACGCGAGCGGTCATTGCGAAGCATTCCAAATTGATGCGTGATGCCACGGAAGTTCGTCAGCCCAAAGGCGCTAATATTTTCGTCTATGGAATCATCGCCGGTTAATATGGGCAGTTTTGATGGTGGTTCGGCGGTTTTCGCGGATGCCCACACTATGTTTGGTGTTTCAACGTTCGTGTGTGGCAAATGGAATACGCTGGCGACCTCTTCGATATTGAGCACGTATCCCCTATCAGCGAATAAACGAGCACGGTATTTTTCTAAGTCTTCTTTCTTGAAGCTGGTGCCAGAAACCTTAAAACCGTTGAGGTTCGTGCTGTTATATTGTTTGAACGTTCCGACTAACGCCTGTAACTGTAGCTTGGCGTTTACCTGGCTTTCACCCAAGTAGGCCATGCGGATTTTTACTCTATAGCCTAGCTTGGTCGCCTTTTTCTCTGCCTCCGAGACACGTGTCTTGTTACGTTCCGACAGTTCGGGCTTGGACGAACCACCCCCGCCTACCCCCTGCTCTGGTGGTCGCCACAATGCTTCTAGTAGACCAAATATCCACTTTGCATCGAATCCCTTGCCGTCTGACAGAAAACTAAACGGACTACCGCCACTCTTGACGGTTTTTATCCAACTTTCCGATGATTTGTGCCATTCGTCGGCTATTGGACGTACCAAGACCTGTATCCATAGCTCTTCGCCTGTAGACTCTAACTTAGCCAACGTGCCAGTAATGCCGGCCAATGGGTCGACTTCAAAGCTTTGGAATGTTTTTATCGGCAGAAATTCACTATCCGTGAGAGTTAGCTCGCCCGTATAAATCACGCTATGCTGACGTTCGTGTGAAACATAATCCTCCTCTGCTTCGTGTATCTGTACGGTCGGGTATTGTGAATATATTTGACCTTCAACGAAACTTCGTAGCGCCGTAGGCACCCATACGTAAAAACGTATCTGACCGTTAACGCTAGCA
>CAZXJP010000013.1:28814-29634 GCA_964641025.1 uncultured Candidatus Saccharibacteria bacterium
GAAACTCAGATGTTCTTGTATGCCGCCGGATTGTTTTAGTTCATCCTTGTCGCGCAGAATACCGTGGAGACTGGCGAACAGTTGTTCTGCCGCTAGCTCTTTTTTGTCATTTGCCTTTGGGATTTCCAGAATAAGCAAAGTACTCTCGGTCGCGCGGATAGCATCTATCTGTCGATAATTACGCCACGTCAAAAAACCAAGGATTAATACCGCCGGTAGCCATACGTACCACTGCAACAGCAGATTTATAATCCACGTAATTATTTCCATAAGTATATTGTCCCACCTTTCGCCTCTGTAATCAAGCTTGCGCTATTACTTTTCGGCCAGTGTGTATGTCGCTTTTGCAACTCGCTTGAACTGCGGCTTGCTTTGTAGGTTCAAAAGGATAGTTGTTTCTTTGACCTGACGGCTTTTTAGGACTCGTTTCACAATCTCGTCGCGGTGCAAAGGTTCTTTGCTTTTCTGTAGGATCTCGGTAATCGTATCAGATACAGTACCCTTCGTGTAGCCCCAGCTGTCTAGTGCGTAGATACCGCGTCCGATTAGTACAAATCGCTTATCTTTGATGAGCTCGTTGTGGATGGCTTGTGTCGTTACGTTTTTACGGCTGAAGTCACTTTCCTTGATAGAATCGGCAATTTCGGAAAAGTGCATAGGTTTGCCATTCTCGCTAAGGATAACGTAGATCTTGTCGCGAATATTTTTTGGGTTGACTGTAGGCCACTTGTTTAGACCCCACATGTCCTTCAGGCTTGAAAGATGCTTGCTCACGGTTGCGAGCGCATGTACATGTGAAGGATGTTCATGGTTTAGCTGG
>CAZXJP010000014.1:0-12113 GCA_964641025.1 uncultured Candidatus Saccharibacteria bacterium
TGACTGTCAGGTTCTCGTGCGTAGGCAGGGTATTATTCCGTACGCCAGCCCGCACATGCCAACCCGCCTGCAATACTACATCCACGAAAACCCGTCCCGTCCGACCAGTTGCACCAAATACTGCTATTGTTTTAGTCATGTTTTTAGTATACATCGCGCGAGTGGCGTAAAGGTGATGAAAGAGGTATAATTTGCCTTATGTCAGTTAGGTATTCGAATGATCAGCTCGAAACATATGCGTCAGCTCTTGCGCGTGTGGCATCTCTATCTAACCTTTTTTCAGAAAGCACTACACCGTACCTAAACTATAGAACAACCGAATATCTATACGCCAGAGCACTCGAGGCAGATAACCTTGCTCGATCAGATATTGCGATTGATGCGAAACGTGGCAATCTTGGCGTCGGAATCAAGACCTTTGTTTATTCTAATAAACCAAAGTTCGAGAAGATTGCAGAATTTAACAGAAAACATGATTCTTTGAAAGACCTTACGAATGAAGATAAGATTAAACGTGTTGCAGAGCTGAGAAACGAACGTATAGCAGTGGCCGGTCGCATAGCAAATGTTGAGGAGTACATATACCATTGCATTGCCCGCATTCCAGGTAAACTTCTCGTATTTGAAGTACCTATGCCATTGATCAATTCGAAAAACATTAAGATTACTTCAGTGAACGGTGGAACCATCCACTTCACAGATGGCAATAGTAAATACAAATTTAGTGGATCAAAAAGTACCTTGTATAAAGAGTTTTTTGGAAAAGATTTTCTTTTTGAAAAACCGGTCGTTATATATGATGATCCTTTTACCCTTCTCAACACCCTCGACTTGGAGGAGAAACCGATCGTTCTCTCGCCAAAAACTACGGAAACAGAACAAAGAGAGTTTGTAATATTACCGCTCTATGGCTATAGGGATAAGGCACCGTTCGTATTTGAAAAGAGTGGATTGAATCAGTGGAATGCCGGAGGGCGAGATCGTAATGAGAATGAAGTATACATTCCCATTCCTCGAGATGTTCACGATAAGAGTCCAGGATTTTTACCACCAAGAGATGAACCGTTTGACCTACACTTTCCAAACGGCGAAGTAATGAAGGTCAAGGTGTGCCAGGGAAATGATAAAGCGCTAATGAGTCAACGCAATGCAGATCTAGGTAGATGGCTATTGAGGGATATCCTACAGTTAGTTCCCGGTTCCCTGGCTACGTATTCGATGCTGGAACAAATAGGTATAGATTCCGTTGAAATATCCAAGTTAGACGGAAAATATTTCATAGATTTCAAGAAATTCGGTACATACGAGAGATACATTAACTCCTAAATCACTGCCATCATTTGCTGGGCCACTCGCTCAAGCACTGGAACCGATACTGAGTTTCCAACCTGTTTGTACAGTGCAGAATCAGCAATATTGGGTAACTTATAGCTATCAGGAAATCCCTGAATCCTTGCGCATTCGCGAGGAGTTAGTTTTCGAATACCTTTGTGATCTTTGATTATGGGCACATTATGTCCGCCCATACCCATATTTGCCGTAAGCGTAGGGCAGACGCCTTTTTTGTTTTCGCGGACATATTGACGGCGCCATTGGTATACCTTGTTGCGTTCTTTTACACCATCTTTTAGTTTTTCATATAACGGTTTGCCATTGTAGTAATATTTTTCGTCCACTTCTTTTTCTAGAATGTGTTCAATATGTTTATCTAACTGAACTGGCTCTGGAAATTCAAATGCCTCTGTCTTTTTCGGGTCTTTAAAACCAACTATGTATATACGCTCTCGGTTTTGAGGAACATTACCGTATTCCATACTATTCATAACCTTGTGTTTGATCGTATAGCCCAACTCCCTCAACGTCTCTTCAATAACCTTGAATGTATTGCCACCGTCATGGTTTTTTAGGTTCTTTACATTTTCCAGCAAAAAGCCTTCGGGTTTGCGCGCATCGATAATCCTTGCGATATCAAAGAATAGATTCCCTCGTCCTTTCTCATCCTTAAAGCCTTGACGGTAGCCCGCAATAGAGAACGCCTGGCAAGGAAAACCCCCGAGCAAAAAATCAAACTCTGGAAGATCTTCAACTTTAATCTTGGTAATGTCTTCTACGACAAGTTTTGAATCTTCAAAGTTCGCATCATATGTAAACTTGCAATTCTTCTCAAAGTCATTTGCAAAAACAGTCTTAAATCCTGCTCGTTCAAAACCTATCCGAATTCCGCCAATGCCTGCAAATAAGTCTAACGTTCTCCATTTTTTTGTAGCCATAATGCCTCCCTTACCACCTTTTAAATCTCTGATTATCGACCATACTACACCTCTGACTTCAACCTCGTCACGATATAACGGTAGCATCGACTGATTGGCAGGCTGTAGCCTAAACCCGTCATCTTCACGATAGATCTTCTTTAACGTCGCTTGCTCGTCATCAATGATCGCAACCACTGTCTGACCATTTTGTGCAGAGCTTTGCTTTTTTATCACGACGACATCGCCATTGAAAATGCCCTCGTCAACCATGCTGTCACCTCTAACCTTTAACGCATAGAAATCACCAGAACTCGGTAACGAAGCTACTTCAATTGTACCGACTTCGTTTTCCAGTACTTCAATTGGCTGTCCTGCCGCGATGTAACCCACTATTGGTACTTTGGATACAGTAATATCGATAGGTAAACGATAGCCCCCTGTGTAATCAACCTCGAGTGCCCCATGCTTGATAAGGTTTTGCACGTGTTGATGCACTGAAGACACCGATTTGAGCCCCACCCCATCCTTTATCTGTTGTAATGTAGGATAGCCCCCCTTCTCGTAGCAATATTGCTTTATATATTCAAGAATCTGTCCCCTAGTCATTGTGCTCATGTCATGAATATATACGAAAAAAAACGAAAATAGTAGCACAAATTTTGAATCGATTGTGGAAAACTAACGATTGACCACTATAATGTGATGTATATTTCGCAGCAAAAAATACAATAGGAACTAGTATAGACCATAAGACTTTTTCTGTTGATATAATACAGATATGGAAAAAGAGAAGCACTGGTGGCTGTATATTCTCGAGCTAGAGAAGAACAAATGGTACGTAGGCATTACATCAAAAACCCCAAAAAAGCGTTTGCACGAACATAAAATCGGACGTGGTGCTAATTGGACGCGACTGTATAAACCTGTCGAGGTTCATTACACAAAAGACCTGGGAGTAGTTGATGTTGAGAGAGCTCGGCTATACGAGGGCAGAGTGACGCGCAAGTACATGGAAAAATACGGCGATAACAACGTTCGAGGTGGAGATCTCGTCGATACGGAAGAATATGTGAGACACTTTGGCTATTTTTGGAAGAAACGAGACTGGTCGCTACTATTTTTCGGATGCTTTTTCTTTCTTCTTTCAATGATTTTGTTGGTTGATAAGTATCTCATGTGACTATAGGGTTAATCGTAAATGGACAAGATTGCGAAAATCAATGATGAATTCTTCGGTCTAGATAAATCGAAGACCTACATCAAGGATGATTTCTATAGTGCACTGCGAGGAACGATCGTTAGGAGCATACTAATCGAGTTGCTTATTGAGCTAAACAAGAATCGCACAAAGAAGCAGAACCTACCAGATGGCGCAACCGCTTTTGGCGATTTCGACCCAGACAATGCCGGATTTTTTGCTGATATCTTTTATACATACGAAAAGGGGTGGATGTTGGACTTCCGTATATTGCTAGGCGGGCGCAGACGGAAGGTCGAAGATTCCAACATGAGGACCCGGGAAAAAGGCTCGGGTGGTAAATTCATTGATGATTTGACCGAACTAGTGACCGATGATTTTATGAACTATTACATACAACCAGATAGGACAATTGTCCCAAATTTTCTACTCCAAAAGATTATCAAAGAAAATTCCACAAACACATCAAAGTTTATTACTGATAACTATGGCACTATAGATGCTATGGTTGCACTTCTTGTCGCAAAGGCAAAAGAGTTTCAGAGTAAGGGGTACCACGAAAAAATCATCAAAGATTATGAAGCGCTGGAGCTTCATAAGGACAATTGTCCGGAAAAATATAACATCCGAACAGAAGATACGACAGATTTTCCATTTGTAAATAAGACTACTATTCGAAGCCCGAAATCAAGGATTGCAATTAGGCACATCACCACATGTCTAAACGATTTTGCAGAAATTATATACATTTACCAGAAACTGGTAAGTAAAAATACGAGTTTCTTGAATGCAAGTTGGCCACTAGATACTTTCGTCGACCGAACACTAAAACTTTTCGTAAAAGAACTGCCTCAGGATATAAAAGCTAAGATCAGTAATGATGTTATCAAATATCTTCATACTTCTATAGACCTGGTTGCCTGGGACCATAAGAAGATTTAATATCACGAGACATCTCATATGACTACAGGGCCACTCCTCAATCACATCAAACCCTTCAGGTATGACGCAATGATTTGGGGAGTTATATCGTA
Source organism: uncultured Candidatus Saccharibacteria bacterium (assembly GCA_964641025.1). Lineage (GTDB taxonomy): Bacteria > Patescibacteriota > Saccharimonadia > Saccharimonadales > Saccharimonadaceae > UBA2112. The sequence continues at coordinate 4,485 of CAZXJP010000014.1, forward strand.
ATGCTCTAATTGCATGACTGGACTTTATAGTCTAACGTTTAACACTTTGTCTATCCGTGGTGTAATCTAGAGTTATGAACACCGTCAGAAAAAACACTAATCATAGTGCGAAGTATACCCTGTTGGTTGACGAATCTGGTATTGATGGTAGGTGTAAAAGGCTACTTTACGCCGGGTGTATTCTTGAGACATCCGCACTTGAGGGACTGCAAAATGCTATTATTGAGTTTAATCAATCCATGCTTGACCATCCACGATCAAAGGGGACGGATACATGGGTCAATGATGTGCAGGAGGCGAGGCATTACACAGAAGACCACTTCACCCTAAGGGAGCGTTTCGTGACTGAAGTGGTCGAAAAGGTGTCGTGTAGAGTATATGTTGTCATGGCTGAATTTGATGCATCAAAGGACCTTTCTGATCAAAAAGCAGTAGCCTTGAGAAAGCTCGTGGATATTGCTACCGCAACACGCCGTGCGGTAAGCCTAGATATTGTGGTAGAGAAGAGTGTAGACGGGTTCGACAAGCGTTTTCCGGAATTTAGGTTCGAAGACAAAACATACCTTCCTCTGTGTATCGCCGACTACTACGCAGCTTTTCTCAGCGCTTTTCATGAATATAGGCTTGGTGGCGGGGTTAAGCAAGAAGACTCAGGTGTGGTTATCCAGTTTTACAAAAATGTTGGGGCGCATATTGCATTCGAAATAGATATATCCACTGGTGAAAAGGCTTACCGAGGAAAACGGTATTTCTTGGACAAAATCAAATAAATGGTTAAAATGATTGTAGGGCTAGATATTATATGTTTTGGGTACGAGTTCGTACTCGAGTAGTTTACACGCCCTGGCTTTAGGATTATCTAGCCCTTCTAGACATGATTCTTGATAACAATAACTCCCTCAACTACGTTTTGAACAGCTTACAGGCAGATAGGGCTACCTTTGATGCATATATTAACGACCTCGATCAGAGTCGTTTTTTTCGCATTACCACCCGACGCAAGCGCGATGGTGTACGTACGATTTACGAACCTCAAGGAGATGCCCTACAGAATATTTACAAGAATCTCTACGACAAGTTAGTTGACTACCAGTCTCTTTTACCCGACTACGTTCATGGCTTTGTGAAAGGTCGGTCTCCTTATACGAACGCTGAAGCTCACCTAGCTAAAAAGTATATTCTCAATCTTGATATAAGCAACTTTTTTGAACACATTAAAATTGATGCGGTGGAGAGAATGTTTATACGCCTAGGTGCACAGACAGGTGTTGCTCATGCTTTAGCCAAGCTGTGTACAGTTAACGGGATACTTCCTCAAGGTACGCACACGAGCCCTGATATAGCCAATCATTGCTTCAACGACATTGACCAGCTTTTGAACGCTTACGCATCAAGCCATGGGCTCACGTATACACGCTATGCAGATGATATGACATTTTCGGGGGATTCAAAAATTCGCGCTAGTGAAATAGTGGAGATTATTGAATCGACGGGTGAATATGTAGTGGCGCCACAAAAGATGAAAATGCAGAAGAGAGGCGCTAATCAATACGTAACAGGCTTAACTATTTTTGATGACCAGCAACCACGCATTAGCAAGCTTTACAAAAGAAGGTTGCGTCTTGAGCTCTACTATCTAAGTAAATATGGCACAGACAGCCTCGCTATCAGGTCTCCCCATCTTCGCGAAGAACCTGCTACTGACTCGTTTGAGCACAGGGTGTGGTCTGCTCAAAAGGAGGAGCTCATCGAGACACGCTTACGCCACCTTCGTGGGAGAATAAACTACGTAAATTCAATCGAACCGCAGTTAGCAGAGAAGATGTGGTCTATCTTAGATAAGGTTGACGTCTAGTGCAGTGTTGCCTACTTGGGTACGGAGTGCTTCCCGCAAAGTATGAAATCATTAAACGACTACATACCTGTAACACGCCTAGCGAGCTTGGCGGCGAAGGGGGCGATGATTAATGCGACTGGAAAACCTACCAAAAAGCCGATTAGCCAGTTTGCTGGCCAGGCGATTAGGACACGAAAATTCATTCTTTTAGGGTGTTACTTTTTGCAATTTGAGTTCCGCGCGTAGCCGCTGGGTGGCATCTACAGGATACCGAGGGTTGGAATGGTGAAATGCCGGAATAATTCACAGAAGCAAAGTCAGCCCGATTAACTAGATCATAGGGACTGACCGCCTGCGTTCTTCTGTGACCGGTATTTCGTTATTTCAGCCCACGGCTGTCCGAAGCCGTCACGAGGTTTTGTCCAGATTTTGACGGTCTAAAATCTGGGGCGTCGGTTCCTGCGCCCACAGGAACATGTAGTTTGCTATACTAAGTATATGGCTTTATACAACACAACAACTAGGCAGGAGTTCGAGGACAGGGTAATCAACAGCGAAAAGGTCGTGCTGGTGGATTTTTGGGCGGAGTGGTGCCCGCCGTGCGTGGCGATGACGCCGGCGCTGGTATCACTAGCAAAGGATCTGGACGATACAACCGACGTAGTAAAGGTAAATATCGAAGAATCTGCCGACAATAAAAAACTTGCCGGGGAACATCAGGTGCAAAGCATCCCAAACATGGTAGTGTACAAGGGCGGCAAGCAGGTCGATAACATCATCGGCATGGTGCCAGAACCGGCCCTGCGCGATATATTGACCGCAGTATAAAAAATCCATATGATTTTCCATATGGATTTCCATATGGATTTAGTACAATAAGGTTATGCCTAGACGAAAAACAAGCAAATCGAACATACGAAACGTACAATTCGTAAACGGATCATATCTAATCAGCATTCCAGCGCGTATCGCGCAAAAGATCGGGCTTCGCAAACGACAAAAGGTAGTAGTATCGGAAAGTCGCAATCGCGTAACTATCAAGGACTGGCGTAAAAAACGGCGATAAGGCGCCGTTCCGGTAGCTATTAGATAGGAGATGTATGAAAAACAAACAATATAAATATACCTATGGTAGGCCCGTGGCGACGAGCGTCTTCTTGGTTGCCTATTCGCTAGGGTGGCTTGGGATATGTATCTTTTTCACACTCGTGAGTGGCGGCGGGTGCAACCTCGCATGGATGATGATATTCCTAATCATGTGGTGGTTAGCCACCACTGCAGCGCTAGCTGTAGCAAGCATCGTTATCCTTTGGCGTTATACAAGACGAATTATTTATCTAAGGAAGCATCAAACGAAGGTACCAAGGTCATATATCCTGATGCTGGTATTACTACCCGTGGCACTCTCGGCGCTCTTTTGGATTGCTCCCATCGCCATGCTGATTAGTCCTTTGGCGGCGGACACAAAGATGAACACGATACAAGAATTTCGACAAGCCGCACAAGGGTGCGAGATAGAATCGGTCGGAACCTACTATAACAATACGTTTCACCGTGCCGAAGACGCCAATGCATATATAGAAGTGGGTACTGATCGTAGCACCCTACATTATTCACTGAATCAAAAAGATGAGCTGCATCAGATATACCAAGAATACGCAGGCCTATGCGCCGGGCGAATAGCCGAACGGGAACGGGAGTATGTAGAACTGATGGGTGAATACTATTTCTCGACTGCCTACTACAACATCGACTGGAGCAACGAAATAGAAAAATATAACACATCGTGCTGATGGACCTGCCATAGGACTAAGATACAGTTGAACACTTTGTAATATTCAAACTAAAATGGTATAATATTATAAATGTCGAGTGGCGAGATTACATCGGATGTTAACTATAACGAACTAGTTCAACTAGCATTTGGTGACGCTGAATTCCAGAAAATAGAAGTAGTCGAAGATTATGACATGTCGCAAGATTGGGGTGACGCCGCTAGGCCTGTCAGCGGATCAAAAAGGGAGCTAGATGTCTATGTGAGAGGGCTTGAAACAGAAGTACGCCTGCGAGAAGAGATAGTACTGCTGGACAGAGACGTTGGATGTGGCTATGGATCTGATACTCACGCACTATCTGTTGAGTACGACAACTTACCTGAAATGGACGCGGTGTGCCTAGACGAAAACCTGATAATCAACGAACTATGGGATGATGACTTTGACACGGTAGCCGCGAAAAAGAGGATTATTTTGGCTCTATCCGCCGCTACGGACCAACGCATGGGCTTTGACACTCTAGACAACGCATAATACAAATCAAGGAGCTGGAGAACAACTTATGAAAAATGGCGAGAAAACAAGAATTTGCGGTAACTGTCCTATTCCAGATGACGATTCCGCGGTGCTATGCGAATCGGCCGCGAATATCGCCAACGTCGAGGAAACAACCGGCATAATCCAGTCGACCTTTCAGATGATTGATACACAGGATAGGATTGCGATCGAACAGGACTATATGGATGACCTGGACGTATCCGCGGAGAGATTCGCGTTGGTAAAAAAGTGTGCTGACAAGATCCTATCTGGTACATGCGAATTCCACAGCCTCGATTCCCAGTAACATATACCTTATACTGAATATATGAAGTTAGATCACACAACTATGATGGCCGTGAAGCATACGACGCACTGTTTGATAGGGTGTGGTATCGGCGAAGTGGTTGGAATGGTCATTGGTGCTAGCCTGGGCTGGGAGCCTATGGCGCGTATCGCGCTGGCCGTTGGCCTGGCATTTCTGTTTGGATATTCACTGACATACTGGAGCGTGCGCAAACACGCAAAATCACGACGCGAAGCAATACGTACTACATTGGCAACCGATACGGTTTCAATTACTACCATGGAAATAGTTGCCAATCTGGTGGAGTATGTCATTCCAGGAGCCTTGATGGTGGGCGTACTGGATCCGAAGTTTTGGTACAGTCTGGCAATAGCTATGGGAATCGCCTTTATCGTTACTGTACCAGTTAACAGGTATCTGATTTCGCGTAATCCAGATGCACATCACGGACATCACTAGAATTGGTATAATATCTATATGAAAGACAAAACTGGACAGGTAGACAAATATTTAGAAAAGTTCATGGGCGAGGGGCGGAAACGTTTGGATACTATACGCGAGATAGTGCTAGACACGGCGCCAGATGCCACCGAGGGATTTATGTATGGCCTAGTAGGCTATAAACTAAATGGCAAGCCCCTAGTGTACTTTGGCGGATTTGCCAAACATACTGGATTTTACGCGACGCCAAACGGCCACGAAGCTTTTGCAGATGACTTTGCCAAATACAAACAAGGCAAAGGATCGGTACAGTTTCCATTAGATCAACCGCTACCGGCTGAACTGATTACAAAGGTAGTAAAATACCGCGTGGCGGAATTGAAAAAGGATTAATGGCGTATATGAATGGCGTAGAAGTATCTAGGATATCGGGTGACGAAAGGGCTGACTATGTGTTTGCCGTCGAGATGATGGACGGGCATGCGTATACTGTCATGTTATCCGAGGAATACTATATGCGATTAACATCAGGCAAAATCACGCCAGAAAAGCTGGTTGAATTGTCTTTCGACTTTTTGCTTCGTCACGAGGGGCCGGATTCTATAATGACCGAGTTTGAATTGCCAACGATACAGAAATACTTCGTCGATTACGAAGACGCCATAATGAGTCTTTGACAATTACGCGTAATGGGTATATGGTGGATGTATGGCATACTGCTTGGGCAATACAAACGACTATCGCACATGTGCGATTTCGATGTTTGTGCTCATTAAGCATACGTATTAGCGGTATTCCAGTACTCAACAACAACCCACCACAATAATCAAACTAGAAGCACTCGGAATACCAAATCCGAGTTTTTTGTTTCTAGAGGAGAAAAGGAGAACGTAATGTCTAAATCTCCAGACATGGGCCCAACAGCGCCCGAACCATCAAAAGACCAACCTAAAACACTAGAAAGCGTGTGGGATCCAGATACAAGTATCGTGTCGGATGAATACGAAAACAATTCGCTGGTGATGGAGGCGGAAAAGATCGTGTTTGACGTGTTTCGTAGCTGGGTAAAGGAATCGGGCGTGCATGAAAGTCGAGTAGACGATATCGTGAATAGGCCAACGGAAGTTCCAAAAAGCCTGTTGTTGGGCAACGAGCGAAACCGAGTGCTTCGCACCGCCAACATCGCTCTGGCTGAATATAGTGCCGAATAAATCGCACTATTGATACAATAAATACATGACAAAATCGCAAAGTATAGAATCTATCGAAAAGGCAACGGGGCGATCATGGAAAGAATGGAATAAGTTTTTTTCTGACCATAGCGCGAAGGAACTAGATCACAAATCGATAGCGAGTCTGGTACACAAAGAGCTAGAAGGAAAAATTGATAGCGCTGGCTGGTGGTCGCAGGCTATTACCGTGGCGTACGAGCAGTATATCGGACGACGCGAGCCGGGACAAAAAAGTGACGGAACCTACGAAGTAAGTGTGAGTAAAACCGTCGAAGGTACGCGCGATGAAGTGTACGCTAGCTATGCTGAAAAACTGTCACAAACAGAGCAGTTCAACAACCTGACCACTGATAACGAAAGAACTAGCACGACTCCTGTTCGTAGCTATTGGAAATGCGATTTTAGCGACGGCAGTAAAATAATTTGGTCATTCGAACAAAAAAATCCAGGAAAAGTATTGCTGGTCGCAATGCATACAGGCCTTGCATCGTCAGAATCTGCCGTTAAATGGCGTGATTTTTGGAAAGAATACCTAGGCTAGACCTAACAAAAGAAAAGGCCCCCTCCGCTGGCCTCTTCGTGTTTCCGTAAACATCGGAGGGCGGAGTAGGGCTGGGTGTTGGAGTGATTCAGCTAGACCTAGTCGCGACAGATCATTCCCTGCAGTGCGAGAACGGGCTGGTGCTGATTCGGTCCAGCGACTCGCCCCTGGGTGGAGGTAGCAAGTCGCGCTTGTCGACGTCGCACGTGAAGTTGGTGGTGTTCCACTCGCCGTCGCTGTATCGGGCCAATCCCAAATCGCCAACATGGTGATCGATTACCGAATTGGTCGTTTTGTTGCGCAGGGTGACATACATGCTCGGCTGGACGTTATGCATTTTTTGGACCAGGCGGGGTAGCGAGATTACCTCATGCTCATCCACTTCGCCGTATGTGACATGGTATCGTATTACGCTCTGGCCTTTTCGCAACTCGACGAACGTGAGTGCGTGCGGGCTCAGCGGACTTCTGTGCATTTTGCACTCCTAAAAGGTTCGATTCCTGTGGTTTACAATAATATACTATAACATAATACAGAACAAAATCAACTATAGGAGCCATGTATAATTAACATATGAAACACAGTGACGTGCAGGCAGATCTACGTAAAAACGCCAATCCAGAAAAGGCAGCATTCTATCCCAGATTCTTTAAATCTGGACCTGGCGAATATGGCTATGGCGACAAGTTTATTGGGGTGACAGTTCCGTTAACACGCAAAACCATCAAACCGTATCATAGATTGCCACTAGACGAGGTATTGAAGTTGCTGCATAGCGAATGGCACGAGGAAAGGCTGGCCGCGTTGTTGATACTAGTATGGCAGTATGCGTATGGTGATGATAACGAACGACAGGCCGTATACGATACGTACCTAGCGAATACCGAGTACATAAATAACTGGGATTTGGTAGATAGTAGCGCGCACAGAATAGTCGGTCCGCACCTGAACGACAGGCT
>CAZXJP010000015.1:0-12078 GCA_964641025.1 uncultured Candidatus Saccharibacteria bacterium
CGGTCAATAGTCCGTTAGTGGAAGGAATGCATTCCTAGTTATTTCCCCCGCAATACGTAAGCTTATTGTAACACTTCGGACTCGGGTTTGGGAAATAGGAAATGGGCTAAAAAGAATGAACCCGCCAAGCGGAGAACCTTGGCGGGTTCATTCTTGGCGGGTTGTCTAGGCGAAGCCCTCGTGTTTTAGGCGTGCCCAGAGTGCCGGCAGGTCGTCACTGCGCAGGATGACCTCCTGCATGCTGGTGCCGTTGCTGGCGTCGCACTTGATACCAGTCACGACTCTGCCAATCATGGCGTCGCGGGTGGCGCGGAAGCTGAAGCCTCCGCCTCCCCTGCGTCGTTTGATGCCGTGAACGGTCTCGAAGCCTCTTTCTCCCTGCTTGGGCCTTAGCTTGTCCGATCGGCGGCCGACGCGATTGCGTTGCGACAGCGGACCCAGGTGGATTCGGCTGATCTCGGGCCACTGTTCGAGCTCTTCGCAGAATTTGGGCAAGCCTTCCAGTACAGTGGAATGTCCACCAGTCCGGACCTTGCCCCGCTGCTTGCTACCCTTTGCCATGGGCGATTCCTCTCGTAGTAGGTACGGGCAAATATTATTACATATTATATCAAAAAATATTGCTTATGTCAACCCAGCGTCTGGGGTGAGTTATGCATTTGAGGATATTTTTTTGCGATTCAGGGCTTTGTCGATAGATCGCAGAATCTCGTCAGCATCGGCTAGCAAACCTTCGGTCTCGTCCGCGTTTAATGGGTCGTCTTTTTCTAGTAGATACGACGCGTACGACACTAGCGCATATTCCAGTTGATCCATGCTCATCAACAAAGTGTATTCACCTTCGGGCCGCCATATTTCTTTTTCATTTGGATATAAAAAGCAAAAAGCGTCACGCAAAGATTCACGTTCGTTTTGCGCGATATGGCTCCACCAATTAGCTTGGTCCTCGGTATATTCTTCATCCCAAGCATCCATGCTTTGACCTAGCGCACGATAAATCGTAGTAGGATGATCATCTTTGTCGATATGAGGTCGACCTCGTTCTATCTTCATACCTTCATTATAGCATAAAAAGTATAAAAATTCAATTAACTACCGCTGTTGATGGCAGCTTGTATACGCCCTAGCGTATGTTCGCGCCCGAGGATCTCCATGGTTTCTGGCAGTGCTGGACTAAATGGCGCCCATGTAATCGCAAAACGTATCAAGCTGAACAACGTGCCTGGTTTTTCGCCGGTTTGTTCTAGTAGGCCGTTGAGCGTGTTTTGAATAGCTTCGGCGTTGAAATCGGTTGATTCCAGGGCGGTTTTTGCTTTGTCTAGCAGTTCTAGATGCTTTGCGCGGTCTAGTTTGCCTAGCTGTTTGTTATCGTCGATCATCTGCCAGTTTGGCGTAGGCTCGGCGAAAAAGTAGATCGTTAATGCCGGCAAGTCGTGTAGGGTTTTCATGCGGTCTTGCGCCAGTGCTAACACGCGACGCCTGAAGTCATGGTCCGCGCCATCTGCCGTGTCTGGCCAGAATTCCTCTACCCTATTCCATAGGTCGTCTAGTGACAACTGTCGGATGAATTGCCCGTTCATCCACAGCAGGCGCTTTTCGTCGAAACGCGCGCCAGATTTTTGTACGCGGTCTAGACTGAATTTTTCGATCAGTTCGTCACGGGTAAAGACTTCTTGTTCGGTGCCGTCGTTCCATCCCAGAGTGGCGATAAAGCTAACCAGAGTTTCAGGTAGATAGCCGTCCTTTATATAATCCAGCACGTCTTTGGCTCCGTCGCGTTTTGACAGTTTTTTGTTGCCTTGGTCATTCATGACTGGTGGCATGGTGGCAAAAACAGGGTGTTCAATGTCTAGCGCCTCGTACAGGTTGAGGTAGTTTGGCAGGCTGGATATAAACTCTTGTCCGCGGATGACATGCGTGACTCCCATTAGATGGTCGTCCACGATGTGGGCAAAGTTATACGTAGGATAGCCGTCGGATTTTACTAATATAAAATCATCGATGACTTCTGGTCCACTGTGTAGGTCGCCCATGACTTCGTCGTGCCATTCATATGATTTCGGGTCTGATTTGAAACGCAGGGGTGTTTTGCCATCCCAGGGTTTGGTGGTGTCCGGACGGTGATTTCGATACAAGAATGGTTGCTTGTCAGCCTGTGCCTGCTCGCGAAATTTTTGCACTTCCTCGGCCGTGTACGGATCGGCGTATGCTCGTCCAGAATCAATCAATTTCTGCGCCCATTCACGATAAATCTCTAATCGATCACTTTGGCGGTATGGTCCACTATCGCCACCAATGTCTGGTCCTTCGTCGTAATTCAAGCCCAACGCGTTTAAACTATCGGTCAAATGCTGTGCCGATCCTTCGACTTCTCTGTTTTTGTCAGTGTCTTCTAGTCGTAGTATGAATTGTCCGTTGTCATGCCGTGCGACCAGCCATGCGAACAGAGCGGTACGGATACCGCCAACATGCAAATAGCCGGTTGGTGATGGTGCAAATCTAGTTCGTGTCATTAGGGGTTATTATAACATTTTTTATTATCACAGTCACACGGATCGTTACGGGCTCATACCTACTTGCATAAACATAATAAACATGCTATAATGAAGAGAGTAGGATAAATTCTCTACTGGATGAATACACGCATTAGAAGCAACTTTTACTTGTCGTTCATCACTGCATAACGATAAGAAAGGTCTACATGCAAAATCAATCCAGATTTGGCGGTAATAACCGCCGGCGCAATAATGCGCCCCACAAACGGCGCTTTAATAAGCCTAATAAATTTAAATCACCGTCGATTCACTATAGTCGATATATTAACAAAGCCGTCGCGCCCGCGGACGAAGCTCCTTACGTGCCGACGAATACTTTTGATGATTTTGATATCAATCAACGAACCAAGGATACCTTGCGACACCTAGGCTATAGTTTGCCTACTCCTATTCAGGATCAATCGATCCCCCCTGCCCTAGAGGGTCGGGATGTTATAGGCCTCGCAAACACGGGTACCGGTAAAACAGCGGCGTTTCTACTACCAACTATTAACAGACTCACCACTGACAAAAAACTCATGAGCGCTCTAGTGCTAGCTCCAACGCGTGAATTGGCACAGCAGATAGACCAAGAGTTCAAAAAGTTCGCCGCTGGCCAAAACCTATACTCTACGCTAGTCGTTGGTGGTGCTAATATTGGACGTCAAATCAACCAAATCAAGCGCGGTCCGCATATTGTCATCGGCACGCCCGGACGCATAAAGGACCTGATAGAGCGTAAGGTTTTGCGTCTACAGACAGTCGAAGTGTTCATCCTAGACGAAGCCGATCGCATGTGCGACATGGGATTCGTGCGTGATATTCGCACTATAGAATCCGAGCTTCCCAAGGAGCGTCAGACATTTTGTTTTAGCGCGACCATGACAAAGGACGTCAAAAGCATCGTTCATGAGTTTATGAACGACCCTGTATCAGTGTCGGTCGTGCGTAACCAAACGAACGACCATATCGACCAAGATGTATTCCATGCGCGTGACAAAGAGCACAAAATCGAATACATCACCGAACTGCTAAAACAAGACGAGTTCGAAAAAGTCATCATATTTGGCGAAACTAAGTTTGGCGTACAGCGACTAGCCGATAGACTGTCACGAAGTGACTTGCCGGCCGTCGCTATTCACGGCAACAAATCACAATCACAGCGTGAACGTGCTCTCAAAAGTTTCAAAAACAATCAAGTGAACATTATGGTCGCGACCGACGTCGCCGCTCGTGGCTTGGACATACCAAACGTGTCACACGTGATTAACTTTGACCCGCCAAAAATGTACGATGATTACGTGCATCGCATCGGTCGTACTGGCCGCGCCGGCAAGGCTGGCAAAGCTCTGACATTCGTCAGTAGATAAATTATTTGTTCACTGTTCACTTTTCTGATGTCTAGCTGTTGAATTGTCTGTTGTGTCGATCGACTGCGTCGAAGTCTATTGGTCCTTTGATCCTGCTTTCGGGCGTAAAGGCGATGTCTTTTGTTTCGTAATAACAAGCGCCGAAATGGTCGTCCCATTTTACGAACCGTAGGTTCTGTAAACGTCCCTGCGCCATTTCTTGGTTGATATTACTACCCCGGTTCACTATTGTTAGTGGTTTTTGATTGGACAGATCTTCTATCATTCCATGAACGGTGCGGAACGTGGATTGTGAAAATGGCAGATACATATGTATCACGTCGGCCTGCGTATAGTCGTGGTCCTGGATTTTTGCTTCAATAAATTCCGTATTGTCTAGCTCTAGTTTATCTATAGCCTCGCGGACTCTGGCGACTCGATCGCCGACCAGTTCGATACCTCGGCACTTGGCGGTCGCGGTGATACCTGCGTATAGCACGACCCTACCCCATCCGGCGCCCCAATCCTCGAATGTATGCGATTCATCTATGTCTAGGTTCTGCATGAAATTCCTGCATAAATTATACGGAGTCCATATGCCCTCGCCACCGCCAGCCCATGATCTCTCGTTGGGATGCCTAGTATCTAGATCTTTCATTCTGGCTTTGGCTTCGTCCGCATCATCGCCGGTGCTAAAACGCGCGCCATATAGGCCACGTTCCATCGTCACCACGCCAGTTCCAAAAAGCAGGTTGTCGATATATTCGTTGTCGATTCTGTTTTCTGGGTAACTTTCTAGATTTAGGCGATTGATATAGCTTTTGATATCGTCGGCAGACGAAGAATAAAGCGGAGGGTTTCGGTGCTCCACTGATTGCTGTTGTCCCACCCGGCCCTGTATAGATTCGCCGGTAGTCATTTGCATTACAGTATACTAATATTTCACAAAATGCAAGAGGGCTTCACTTGCATTATTGCACTATGCAAGCCCCGGCGTCTTGTCGGGCGAGGCAGACTTGAGGGTGCGTTCACGTAGGCTGAATACGAGAACGGCGGCAACAGTCATAAGAACGGTGGATGTCAAGAAAATTCGCTGTAGGCCATCGCTGAACGCATGTGTAATTTTATTTGCGTATTCAGACTGCTGTTGGTCAAACCGATTCGTCAACTGCTGGCGCTGTGTTTGTGGAAGTTCTGCTATGCTTTGCTGGAAGCTCTCGGTAATTTTGCCCTTGGTATCGGGCATATTGAGGTTTAACAAGGTATTATAATCATCCAGGTTTCCAACCCCTCTGGTCGTCGAGCTCTGTTGAAGTGTTTGCAGGTACGGTGAATCCTGAATGTCTGTAAGGCTTCCTGTGACGCTAGTGGTCAGAACCGCGCCGAATATAGCGATGCCAACCGTAGATCCTAGGCTGCGAAACAGTTGGCTAGAGCTGGTCGCGACGCCCAGGTCGTGTTGTTCGAATTCATTTTGTACAGCTAGGGTCATAACTGGCATTACAATACCAAGTCCAGCGCCGAGTACTGCCATGATGACAGCTTCGTATATGTACGGTGATTCAGGGTTTAGTGTAGCCAATAGTCCGATCATGGCCGTTGCGAGCACGATGCCAATTTGCATAAATGCTTTGTAGCGGCCGGTGCGCGCAATAATCTGACCCGAAGTAATCGAGCTAACCATCAATCCACCTATCATTGGCAACAACATCAAGCCAGATTCGGTTGGTGACGCGCCAAATACTTGTTGGTTGAACTGCGTTAGGTAAAGTATGGAGCCTATGAATGCCGCGCCAAACAGTGTAGCTATACCTATGATTAGCACAAAGTTCCGGTTGTCAAAGAAACGTAGCGGGATGATGGGCTCGTGAGCTTTTCGTTCGACCCGAATGAAGGCGACCGTGGCCGCTATGACTATGCCGAACATTACGGTTCGTAGCATCTCAATACTCCAGCCAGTACCCGACAAAATTCCCGCAAAGATGTTCTCGGTGTTATCAACTGCGAGCACTAGGGTGCCCAGGGCTACTGCCAGCAATACTGCTCCTAGATAATCAACGACGGGCTTTTTGTCATGTTTCAATTGCGGACATATGCCGGCAATGACTGCAAAAACTATGATAGCTACAGGGACATTAATCCAGAATGTCCAGCGCCAATCAGTAGTCGCCCCTAGCAATGCGTGACCTTCGGTTAGCCAGCCACCCAGTAACGGACCGACCAGCGACGCCAGACCAAAAACCGCACCAAAGAAGCCTTGCCATCGGCTACGTTCTCGCGCGGCGAACAGGTCGCCGATAATCGTGAAGGCGTTTGCTGTGATTATGCCACCACCTATGCCCTGAATTGCTCGCCATATGACTAAAGCTTCTATGTTGCCGGCTAAACCCGAAAATAGTGAACCAAGTCCAAAGATAGCTACGCCAATTAACAACATGATTCGCCTACCGAATAAATCAGACAGTTTGCCCGCAATAGGTACAGTAATCGTTGTTGTTAACAGGTACGCAGTCACTATCCAGCTGAGTGAATCAAACGCGTTAAAATCTTCGACGATCCTACCGAGAGCGGTGGCTATAATTGTCTGGTCGAGCGCTACTAAAAACAGGCTGGCCATGACAGACAGCATGATGATTATTTTTGAGCGCAATGTTAAGTTATGATGCACGAGATCGTGACCCCTTTATATTTTATTTATTCTGATTATTTTTGAGTGAACGTATGTTCTCGAGTTGTTCTGTCATATGAGCCAGCATGCCTTCTAGCATCTCTTCCTTCAAAAAGACTACGCCACCAGAATTCATGGCACCAATGACATATAATCTATCGCCAGTTTTTAGTTCTAGCTCTTCGCGCGCATCGGCAGGGATTACCACTTGGCCTTTACTTCCGATAGTGGCGGTACCATATAGTTTTTTGTTGTGTTGCATGTTCATTAGCTCCTTTTACTACATTGTAGTAAAAGTATGAAAAGTATGTCAAGTGTGTCGTAGGATTGCTAACAGTTACTTTTCGTAAACAGTTTTCAGGTCTACCAAGTTATTTCGTAGTTGTTTTTATCGTTGAAGATGAATAATGATGTTAGAGTCGTATACTATCAAATCCGTGGAGTATCGAGCGCGCTAGTTCGCGGACGCGGGCGAACTTTTGTTGTGGTTGCTGTTCGGTTTCTATACCAGGTTGTCGACCAGCAATAATTTTTGCCGTTAATTGATCGGCTGCCTGCTGGTAAGCTTCGCGTTGTAGCTCGCTGATAGACTCAAATCTATCCAGGAATGTTTCCATGCCTTTGGGGTTGAGCTCTTTTAACTCCGCCAACAAGGATGGGTCGGGCCAACCGTTTTCGTCGCGCATGATTGATAGGCGCGCGCAAAAATCCTCTGCGTATTCCTGTCCTAGCTCGTCGGCGACTTCCGTCATTGCTTTGCCAAAGGCCGAGGCATTGTTGAGATATCGTTCAGCCAAGGCTTCTGTCTGTTCGTGCCAATTACCTACTTTGTCAGCAATTTGATCATAGTGTCGCGAAGCGGTCGGAGTCTCTGTCATGCCATGATTATACTCCCGTGTCCGTTGTGTTCAAAATACTACTATTTGGTTATTTGTAAATCGTATTTGTTTGCCACCTGTTGGGCGTTGATACCGTTCGTGATGTTGGTAAAACCTTGTTGACGCAAGATATGCGACGATACGTTCGACCGACTACCCGATACGCAGTACAAAACTATTTCGGTGTCTTTTTCGACGCCACGCAATTGGGGCGAACCTTCCATGATTTCGGCAGGTGGCATGTTGATAGCGCCCATGACATGGCCACGCTGGTATTCGCTAGGTTCGCGTACGTCGATGATTAGTGGACTCAAGACTTCACTCCACGTTTGTCGCGATAGTGACTGGCTAGTGGCAGATCGCTAGAAAAGCAATCACGGAACGACGTCGCAATGTTTCTTTTTTCATCCGACATGCCTGTAAACGCGCTATCGTTTGACTCTTTGGCCAGGCATGCCGCTTGCGACAACATGTATGGCAATGCTAGCCCAGCTATGAACAGTTCGCTATCTTCATTGATTGCTAGATTTGATTCGCTGTCGGCATGTTGCAGTATTTGTTCGTGATACATAAACACGCGTGGATGGCTGTGTTGCATACCTCGCCATGCCGATTGGGCGAACTCTCGTGCGGTGTTTTCGTGTTTCATTCGTATCAGCGCCATGCGCAGTTCGGCGTCGCTGGGTGGCAATAGGTTTGTTTCGCTGACGAACTGTCGGGCGATGATATATCCCGCTAGCGAGCGTTGATGAGATTGCAGGTCGTCGTCTTGCTGAGTCCAGTGAAGAACCAGTTCTTCGGCCAAGATATGGTTAACGCGTGATAGATGTGTTGGTTCTATATTATGTTTGTACGCTTCCTCTGTTTTGGACATAAAGTTACGCCACTCTAGCGATTGCATGGATTGCAACCATTCGTGTGCGCTAGGATTGTCCGCGATATCTCCTATTGGAAAAGGTTGTCCGTCCTGTTTTTCCGGAATAGTATCGTGCGTTCGCATAATGTCACTAATTTTATAATAAGTCACGCAAAGTGCAAGGATAAGCAATAACAAAAAATATCTAACTGTTTAGCGTTCGAGGTCTTTGACCCAAGTGACCAGCAGGTCACAGTATTCGTCTGTTTGTAGGGTCACCTTGGTCATATATTTATTATAAACTAGCAGCGTGTTAGTGTTGAGGTATGAAGGTAGTGCACAATGATACAAATACGAAAAGAAATCTAATCATCATAGCAATAGTTGCCGTCGTGGTTGTAGCGTGCTCTATTTTTATCATAAGCAGTAAAGGTAACGCAGAGTCTCAGTCGGCAGGCAACAATAAAGAATCTCAGCCACAGTCGGTCTTTGCTTTCGATACGAATAGTGCGGAAGGTTGGAGACAGGGTCCAACTAATGGAACGTCACTAGCCCTATTCAGCAATAATCGTGAGTGTTTCGTCTCTGTGGAGCAAAAAAATGATGGCACGATCGATTTGGAATCGAGATTAGAAAAAACTCAAGCTGATTTGGAAAAGGATGGCTATACTCGCCAGACAAATGGAGAGGTAACGGCTACGATGATGATAGATGGTGCCAGCCAGTCTTATACATTACACAAATATGAAGTATCAGGAGATGGCGGTGCGGGTAAGCTGTATGGAGGACAAGAGTTCGGCTATATACAATTAGTGGATAGCTACGTTGCGGTCCAAGGATATTGCGACGAGGTGGAGCAACTACCGGACACATTACCGGCCCTACAGTCAATATCGTACAAGAGCAGGCAATAGAGCTATAGGCGCAGGAACCGACGCTCACCTTTCTGACCAACAAATAGAAACCCGCCGAGTTTTGGCTCGGCGGGGGTTGAAGGGGCGACGACTAGAATTGCATTGTGACATTGATAATCAGAACTTCTGGGAACACCCGGCTCTTCCATGAGTTGAAATGCCTTTCGACATAGACTACATGGGTTTGATATCCATGTAGTCTGCCCAAGGGCATCGGAGAATCTTGGGGTGTAACTATGACGCGTCGCTCGTTCACTACGCCGACGTCGGCGTACTGATACGGATAAACGTCAGGCAGACACTCTATCTGGTCCACCTCGTCAATGTTCCACGGTTCAATCTCTTCGATCAAACGCACTCTGCTGACTAGTACGTCGGGAGGCATTTCAATTCCTAATGGATAATGAAATCGAGCCTCGTACCTTACGTTGTACAGCGTGTGTACTTTCACAAGTCTATCTCCTAAAATTGGGACGCGTGAATAAGTTTACTATACCATAAATAGCGAGTATTATCCAATAACCAGTTCGCGCGAAGATCACGAAAACATATATGGAAACACATGTTTCTCCATATGGATTTCCATATGGATATTTTACAGAGGTAAAATGGGGATTTTAATGCAACAAGTTGCAGATGTTCTTGCGGGTCCAAGAACCAAGACCCCACCTTTTGTACCGACAAAAGGTGGATAAAAACTCGTGACGGCTTCGACACGCGGTATGAAATAGTATTAATCATTCTAGGGTGCCTGCGGAACTCACACTGGCTATCGCGTCAAGCTCAAACATCCTCGCCACGCCCTGAATGATTAATACTGTTTCATCCGGTGTCTGCAGATGTCACATTTCGGCTACGCGCGAAAATCATAAAATCTAACTATTATTTATTCAGTGCAGTTTTCGTCACCGGGTTTGTAGTCATCTCTGCAAAGTGGATATTCCCACTCCCCCGTATTATTTATATAGTCAATGTTTCCCGACGGGTCTAGGACGACGTAAATGAATTTCTCTTCATCTTCGCTGGTCGAGAAATCGACAAACCAAGTTCCAATATATTCGTCAGCGCCGTCCGTTGGTCCGTAATCCAGAGGCTCGCTTATATTGATTAGCTTCATGCGATTGCACCACTCTTCTCCGTAATTATGGGTAGTGCAGTACTCTAGCGCAGCCGACTTTGCTTTTTTCTGAATATCGTTTTTCGACGCCGGTAACAAACCACCGCCTAGAATTATTGCTAACGAAAAGGCAATAATCGCAATAGTAACGCAAATAATTATGCCCATTTGCTCAATCTTTTTTCGCTTTTTTATATCCATGGATAAATAATATCAAATTCAAATACTCACCCGCGCGAAAATCACAAAATCGGACTTATTTACTCTGTTTAGGGTTAGACCCTGAAACTATAATAGCGCTACGACAGTAGTTGTCGGTAGCGGTCGTGTATCCTCATTTCCAAGACGACTGTATCGTTGACGTTTTTACGAGTAATTTCCGCTTTAATTTCATCAACATCTTTAGTAAATTCTATATGACATTGAGATGCCGTTTCTTTTATGCCCGCAGCCTTTATTAGTATTTGAATAAATTTCGACACCGGCTGCGTTCCGGAGGTAAGATGAAAATTACTGAGACGAGCCCTGTGAAAGTGTTCTAAATATGACTTTTCATCAAGATGTTTTATGTATCTCATTGATATGAATAGTAGCGCAATACCCGGGTTTACATTATCTTGAGTTGCGGCATAATCATGGACTTCACGTAAAATAAACTTAATCTTGCGTGGCGATAATTGATTTTTGTAGTTTTGGAGAATGTTTCCGGCGACTAATACCATATCGTCTAGATATTCCTTTTGAGTTCCAGCAACTTCGAGTAACTTTTTTGTCGTGCCCGTTTGTATTACGGAGGAACCGTAATACATTGCGTTGTCGTATATTTTAATTCCACGATCCAAGCCGTTAATTTTATCCTGATTAGTGACACTCATATAGGTAATGTCTTGCGGTGCAATTACAATGAATGGGTATGAAAACTTTTTATTATCCTTTTGTTTGTCGATAAAACTGCGTAACGTCTCTAGGAAAATAATACCCTCCTCGCCTGCTCTATCAATGTCCTCCACCACTACAACCAGTGGTTTATTTAACGATTTTTCTAATATCTTTTCATACTCTTCAATGCGAGCAAGTGGTGTATGCTTACGGAATAGAGCATTCACGCCTACGAGTATTAGAATTGCGAAGTAAATAGGTAGAGCGTACTTAAGAAGGGCTTTTGCGAAAAGGGCAAAGACCGACTCGTCGTAAAGGAAAAAACTCCATATGAACCAGCATGTAGCAATAAAAATTGGTAAAGTTAGCAGGGTCGTCAGAGTCGGGTGTTTGTGTACCCATCGCTTCGCATTACTAATGCCGTTAATTTGGTTTTCGGTCTTTGATTTTTGACGAGAACCACCCGTGGTGTTTGATACTTCCAGTACAAATCCATTCCACAGCTTTGATCTATCTGTATATCGCCATGCCTCGAATGTCATCCATTCTGGAGAGTTCTTTTTCTTGGATACGCGATATTTTTCCTCTACGTATTTGAGGGTAACGCTTTTACCCGAACCAAACCTGCCGATGTATGCAATTATCCGACCCTGTCTACTATTAAGCAACTCATCAAGCTTTGCTTTTAGTTGTTTTGCATCACCTTTTTGTTTTGGTGTATATTCAAAACCCGCATCATTTTCTTCAAGTTTATCGGGTCTATTAAAAACTTTAACCATATAATTTATGATAACCCAAGAGTTGACATATGAGGCTATTTCACGCGACAGCCGACGGGGTCCGGGGTCTCTGCAGACGCCCAAGAACTAGCAAATAAAGATAC
>CAZXJP010000016.1:0-4326 GCA_964641025.1 uncultured Candidatus Saccharibacteria bacterium
TTGTTCCAGTCGCTTCGGCTTTGGCTGATCGTGTAGTTTTGTGGTCCGCCATTTGATTTGTACGCTAATGAAACGCGACCGTCAGCGAACTTTATTGGTCCGTTGAGGCTATATCCGTCGGGGTTGTAGGATGGATACTCGGCGTTGACTCCAGCGTGCATAGCGGCGACGCGTACGGATAGGTTTGGCATGTTCAGGTATGTAAAGTATCCGCCCAGCATGACGACGGCGATGACTGCGCTAAACACACCGACGAGTTTGCTACGTAGATTGAAACGCTTTTTTAGCGGTTTTTTCGGCTCTACTTTGTCGATGGCGTTTTTGATGGCTTGTTCGTTGATGGTCTTGGCTGGAACATGCGGACGAGGCTGGGTTTGCTGTGACTTTTGTAAGGATTTGGCATGCGCCTTTACTTCGTGCGGATGTCGTACATGGACGTCTGGTGCCGGTACGGCTCTGTGTATTGGTTTTTGGGCTGGCTTCATATCCATGACCGGCCTAGAAGCGCGCGCTGGTCCAATATCCATAGATTTGCCAGATGGCTTGACCGCGCCTGTAGGATGTGGCGCGAAACGACGCACTTGATGGTGTGTCTGGACTTTTGTCGGGTGTGAATGTTGGACGTGCTGTTTGGGCTTTTCGATACGAGTCACTGCTGGTTCTGGCTTTTTGGTAGCACGACGATGTAGTGTGGTCGAGCGCATAGGTCGCGCATGAACGTTGTGTGACGGCGAATGACCACTGTTGTGTGGAACGGACTCTACATGGGGAGCTTTTTCGGTAACCGGCATACCGGTTACGGCATCGTATTCTTTCCCAGCAATAGTAATTCGACCGTTGTTAGAGTTCACTCGCAATCCCCCTTAAGCATATGTGTAATATTAATCTTATGCTTTGGGACAAAATATTGCAATACTTGATATAATAAAAAAACGCATGAAACATTACGTTTCCCAAAAAAGACAACCACTGAAAAGAACACTCATCTATAGCTTTATGACAATAGTTGTCGTCATGATAGTGACGATTATGTCGCTATTAGTGCTGGGCTTTTCGTATGACGAACGCAGAGGAAGCATAGCGCAGGGTGGACTGTTGCAGTTCGCCTCTGTACCGACGGGTGCCAAGGTAACCCTGGACGGGCGCCAATTAGGCTCGAACACTAACACCAAAGCCACCGTGTCGGCCAATGATCACAGTATCGAATACAATCTGGAAAGGTACCGCCCCTGGACAAAAGACATCACGATAACCGCTGGCCAAGTTGGTTGGGTTAATTATGCCCGATTGGT
Organism: uncultured Candidatus Saccharibacteria bacterium; assembly: GCA_964641025.1. GTDB lineage: Bacteria > Patescibacteriota > Saccharimonadia > Saccharimonadales > Saccharimonadaceae > UBA2112. The sequence goes on from CAZXJP010000016.1 coordinate 1,293, forward strand.
GCCCAATAACCTAAACGTCAATACCGTAGATACACTAGCCAATGTCCATGACACGTTGGTATCGCCTAGCCGTAGTTATATAGCGGTGCAACCAACGGCAAACAGCAAGACGTTTCAGTTCGTCGACATCCGTACAGAAGAAGTCAAAAAGGTGCCAGTAGAACTGAATCCTGCCCTTTTCACTGGCTATGACGCGAATCAATCGTCGATAACTATGACTAGTTGGAGCAAAAACGAAAACGCCGTGCTATTGCGCCACGACAAAGGCACGACTAGTGAATGGCTGTTGCTGGATCGCGATACGCCGGCTAGTTCGAAAAACTTGAATCGAGAGTTCGAGATGACGATAAATAACGCGTACTTTGCCGGAAATAGCGATCAGTTGATGTTCGTGCGCGCTGACGACAAGGTAATGCGCGCCAGCACTAGCAGTGGCCAGGTTTCGGATCCCCTGGCAGTTGGCGTAGCTAGTTATTCGGTAGTAAATAGCGACACTATATCCTATGTCACGGTACCTAGCGAGATAGGTATCCGTACCGTGGGCTATTCGCGCCTAGGGTTCGACGAACAGCAGATGTTACGCGCGTATATCGATACCACCGGCCCCATACTGGCCGCCCAATCTAGTTATTTTAATCGTTCGTACGTCGCTATAATCCACGAGGGTACGCTCACTGTCGATACTGGTGTATTTCCCGACGGTTCTACTTCCGCGGAATTTAGCAGGTTGATCCTACAGGATGTTGGCAATGACGTAACCGATCTGTCGTTTAGTCGCAATGGGCGTTTCGTGTTGCTGGAATACCCTGACAAATTCGCGGTGTATGACATAGAGCTGGATAAATACGATGAAACCGCATGGGCTTACGAATCAGATACGACCGGTACCGCTAACTGGCTAGATGATTATATCTTTTGGTCCGATCGTGGAGGAACTCTGCGCATGTATGACTTTGACGGTGCAAACCAACAAGACCTCATGAACGTAACCGAAGGATTCTCGGCCGCGCTGAGCGGTGGCGGAAAATATATCTATGGATTTTTGCAGACCGATGCAGGTTACGAACTACGACGCGTGCAGATGATTCTATAATTTGCTATATTATACAAAATATACTATAATATGAATATATGAGTGAGTCTTTGGACTATAGCCGGGTGACTCTGTATACGCACCCAAAAGAAATGTCGACTATGTCAATAAATGAGGTCGACCGAGTCAGCGTGTTGTATCGGCAGATAGCTGGCGTTCACTGTGACTATGGCGACGCCAGGGAGTACGCAGGTATAGCAAACAATGGAACTGATAGCGAGATGTTGGACATACCAACACATATGGCTCGTGGCCTAGCGCGGGCGTTAAACGTGATGCGTGAAGGTCAGGATATGAACTGCCACAGGTTTAGCCGATTTTTACATCCAGATCATGCCAAAGGCGCCGAAAACACCCACGACAAATCTTTTCATCCAGTCAGCTGTGACCATAGGAACAATTCCCCTACCGTAAAGTTGGGCATGGGCGCGATAGGCGTTATCTATTCGTTGGAGTATGGTCCTTTGCACAGTATCGTGGGTCTGGGCGAAGATAACCCTAATGGATTGCAAGTCACGTCATTCAAGGGCGTGCCTGTTATAGCTCCGCATACGGATGTTTTGGAGTATTATCAGCAGGTTTACGCTGATTCCTATTACGTGAAGCTTTTGCGGGCTACCTAGCCTACTGCGCGCCGAATAGTCGTTCTAGCAATGTTGGTCCATCGCCAGCGAACACTGCGTCACCGTCGTCGGTAGCGTCAACGGCTGGCGCTTTGGCTTTTGATGGGTCGGGCGCTACTTGTTCGGCGGTAACTAGCAGGCGTTTTTCGGCCGTGCCAAGTGGCGTGCAGGTGATCAATGTCAGGATAGGCTTGTCGGTGTCATAGATGAGTTTGTCGACTTGGCTGGGTAAGACGACTTCTTTTTTGGTAATCGTATAGGTATAGCGCGTGGATTCGTAGTTGACGTATATACTGTCGCCTTTTTGCATTTTTTCTAGTTGGGCAAAGATGAATTTATAGTCGCCTGGATCGAACAGGTCGTTACTGGAGTGGCCAGATATGACGGTATTGCCCACCTCGCCCGGCACGCTATTGGCGCCTGGTATAGAAAAATGCGCCACGCCTTTTTTCATAGCCTCTAGTTGTGAGCGCTGGTCATAGCCAACGCCGTATACTACGGGAACATCGACATTGATTTTGGGTATGATGAGCCGAGGTTCGGCACTGACTCGTATATTGGCGGTGGGATCAACGATGATATTGTTTGGGTCAATCGCGCCAGGGCTGACATAGGCCATGACATTCGATATCAGGACTTGGTTGTACTGGAGAAACGCCACGATTCCAGCGACGATTATGGCGCTGGCGATTGGGATGAAATGACGGCTTTTGCGCGCTTTTTTGGCGCTCGTTTTTGCCTTTACGGCGATTTTTTCGCGCAGGTTGGCGAGCTCTTCCTGGCGGACTTCTTCGGGTGATCGATTGGTTTTTTCGGCGTCCTCGATGGCTCGGTGCAGATGTCCTACGTAGTATTGTTCGTAATATTTCTTGTAATAATCTTGCCATTCGGCATGGTAACGAGCGGTATGTTCATCCGTTGGGGTTTGGGTGACAGGCGCGGGTTTTTCTTCTTTTTTCGCCTTGATATCGGTCTCGCCCACCGGTGATTGACTATCGTATAGCGCATCCAACTGACCACGTACTAAATCCGTGGCTTTTTCGCGGTTTTCATCGCGATTATCTGACTGGTTTTCGTCTGTGTCTTTTTTTGGTTGCACTAACTAGATTCCCTATGAGATTTATTATACAATATATACGGTTAAAATAATCTGTTTTGTTCCGTCCGCCAACTGGCGGAGTGGAATTGGTAGTAAATTTGCAGGCAAATTTAAAAAACAAATGATTGATGCCGCGGTGGTGGAATTGGTAGACACGCCAGACTCAAAATCTTGTGGACTTTTTGTCCGTGCCGGTTCAAGTCCGGCCCGCGGTACCAA
>CAZXJP010000016.1:4426-8426 GCA_964641025.1 uncultured Candidatus Saccharibacteria bacterium
CAAAATCTTGTGGACTTTTTGTCCGTGCCGGTTCAAGTCCGGCCCGCGGTACCAAGCAGATTGTTTTCAAAATCTGGTGAGCACTGTTCGTGCTGTGAGACCCGCCAGTGACGGGTCGCAAGGCGATGTCACAAATGGACTATGTTCATTTGCCTGACTCGCGGGCTCGCGGAACGTGAGTCAAGTCCGGCCCGCGGTACCGGAAAGTTCATTTTTTATTAGCACTTATTGCCTATGCTTGCATATTCAATCATTTGATTGATAGAGTACATACATTCCGCAAGGAACACTTTTACATGACAGACAAACGAGAGGAATCTTTTCGTGTCATCAGACTTTTGGTGGGGCGTGGCAGTCATACCTGCCGTCATCCTCGCAGTATGCGTGACGGCCGGAGCGATTGCGGGCCTCATCTGGCTATCGGCGCACTTTCGGGTAAACGAATACAAGCTGTTGAAACGGTCCGAGGATCATAATCGAGCTAGCCTGGCCGCCACGCTGGTGTGTGCCAAGTGGGTTCGCTATTGCTGGATACCCGGATGGCATCTGATACTTTGCCGTACGACGTTATACGGCAAGGGTGGCGACGCGCTCGAGGGCCGGCATCGTCAGGTACGCGCCGCGGTGCGGGTCGCAGTAACCCGAACCGAAGATTAATCGAATTAGTCAGTTTTGTCATATGGGCCCCACGTTGATGCGTGGGGTCCTTTACTTTTTTACTATTTTATGTCAAAATATATACAACCAAAAGAGTCGGTGGCCTCTGATGGCGCACCGCAAAAACAGAGAGGCACACAAATGTCCTATCCGATTGTCGAACATGTGGTCGAGATACCCGACGACGGCGTACATCCCAGAGTCCTGTATAGCAAGATGTTGAATTTGGCTGGACAGGGGCGACTGGATGGATACCAGTTTTGGCATTCGCACAGAGTGTCGCGTGGTCATGACTACTGGATGCTGGGATTCAGGGATTCTTCGAGTAATATCGAGGATTATCATAGGGTTGTGCCGCGCAATCACGACCTACTGGTTGTCCCAACGGACGGCAAGGATTTAGACTGGTTTCCGACGGGTCGAGAGATTAGCGACAACAGTGTTTTGATTACGCACAACTTGTTATTGCGTAGTCGTATGCACGCGCCTAGTCTTTCGGAGCCTTTCGAAAAAGGCCAGTCACAGTTCGATGATGAATTGCGTCATCGGGCCTGCGAGGTCGCGAAAAAGCTGGAAAACCGACTGAATAATCGGCTCTAAAACGCGGTGCGATAGCCCGGTTCCCTACCCAAGGGGCTGGGCTTTTCGCTTTTTATAGATAATAAATTCTAGGGTTATTGTGCAGACAGTTTCTGGGCTGTCTGCACTGTGTTTTGGCACCCAGTTGCCTTTAGTCCATCAGACGAAGTGAACCGATTTGGATTCGCCGAAGTTTTCCGACTCTCTGGTCCAGTTGATTCGGACGTCATCGATCATTTCCAGAATCGTCGCCAAGTCGGCTTGCCGATGGTGCATGCCACCGGTTATACCGTGTGGGTCGTTGGAGTCGCAGACGAACGTGACCATATCCAAACTGTCCTCGCGGACACGACGTCGGAATGTCAGCATGATTCGTCCTCCGAATGCCGCGCATTCTAGTGTGGTTCGTCCAAACTTGCCACTTGTTTGCCACCTGGCCGTCTGGTTGATTTTTTGGTACAAACCGCCACGGTCATAGACATGTTCGGCGAACTGCAGGAACCGCGCGTTGATCAGATGCCACTCCGGTCGCAGGAATTTGTCGACCTGTTCGGCAATGGCGTCTGATCCTGTTGTTTCGCGAATGATCTCGCGTACGTAGTGCGCCAAGTCCTCTGGCGGATTAGCCCTATTGAGGACGTTCACGGAGTGTCCGATGACGCCCAGCGCGTGATCTTGAATTCGCCAGTGCGGATCGTCGCCGTGGGGAATGGTCATGCCAGCGACGTGATCGGCCAGTACGTTTGCGATACGTTGCTCAGCGGGATCGACGTATGGCAGCGTGCCGTTGGCGTGGCTACGTAGCGCCGTAACAAATTCGGTTCTGTTCACGATTCTCCAATCGATAGGTAGATGGACTAACAGAAAGCTCTACTTTCTGATCGAGTATAATTATAACATAAAAACTAAAATAGTAAACCTACGCCGTGAGGCTGGCGGTAGCGGATTCTAGGGGTTGACCCGGATTCCATAGCCAATAACACGCCATGTTTGTGGCGACGGTGCCTTTCCATATGGCCATCGGATATTCCCACGGCGTCGTCGTGACTTGGCCTGCGCTGGCAATTATGATTTGGTTCTGATGGAACGTAGCCACCGTCACGGGATACGTAATCGTGAATTTGTGCAATGCCTCGACGAGCTGCTGCAACTGCATACTAAATGTCAGAATTTTTGGATAGTATACCCTGCTGAATATTTTTTGTAGCTGAGCAAAGGACGCTACCAGTAGCGTGCCATCACGCTCGACCACTACATCTGGTGTGTCTAACACTAGATCTAGCGCGTCCCTGGTTACCGTCAGCGGGCCGGAATAATCGCGAATAAAATCTTCTACTAGTACGGCTGTTTCGCTATTTTTACCACTATCACCTATCAACAGTACGCCGTCAGCCCAGTCACCCATGGCACGCAATTCGTTGATGCCCTCGCGCGACATGCCCCCGGATGGATTAGTGGGAGTATACGTGACGTCTGTAATTACCGCTGGAACGGCTTTTTTGAGCACGTCTGGTAACAGCACGCGTATCTGGCCTACTCCGGCGTCCATGGCGGTCCCGTACGCGTCGCCTACGCCGACAAAGCCTAACTTGTTACCACCGACAATACCTAATTTACCCGCGTGGCGTTTTTGCTCGGGTTTGTTCCATTCTATATCCGGAAAAAGCGGTTTTTTTGGCTCTTGCCTTTTCCAATACTGCAGGTGTTCCATATCTGTTGATTATACATGACAAAAAAAATGGGGGCCGCCCGCGCATAGCGCGAACGACCCCCCTCACCAGCCCCCTTATGGCGCATGTAGCGCGAGGACATGGTGGTGGTGTGAGTGAGAATACTGGGCCCAGTATGCAGGATCTCTCATCCACAGCGGGTGCACTCCGCGGGTTCACAGTGTGGTACAGGCGGCGATCAACCGCATGCGCACATCTGTAGGTGGGCCTGCGCCAACCTTTGTCACGACCCCCCTTTCGGCGGAGGATCGCAACTAGCCGGTCGCGCAGTGCTACCATTCCAACCCACCAGCGAGTGATGGGGTCTAGCAGGCGGAGATAGAATTGTTAACACTCTTTGGATAACAATATTCTAACCCGCCAAGCAGAAGGCGGAAAGCAGAAAGCATGAAGCATGAGACGGAAGGCAGGAGACTGAGACTGTGGTAAGTTGACCGATTATGGACAATCATTACCTACTGTGACTGTTCTTGCCTTTTTGGGCAATTTCAGTACAGTTTGCCAGATATACATCAATATATCTGATAAACCGTACTGAAAAGTATTCTCGTTTTCACTATAAATGTACAGTTGTGGGAGTCGATTTTGTCGCCTCTACCACCTCCATCTTTTCATTATAGCACAATATATAAAATATGTCAAATGTTTTTTTAATTTTTACCTAACATTTCTAGAGCCGCGTTTTCCATACCCTGTCCATGCAAATAGTAGTCATTTGATATTCGTGTCTCTAGCACGCGTATACGAGCCTCGTTATCCTCGGCCAGCACTATGTTGAGCAGTGTTGATGACGCTTTTTTCAGGGCTTGTTCGCCCGGTTGGTTGACGTACTTTATCAGATCTGGCTGGTTCATGCCAAATTCTAGCGAATCGAGGGCCTCTAGCAATCGATTGCGGGTATCTGGGTCGTCTACTGGCTCGTTGAAGCGCGATCGCCACTCGTCAGAAGGCGCCACGACATAGACGGTTTTTAGCGTGGCGAATCCGGCGCGGCGCATCATATCCAAGCTATCAGGCAGGAATGGTTGTAGGTT